>NZ_JAIVKI010000014.1 GCF_020524905.1 Microbulbifer variabilis | reverse complement strand
TGGCTGACAATACGGTTCATTTGCTCATGTTTTGGAAGGTGAATTTAGTGCGAATCGTTCCGTAAGCCCTTATTACACTGTACTGGAGGCTGGTGTTTGGTTTTTTTCAGGGTCGACTACATAGTGGACTTTTAGCGAGCGGCTTTTAGGAATACCGCGATTTTCTGGCACTTTAAAGAAGCCCTCAAAGCCATCCGCAGTCTGTTTGTTCCAGGTTGTGAAAGTGAATGCCTCCTCGTTTTTAGCAGGTTCTGCATGGATGATTACTGCGCTAGTGAGGAGGCCTAAAAAGAGAATCCCTTTAATAAAAGGGTGATTGAGGATAAAACGCATTGACTACTGTCCTTCCTTAGATCGAATTTTAGTGTTTTATACTTGAAAAATATTGATTGAGCCAGTTGACAATATGATGGGAAATTTTCTTGGGTTTTTCCTCCATGGCGAAATGACCGCAATCCTCAATAGAAAAAGCTTGATAGTTATCGATGTAGTCTTCTAGGCCTGCCTGTAATCCCTGGGGGTTTATGGGGTCTTGTGCTGGCCAAAGATAAAGATAGGGTATGTCTAACGCCCAATGCTGAGGATGTTTTTGCATCTCTTTCCAGGATATGTCCATGGCCCTGTACCAGTTGATTCCGCCATCAAAACCTGTCTTTTGATAGGTATCTACATAAACCCTAAGATCTTTCTCTGAAACAAAGAGAGGCATTTTCTCAGTCTTACTGCTCATCATTGCTGAAAGATCGAGTTTTCTCTCTGGGGAATTTAATGGCAGCTTGGAGAGGTTTTCACTAGTCAGATCCCCCTTTTGAAAAAATGTGCGGAAGAAATTTTCTACATTGTTGTTTAGTAACTCTTCTGGGATTTCAGGTTGCTGCAAAAAATGATTGTATGCAGGCTTATCGATTAATTCATCAGCCCTTGGCCGCACTAAGGGCAGATCTCTTGGGCGAAAGTTGTGCGGTTCCCCAATATCAATCAGGCCGGCACAGCGCTCTGGGAAGAGTAGTGCCATGCTGTCAGCAACAAACTGCCCCCAGTCGTGCCCACAAAACACAGCTTTTTTTAGACCTAAATAGTCCATCATACCTGTGAGGTCATCACATACCTCGGTTATTGAATAAGCAGAAATCTCTTTGGGCGAATCGCTAAGGCCAAATCCACGCAAGTCTGGGGCAATAGCATTAAATCCTGCCTTTGCGGTGGCCTCTAATTGATGGCGCCAAGAAAAAGCGAGTTCAGGGAAACCATGACAAAAGATGACAGGTAACCCCTGGCCAATACTGTAAATAGCGAGTGTGATGTCATTGGTTAGAGTAAAGGTGGGTGAAGGAAAGCGGATATGCTGTTTGTTGTGAGTCAAACCAGTATAGGCATTTTTTGATACTGAAATTCCAGACAAAATAGGCTGAAAAATCAAAGAAAATCTCTTTTAGCCATCGTTCGCTCTTTTGTTTGGGCTTTTAAGGTCTTAATTTGTCGCAAAAATCACCTTTTTGCTAATAGATGGATATTCTTCTTTGGTCAGTCTGGGTCTTGCTGGATAGGCAGGTTATCACAAAAAAACAAGAAAGTTTGAAAAGTATAAGCGGGCCTTAGAGTCTATTCTCATTTGATAAAATTATTACAACAGTACCTGTGCATATTGTGACTATTGGTGTCGAAAGGGGGGAGGTGTTAATTAAAAATGATTGGGAACTAGGTCTACTTCTTTATTAAAGAAAGTCTTGAACTTTTTTGATGATTACGGACGGGTAGATGAGATCAATATAGTCAACTATAAACGATTGCCTGGTTATAGTTTGGTGTTATGTTCTTGGTTGTGAAAAAGGCGTTCTATTCTGCTTAAAGTCTTCTGAAAGACGTTTATCAAAATTTCCTGTGCGGTTATTCTCCGTTTATGTAATTACAGTTTAGGAATTAATGGATTTTCTTGGTTGTATCTGTGACCAAGCATTTGCTGTATTTTGCTTGCTTGTATTGCTGTGAAAGTGTTGCCTTAAGTGTATTGTAAAAATAAATTTTCCTTTTCGCGTATGTTGTTCTGCTTGTCTAATCTTTTATGTGTTAGAGGAGTGCTAAATATTAGTTGAATCACGTGTGTGTTTCACTATGGATAAAATTCATCAAAAAGATATTTCTCCTTGGGTGGATGAGTACCTCCCCAGATTGAGACGATACTTCTCATCTCGGGTAAACTCTGCCGATGTTGATGATCTGGTACAGGAGGTTTTTACTCAATTACATTGGCATGTTCATCAATCCGATATAGAAATTGAAAGCCCAAGAAATTATATTTTTGCAGTTGCTAAAAATCTTTTGATTAGTTACGGCCGATATCAAAAGTCCCGATGTAGAACACTTCATGAGTCACTCTCCCAAGATTTGGAAATTCCTGATGTGATCACGCCTGAGCGTACGGTAATAGGTATGCAGGATTGCCGATGCGTATTGAAGGCGATTTTAGGGTTGCCTCCCCGAGCAGGAACTGCATTTAAATTTCATCGCTTTGAAGGTATGACCTATCAGGATATTGCCGAACGTATGGGAATTTCCAAAGAATCGGTAAAGGAGCTTATTCAGCGCGCACTGATAAAAGTGAGGCGGGCGCTGGAAGAGGTTCCATAGCCTTTCCTGCCGAAAACTCTAATATGCTTGTCATTCGGGTTATGGTAGGCGAGGTAAGGATATTGCTTGACCGGTAAAGATTTCAGGATGCTTCTAGCGTGCCCCAGCAATATTAGTCGAAGAAAAGTGATTCTTCCTCTTTACCGGTAATCAACATAAACATTTTGTTCTTCACTAAAATTACGATGGACTTGTCCTACTTGAAATAAGTGTACATCGCCCTCTTTTTTCACTGTCAATTTTTAAATCTGCTTTTGCTGGCCTGAACTACACTCCTGAAGATTTTTTAGGAGGTGAAAGGTGGTGAAAAATTTGCACTCCTATATTGAAAGTTATCATTTTCATCGATGCTGGATGAAAGGTTGGCTGCAGGAAGATTTGGTCATTGCTTTTGTTTTTTTATGTTAATTTTTGTTGGATTAATCTCTTTGATTTTAGGGGGTGTATATGTAGTAAAAAAGGATTTGCTAGTAGGGGGATATCCCCCCGATAGAAATTGAAATGCGTCTTTAATCTGGTTAGGCCTGAGATAAGGTGGTGTTTGGCTGACAGAAAAATAGAGAAAAATATAATAGAGAGAGTCAGAATGATGATGAGCCTGCGTAAGCAAAAAAAATTGATTGCACAAGCAATTCGTGCCGCCAATCCGCTTAATCAAACCACCCCTTGGTACAGTGCTGCAATAACTTGCCTGGCAATGTTTATTACTCCTTCTGGAGTGCTTGCCCAAGATGGGCAGGATACTGAAAAAAGTAGCCACTCCAAACAGCCTATTGAAGAAGTGACGGTTACGGCCCAGAAAATTGAAGAGAGTCTCCAGGATGTACCTATTGCGGTTTCAGCCCTATCTGGTGACAGCATGGATGCTTTGAAGATTGAGCGTGGTGAGGAGCTGTTGAGAGCAGTGCCAAATGTGAATTTCTCCAAGGCCAATTTCAGTACCTATAACTTTTCCATCCGGGGGGTGGGGACCAAAGCGGTCTCTGCGGCTACGGACCCTGCAGTGGCAGTGAGTTTTAACAACGCGCCATTGATTCGTAATCGGCTATTCGAGCAGGAATTTTTTGATGTGCAGAGGGTGGAAGTGTTACGTGGCCCTCAGGGCACCCTCTATGGCCGCAATGCTACTGCAGGCGTGGTTAACATGCTGCCGATAATGCCGGGTGATGCATTGGATTCAGAGATTAAGGTGGAAATAGGCAATTATAACTCTAAACGCACCAGCGGTATGTTTAATTTGCCTATGAGCGATACTTTAGCCCTTCGTCTCTCCGGTGCTATGACCAAGCGAGATGGTTTTGATAACAATACTTATACCGGAAATGACGTGAACGATCGCGACCTCTATTCCACTCGCGCAATCTTTGAATGGGAACCTGTTGATAATTTTAATGCCAACTTGATCTGGCAGCACTTTGAGGAAGACGATAAGCGCTCCCGTACCGGTAAGCAGCTTTGTACCAAAGATCCTGGTCCCTCTACTATTGGGAATACTAAGCTAACAGGTTTTGCCCCGGTATTTTTCAGCCAGGGTTGTTTACCTGAATCCGTGTATAGTGATAAGGCCTATGACACACCAAATGGTAGAGGATTTGCATTTGTCTTAGTCCCTCAATTTGTTTTTCTGGACAATGGACTTCCTATGGTGGATTGGTATACCGACCCCTATGCCAATGCGGAGCAATCTAGAGATCTGCGCAAGATTTCGACTAGCTATGATCCGGTATTTCGTGCTGAGAATGATTTAGTACAGTTAAATTTCGAATGGGGTCTAGGGAATGCTATCACTTTATTCTCTCAGTCAACTTATGCCAAAGATGATTACTACTCCTCCCAGGATTATAACCGCTACGTATCTGACGCAATTTTTAACGATTCTGGTGAAAATGGTCCGAGCCCTGGTGGTATTTACACTGACCCACAGCTGGGCCCTTCAGAAGGAATATTGGCTGTGGATATCAGCCGCTCAGATAACAAGCAGTGGAGCCAGGAGTTTCGTTTACAAACGAGCTTTGAGGGTCCTTGGAATTTTTCATTGGGTGCTAACTACCTGGATTTTAAAACTCAGGATGACTATTTTGTTTTCAATAATATGTTCAGCATTATCGCTGAATATGTGTACAACGATGTCTATGACCCAGACACGGGTTTATCTTCAGAAAACTGTACAGACCCAACGGCGAAAAATAATGATAAAGATTGTGTTTATGTGGACCCTAATTCACTCGAGAATATCGATGAAGAAGGGCACAACTATTTCCTAAGCCGCAATCTAGTTGAGACACGCTCCTGGGCTCTGTTCGGAGAGGCCTATTGGCAAATTACCAATGATGTGAAGTTAACTACGGGTTTGCGTTATACCGATGATCGCAAGCGCTCTACTCCTGTACCGAGCCAATTATTATTGGGTACTCAGCTGAATTCAGAGACCGGTGAGATTGACTCAGGTGAATTAACTGGAGGCCTCAGCTACCGAGGGTATCCATCGGAAAGCCAAGTTACACAAGATTGGCAGGAGTTTACCGGAAGAGCAATATTGGATTGGCGTACGGACACACCATTTACTGACGATACGATGTTCTATTTCTCCTTTGCACATGGTTATAAGGGAGGTGGTACCAATCCACCTCGTGCCGATATTGATCCTACGGTTGTGCAATTCCAACCTCTTGAAGATGCTTTTGATCCTGAATATGTTAATGCTATTGAGTTTGGTACAAAAAATATTCTTTTAGATGGTAGCCTGACATTGAATGCCAGCGCATTTTATTATGATTATAAGGATTACCAGGTTTCTCAGATCGTCGACCGTATTTCCCTTAATGAAAACTTTGATGCTGAAAGTATGGGGTTGGAGCTGGAGTTGGCTTGGCAACTCAGTAGTAATACTCGAGTCGACATGAATCTAGGGTATTTGAAAACTCGTATTGCGGATGGTGAGGAATCTGTCGATGTGATGAATCGTACCCAGGGCAATGAAGATTGGGTTCTGGTACGCCCCAGTATCCAAGTACCTTCTAATTGCATTGCACCGGTAGAACTGGCTGAGCTTGCAGCAGCTGAAGAAAATGCATTGGCAATCTGGTCATTGTGTTCAGGCTCTGCCCGGTACGGATCATTTACCCCTGAAATTGAAGCTCCACCCT
Source organism: Microbulbifer variabilis (assembly GCF_020524905.1). Taxonomy (GTDB): domain Bacteria; phylum Pseudomonadota; class Gammaproteobacteria; order Pseudomonadales; family Cellvibrionaceae; genus Microbulbifer; species Microbulbifer variabilis_A. The sequence goes on along the minus strand of NZ_JAIVKI010000014.1, from coordinate 125,263 downwards.
GGTATCGCTGGGATCTTTATTACGGTGTTGATCCCTACAACCCGCTTACCGATGCACCAAATGGAGGGCGAGGTTTTGCGGCAGACTTGAGTGGTAATGAGCTTCCTAATGCTCCGCACTTCACAATAAATTTAGGCATGGAGCACACTATACCTATTCAAGACTGGGATCTTACCCTACGCGCTGATTACTATCGGCAATCTGAGAGTTATGCGCGTGTGTATAACACCGGATATGATCGCCTAAAAGCGTGGAGCAATCTGAATGCCTCTGTTAGTTTGAGTAACCCTAATTCAGAGCTGTATATGCAGCTCTATGTGAAGAACATCTTTGATGATTCGCCTATCACAGACTTGTTTACCAATAGTGATGACTCAGGCCTGACCACTAATGTCTTTACCTTGGAGCCGCGTATAGTCGGCTTTAACATCAGTAAAGGATTCTAATATTTATGGGTCTCTAATTAATTATTACTAATTGGATGATCTATTCTTAAGTACTGCAGCAAACTGAAACGTAATATTTTTTCAGTTTGTTGTAGTATTTTAAATAACTTCGTGTTGCTATTAGGCATCTGTTGGCGATTATCCTTGTGGTCTTCTTGCTATTAGCCTTAGAGGTTTATATAAAAACGGCAGAAATCCCTAAGGAAGATTGCTGATAGGATTAGATGTAGGAGGTGGGTAGTACATAAAGATTTGTTGAGTTCTTATAAAGAAATATCGCTAGCCAAAACTAGCGATATGTCTTGGTCTCAATTAACTGGTTCTCTCTAGGGGACGGTAAAGGATGACTGTGGATTGGTTGAAATGACACCGTTAATAACACAAGCACTCCCACTGCCGGAGCTTGGAATCTGAGCGTTGTTAAAAGTAATTCTTCCATTTCCTTGATTAAATGTGCCCACAAGATCACCCGCGCAATTGCCTGTTACAGCGGCAACAGACACATTCTTTAAAGTAACATTATTGTTGGCATCCCCAACCAATTCGTACGGTAAGTTGTTAAAAGTAACCCTGTTGCACATATTCAAAAAACCTCCTGATAGTGCCAAGCTTCCTACTGATGCATCTGCTCCTGTTGAGTTGACACTACCAGATAGAGAACAGGTGAGCTGAATACCTTTTTTGACTGTTAAGTTTCCAACATTCGCCAGGGCGATAGCGCCAGATGGCGACCAAGTTGCTGCACTAGCCAAACCAGTTAGTCCTGCGGTGGCGATACAGAGAGTGGCTGCAGTAAGGATCTTTTTCATAATAATAATTTCCTCAAACCTAAGTTATATGTTTTTAACGTAGCATCATCGATGGAAAGGAAGTCCTTTCATAATTAAGGACGACGTTGCTGATAAGATGGGGGGAGCCTGGCAGTAAAAATCGACGTGAGATTATTGTTTGTAAGAGTTATTGGTTTTTTGTTGTATAAGATATATGAAACTGAAATTTTGCATATTTTCTTACTTCAAAAGACTATTGGCTTAAAGCTTTTCCATATGCTTTAGATGATTTTGGATTTTTTGTGCTGCATTTGAATTTCAAAGTCAACTTGTTAATAAGTGGTGTGGAAAGGGTAATTGTTTTGTTGTTTGGCGCGATAAATAAAATGGCGCAATATGGTGTGGTTGGGGAGTTTTATAAGTTTGGAAAGGATTGGGTATTTGTAGTTAACTCTACTCTAAATGAGTCCAGATAGACCTTTTATCTTTATTGCTGCTTATTTAAATGTCTTTGGCGCTGGTTAAGCATTTATTGGTGCAATAGTTTTTCTAAAATTCTATATTGATGATTTGCCCGGAATTCTGTCTATTAGATCTGGTGGGTTGACTGAAATAAGCGATCAAAAAATTTATAAACCTGTTAATTGGGTTTTGAATTGATGTAAAATCAGTTGCTATCTTGGGTTTTTAGTTGATATGACTTGTTAAGTTAAGCTCTGTTTTTAAATCCATTTTCGGCCTGAGTCATTTTTGATGATGATTTCAGATCTATTGTGATAAGTTTTTTATATAAGAGGAGTTTGTATGTCGGAGAGGGGTTTTACATTTATATCGGCTTTAATCGCCTTGCTAAGCTATTCAGCTTGTTTTGCTGATGCAGAGAGCTCTGATATTAAGGCAGAAGCTTTATTTGACGCAGCACTTGATAAGGCTATCTCCGAATATAATGTACCAGCTATTTCGTGGGTCTTTGTATCCCCAGAAGAAGTAATCTATCAAGGGGTCAGGGGCACAAGAGTGGTCGGTGGTGAACTTCCAGTTTCTTTTGCCGATCCCATGCATATTGGTTCTAACACCAAAGCGTTTACCGCTTATTTGGCAGCTATTTTTGTCATGAAGGGAAAGATTGATTGGGACACTCATGTTGCCGAAATCTTTCCTGAGATACCGAAAGAGAACGCTAATAACTATGGCCAGGCAACACTTTCTAATCTTCTTTCCCATCGTGCCTGGATAAAACCAATGACTGAGGAGGAAGAATTTTCTGAAATCCCAACTCAATTTATGGATACTAAACTTTCCCCCAAAAAGGCAATGGAGCTTAGGAAGGATTTTGTTTACAAAATGTTGGAGCTTCCTCCCTCACCTGCGGCAGATGGCAAAGAGATCAGATACTCAAATGCTGGATATGTGCTTGCTGCTTCCATGCTAGAAAAGGTTAGCGGTAAGCCCTGGGAGGAGTTGATGACAGAGTTTGTTTTCAAGCCTCTGGAAATTAATGCGATTTTCGGCTGGCCCGGTAAACATGATAGTAGGGGTGTGTATGGGCATATCCCTGGTAAAGACGGTCAACTTGTTCCTGACGATCCTAATGGGGAGAATACCATACCTACTATTCTCGGCCCGGCTGGTGATCTCAGTTTGTCTGCACTGGATTATGAAAAATGGCTTATGGAGAACTTGAGGTGCTTGCAGGGGCAATCTAAAGTATTGACTCAAGAATATTGTCAGTTGTTGCATTTTGGTGAAGCAAAAGATAACCGCTTTCCTATGGGATGGGGCAGTAAGTTCAAAGAAGGGCTGGGGCGAGTCAGTACCCATTCAGGTTCCGGTGGCACTTTCCTAAGCTATGCTTTGATCTTTGCGGATAAAGGGCGTGCAATTGGTGTTACTTTTAATAGTGCAAATGTTGATGCAAACTTAGCCTTTAAGGATATTTACCCCGTTTTTAAAGAAGCCTTGGTGCATGGAGAAAAGTAGCAGGAATTTTCTTGGATAGCCCTCCAAGCCTCTATTTTTATGAATAGCTTCAGATCGTGTTAGTTTCCAGAGTAGACCCCTGGTTAAAAGCAAAACTCTGGAGTTTGTTATTGCGCTGAAAATACATGGTTGTTAATTACTTAGGGGGTATAGCTTAAAGATTGGGTCTTTAATAATTTTGGGATGATTCTGTACCTTCCAAGCCCCTTATAGAGTGCTTGGAAGGTGATGCTTTTCCGTAAAAGGGATGTGAAATGATCCTAGAGACTTTAAAAAAACAAAATATTGGCTGTGCCCCGCCCAAAAAGCCAAGGACATAACGGAAACTGCCAATAACCCCCAATACGATTTCTTGTAACTCTTGCATAAATGGCTACTAAGATTGCTCGGGTTTTCTTTCTGTTAGGCTCTCTGCAGTAATTTCTGCAGCACGGCTAGTCACTGGCGTTCATGATTTCAATTCTATTTACTCGCAAGCCTTCCTAATTGGCTTTTGGTGGCACCGTGCTGGAGAGGCCTGTCAATTTTCTGTACTTAACCGTAGTGAGCCGCTAAAACTCTCTAGGTAGCTAGTGTGACAGGCGGTGTGTTTAAGGATGAGAGAGGCTACTTTGATGAGTTTTTACTCTCCCGACCCTCGATTCCTATTGCTATACTCCGCGCCCCTGAAAGCCCCCTATCTTAATACGGAGAATTTGATGTCTGATTCACAGTGCGACATTGGCTTTATTGGCGCCGGTGTGATGGGTAAGAACCTGATCCTGAACCTGGCCGACAACGGCTATAGGGTCTGCGCCTTCGACCTGGATCACAACCGGCTCAATGCACTGCTGGAGCAGGACAAAAAAGAACGTGGTGATCAACCTGCGCGTATAGAAATCTGTAATTCATACACCGAGTTGTTGGCTAAGGTGAAAGCACCGCACCTGATCATTCTCTCTGTGCCTGCAGGAGCTCCAGTAGATGATGTCTGTAGCAAGCTTCTGGATGCCGGTCTCAAGGCCGATGATATTGTTGTGGATACAGGCAACAGCCTTTGGACCGACTCGGTAGAGCGTGCTAAGCGCTATGAAGGTAAGCTGATTTTCTTCACTACAGCGGTATCCGGTGGTGAGGTGGGTGCGCGTTTTGGGCCGTCTTTGATGCCCAGTGGTGATCGCTACGCCTGGAGTCGTATCGAGCCTGTTTGGCACGCGATCTCAGCCAAGGTAGACAAGGCCAGTGGTCAGCCCATCGAACGCTTTGAGCCAGGTAATCCGGTGAACGAAGGGGAGCCCTGTGCGGCTTATATCGGCCCTATTGGCTCCGGACACTATGTGAAAATGGTGCATAACGGCATTGAGTACGCGGATATGCAAATGATCTGCGAGGCTTACCATGTGATGCGCAGTGCCCTGGCGATGTCACCTTCGGAAATTGCCGAAGTATTCCGTGAGTGGAATCGCGGTCCATTGAACAGCTATCTAATTAATATCAGTGCGGAAGTGCTGTCTACCCTGGATTCCGTTACCGAACAGCCGCTGGTGGATGTGATTCTGGATCGTGCGGGCCAGAAGGGGACAGGCCTTTGGACTGCTATTAGTAGTCTGGAAGTGGGATGCCCGGCGCCTAGCATTGCCGAAGCGGTTTACGCTCGCTCCCTATCTACCCGCAAAACTCTGCGCACTCGTGCCGCAAAGAAACTTAAGGGTCCGGAGCTTACCCAGGTGGCAGCAGAGCAACGCGAGGAGGTTATTCAACAGCTACACGATGCTCTCTATTGTGCCAAGATCTGCGTATACGCTCAGGGCTTTGACCTGATGAAACTGGCTGCGCGAGAGCAGGGCTGGCAGCTGAACTTCTCGGAAATCGCACGAATCTGGCGTGCCGGCTGTATTATCCGCGCGGTATTCCTGCAGTCCATCAGTGATGCCTACAGCCGGGATCCCAAGCTCTCCAACTTGTTATTAGATGACTTTTTTATCCGGCAGATCGCTGACCACCAAGCTAACTGGCGTCAGGCGGTTGCCAGTGCAACCCTGAACGGTATTCCGGTGCCGGCGCTGTCTTCGGCCCTAAGTTATTACGACGCCTTCCGCTCGGAATCCCTGCCTGCCAACTTGTTGCAAGGGCAGCGGGACTTCTTCGGTGCTCATACTTTTTCACGTGTAGATCAGCCTGAGCAGCGCAAATACCATGTGCAGTGGAGTGAACCAGGTCGCCCGGTTGTAGAGATATAGTAGAGATTAAAAAGTCAGCTGCTGCTACTTTGGGCTTGAGTGGGGCTTTCGCCCCACTCTGGGTCAGTGAATTGGTAGCTGGTTCCTACTTCAAAGCACTAAGCGTACTATTTGGGCAGTAAGACAAAGGTATTAAAAGACCACTTCTTCTACTTCTCGCGCCAGGTCTTCAGCTTCAGAGCGGGAGGCTTTGGCGACAATCTCCTCTACACTGGTAGATTCGGTATTCATACCACCAAAGGCGTTGAGCAGATCCCGGATCAAGGCTGAGATTTCCAATGTCATTACCGCGAAATCGGCATCGAAGCGCTGTGCTGCACTTTCGGCATCGGCGTTATCTGCTTTTTCCAGTAATTCATCGCTAAACTTTACCCGTTTCAGGGAGAGTTGATCATCTACCAGGAAATCGACCCCACCGCGCCAAACCAGCCCCAACTTGTGCACCTGCAATCCGGCAACCAGGTGATTATGAATTTCCTCGGCACATAGGTCTTGGTTTTTGCAGCGGATCACGCTACCGCTGTCCTTTGGATCACGCAGTTCACATTCGTGGCCGAAATCAAACTGTACGGGGGCCTCGGGAGCGGTAAGCCAGTGGGTCATAGCCTGCTGAGGAAGGTTTTTGGCTGATAGTGGCACTACCGCGAGGCTGCTAATGGCCTCACGCAGGTTTTCCAGCAACTCTTCAGCGGCGGAGGCAGAGGAAGCATCTACCACAACCCAGCCCTCCTGCGGGGCGATATAGGCATAGTGCAGTCGGGAGCGGGCAAAAGCCTTGGGGCGCATTTCCAACAGTACTTCGTCTTTGAGGTTTTGACGTTCCTTACGGCCCACCTGGCGGGCCTCTTTCTCAGAAATCGCCTGGGCCAGCTCTTCCACTTTCTCATTGATAACAGCAGCTGGTAGAACTTTCTCCTGCTTCTTGGCGCAGACCATCAGGTAGCCATTGGTGGCATGTACCAGCTGGCTGCCGTGTCGGCCCAGGGGAGAGACCCAGCCGTAGCGGGCGCTGTCCTGGCTGCCGCAGGGCACAAATGCCTGGGCTTCCAGAAGCTCGTTTAATTTTTCGGCATCCAGGGAGAATTCTTTGGTTAAGCGGTAAATACGAAGGTTCTTAAACCACATACATCAGGCCATTGGTGTTCAGTTGTGAGTGCGGCCGTTAATTATGCGGAAACTGGGCCGTTGCAGCTAGTGAGCTGTTTCCAAAAGACGAATTGCCTATTTTTTGTGCGTCTCTTGAGTTGGGTTGGAGTGTAAAGGGAATAGGGGGAGTATGGGCGCTCCCCCGGTGGCTGTAGGTTATTTTTCCTTTAGAAGACTGGCCATAACAGGGCCCGCTTCCCTATGAAAGTCCTCGGGGTTGAGTTCCAGAAGCTGCAGCGCGGTTGCGGCCACTTGGTTCTGGTAAAGAGTAGGGCCGCCAGATAGCTCCCCAAATCTTTTAAAGTCCGGGCCCAGGGTTGCCAGCCAGATTTCATCGGACCCGGGTATGCCATCTTTATGTGGATGATCGGCATTACCGAAGTATTGGGTTAGGGCTGGGCCACTGGCGTGGTGCGGCCATGCCTCAGCTGCATTGCCGCGTCCATGATCTACTGTAATGATCAAATTGGTATTGTCCCTATAGCCTTCAATGGATTGCAAAGTCTTCCACAGGTCGGCCAGGATAGCATCGCTGCGGTGGGCTGAATCTAGGTATTGGTGATACTGCTCATCGTGGGCAAAATCATCGGTTTCTCCCAGGGCGATATACAGTACTCTGGGTTTCTTCTGAATTAAGTATTCCTTGGCCAGCCCCCAGGTAAAGGCGTCGGGTCTTACATCGGGCCAGAACACCGGTAATTGTTCCTGAAGCTCATTAAGAAATCGAGCGCGTTGTGAAAGGTGTGGCCAGTCTGCTGTTTCTAGTCCAGCATTGATAAAAACACCGCTGCGTTCACGGTTGATAATGGCTGAGAAAGCTCCCCAGCTGCCAAAAACGGCCACGTGATTTTTAAAATGAGGTTTGCTATTGAGCCATTCAAGAAAGGTGATATTTAAATTGGGTACTGGATCATTGGAATTTATTTTTGGATCCGCACGTCCGGTTAAAATTTCATTATATCCAGGGTAGGAAAACCACCAGCCGTTAGTGATATTGGCCAGGGAATTTTTATGACGATTGCCAACTAATGTTCCTTTTTGTTCTACAGTGCTCCACAAAAAAGGCAATAACTGTTTGCGTTTTTCTTCTACAGATTTGCCGCCAAAGCGCTTAATCAATTGCTGTTTATTTTCGGTATATTTTTTGTGATCGATAAGCTCAGGGTCGTATCCATTGAACACCTCTTGCCAGCGAAGGCCATCGATGGTTACAAGGACCAGGTTGTCTGCGGCATAAGAGGCAGTAGAAATTGCCATTGCCAATAGAGTTATGAGAAATGCTTTCATTAAGGAGTCCTTTACGGGCATAGTCCTAATTATTTATTCTTTGCTTGGTAATGTGCCTTAGAACCGCTGGGCGCTTATAGATATTAACCCGGCTGACAAAGAAGTGAATGGATTAACTTGGCGATTATTGAAGGTTTGCGCGGATAGGCTCCAGGCAGCCAATGAAGAGGTGCCTGGAGCCGGGTGCAGATTTAGAATTCTAGGGTGGTAGATAGGGAAACAGTGCGTGGTGCGCCTATCCAGGCTCCTCCGGATACCACTGTGCCCAGGTAATCCTCATCAAATAGGTTGTTGACTACAAGATTAAGGTTCAACCCACTGAGGGCCGGGTTGAGATCTACTAGATCCAAGCCGAGGTAGGCATCGGTCACCATATAGGCGTCGGCTACCCAGGTGTTGTCCAGGTCAACATGGCGATCTCCGGTATATTTACTGGAGATACCACCGTAGAAGATTTCTGAATTCCAATCCAGGCCAATTACGAGCAGGTGATCGGCAATACCTACAACATCATTACCAGGGGTGAGACCCAATGTTTCGTCCACGGTGGCATCACCTGTACCGATATAGGTGGCGTCGATCTGGGTATAGGAACTATAAAGGTTTAGCGAATCACTGATGTCGTAATTCAGTGATAACTCCAAGCCACTGGATTCAATTCCCCCGGCGTTAAAGTAAGTGCCATTGGTGCCGATCAAGTAGTTTTGGCCGCTGGCACTGTTGTTATCCAGGAAAATGATACGATTTTCAAACTCATTTTTGAAATAGGTGCTGGTTAAGGTCAGATTATCACCGGCATAGCGCAGGCCGATTTCGATAGTTTCGGAAGTTTCTGGTTCAATGTTATCCAAATCGGATTCTGGTCGTTCCAGGATACTATCGCTAATGGCCTTAAAGTTTTCGGCATAACCGGCAAATAACACGATACCCTCTACAGGAGTTTCCCAGATTAGGCCGGTAGATATCAGGATATCGGAGTCTGAATTGATATCTGCATTAGGGGATTCATTAAATAAATCTTTGCGCTCTACATCCACAAAGAACTGCTTGGCCCCCAGGGTCAAGGTGACAGTATCAATGGTGAGAGCATCTTGCAGGTACCACTTTTGGGTTTCCTGAGGGTAGCTGCGATCGTACTGAATCCAATAGAAGGTGGCATCGAAGCCGGCTCCTTGGCTGGCATCGCTGATCTTATGCCAGTCACGGTATTCATCACGGGTGGCATCTTCATACCAGATTCCGCCGCGCAGGGTATTTTCATAACCGGCAATGTGGCTATTGTAGGTAAAATCCAGAGTTAGGCCTGCGCGTTCTTTTTCATAATGCGTATGGCGATAAGACATTACGGGGATGGCGTCAGCGGAATAGCAGCGCGGATCGTATTCCTTCCCAGAAGGGCCATAAATATTATTCACTGAGAAGGGGCAATTTTCCTCAGGCGTGAGAGCATTGCCTCTGGCATCTACAAAATAAATCTTTTCTAGTTGTGTACCTCCAGTTGCTATGGTCCCCCCGAGGAACTCGGATTGGCCGTTATTGCCATCATCAGTGATATTGACCAGATAAGGGGGTATCCAGTCTCCGCGTCCTTCATTGCGGTGATAGTAGATTCCCCCTTCTACATTAAGTTGGTCAGATAGGTCAAAATCTAATTGGGTGTAGGCCAGCAGGTTCTCGCGGATGGTGGACCAGCCGCGGCGATAGAGTTGATCGTTATAAGGAACCCCGGTCCATTCGCCATTGAGGAAATCATTTTCTGGGTGTTCTTCAAATTGTGCATTTGAGTAAACCCGCTGGTAATTGTCCTCGTGAATATCATCGTAGGAAATATAAGCTTTGATAGAGCCTCTCTCCGATCCGCTTACCAGTTTAGCGGCGATATGCTCACGTTCATTCTCGGCCGTTTCAGTGATCCAGTCGGTGGTTTCCTGAGTGGAATAGGAAATCCAGGCTTTACTATTGCCGGCAAAGGTGCCGGTATCGAAACGGTAGTAGAGGCGTCTCGCATCGAATTCCCCTGCGGCAAGTTCCATGCGGCTGCGGCGGTGATCGCTCGGGTCGTCAGTGCGGTAATCGATTGTGCCACCTAGGGCTTCATGGGAGCGAGAGGCAATGTCTGCGGTACCTTGGGATACTTCTACCGAGCCGATATTGGCGGGATCTACGAAGCGATTTGCCTTGGAGCCCCCGCCATAATTGGACCCGCCATTGGGAATGCCATCTATGGTAGTACCGATTTGCTGCTCATCCAGACTGTTGCTAAATCCCCGCACGCTGATATTGGTAGACCAGTCATCAAAACCGTAAGTATCACCTTCATTGACAGAGACTCCGGGCAGATTGTCGATCAACGCATTTACGCTGGTTATAGAGGACTGCTGTTTGCGCATAGCTTCGGAGACTTCACTGCTGTTAAAAGTAGCGCCTGCCCCTAAAACAACCACTTCATCTATTTGGTCACTACTAGCCTGCTGCGCTATTAAAGGATTTGCGTTGGTCAGAGTGATAATAGCAATGGCCGAAGCCAAGCAAGTTCTTCTGGTTTTCATCGGGCAACTCTTTTGTTGTTATCAAATTATTTCCGGCGCGGGGTATTTATATGCCCGACGCGTTTTGCGCGTACATTGACGGCTTCCGATGAAAAATTCCTGACAGACTCATGAAACTCTTTTGACCAAATTGTGTAGAGATAGGGATAGTCTCGGATTCAGGAGGGGGCTGATGCAGGCGATTGAAGAACGCAAGGAAATGGGTTCAGAAGGGATTAATGAGAGTGTGAAAAAAGCTCAGTATAAACGTAACGGAGCTGTGTTTGGCCCCTCCCCACAGATGATACATCTCAGCTGCGGGAAGGGTGGCTAATGAGCAATCAGGAGGCGATTTTCAGAGAAATTCCAGTGCAAGCTTCAAGTGCATTCCAAATTACTCGCACTACTGCGTTCCAGACTTTCTCTATGGTTATGGCGAGGAGGCCACGCAGAGTTTTGGCAAAATTCAAGGCCATTTCCTCAATAGAGTCCAAAAAATAATCTCTTAGATCATCATCAATTTCCCCTTCGGTAATGGCTTTGGCAATCATTTTTGCCTGTAAAGCCAGAGCGGATAACTGACGATCTGAAAAACCGCGAATTTCAGTGACGTCATGCTCGATAACGGTAGAGGCTGCATCTTTTATATCGGATATCAATTGGGCTACGTCCAGTATCATGGCAAAGTCCTCAGCGGTTTAGGAATGATTCGTAGGTTAGAGCCTGGTCCATAGAAATTACGATTTCATTTTTGAAAAGAGCCACAACTGTAGCGCGAAGCCCTTTGTCCTCATCTTCTTTACGCATGCGATTTAGGCTAATGGAAATTTTTTCCAGAGAATCGACACTGGGTGGCTGTTCGTTGAAGGCGATATCAGCTCCAGTGGAATTGAGATAATTGTTGATTTTTTTGAGTGTATCCTTATTCGGGATTGGCCGAGTGTTAGATTGCATTGCCAGGGCATCAATCTTGCCAATTAATGCGTGGTAAGTTTGATTTCTCTCCGTATAAGAGTCTTTACTAGTGCCGTAGGAAACCGAGGAAAAGAACTGCAGGATTTCAGCGTTCACCTCGGTTAAGTCTGAATAGAGTTCCGCATCGTATCTGGGAGCCAGCTGGGAACAGCCGCTGATGACTAGAGCTAGAACTATGTAAAACAGAGCTGAAGCTATCTGGGATGGGTTGGACAACATCTGCACACTCCTTGCTGTTGGCATGTTGTAGGTATTGTGGTTTCTATTATGAGTTAGTAGCAGCTGTTTGGATTGCTGCCATTTTTCATATTACGTTAGGCCGGCTCCATGGCTGATTCACTTTCAGTCGAATCAACCTTGAGGGATTCCTGTCGCTCAAAATATGACAACAGAAGCCTGACCGCTTCCTGGTTGTCGAAATAGCGCGAGTGCACTTTCGCTGCAATTTTATCTGGGAAAGTACCATAGGAGCCGATTACCTTCTCATAACAATTATGCACTTTTGGTACGGCTGAGCCACTGGCAAACCAGTCTGAGTGGGATTTGATATCAATCCATTCGATCAAGTCATCGCGCCGGGATAATTCCAGAACTTCATTTTGCAGCCAGGGAGCCTGCTTACCTAGAACTTCGATTAAAGAACCCATAGTTAGAATACGCACAGGAATACCGAAGGAGGGGAGATCTGCAAACAGGTCCACGGTGACGACGCTACCAAAACTATGGCCAACGATGGTCACCGATTCATAATCCCCCAGGGCAAGGCTACTTTGCAGCTGCTCGCGTACGCGCCGAATAATCTCAAAGCGTACTGCGGGTTTGCCACGGGCTGCAGGTTCATTCGTTAAGTAGCGCTTACAGAAATCCGAGATGTCCACCAGCAGGGAAACCGGCATCAGGGCTACAACGGCTGTTGCCACTGCCCAGATCCGCCAACCGCCTATATATTCAACAGACTTTTTTATTTCCTCGACCAGAGAGAAGAATGGGCTATCCGCCGAGGGTTCTATAGCTTCCACAAATAAGATAATGGTACCCAGGTACCAAACAGTGAAGGCTAGTGCAGATAGGGTTAGGCCAAAAGTGAGGTACTTACGCCGCAATACCCCTTTCCATATATGCAGGTTTGCGAGCCAGAACCAAATGAGCGAGAAACCCCTGGCCAGGCGTGTCTTTAGTGTTTGTTGGGTGATGCTGGGTACCAGGTCGTTCCAGTAGGCTTCAACCAAATCCAGTTCCATCTCTTGCCCAGCTGTGGTGGTTCGCAGGCGTTGAACCCCTGGGGGGATTGAGGGGGCGGCTATATGGGCGAGCGGCATGCGTTCACTGGCTGCAATCAAGCCCTCGGTAAACTCTGAAAGTTGTGCAGTGCTGGTGACCCTGGTAAGCCCTGGGACCAGCATAATCAGGTTTCTTTTCATGATACTTTCCAATGATTGTTTTGACCCACGGGTTTGTTCTTTCTTGGAGTTAACGCCCGGAGTTCAATGGCCTGTAAAGACCGTTTATTTTTTCGATTGATATTATGTTAAGAAACAAACTTCCTTTGTCTCTAGCGCACCGGTGCAGGGCTATCCGTGGCATATCCCAGTGCCGCAATTTCAATCTGGGATAAACGTTAACCAGATCAAGAGGCGTGATAATTATGGGACTTGGTACTTATAGAGTGAGTCTTGTTCGATTTATATGTGATAGAAGAAGAGTTGTAAACAGGAAGTTTTTCAACAATAGGGATTGTACTCTGATGGTGGCCTTAGATGATGATACTGGGCACAGAGATGTAGGAATAGTGATTATTGCCACCCCAGATAAGTGCTAGTAGTGGCAAGCTTGATAGAAGAAACAGATTAATCAACTACATCTAGTTTCAGTTGTACAAGAGCAAACTTATTCCCATTAAGATCTTCAAGGTGCGAGGTTTTGGCATTGAGATCTGCGAGTCTGCCTTTAGTGGAATCTGTTCCATTATTTGCCAGGTGTTGATATTCACTATCAAGTCGTGTGCAAATAACCACACAGGGCTGGCTAGCAGCTTGACTGCCAACCTGTTCACGAGTGCATTGGGGGAAGTTAGTGGACGCCAGATTCCCATGTATTTTTGTTGAGGTAGGTGGGGGTGAGCAAACCTTAATGGCGGTGTCTCTGATTCAACAAATAGCTTGAGGTCGAGTTTATTTCGGTAAAATATAGCTTCTTTATTGTCATTAAAATTTATAACCAGCCATCCTGTTGGGTTAAAAAGCCTCGTCCTTTTGATTGGCTACAGAGGGTTGGTAATCTTGCTAATCGGCTTTATAGAGGTGGGTATTACAGTAGCTTGTACGCGAAAAAGTATTAAGAAGGATGTGCTGCCAAACATAGTTTAATCATACATAATCAATGATTAATTGTGGATGAAATAATGCACTGATATTTATCTCATTTTAAAGGAGTCATATCTTCCTGCAGAATTGGGTTGCTAGAACTACCGCTAGAATTGCTATGAGTTGCTTTAAATATAAGCATTTAAGCGCCTTTTTAGGGGGGTACGGTTAGATGGGGGTATTTAGTTGAATCAGTTTCGCCCCTTTCCTCTTTGGGCCGTTTATTCTTGCCTGCTAAAGCTAGAATTGGCCTTTGAAGATTGTTTGATTGGCCTCGAATAGGGGTTGTGAAGTAATTCGTCACTATGCGGGGAAATATTCAAGAGGAATTTTAAGATATGGATATCAATAAAAAAGTAGTCGCCAAAAAATTTGCTCGTAACCTGTTGGGCGGTGCTTTGGCTGTAACTATTGGCTTGAGTCTGGGTGAGGCCAGTGCCTGCACTAGAATTTTTTATGAATCAGGTGATGGAGATTATATTACTGGTCGCAGCATGGACTGGAGTGATACCAAGGCGGCGATGGACTTTTGGTTGTTTCCTAAGGGTATGCAAAGGAATGGAGGTGTGGGAGAGGGGTCAATAACCTGGACTTCGAAATATGGCTCGGTGGTGATCAGCATTTATGAAGCGGCAACTTCCGATGGGCTTAATGAGGCTGGATTAGTAGGAAATCTTCTCTATCTGGCTGAAGCTGATTATGGAAATCCAAAAAAACGTGGTAAGCCTACAATCTCGGTTGGGGCCTGGCTTCAATATATTCTGGATAATTACGCAACCGTTGATGAAGTAGTTAGGGCCATGGAGGCTGACCCGTTTACAGTGGTGGGAACTAATCTACCTGATGGGACTCCTGCCTCGGCTCATCTTGCGATCTCTGATCCCAGTGGAGATTCAGCCATATTCGAGTATATCAATGGGAAGTTACAAGTACACCATGGTAAACAATACAAGGTGATGACGAATTCTCCGGTATATGATCAGCAGCTTGCAATTAATACATACTGGAGTCAAATAGGTGGTGATAATTTTTTGCCGGGAACCATAAGTGCTGCTGATCGATTTGTTCGTGCCAGTTTTGCTCTTAAGTCTTCCCCAAAATTTAAAGACCACCGCGATGCAATTGCCTCTGTATTTTCTCAGGTGCGCGCCATCAGTGTGCCTTTGGGGATGAGTAGTCCAGGGAAGCCTAATATTGCTTCGACACTATGGCGTTCAGTAATAGATCAAAAGAAGATGCGTTATTACTTTGATTCTGTGATTAATCCCTCGGTGGTATGGTTGGACTTCAGTAATTTAGATTTCAAAAATGGGGCGAAGGTTTTATCCATGAAGATGGATACTCCCAGCGATATTGGGGGGGAGATCTCTTCGCAATTAAAACCAGCAACACCTTTTAAATTTCTTGCACCAAAAAGTTAAGCTTTCTTGAAAGGAAGCCATTGTTGGTGGGCCTTAAGGTAGGTTTTAAAGTAAGCTTTCGAGAGTACGCTAGATTGCGTTCTTATAAATAGGGGTGGATATGCAAGATACAATGACCATGCGCAATATGCAGCGCCCTGAAGTCGATGTCTTGGTGAACTGGGCGGCTCAAGAGGGTTGGAACCCGGGAGTACATGACGCTGAAGCTTTTTGGCAAGCGGATTCAGAAGCATTTATCGCTGCACTGGTTCAGGAAAATATGATTGGTGGGGGCTCCATTACCTCTTATGAAGGCAAGTATGGCTTTATGGGGTTTTTCATCGTAAAACCGGAATATCGCGGGTTGGGATTTGGTCGTAAGCTCTGGTATCACCGTCGTCAGCGAATGCTTGAGCGATTAACTCCGGGAGCCTCCGTGGGTCTGGATGCCGCATTTCAAATGCAGGATTTCTATGGGGAAGGAGGTTTTGAATTCTCCCATCGCAACTTGCGCTTCAGTATGGATGAACCTCTAAGCAAAGCTATAAATGGTGCTAGGGATTATGAGATTTGTCCTCTCGCTGATATTCCTTTTGATCAGCTATTGCAATATGACCTGACCTGCTTCCCTGCGCGCAGGGAGAAATTCTTGCGTACTTGGTTGAGTCAGGAGGGAACCCAGGCTCTGGGTCTGATGCAATTGGGGAAACTCTGCGGTTATGGCGTTATTCGTCGCTGTGCAGATGGTTATAAGGTGGGGCCCTTATTTGCCAACAACGGTGAATTGGCCGAAGCTCTATTGAGAGAGTTATCCAGCTCTGTGGAAGGTGGTCCAATATTTTTGGATGTGCCAGAAAATAATCCAGAAGCTATGGCCTTGGTAAAAAAATATAACATGAAAGAGGTTTTCGGTTGTGCGCGTATGTACCTTGGTTCTAAGCCTGATATTGCTAATGAGCGAGTTTTTGGCGTGACTACTTTTGAGTTAGGTTGATGAATGAGCGCGATCTGGAGGGCTATGCTGGGTATCCCCCAGACCCCAAGTGGCCGAATGGAGCCAGGATAGCCGTTCAATTTGTGCTGAATATTGAGGAGGGCGCTGAATCTTGTGTTTTAAATGGTGATAGTCAATCCGAAGCCTATCTACATGAACTTTTCGGTAGGGAGCCACGCTTAGGGGGAAGAGACCTCAGTGTTGAAAGCATGTATGAGTATGGTAGTCGGGCAGGTGTATGGCGTATTCTTAATATTTTTAATTCCAATAATCTCCCGCTAACGGTATTTGCCTGTGGGTTGGCTCTGGAATTAAACCCAATACTTGCAAAAACATTGGTAGCTGCCGGTCATGAGCTCGCTGGACATGGGTATCGCTGGTTAGATTATCGGCACATTGGCGAAGAGGTTGAGCGTGAACATATAAGAAAAACGCGTAAAAGCATTGAAAGACTGATTGGAGAGAAAGAAATTGGCTGGTATATCGGCCGCACTAGTGTAAACACACGTAGACTCCTCGGGGAGATACCGGGCTTGCTGTATAATTCGGACTCCTACAGTGATGACTTACCTTATTGGAGCAATACGCCAAATCCTTGGTTAATTATTCCCTATACCCTTGTAAGTAATGATGTTCGATATCTTCTTCCAAACGGTTGCGCCTCGGCGAATGATTTTTTCCATCTTTTAAAGGATAGTTTTGATCTTCTCTGGCTGGAGGGGGAGAGTCAGGCAAAAATGTTGACGGTTGGATTGCATAGTCGTATCAGCGGTCACCCGGCTCGAGCCATGGCTTTGCTCCGTTTCCTAGATTATATTCAGGGTTTCGAAAAAGTATGGATTTGCCGGAGGGCAGATATTGCCAGACATTGGATTTCTCAGTATCCGCCTTAGAAAGGGTGAACGACTAATCTCATAATATCCCTGGTGGCGTAACACCTATTGGAATTTTTGGGTGGGTGTTTCTTGTTGGAAAGGAGCTGGCAGCTATCGAGGATCTATAGTTCTGCCAGCTGACTAATATCTTTTTTTGTTTGGTGAAATTGCTACTGTCAATACTGACCGCTAGCGACTGAAATGTTTCCTTCCTTTTGTTGTTTGTAGATTGTAAATGGAAGTACAGCTGTATCAGTTGCGGTAGATAGTACGCTATCTAAGAGGTACACGCCAAGAAGTAGGTCGACATTGATCGATTCGCTATCTGAATGCATTTTACACATATTGTAAGAAAGCCCGCTGTAGACTCTTGGAATGAATTCACAGTTGGACTTCTGCCTTTTCAAATTTGCAGAAATTTCACGATCTGTGCTGGAGAGGGTGGTGAAAGTCCCACATCCTGTTAGTAAAAGCGAGCAAAGAGCCAAGGTTAGACTTCTCATTGATATTATTCCCTTAAAATATTTAGAAATGATAGCTAAACTGTAGTTTTAATTCTACATGATCTGTGAGTGAGCTATCTTTGTTTGCCTTTAGTAGAGCCCTTCCTGGTACATACTGCTTAAGAGGTTGGGTTGATCATGTTCATTAAGAAATAAGTGTGAGATCCTTTGATATTTCAGGGCTCCTTTTTCTCTTAAATCCTGATGATCACTTGTTGTTTGTTGGTAGGGAAAGAAAGCTTTGCTTTTATAGGTGTAATATTCTCAAATTATTTCTATTGTCATTTTGGTAGGTCTAGGGGGTTGGATGCAGGTTTTAGATCATTCTATGTTTATCTCTTGTTTACATTGTCAACGAGGCGGTCACGACATAATGAGTGTTGGGCCAGGTGATAGTTAAGTAGTTTATGCTTGTTAGGCCATCATATAAGCCTGCCAGACATATTGTGTGCCTAGGTCAATACGGTTACTTGAATTTACAGGTGTGGATACGAAAGGGGGGTAGGCAAAAATCAAACCTTTCATTGTTTCTTCCGTGTTTTGTTAAGGCGATGGTATTGACCTATAGCATTCTGGGAAAGTTCCGTGGCTATTTATTTGGTGTAAGAGTTTTATAAAAAAATGCACGACTTCTATAAAATAAAATATATTCTATTAATTTCTTGGCGCACCAAAAGCTGAAGTTGATAAGGTCGACTGAACCTTTTGGTTCGAGTTGGCTGGTAGGTATTGCCTGCCCTCAGAAATAGGTTCTGGCGGGCAGGCAATTAATAGGAAGAGTGCTGCTAGAAATCAGTCAATGGGCTAAGCACCTAACTAGTGACCAGCCGGAATAGCCTGCACAACTTTAATAAAGTAATCCCAGAAGTTGGCCACGCTCTGGATATGCACTCTCTCTTCGGGTGAATGGGCACGGCGGATAGTGGGGCCGAAGGAGACCATATCCCAGTTGGGGTATGGTTTGGCTAAAAGTCCACATTCCAGGCCGGCGTGGATGACTTTTACTTCTGCATTTTCCCCTGTCATTTCCTTATAAACCTCCCTCATCATGGCAAGAAGTGGTGATGTAGGGTTTGGTGTCCAGCCGGGATAGGCATTATCCAGTTTGGCTTGTGCGCCGGCGAGTTCGAAAGTGGCGGCGACATCGAGTCCGTGCTGATCTCTGGCGCTGTCGGACAGGCTGCGCACCAGGCACTGGATATGTACTTGGTGTTGACCGTCTTTTTCCAGGGTGACCACACGGGCCAAGTTGTTAGATGTGTCGGCAATACCCTCCAGAGCGGTACTCATACGCTCTACACCGTTGGGGCAAGCGCGAATAGCACGAATTAACTTCAGTTGACTCGCTTCGTCCATGACATTCGCCGGTTCTTCGGTTACTTCTAAGCAGATTTCCAGAGCTGCTTCGTTATCGAGTTCGCGAGCAATTTGAGCGCTCTCATTCTTAACAATTTCTTGAAGCTGTTTCTGCGCGTTGCCAGGTACGATCAGAGTACTGAAGAACTCACGCGGAATAGCATTGCGCAGGCTGCCACCGTCGAGGTTGGCAATACGTAATTGGGGGATGGATCGAAGGGCGATATCAATAATGCGGTTGGCGATTTTATTGGCATTACCGCGGCCCTTGTCGATATCCAGGCCTGAGTGTCCTCCGCGCAGACCACGCACTGCCAGTTTAAAAGCCACAGCATCAGCCATCAACGGTTCGGCGCTGTAAGGCAAGGTGACATTAACATCAACCCCACCGGCGCAACCGATGTAGAGCTCCCCTTCATCTTCAGTGTCGAGATTCAGCAGCAAGTCTGCTTCGAAATAACCGGGTTTTAGGTTTTTGGCCCCGGTCATGCCCGCTTCTTCATCAATGGTCAGTAGTGCTTCCAGGGCCGGATGGGGGATCTCTGTGGATTCCATTAGGGCGAGGATAGCGGCTACTCCGATTCCATTGTCGGCGCCCAGGGTGGTACCTTCGGCGGTAACCCACTCGCCATCGATATAGGGTTTGATGGGGTCTGTCAGAAAATCATGGTCTGTATCGGCATTTTTCTGCGGCACCATATCTACGTGGCTTTGCAGGGCCAATGTCTTGCGGTTTTCCATGCCGGGTGTGGCCGGCTTTTTTAGGATGACATTTCCGATTTCGTCGAGCTGAACCTCTAAACCACGATTCTTGGCAAAATCCACAATGTATTCGACAACGCGATCTTCATGCTTGGATGGACGGGGGATTTCACAGAGCTTGGCGAAGTGTTTCCATAGTGGTGTGGGGTTCAGCTCAGCAATATTGCTCATTGGTGGCCTCGAGTGATTGTTATTGGGTTGGCTTTATGCACTGCCCTAAAAATGGGGCGGTTTGGGCATAACAGTAAAGAGCCCAGCGGGTGCCGGGCTCTTTGGGGCTTATTTATCCGCAGCGGTGTCGCCCGGCGAGCTCTCCTGTATGAGCTCGAGAGAGATACGGCGTTTATCGACATCTACAGAGGAAACTTTGACCTTAATAGCCTGCTCTAGCTGGAAACTTTGCTCGTTGTAGGTGAGGGTCAGGTGCTTGCCGTCAAAATTCGGTAGATTCTTTTTATCCCCGTTTAGGCGAACAAACCCATCGATTCCAAATTCATCCAGACGCACACCGAGCCCGGCACCATTGACCAGGGTGATCTTGCCGGTGAACTCTTGTCCAACTTTGTCCTGCATAAACTGGGTATAAAGCCATTGTTCGAGGGCGCGATTGGCCTGACGGCCGCGGACCAGGCTTTCCTGCAGGGATTCGATCTGCTCATCGCTCAGCGCCACAGCAGTGTTGCCCTGTAGGGCGGCACGCAGTACCCGGTGGTTGTGCAGGTCATTGTACTTGCGGATAGGAGAGGTCACGGTAGCGTAGGATTCAAGACCCAGGCCCAGATGTGCCCCAGCTTTGTTGTCTAGCTGGCCTGGGCGCAGCATACGTTTCAGTACCGCCAGCAAGTTTTGCATCTGAGCATCGTCATGGTTTTCCAGCTGCTTAACCAGGGCCAGGTAATGCGGCAGCTCGCTGAGGTCTTGCTCTGCATGCTCGGGCAGTAATTCCTTTAGGAGGCTGCGTACTTCACCCATGCGCTCCTCGCGGAAGCCCAGGTGTACCGAGAAACAGCCCTGTTGCAGTTCTGCCAGCTTGCCGCCGATGCTGATATTGGTAGCGAGCATGGCTTCTTCCACCATGCGCTGAGCAACATTGCGCTCCTGCTTTTCGATACGTGCGATCTTGCGTTTGTCGTCGAGGTGAATTTCGTAGTCAGGGCGGTCTTCCATCGCCAGAGAATGACTTGCGCGATAAGCAGAGCGGGCTTCATAAACGGCAGCCAGGTTGCGCAGGCTTTGTTTCTGCTCTTCCGGTACAGCGGATTCGTCGCCCTCGATAAACTGGCTCACCTGGATGTAGCTCAGCTTGTGCTGAGAGCTGATCGCGGCATACTCGTAGCGGCTTTCGCCAAGGCTGCCATCACTGTTGATATCGATATGAACCACCAGGGCTGGGCGTGGTTCTCCAGGCACTAGGGAGAACAGATCTTCACACAGGTTGCGCGGCAACATCGGTAGGGTTTCACCGGGCAGGTACTGGCTGTGAGCGCGCTCGAAAGCCTCTTTGTCCAGGGCGCTGTCGGCCTCAATTACACTGGAGGGGTCGGCGATGGCAATATGCAGGGTCCAACCGCCATCGCTTGTGCTGACGGCGAGAGCGTCATCCATATCGAGGGTGCTTTCCGCATCGATAGTGGCAAAGCCCAACTCGGAAAGATCCTGGCGTTCAGCGATGACTGAGGAGAGTCGCGCGCTGATTTCTTGTGCCTGGGTTTGTGCCGCCTGGCCAAACTGCTCGGGCAGTTTGAATTGCGCTACCACATAGGCATGCTCAATACCGGGAATATCGGGTTTGCCAATGACCGCTTCCACTTTTGCCTGGGCGCGGCCATCTTTAAAGGGATGTCGATTGATTTTGCAGGCGATAAATTCACCGGGCTGGGCCTTGCCGCGGGCCTTGGGTGGCAGGAAGATCCAGCGCGACAGTCCGTTTTGGCTGGGCTGAATAAAATGCCCTTGGCCCCGCTGTACATATTGCCCCACCAGATAATCCAGCTGGCTGTCGATCAGGGCATCCAGCTCAGCGCTGAGCTTGCCCTTCTTTTCCTCGCTGAGGCTGACGCGAACACGATCACCCGGGAAAACCCGTTCCATCTCGTTGGGAGGCAAAAAAGCCTCGCGTCCATCCTCCAGCTCCACAAAGCCAAATTTGCCGTTGCTGCCGCGAACCCGGCCCTCGGCAAACTCCTTACTGGAGCGAATATCTGTTTTCAGTTGTGAAAGTTGTTTCAGAGCGTCGGCATTCAGCATCGAGTTTATCTCTCGGGTCGATTTAGGCGCGGATTCTACCAGACCAGGGTGAAGCGGGTAACAGGGTGCTGGGGTAAGAGAAAATATCCCAGTTTGATTCAGCGCAAAGGTACTAGGTTGAAGTAGCAGTCAAGATTGATGACTATACGGCCCTCTATATTTCCGCAAGGTTAATTATCCTAAAAGATGATAATTTGTGTGAGAATTTAGCTATTACAGCGCTGTTCTGTGCAAAATATGCAAACTTTATCTGCCGAAGCTAGATATAATCTTACCCCTAAATAAAAACAGATAAGGGCTGTGGTTGTTCCCCAGCTGTAGAACCGGCCTTCCGGAGAGGAACAGTTAATGAGTATTTTTTCCCATTCCGCCTACGATAAACACGAACAAGTGGCGTTTTACCAAGATGCTAAGAGTGGCCTCAAGGCAATCATCGCGGTTCACAATACGAATTTAGGTCCCTCCCTGGGTGGCTGCCGCATGTGGCCATACGCCGATGACGGTGAGGCTTTGAATGATGTTCTGCGCCTGTCCCGTGGGATGACCTATAAGTCCGCTATGGCAGGTTTGAAGCTGGGCGGCGGTAAATCAGTCATCATCGGCGATCCACGCAAAGAAAAAACTCCTGAGTTGCTGCGTGCCATGGGTGAATTCATCAATACCCTGGGCGGCCGATATATCACCGCAGAGGATTCCGGTACCAGTGTTGCCGATATGAGCATTATCGGTGAGACCACCGAGTACGTATCCGGCCTGTTTGCGGGCTCTGAGTACGGCGGCGACCCTTCTCCCTCCACAGCATACGGTGTGTTTGTCGGCCTTAAGGCTGCGGTTGAGCACCGCTGGGGCAAAACTGACCTCGCAGGTCTAAAGGTTTCCATTCAGGGCGTTGGTAACGTCGGCTTCCGCCTGGGTAAGCTGTTGAAGGAGGCCGGTGCTGAGCTGTTTGTGACCGATATTTTCCAAGACAATATCGACCGCGCAGTAACCGAGCTGGGTGCTATTGCCGTTACCGCCGATGAGATTTTCGATCTGGATGTGGATCTGTTTGCCCCGTGTGCTATGGGTGCCATCCTTAATGACGACACCATTTCCCGCCTGAAAGTGGGTGCTGTGGCTGGTGCAGCCAATAATCAGCTGGCTGAGGAGCGCCACGCGGCTGCTCTGCGCGAGAAAGGTATTTTGTATGCACCGGATTACGTGATCAATGCCGGTGGCATTATCGATGTTTACTATCAGCAAAAGGGTGACTACGACGCCGCAGAGGTGCGAGCCCACATCGAAGAGATTGGCAGCACCATGAAAGAAGTGTTTGAGCGCGCGGATGAGACTGGTGAGACCACAGCGCATGTGGCCGACCGTATTGCTGAAGAACGCTTTGGACACCACTCTGTGACTGGTGATACGGAGAACAAGTCCGGTACTGTGGCTGCATAACTTTATTCGGCACGGGAGATGTGCCGATGACCTGATCCCTGGTGATAGGCATCATCGCTTCTCTCTGTGATGTATTTATTTGGGCACTTTAGTGCCCATTTTTTTGTCTCAAGGTTGATGTAGTGACCTGGTATCTCATTCTGGTATCAGGTTTGTGGCTTATTACTGCGGAAGGCAAGCCGGTAAATGGATTGGATACTGGCCTAAACTTGCCATCCTGAATCCGCGGATATCACTAGGGAGTGACTATATGGGCTTGCGTCCAGTGTTCTTCAGTATCGTTATCGCTACCGTCGGTCTCGCCGGTTGTGACCAGTCTAACGACAATACGCCCCACGCTCTTTCCGTGGACAAGGAAGCTGCTGCCAGTAGTAAAGAAGCGGCTATTGATCAGAAATCTTTAGTGCCAGCGCCGAAACTGGACATCCCATTTCACAAGGAAGTTCTCCCCAACGGCCTGACCGTCATTGTGCACGAAGACCGCAAGGCCCCGGTTGTCTCCACCAATATCTGGTACAAGGTGGGTTCCAAGGATGAGCCGGAGGGCAAAACCGGCTTTGCACATCTGTTTGAGCACTTGATGTTTAACGGTAGTGAGAACTTTCCGGGTGAGTACTTCGAACCCTTTCAACGCTCCGGTGCCACCGATATGAATGGCACCACCAGCAACGATCGTACCAATTACTTTGCCACAGTTCCCAAAGGCGCTCTGGATATGGCCCTTTGGATGGAATCGGATCGAATGGGGCACTTCCAGGGCGCCATTACCCAGGATGTGCTCGATGAGCAGCGCGGGGTGGTAAAAAATGAAAAGCGCCAGGGGGAAAATGCACCCTATGGAAAGGCATTCGACATTATCGCCAAAAGCACCTTTCCTGCGGACCACCCCTATTCCTGGACGCCTATAGGCTCCATGAAAGACCTGGACAATGCCAGTCTCGAAGACGTTAAAAAGTGGTTTGCGGATCACTATCAACCGGCCAACGCCACCTTGGTGATCGCGGGTGATATCAGCGTCGATGAGGCGATGGCTAAGGCGCGCAAATATTTTGCGGATATCCCCAGTACCAAGGTGCAACCCCGCATCAAAAACTGGGAGTTGCCCACCCAGGTGAACAAGCGGGAAGTTGTGCACGATCAGGTGCCGCAAACCCGTATTTACAAAGTCTGGAATGTACCGGCAGTTGGCAGCGAGGAAGAGCATGCCTTGGAGTTGATGACTTCCCTGCTGGCAAATCGTAAAAACTCTCTGCTGTATCGCCGTCTGGTTCGGGATGAAAAAGTGGCGACCAGTGTGAGTGCTTTTTATTATGGCCGCCAGTTGGCTGGACAGCTGATTATTGTGGTGGATGTAAAACCGGGTCAGCCTATCGACAGAGTGGAAAAACTGTTAAATAAGGAATTGCAGCAGTTTGCCAAGAATGGTGTCAATGCAGAAGAGCTGCGCCGGGTAAAGCAGGGTGAGTTCGCCGATCTGGTGAAAGGCCTGGAAAAAACCGGTGGTTTTGGCGGTAAGAGCGATATTCTCGCCCGCTCGGAATTTTATTACGGTGATCCCGGTGCACTCCTGAAAGGCGTTGAGGACTACGCAAAGGTTTCTGCTCGCGAGGTGCAGGATGTTGCCGAACAGTGGCTGAAAGATGATTCTTACACCTTGATTATCGAGCCCCAGCAACAGTACACCGCAGCATCCGTAGGAGCGGATCGCAGCAAGCTGCCGGAGGTCGATAAAAATGTAGAGCTGGAGCTGCCCAAACAGCAGAATTTCACCTTGAAAAATGGCCTGAGGGTCGTTTTGGCTGAGCGCCACGATACACCTGTAGTGCTGATGAATTTGCAATTTCGCAGTGGCGCTTCCGCAGATAAAAACAAGCCCGGGCTCGCTTCAGTGGCCGCACAGATGCTGAATGAAGGCGCCGGCAATCTGGATAGCCTGGAGTTCAGTGCCAGGGCCGAGGAGCTGGGCGTAAGTATCAGTGGCGGCAGCGGTCTGGATTACAACTCCATCAGCATGAGTGCTCTTAAGTCTCAACTGAAACCCTCCCTGGAGCTATTCGCCAAGGTGGTGACAGAGCCGAGCTTCCCTGAGTCTGATCTTGAGCGTGTTAAGTCCAACCGCTTGGATGCCATCGCCCAGGAAAAGGCGCAGCCGCAAGGGCTGGCTCTGCGCGAGTTACCGCCACTGCTCTTTGGTGCTGAGCACCCCTACGGCGCGCCCTTGACCGGCTCAGGCACTCCTGCGGGTATCAAATCAATCACCCGCGAAGACCTGGTAAATTTCCAAAAGACCTGGGTGCGCCCGGATAACGCGACGCTCACCATTGTTGGTGATGTGACGGAAAAAGAGATTGAACCACTATTGAATGAAACTTTGGGTGGTTGGAAAGCGCCTAAGCAGGAATTGCCAAAAATTGATGTAGCCAAGGTGACACGCCCGGAAAAGGCCAGGGTTTACCTCCTGGACCGCCCCGGCGCTCAACAGAGCTATATTATGGCTGGGCTGGTAATGCAACCCTGGCAGCCACAGGGGGCGGAAGCCTTTGAGGCAATGGCAAATACGATTGCCGGTAAGTTTACCTCTCGGGTAAATATGAATCTGCGCGAGGATAAGCATTGGTCCTACGGAGCCCGTGCGGTTTCCATGGATACGGAAGGGCAGAGACCGTATATTTTATTCGCCCCGGTTCAGACCGATAAAACGGCCCCTGCGATCCAAGAGTTGATCAAAGAGTATCGAGAATATTTGGCTGATCGACCGATTACAGAAAAGGAGCTGGAGGACTACCGAAACGATGAGGTGCTTAAACAGAGCGCTCGTTTCCAAACCAAGGGACAGTTGCTTTCCAGTATTAACTGGCAGGTGGAAAAGGGCTTGCCGGAAGATTACATTGCCGAATACCCACAGCGGGTTACCGCGCTAAATAAAGAGCAGGTTGAGGCTTCCGCGCAGGAATTTCTCGCCCCGGATCAATTTACCTGGGTAATTGTTGGCGACCTGGATAAGATTAAGGGAGAGATTGAAGCGCTAAATATTGGTCCGGTGGAAGTTTTACCCGCGAAAGATTAACAAATAGGTTAATGCCACAGAATAAATGCCCCGGTCTCTTGAGAGTCGGGGCATTTTTTTATGGCGTCTGATGGGCCTTTGCACAGCGGTAGAACTTATTTTCTCATCAGAACTCAACAGGCCTTACGGCTAGGATCGCTCAAAGCTCACTTTAGGCCTTAAAGCTCGGGCGCTGCTTGAGTTGTTCACGCCAGCGGATTAAGTGGGGGTGTTTTTCAGTATCTGGACGCAGGTTTTGCACTTTACCAAAATCCAAGCTACAAACCATGCTGATATCCGCTACGGAAAAATAGTCCCCTATAAGATATTCGTGATCCGAGAAGTGGTCATTCAATATACCCATAAACTTCATTGCGCGCTTGCCGGAATCCTCGCCGAATTCTGGGTAGACATTCATGCGGTCTTTGAAAAAGCCAGATACATGTTGGAAGCACATGCCCACGGTAAACATTAAATTGAAGTCGGCACGGCGATTCCACATTTCCACCAATGCCTTTTCTTTCGCATCGTGGCCAAACAGTGCAGGTTCTGGATGTAGTTCTTCGAAGTAACGCTGGATGGCTACAGATTCGGAGATATAAGTGCCATCATCCAATTCTAATAAAGGGACTTTTTTGTTGATATCTTTACTTCGATAATCGGGGCTGAGATTCTCGCCTTTGGTGATATCTACGTGGGAAAATTCAACTTCGATACCTTTTTCCACAAGATACATGCGAACTCGACGACAATTGGGGGCGCTTGCAAACTCATAGATTTTCATAGGGCTTCCTTTCGCCTCGGCGATTACGTTAAATTGAGTAACTTTCTATAAAAACATTACAAATCTAAAAGAGACTTACTGGTGAGGACAATGACAACAAGTTCCAAGAGAGGCTGCTTCTTTCGCCGCACTATCGTGGCCCTGGCTGTTTTTACGGGCCTGTTTTGTCAACAAGCTTCAGCTGAGGAAATGGCTATTTATGCGGGAAAACTCTTCAGTAGCAGCAATGGAAAATTATTGGAGAACCGTACCATTCATATCTTGGATGGTCGTATTGAATCGGTGCAAAAAGGGTTTGCCAAGCGTGAGCGCGAAACTCTTGTCGATTTGCGCAATTTCACTGTGCTCCCTGGGCTGATGGATATGCACAGCCATCTGACTTATGAGTTTGGTCCTCGCGCTTATATGGAATCTTATACCTGGAACGCGGCAGACTTCACCCTCCGCGGTGTAGATGCGGCCAATCGAACTCTGCAGGCGGGTTTTACCACTATTCGTAATTTGGGTGATCACGATAATGTCACCGTCAGTCTGCGCCATGCGATCGAGGCCGGCACTATTGAGGGCCCGAGGATTTACACCGCAGGAAAATCTATTGCAACCACGGGTGGTCACGCCGATCCCACTAATGGCCGTCGCCATGACTTGGTGGGAAATCCCGGCCCGGTTGATGGCGTTGTGGATGGGCCTATTTCTGCGCGCAAAGCAGTGCGCCAGCGCTATAAAGACGGTGCCGATCTGATCAAAATTACCGCTACCGGTGGGGTGCTGAGTGTTGCGAAAAGTGGGCAAAATCCACAGTTTATGCAGGATGAGTTGGAGGCGATTGTCTCCACTGCCAAGGATTATGGTTTTACCGTAGCGGTGCACGCTCATGGTAAGGAGGGCATGATTCGAGCTATTCGCGCCGGTGTGGATTCCATTGAGCATGGTACTTATATGGATGAAGAGGTGATGGATTTAATGCGCCGGAACAACACCTGGTTTGTTCCGACCCTGATGGCAGGGGAGTGGGTAACCGAAAAATCTGCGATTGATGGCTTTTTGCCGGAAATAGTGCGCCCCAAAGCTGCCACCATGGGGCCTTTGATGCAGGAGACTTTTTCCAAGGCCTATAAGCGCGGAGTTAAAATTGCTTTTGGTACCGATACCGGGGTGACCCGACATGGAGAGAATGCGCGGGAATTTGTTTTGATGGTTCAAGGCGGTATGACACCTGCTGATGCTATCCGCTCTGCAACCTGGAATGCCGCACAATTACTACAGATTCAAGATGAGCTTGGCAGTATCAGTGAGGGCAAGCTCGCAGATATCATTGCGGTCGCGGGTAATCCTCTGGAGGATATCTCTGAGTTGCAGCGCGTGAAGTTCGTAATGAAGGGAGGCAAGATTTTTAAATACCCCAGCGAGTCAGCTGTGGAGGTATTTTTGGAGCATGAGGAGAATGGCTGATGGTGGTGTGTGAGGTACCGGCGCCGCATACAATTGCGAGGCCGGTATAAAGGCTACTAATTAGTCCAATTCGAAGACCAGGTCCAGGTTGACCGATACGGTAGTTTCACCAGGTTCAATTGGGGTTGAGGCGCTGTCTTTCATCGACTCCATCTGGCCGCGCAACATCATCGGGCGGGGCATACCGCCACTGCCTTGTTCAGAGATACTGACGATCCGGCGAACCTTCATACCTAGTGCTTTGGCGTAAATGGTCGCACGTTCCTGGGCATCTATTAGGGCTTTTTCGCGGGCTTCGGCTTTTACCGGTCCCGGCTCACCAATCTCAAAGCTGGGGCCGTTAATCTGGTTGGCCCCGGCGGTGGTGAGGTCGTCCAACACAGTTCCCAGTTTATCCAGTTCGCGCACTTTGATATTGACGGTATTACGGGCGGTGTAACCCACGATTTGGGGCTTTTGATCTCTTTGGTAGTGGTAACGGGGAGAGAGGCTAACGCCGCTGGTTTGAATATCCTTCTTGGCAATGCCGGCTTTTTTAATTGCCTTCATCAAGGAATCCATTTGCTCGGCGTTATCTTGCATCGCTTTTTTGCTGTCGTCCGCCTCTGTCACCACGCCTACAGACAGGTTGGCAACATCGGGAGCCTGGCTGGCCTCGCCTTGGGCCGCGATAGATACCAGGGTGCCACGCTGTGTGGGTGTCTGTCCATTATCACAGGCACTGAGTATCAGGGCGAGCAGTGTGATGGTTGAAAATTTTATTAACTTCATGGTTTTTCCTTATCTATCGCTCTGGTGTAGGCGATGTAGCAATGCACTTGGCGCCAAAAATATTATTTAAGTTTGTCTGAACCTCAGCTGAGCATACCGGATCCAGCGGATTTACTGTAACTTCACGAACCCATTTCTTCTGTACTTTTAGTAAGAACCAAAAACCTGCTGGTAAGTTTCTTCCTTGTCGTGGTAGATGGCAAATCCCAATCGCAGCAGCTGCTGTCGCCGGTCACACAGGACGGCGCGGGTTTTTAATTCACTTTGCAACTTCTCTGCATTCTCCGCGCTGTGGCAATCAAACGTGAAGAAATGTCCATGACCCAGCTCCAGGTCATGGTGGATTAAATGCTCACGATTGAGAAAAGGGTGGTCGGCGTTATCCATGGTGTGTAGGAATCGCTGTTGTGCGGCGAGGACATAGTTGTGGGTCTTTTCCACGGTAATGCCCTCACGGCGAAACAGATCAAAAATGGCCAGGCCTTTGTACAGGCAGGAATAATCCATGGTGGCTCCGGCAAACCTCAGCCAGTTGTCTGCATAGCCAACACTGCCGCTGCGATTTTCCAGTTCCGCTATTTCTGCAAACCAGCCGGTGTTTAGGGGCCGCAGAGTGCAGTGGCGGGGGATGCTCATAAAGCACATTCCCTCGCCAGCGCCCAAGTATTTATAGGAGCCGGCGGTGAAAAAGGCTTTATCGGCGATAGTGCTCAGGTCGATTGGGCGGGCGAAAAATCCATGATAACCGTCGATAACAAATTGGGTTTGGGCTGGCTTTCGTTCGGCGATGCGTATCAATTCGGGGAAAACCACGCCTGAGTCGAAAAAGACTAGGCTGGCGTAAGCCAGTTGGTAGTCCCCGGAATGCAGTTCACTCTCGAAGCGCTCTGCCAAGGTGGCGTAGGGAATCTTGGGTATACGGGTTACCTGCACATTGGGTAACTCTTCCAGCCGCTGCAGTTGACGGGTGAAACTGTAAAATTCGCCATCGGTGGTGAGGATCTGCAGAGGCTCATCGACAGGGAGGGCGCTGAGTAGCCGGTAGATAAGTTCGTGGGTATTGGGGGCTATGGCAATTTGGGCGGCGTCGGGGAGATTCAATGCGCGTGCAACAGCACTTTGCCAGGCGGGTATTTTTTCCTGGAAAATAGGCCCCCACTTGTCATCGGCGAGCAGTGCTGCATCCTGCCAGTATTGCTGGACCGCCTCCAGCGTCACGTCGGGCCAGTAATGATGTGAGTGGCAGGCCATGTGCAGCATGGAGGATGGGCTGCCGCTGGGCGCTTGTGAAAACGCACGATAGAATTTTTTATACATTTGCTTTTCGCCGGGCGAAGCTGAATTATTTATTATTCCGCGATTGTAGAGCTTGGCAATAGGAAGGAGTAGAGGGTGAGATACCTGCACACAATGGTTCGAGTGGCCGACCTGGAAGAATCCTTAAAATTTTACTGTGAGAAACTGGGTTTACAGGTAGTGAATCGCAAAGATTATGACAAAGGGCGTTTCACCTTAGTGTATCTAGCGGCACCTGAGGATGTTGAAAGCGCTCGCGAGCACAAAGCTCCCACGCTGGAACTCACTTATAACTGGGATTCAGAGCCCTACAGTGGCGGGCGTAACTTTGGTCATCTGGCTTACGGAGTGAATGATATCTATGCCATTTGCCAGAGAATGATGGACGCGGGAATCACCATCAATCGCCCTCCACGCGATGGCCATATGGCCTTTTTCCGCTCTCCGGATGGCATATCGATTGAACTACTGCAAAATGGTGAGCCGCTGGAGCCGAAGGAGCCCTGGAAGTCGATGGATAATACCGGGGAGTGGTAATTTCTCCGGGACGCTCACAATAAACTTTGGTTAAGGCTGATCTGTTAGGAATTTATGTGAAGAACCGCAGTTGCATTTTATTGGCCGGCGCTGTTGCGGCGCGCAGGATTCGCGAAGAAGGATTGCATCAAGGGCAGTTCTCCACTTTGGTCGGCGCTTCTGGAGGCCCCAAGTGGCTGGTTATCAGCCAGTTGGATCGAGTTCTTATGGGAGCCTTTTTTAAGGATCGCCGCGAGCCCATTGCGACATTAGGTTCTTCCATCGGTAGTTTCCGCAACATGTGCTATGCAATGGAAGAACCTCTGGCAGCCCTGGAGCGCCTGGAATACGGTTATATCCATCAGAGTTACGGTACTGCCAGGCCCAGCCCAGCTGAGATTACCGCAGCGGGGGAGACAATCCTGCAGGAGGTTTTGGGGGAAAATGGCGCGCGTGAAGTGGTAGAGAACCCGTTGTGGCAGAGTCACTTCGTCACAGTGCGCGGGCGCGGGCCCTTGGCCAGTGAAAAGCGGGCCCTTTTGGCTCCGGCACTCTTCACTTCTGCGCTGGCAAATGCCTTCTCCAGACACAGCCTGAAGGCCTTTTGGGAGAGGGTGGTATTCCACTCTCAGGCGCAGCCCACGGTGGAGTTTGGCAATCTGAGTACGGTGAACTCGCCCCTCAATCGTGAAAACGTCTGCGCGGCGGTGCTTGCCAGCGGTTCTATCCCACTGGTAATGGCGGGCGTGCGTAATCCCGTTGGTGCGCCTTTGGGCAATTATCGCGATGGGGGGATCACCGATTACCATTTTGATCTTCGTTTCAACCACCCGCGCGGCTTAGTGCTCTATCCGCATTTTTTCCCATTTATGGTGCCGGGTTGGTTCGATAAGGGGTTGTCCTGGAGGCGTGTGCGCGGCGATGCCATGGCATCGACACTACTGATTGCGCCATCGCCTAATTTTGTCGAAAAGTTGCCATTTGGCAAAATCCCCGATCGCAATGACTTTTATAAATTGAGCCCGGAAGAACGTGTGAATTACTGGAAAAAAGTGGTGGAGATGAGCCGCCAGGTGGCGGACGATTTTTTTGAGATGTGGCAGACAGGCCAGGCGGCGGAGCATCTTATCGAAGTGGGTTCTGATGATTTGCCCCACAAGTTGCAGCAGGGTGGGGCCGCATGAATATGGCACCGGAGTTCAGTCCTCCTCAGGAGGAGTTTCGCACCACTCAAGAGCGGGTCTACTTTCAGGTGCGTGATGCCATTTTACGCGGTAAGTTTTTGCCGGGTCATCCGATCACTATTCGGGGGTTGGCGGCGGAGTTGAACTGCAGTCCCATGCCTGTTCGTGAGGCTTTGCGGCGCCTCACCTCAGAGCGCGCATTGGAGTTGTCCGACACCCGCCGTGTCACAGTGCCCACTATGACTCCAGAAAAGCTTGCGGAGATCTGTGCGGCGCGGGTTGCGCTGGAGTGTCAGGCCGCAGAGCAGGCCCTGCCCTTTGTGGGGCTGGGGGCTCTTGAGCAGCTGCGCCAGTTGGATGCACGTGTCACTAGCGCACTCAAAGAGAAGAATATTGAGGAATATGTGACAGCCAATCTCGATTTTCACTTCACTCTCTACCGCTTGGGACATCCTCATATCATTCTCTCGTTGATCGAGAGCCTTTGGCTGCAAACAGCCCCTCTACAGCACCTGGTGTTCCAGCGCTTCGGTGTTCAAGAACTGCCGGACCGCCACGAGGACCTGCTGGATGCGATAGCCGATGGCAGTGTGGCGCGCGTGCGATTGGCTATCCGCCAGGATATCGAAGAAGGGCTCGGTTCCATTTCCGCTGAAGAACTACTTTAACCCCTCCAACTAGCCTTTTAGGTCATCAAAAGAGCCTCAACAGATCCCCACTTTGAGGGCTCTTGCCGTTTTGATTTGACCTCAGGGTTTTCTTCCCGCTCAGGGTAACTGGCGTGTGGGACTCTATCGTTACCCAGAGGTATAGATAGATCTTGCGCTTCCGTCTGTCTCACCACTAGAATGTGATCACAAATGTTGGAAGCAATATGCCGCCCGGCCGTGCTCGTAAACGGGCTTTGGAGGGCTGGTGATCAATTTGCGGGAGGACTCATTCGACGCATGCGGGCTTTTGCCCGGTATTGTTGAAAGCCCCCGAGCAAAAGCCAGGAGCGAAATATGAACAAAAGTGAGCTGCAACAACACGATCGCGAGCACCTGCTGCACCCCTTTACCGACTTCAACGACTTGGGGCAACAGGGCACCCGTGTGATCACCAGTGCCGAGGGCGCTTATATCACCGATATCGATGGCAACCGTATGCTGGATGGCATGTCCGGTCTGTGGTGCTGTAACCTGGGTTATAGCCGCAAGGAAATCAGTGACGCTATCTATGAGCAGCTGAATACTCTGCCGTTCTACAACAGCTTCTTTCAGTGCACTACCGTGCCGTCCATTGAGTTGGCAGACGCTCTGGCAGAAGTAACTCCCGCCAATATGAGCAATGTATTCTTCACCGGCTCTGGTTCCGAGGCGAATGACACCAATTTGCGCCTGATCCGCCGTTTCTGGGACTTACAAGACAAGCCCGAGAAGCGCATTGTGATTTCCCGCAAGAATGGTTACCACGGCTCCACCATCGCCGGCGCCAGCCTGGGTGGCATGAGCGGCATGCACAAACAGTTCCAGCCGCTGGATTACATTGAACACGTGCAGCAGCCCTACTGGTTTGCCGAGGGCGGTGAGCTGTCTCCAGAGGAGTTCGGTATCCAGGCCGCGCGCAGCCTCGACGAAAAAATCCAGGAGCTTGGCCCTGAGAAAGTGGCCGCCTTTATTGCCGAACCTATCCAGGGCGCCGGTGGTGTGGTTATCCCGCCGGAAACCTACTGGCCTGAAGTGAAGAAAGTACTGGATCAGTACGACATCCTGTTGGTGATGGACGAGGTGATCTTCGGTTTCGGTCGCACCGGCGAATGGTTCGGTGCCGATTACTACGGCCTCAAGCCCGACTTGATGACTTTTGCCAAAGCGGTGACCAACGGTTACTTCCCTCTGGGCGGTACCATGGTGGGAGATCGTGTCGCGGATGTGATCAAGAGCAAGGGCGGTGAATTCACTCACGGCTATACCTACTCCGCACACCCCGCGGCCTGTATGGCAGGCCTGGCAACTATCAATATCCTGCGCAACGAAAAAATTATCGAGAATGTGCGCGATGTAACTGGTCCTTACCTGGCCAAGCGCTGGGCTGAACTGGCCGAACATCCGATTGTCGGTGAGGCGCGCAGCCTGGGTATGGTCGGTGCTCTGGAACTGGTGAAAGACAAGGCCAGCCGTACCCGCTTTGATGATAACTGCACCGCTGGCGGGGTATGTCGCGACCTGAGCATCAAACACGGCTTGGTAATGCGTGCCGTTGGCGACGCCATGGTAATTGCACCACCACTGATTATCACTACCGAGCAAGTGGATGAGCTGGTGGAAAAAGCGCATCGCGCACTTGACGACACCGCTAAAGCTCTAGCGTAAACTCCGGGTTTCGCCCCCTTATTGGAAGCGGCGCAAGGCTGTCACTCATTAGCCGTCAATGGCGGATACGGGTGGTAGCCCTGGGTCGCTTCCGCGGTTTGACAGGACTACCTCAGGCAATATATGTCACTAGAAAAAGAATTTACTGCCCAGCCAGAGCTACTGGAGCAGTCGCGCAAATTCCTGGCAGAGCACCCGGACTTAAAGTGGATTGAAGGGTTTTTGTTCGATATCAATGGCGTACCTCGCGGCAAGTGGCTACCTGCTGAGGCGGCGGAAAAGCTGCTCAAGGGAAGCCTGCAAATGCCACGCAGTGCCATTAGCCTGGATATCTGGGGGCGGGATATTGAAGACAGTCCATTGGTATTTGCCAGTGGTGACAGCGATGGTGTCTGCCTACCGGTATCCCCGATCAGCCTGGCGCCTTGGCACCGGGAGGAGACGGGGCAGCTGCATATGCAGTTATACGAGGCCGATGGTTCACCGCTCTATGCCGACCCGCGCGCGCAGCTGCAAGGAGTGGTGGAGCGCCTGCAAAAACTTGGATATACCGCGGTTTGTGCCACCGAACTGGAGTTCTATTTACTGCGTGACGAGGTCGACCACTTGGCACGGCCGCGTCCGGTCAGCGACAACGACTCCGAGCTAGTACCATCCACCGACGTATACGACCTTTCTGAGTTGAATGCACAGCGCCACTTTTTTGCCGATGTTCGCGCCGCCTGCGAGGAACAGGGCATTCCTGCCGACTCAGTGCTGTCCGAATGCGCACCTGGTCAGTTTGAAATCAACCTGCTGCACAGTCCCGATCCCGTTAAAGTTGCCGATCAAACCCTGCTGTTTAAACGCCTGCTGAAAGGCGTCGCGCGCAGCCACGGCTTCCGTGTGACTACTATGGCCAAACCCTTTGGGGATCAGGCCGGTAATGGTATGCATGTGCACTTGAGTCTGATCGATAGCAGCGGCAAAAATGTTTTTGATGATGGCAGCGAAGAGGGCTCCGAACTGTTGCGTCAGGCAGCGGCGGGTATGCTGGCAACAGCCAATGATGCGATGGCCTTTTTCGCGCCGCACAGCAACTCTTACCGCCGTTTCCAGGAAAGTTCTCACGCACCGTTAAACCTCTGCTGGGGCTACGATAACCGCACCACCACACTGCGTGTCCCGGCCAGCAATCCAGAGGCTCGTCGCATCGAGCACCGTATCGCTGGCGCAGATGTGAATCCCTATTTGGTTTTGGCGGCTATTTTGACTGGTGTCTGCCATGGCCTCGAGAACCAGTTGCAAGCCCCCGAACCAGTGGAAGGTGATGCGTATCAGGTACAAAGCGAGCAGCTGATTAACACCTGGAGTGGGGCACTCAAGCGCTTTGATAGAAGTGTCTTGTGGCGCGAGTACCTCGATCCTCGGTTTGTCGAGCTATTCCTGATGCTGAAGCGCCAGGAAATGGCGGAAATTGGTGCCCGAGTTACCGATGTGGAGTATCAAAGTTATTTGCATCGTGTCTAATCCTGGCACGCCGACCACCGGCGCATAAATACTGAACGGCTTTTACGACAGGAACACTGGAGAGAGGAAATACTCTGCTATACCTAAATTTAAGTGCGTAACGTGCTTAAAACTCTCCTCCTGAAAGTGTGTTCGAGAAACCTGGCCCGCCATTGGCGGGCATTTTTTTGTGCTGAAAAAAATAATTAAACTCGCTTCTTTGCGGGTTTTTTTGTTGAAAAACTATTGCCACCTTTCTCTTTGCGCCTAACTTGTTTCAGTCTGCTGAACTTAGGGTGTTACTGTCAGGTAAATAATCCGGCGCAATATTGGAGTGGGACAAGTACTGAGTAGGGGGCTGGCAGTGGACGATAAGCATTGTGTGGATTTTTATGCTTTCGCCAAAATTTCACCGGCGATAATGCAATTGAGGGTAATTCACTGGCTTGATTTGTTTTGGCTTCAGAAGACACGCGGAAGGCCGGACTGGCCAAGAGCGTGGACTGCTTCTGCCTAGCAGTCATTTCTCCGCCAGTGTATTCTTCCGCTTTACCAGCGTAGGGCCCCGGATTGGTCGACTGCTATAGCCAGGCTTCACAGCACGGCGCTGCCTTTTTGATTAATGTATGTGGGTCTCAGAACAAGCAGATGGGGAATCTATGACCGCCTTGGGAAATTGTGCAGACGGTCCAATGGCTGGCGAGACACGGCCACTAAAAATATGTCTACTGGGTTATCGCAGCCACCCACACAGTGGTGGCCAGGGTATTTATCTCCGCTATTTGAGTAAGGCATTGGTTGATGCCGGTCATTCCGTGGATGTTATATCCGGTCAACCTTATCCGGAGCTGGATGAAAGGGTCAAGCTGATCAAGATGCCCGGACTCAACCTCTATGAAGTAGAAAAACCCAGTCTTGCTCTCAGGCTGAAACACCTGCTCTCTTGGGCGGATTTCTTTGAGTGGTGGAGCAAACTGACCGGCGGTTTTGCCGAGCCTTACACTTTTGGCCGTCGAGTGCGCAAATATCTGCGCCAACATGGCCACCAGTACGACATAGTTCACGATAACCAATCCCTTTGCTATGGCCTGTTGGATATCGAGCGCAGCGGCCTTCCGGTTGTTGCCACAATTCACCATCCTATTACCCGTGATCGCCAGTTAGCCCTGGATGCGGCGCCGGACTGGCGTTTTCGTTTATTGGTGCGGCGTTGGCATAACTTCTTGAATATGCAGATTAAGGTTTCAAGGAAGTTGCGCCATATTGTCACAGTGTCTCGCCAGTCTGAGCGGGATATCATCGATCAGTTTGGGGTGGCACCAGAGCAAATCCACCTGATTTATAACGGTATCGACACAGAGATATTCAGTCCCGACGATAAAGTACATCGCCAGTCCTTGCGCATCATGACGACCTCTTCGGCGGATCAGCCGCTCAAAGGCCTTGGTGTCTTGTTGCAGGCCATGGCTGGATTGCGTGAACGCTTTCCCGGTTTGGAACTATTGGTGGTCGGGCGCTTACGCGAAGGCGGCGCCACCGAAAAGCTGTTAAAAAAGCTGAAATTACAGGATGCAGTGCGGTTTGTTTCCGGTATTTCCAATGAAGAACTGGTGAATCATTATCGCAGTGCAACAGTTGTTGCCTGTCCGTCACTCTATGAAGGGTTTGGTCTGCCAGCGGGTGAGGCGATGGCTTGCGGGGCCCCGGTGGTTTCCAGTGATGGTGGCGCGCTGCCAGAAGTAGTTGGCGATGCAGGTATCGTCGTCCCGGCCGGTGACAGCAATGCGCTGGCGGAGGCTTTGGAGCGCGTTCTGGAGGAAAAGTCTTTACAAGCCGATATGGGCGCTCAAGGCAGGGCGCGTATAGAGAATAAGTTCTGTTGGAGTCTGGCGGCGGCAAATCTGGTGGCTTACTACCGCGAAATACTCGGCGAGCCGGCGGTGCAACAGCACCAAGAAAACGATTTGGTTGACGCAGATGTCAGCGGTGCGGAGGCAGCCTGATGATTACTGTAGATCCGCAACACCTGAATCTTCGCCCGGGACAGAAAGTTTTGGACCTGGGGTGTGGTGAGGGGCGCCACTCCATCCATTTGATGATCACCGATGAGGTGGATGTCTACGGGATAGATCTGTGCCTCAATGATGTGCGCACTGCCAGTGAGCGTGCCGAACCTTTTAACCATCCAAAGCATGCTAAAGGGCGCCTGTTACTCGGCGTTGCTAATGGCTTACAGCTGCCTTTTGCCGATGCCACATTTGATGTGGTGATCTGCTCCGAAGTGCTGGAGCATATTCACGAGTACAAGGAAGTCCTCGCAGAAATAGACCGTGTGCTCAAACCTTCGGGCATCTTTGCCGCCACCGTACCGGCGTATTTCCCCGAGTGGATCTGTTGGCAACTCAGCGATGAGTACCATCAGGTAGAAGGGGGACATATCCGCATTTTCCGTGAGGGTGAACTGCGCCAGAGTATTGAAGCCCTGGGACACCGCCATTTCGCTCGTCACAAGGCGCATGCTTTGCACTCTCCCTATTGGTGGTTGAAATGTCTGTTTTGGAACAATCCGGATAATCGCCTGGTGGCTGCCTACCACCGCCTGCTTGTTTGGGATTTAATGAAGCGGCCCGTGCTCACACGTGTGACGGAAAAATTGTTAAATCCTCTATTGGGAAAAAGTATCGCGCTCTATTTTGTAAAGGCGGATCAGCAGGCCCCTGAATCCCTACCTCTGGCAGAGGAGGCGAACTCGTGAGTGAAACGGCAATATCCCAAAAGAAGGCGAATCTGTTCCCCACGGACTTTGTGCGCAATAGTGCAGCCTACATCCTTTCTCAACAGCTGCCCGATGGCTCAATTCCCTGGTTTAAAGGGCATTACGCCGACCCCTGGGATCATGTAGAGGCGGCCATGGGATTGGCCATCGCCGGGGAATTTATCGCTGCGGAAAAAGCCTATCGTTGGTTGGCGGAAATTCAACTGCCAGATGGCAGCTGGTGGGCGGCTTATAAAGACGGAGTGATTGATAACAGCGAGCGCCGGGAGAGTAATTTTGTTGCCTATGTAGCCACTGGGATCTGGCATTACTACCTGATCAGCGGTGATAGGCGTTTTCTACAGCGGTACTGGCCGATGGTGGAGCGTGCCATCAATTTTGTCTTGAGCCTGCAGACCGAACACGGCGAGATTCACTGGGCTGTAGACAGCGAGGGAAAACCTAAAGAGGATGCCCTGATTACCGGGTGTGCCTCGGTTTATAAAAGCCTCGAATGCGCGATTAATATTACCAGTGCGCTGGGGCTGGAGCGCGCGGAGTGGATACGGGGCCGCGCTGCACTAGGCGAGGCGTTACAGAGTAAGCCCGAGCGTTTTGACCGTACCTGGGAGAGCAAAGCGCGCTTTTCCATGGACTGGTTTTACCCCGTGCTTACCGGCGCTTTTACAGGCGAAGCCGCGCGTGCACGTCTACAACAGCGCTGGGATGAATTTGTGGTGGCCGGTTTGGGCTGCCGTTGTGTCAATGATGAGCCCTGGGTGACCGTGGCGGAATCCTGCGAGTTGACAATGGCCTTGTTGGCTTCAGGCCAGCGGGCTCGCGCCGAGATTATTTACCGGGGCCTGCATCGCTGGCAGGACAGTGATGGTGGTTATTGGACGGGATATGTCTATCGGGATCAGGCGGTCTGGCCCGAGGAAAAAACCACCTGGACTGTGGGCGCTATGTTGCTTGCGGCAGATGCGCTTGCCGACCTGACGCCGGCAAGCGGGCTATTTACCACGGTACGCCTGCCATCAGATGCGGCGCAGGATACCCAGAGTGTCGACAGTTTCGACCAGCTCGAATTGAGCGGAAGCCAGGGCTAGTTTGTAAATGTCATAGGGGGCCTGGCCGCCATCGGCAGGATCGGGGAATATGTCGTGAATGGCCAGGTAACCGCCTGGCACTATATGCCGAGACCAGCTGCGATAGTCCGTCATTGCTGCCTCAAGGGAGTGTCCGCCGTCAATAAATACGAGCCCTAGCGGGGTGTTCCAATGACGTGCGGCCACCGCTGAAGGAGCCACTACCGGCACTACCCAATCTTCCAGTTTGGCCGCTCGCATATTGGCGCGAAAGGTGCGGAAGCTATCCATCAGATTGGCTTTCTGGTCAAACAAATCGGGATCGTGGTATTCCTCGCCTGGCTGGTGCTCCTCGGAACCACGATGGTGGTCCACGGCAAACACGACGCTGTCGGTCAGCTTGCAGGCCGAGGCCAAATAGATCGTGGACTTTCCACAATAGCTGCCTACTTCGAGGCAGGGGCCTAGGCTGCTGGCCTCGGCGGCAAGATGATAGAGCGCTTCCCCCTCGTGGGCTGCAAGGAATCCCTTGATGGCTCGGATATCGATGGGCAAATGAATGGACATATTGTACTGCTTGCTATTTTACTTGGCCCAAACACTAAACTGGCGCTTGCACAAAAGCAATTGTGATTTTTTGTGGGCAGTATGCCCCACTGAATAGAAATTTAATTATGCGCAAGGATCATAGGCCTTACTGGCTAAAGCGCCTGCAGTTGCGTTGGCGCAACTGGCGCACGCACTATTTTCTGCTACCTCAGTTTGATGCGGTAGGTGTTGACCCGGAAGTGATGGACCCCTCTTCAGTGCATGTGTTTGGAAGCAATGTTCGCGTGGGTAATTACCCTCATTTGATTTCCAATGCGGAGAAATGTATTCGCTTTACTACCTTTGGGCACAAGGGGGGCGAGGCTTTTATTACTATTGGGGATTACGTGTTGATTTCCCCTGGGGTTCGTATTTCGGCGGCGCAATCCATAGAAATTGGCGATGCCTGCATGATCGCCGCCAATGTTTATATTTCCGATTCCGACTGGCATGGCCTTTACAATCGCACCAGGCCCTTTCGTTGCACCGCACCGATACGCCTCGGTAATAATGTCTGGATTGGCGATAGCGCGACGATTTGTAAAGGCGTTAGTATCGGCGATAACTCCGTGGTTGGTGCGGGCAGTGTGGTCACCAAGGATGTGCCTGCGAATACGGTGGTGGCAGGTAACCCGGCCAAACCGATAAAAACGATTAATCCCAAGCGCAGAATGATCACCCGCGAAGCGCTTTTTGCCGACGCTTTTCGGCAGGCTCATAATATGGATGAGCTGGATAAATATATGCTGCAAGGCAATAGTTTTTTCGGTTGGTTGCGTTCAGTATTTTTTCCCCGCCGCGGTGACTAAAGGTGCTTTAAGTCCCGCTTATGATTTTGCGAATAGATAAACTGATGAAAAAAAGAAAAAGTATTGTTTTGATTGGCATGCCTGGCGCTGGCAAAAGTACCCTGGGTGTTTTGTTGGCCAAAGAGTTGGCCCTGGATTTTGTCGACACTGATGTTTTAATTCAGGCTCGGGAGGGAAAGACCCTTCAGGAAATTATGGCGGATAGTGACTACCTCAACCTGCGTGCCATTGAGGGAGAGGTTATTGCCGCAGCACAGCTGCCCAAGCATGTGGTTTCCACTGGGGGCAGTGCGGTATATAGCGCGGAGGGTATGGCTAATTTACGTGAGCAGGGAACCATTGTATTTTTGGAGTGCTCCGCAGATGAGCTGCGCAGGCGAATCCATAATTATGAAAGTCGTGGGATAGCTAAGGCGCCGGGGCAAAGTTTTGAAGATCTGTTTGAGGAGCGGCAGGCTCTCTATCGCAAATATGCGGATATTACCCTGAGCTGTGATGGTTTGGATCTGCAGCAGGCGTTGGAACAGTTATTACAAAAGTTGCACGGGCTGATTTGAAGGGGTAAGCCCTGAGGTTACAGGGCTTAGATCGCGCTTGTCTTTTTTCGGCTGCTAGAGCGGCAACTGAGTGGTGTATTTCACTTGCTTGAGAGCAAAGGTGGAATTTACTGAGGCCACATTGGGCAGGTGTACCAGAGAGCGTTTTAGCAGTTGTTCATAGTGTTCGACACTATCCACCACTACGCGCAATACATAGTCCTTGTCACCGCTGGTTGAATAGCACTCGACCACTTCCTGTACGTCCTGTACCGCGGATTCAAAATTATTTAGGGACTCTTCATCATGGTTGTGGATGGTCACGTAACAGTATACCGTGACTCCGAGGTCCAGTTTACGAGGGTCCAACAGAGTGACGCGGCCGCGAATAATGCCTTCCGCTTCCAGTCTCTTGATGCGGCGCCAGCAGGGGGTGTGAGAAAGACCGACTTTGTCTCCGAGCTCCGCCATGGAATAATCGGCGTTCTCCTGCAGCGCTCGCAGAATCTTGCGGTCGAAATCATCCAGGTCTGTCGAACGCTTCATAAAGACTCCTATCCTATAAAAAATTGCTCAATCGAGATTTTCATCACAAATTTACGCACATTTACGTAAATAAAGCAATGCTCTGTTGCGCTTAACGCACTAGTATGACCTGACCAATCCGTTTCAACTTGAGTGCTTTTTGTGATTACCCGCCAGAGGGATGGCCTGAGAGGCGAAAAAATGCACTCTCTAATGCTGAATCGGAGCAATTCGGAAGAATAATGACTTATAACTCGAACCGGGTTTCGAGAAGAATAAATGACCGGAAACTAGGTGTATGACTGATAACGTAGCCAGCCCCCAGCGCGCGGTGGACTCCCAGGTAAAAAAACCAATATCACTGGATGATCGTTTTACCACCCTAAAAGGCCGTGTGCTTCTTTCGGGGATTCAGGCACTGGTGCGCCTGCCCATCGACCAGATGCGGATGGATCAATCCCGCGGTCTGAATACTGCGACTTTTATCTCCGGTTATCGCGGCTCCCCTTTGGGCGGCTACGATCTACAGCTCTCGCGAGCCAAAAAGTTACTGGACCAGCACAATATCCGATTCCAACCCGGAGTGAATGAAGAGCTGGCTGCGACCGCGGTATGGGGTTCCCAGCAGGTTGGCCTGTTCGATGGCGCTCGGGTGGATGGTGTCTGCGGAATTTGGTACGGCAAAACGCCAGGTGTGGACCGCTCCTGTGATGCTTTCCGTCACGCCAATGCCGCGGGCTCCTCGCCGAAGGGCGGTGCGCTTATCATTGCCGGGGATGACCACGGCTGTAAGTCCTCCTCCTATCCGGGACAGTCGGAATTTGCTTTTGTGGATATGCATATTCCGGTCTTGAATCCCGCAACCGTGCAAGAGGTTCTGGATTACGGTCATTATGGCCTGGAGCTGTCCCGCTTTAGTGGCTGTTGGGTGGCGATGATCACCCTGGCAGAAAATATGGATAGCTCCGCTACGGTGGAAGTTGATCCACAGCGAGTGCAGTTCAGCTACCCCGACATCGAGCGCCCTGAAGGTGGGCTCAATATCCGCAAACAGGACAATCCCCTCGAACAGGAGGAGCGCTTGTGGCGCTACAAGCGCCCGGCAGCTCTGGCATTTGCCCGTGCCAACAAACTGAACCAGGTAGTGCTGGAAAATCCAGAGGCCAGTCTTGGTATTGTCACTACCGGCAAGGCTCACCTGGACTTGATGCAGGCCTTCGAGGACATGGGCATTACTGAGGAAAAAGCCCGACAGCTGGGCATCCGTATCCTCAAGGTGGGGATGACCTATCCCCTGGATGTGCCCGGTATCCAAAAATTTGCCCGGGGCCTGGAGACCCTGCTGGTGCTGGAGGAAAAGCGCAGCCTGATGGAGGTACAGCTGAAAGAAGAGCTGTACAACGTCCACCTCAAGGACCCCAACTTTCCGCGTATCCTCGGTAAAGTGGATGAAAACGACCAGCCGTTAATGCCTGCCTATGGAGAGTTATCTCCGGCCATCATTTCCCAGGTGCTGGGTCTGATTTTGGATCAAGATCAACTGGGTGAGCGCGGGCAACACCGCTTAATGCGCCTCAACGCCCTGGCGCAACGTATCGCACAACAGGCGGGTTCCAGTGTGTCACGCCTCCCCATGTTTTGTGCCGGCTGCCCCCACAACCGTTCCACCAAGGTGCCGGAGGGTAGTCGCGCGCTTGCCGGAATCGGCTGTCACTATATGGCCCAGTGGTTGGATCGCGAGACATTCACCTTTACGCAAATGGGGGCTGAGGGGGTTAACTGGGTAGGGCAGGCGCCCTTCACTGACGAAAAGCATGTGTTTGTGAATCTGGGGGATGGCACCTATTTCCATTCGGGAATTCTCGCCATTCGCGCCTCTGTTGCCGCTAGGGTAAATATCACCTACAAAATCCTGTTCAACGACGCCGTCGCCATGACGGGTGGTCAGCCCCACGATGGAGAGTTGGCACCGGATATGATCTGCCGCCAGGTACTGGCAGAGGGTGTGCAGAAAGTCGTTCTGGTGATGGACAATCCAGATAAATACCAGGGGGCTCTGAGCTTCCCTTCCGAAGTCGAGATTCGCCATCGGGACTATATGCCGGCGGTGATGGAAGAATTGCGTGATGTGGAAGGGTGTACGGTTATTATTTACGACCAGACTTGCGCCACTGAGCTGCGACGCAAGCGTAAACGCGGCCTGCTGCCCCAGGCTGAGGGGCGCCCCTTTATCAATGAATTGGTGTGTGAAGGCTGTGGCGATTGTGTGCAACAGTCCAGCTGTATTGCCGTGGAAAAGGTTTCCACGGCTTTGGGGGACAAGCGCCGCGTCAACCAGACCGGCTGCAACCAGGATCTGTCCTGTATCAATGGTTTTTGCCCTTCGTTTGTTACCGTAAAGGGTGGGCGCTTGGCCAAGGGTGCGGGTGTTGGTGATGTATTGCGTACAGAGGCCGATAAGCTGCCTGTGCCACAGCTACCAGGCCTTGGTGAGCCCTATAACTT
Organism: Microbulbifer variabilis; assembly: GCF_020524905.1. GTDB lineage: Bacteria > Pseudomonadota > Gammaproteobacteria > Pseudomonadales > Cellvibrionaceae > Microbulbifer > Microbulbifer variabilis_A. Next base: position 80,278 of record NZ_JAIVKI010000014.1, on the reverse strand, counting down.
CCTAGTAACCGGAGTAGGTGGCACCGGTGTGGTGACCATCGGAGCGCTGTTGGCGATGGCAGCGCATATTGAGGGCAAAGCCTGCAGTACCTTGGATCAGACCGGCCTCGCGCAAAAAGGCGGTGCGGTGTATTCCCATATCCGATTTGCCGCCCAGCCCGAAGCGTTGCAGGCTGTACGTATCTCGGATGGTCGTGCCGATGCACTGATGGCCTGCGACTTGATTGCCGCCGGAAACCTCGCCGCTTGCCTGGCCAAACTGGATGAAACCCATAGCCGTGCTGTGGTGAATACTCACCTGAGTCCCACCGCTGCCACCGTTTTGGGCCGTGAGGATGCCCACTCTCCACAGGCAGTCCTCGATACTCTGAGCAGTGCGGTCAGCGAGTTGGATTCCATTGATGCCCATCGTCTGACCAAGTCTGCACTGGGAGATACCCTGGCGGCCAATATATTTATGTTGGGTTTTGCCTGGCAAAAAGGCCTTCTGCCACTCTCCCAGGCGTCGCTGTTACAGGCTATTGAGCTGAATGGCGTGGCGGTTGAGGGCAACCTGCAGGGATTTGCTGCCGGGCGCCTGGCAGCAGCAGATCGCAAGATTCTAAACCGGCTTCTTGCACATGACCGCGCGCCCGCCGTGTTGCCCAAAGGATTGGATGAGATTGTTGCCCATCGGATTGAACACCTGACCGGCTATCAAAATGAGGCGTTGGCCAAGCGTTATCAGACTTTGGTAGATAAGGTCAAAGCGGCAGAAATCCTTAATTCACCGGCGAGTCAGGCGCTTGCCGAGGTGGTCGCGCGCAATTATGCCAAGCTGCTCGCTTACAAGGACGAGTATGAGGTAGCGCGCCTTTACACGGATGGACGCTTTACCCAGTCTCTGCAGGAAAATTTCAGCGGCGATTTTGTTCTCGAATTCAATCTGGCTCCACCCCTACTGGCCCGTTTCGACAAGGTGCTGGGGCGCCCGCGCAAGATGAAATTTGGCGGTTGGATGTATAAAGCGTTTGGAGTCTTGGCCAAGCTGAAGTTCTTGCGCGGTACGGCCCTGGACATTTTCGACTATACCGCTGAGCGCCGCTTGGAGCGGGCCTTGATTACTGAGTACGAGCAGCTGGTTGAAAAAGTGGTGGGTGAGTTGAATGCGCAAAACCACCAGGCGGCTGTTGAACTGCTCAGCTATCCAGAGGTTATTAAAGGCTATGGGCACATCAAAGAGGCCAGCTTGCTGGAAGCCCAACGGCAGAGAGAGCTGGCGCTAAGCCGCTTCGAAAATCCTACCCGAAATGCTGGTCAGGCCAGTGAGGTTGAGATTTTCGATCCCACTAAAGCCCAGCAGGTGGGTTAACACTCTCTCCTTAATAGCAATAGCCCCGGGGGTTCCAACCGGGGCTATTTCTCTTACCAGTATCCCTGCATTCGAACAGCGAACTGTTTGGTTTGATCACCGGTAAAATCATCATCCCCAAGTGTTATATTCATCATTAAGCGCACCTTGGGATTGAAATAATAATTAAATCCAAAAACAAAGTTGCTAACCCTCATGCCGGGAATATCCTTATTTTCAATGGCGTCGTAACGTGCGGTTACTTCGAAAGCGCCTTCCGGTGGGGTGGGTTTGATGGATTTAAAGACGCCTATTTTATCGTCGTAGGGTTTATGTTGCCCGGTGATCGCCCAGCTGCCGGTGATATACCAGGTGCGCACATCTTGATCGCCGATGAAACAGCCGGTAAATGGATCGCAAAAAAAACTGGGTGGTGCGCCAAAGAAATCCTGGAAGGTGAGCTCTGATAGATAGAGATCCCCAGAAAAATTGCCAAAAGCGTATTCTGATTGAGCGTAAAAAGGTCCGTAAGTACCGGCTAATTCCAGCCCAAAAATCCACACATCTCCACCTGGGTCACCTTGATAAAACTCATCATCGCCAAAATCTCCAAAGAAAAATTCTCCGCCGCCGGGGCTTAAAGCAACCAGCTGCTCCGGGCCACGACGACCGGCATACTCAACCAGGGCCTCACGGGCTAAGGTGTCCTCATTGGCATCTTCATAACTTAAATAGGTGCCGAGGTGCAGGGTGCTGATGGGCTCGTTAATTGGGGCCCAGGTTAGCCGGGCTGCGCTTCCTATGCCTTCATTGCGTGGGTCACCGGGATTGCGCAGGTTAAAGAGATCGATACCAAATGTATGGCAGCACCAGTGGGTGTTCCAGCCAATCCCTTGTTGTCGGCCACGGTCGGCGAAAATACCGGCGGCAGTGGCGAAGGATCTTTCCATCATGGTGATATCATTGGAGCTGGTTAGCTCATTAATAGAGCGGCTGGGTTTGAAGTTACCAATGCGAAGTTTGCCGTCGAAAATTTCAGTGGCCAGAAATACATCTCTAAGCCCCCCAGTTCCGGCTGAGGCGAAATCCCTTTCCAGCTTGTATTCCCACTTCCAGAGTTTTCCCTTCATTGCCAGACGTACTCGACGAAAATCCGTGGTGTTTACCGGCTCTTCAAATTCATCATCTATGAAGAAACTGTCAAAGTAGTTGTCGTCTTTATCAAAAAAGTAGGTGTCAAAATGGATTCGACCGCCGAGCTCAGCGGAAAAATTGCCATCGTCAGATGTAATTTTGAGCCCACCTTCTGTTTTGGCCTTATCGGCTGTGGCGGGGGATGCGGCAAGTGCACAGGCTAGGGCGCAAAGTAGGCCGTAGCGTTTCATGGGATACTCCCTGGAAAACTGCAGTGACTACTGCGGCGTGTTGTTGCAGTTTAGCAAGTGAGTATGACGATTAATCGGTTTTTCGCCGATTCAGCTTTTTTGTGGGTAAAAGCGCGCTTGCTTTGAACGTGCGAAGTGCAGGCGATATTTGGTAAGCCCGTGAAACACCGACAACTATTTATGTCTGCGCCAATATTTCGCGGGCAAAAGGATAAAAATATTCAACTTATTGATTACGCTGCCTGGAAAAAATTAAATGCGCTCCAGGTTATAGCCTTTTTGTTCCATCAGCTCTGCAATACTGCCTTGTCCCACCAAGTGACCGGCGCCGACAACCACAAACAGTGAGTCATATTTCGGCGCTTTGGATACAATTTTATTGGCCATATTCTTATTGCGCTGAAAAAATAGCTTGTCGTAAAGGGGCTTATATTCGGGATTTTCCTCAAGACCATCGAGTATTATCAGACGGTTGAGGGCATCGTGATCCCCGGCTTTCCAGGCATTGGTGAGTTGAGGTAGGAAGGTGGAAATATCTTCCAGTTGTTCTAACGTCTGCTGGAGTAATAGGGCAGGATTATCTAAGCCGTTCAAAAGCTGGAATTGCTGAACGACACCTTCGAGTTCCACTACTGGTTTGCCATCTTTTTTGGCTTTGGTGAGAAAGTGACGGTCAATACCCAATTCAGGATTGAGACCCTGAGCCTGCATTTCGATCATGCCCATGGAAATCATAGCGATAGCCGGGCGCTGGCGAATAAACATGGCTTCCGGCATGTTGCGTTTATGCATCCACGCTTGCAGTCTCTTATACAAATCTGCTGGCAGGTCGTCACGCAGACTGCGCTCTCCTTGATAGACCGATTCCATCATAATTTTCTGTTGCACCATTATGTCACTTTCGGCGGCGAGGACATCGGCTTCAACGGCAATAGCATCGCTGTTGGCATAGGCGCGCTCTATTTGGGAGCGCATCGGATAAAAATCTTCCGTTGCCAAGTGGATAGAGCCCAGCAGGTAGACCGTTTTATCCTCCTTGGTGGCTTTCCAGAAAATACCGTGGTTTGTTTCAGCTGCGGTGGCAGTACCAACAAACAAAATAAGAATAAGAGCGATCGACTGTGTGAAATAGCGCTGGAACATTACTTTTCCCTGAAGGTGTTGAGGCGAGTCATGTTAGCACTCGCGAAGCCCATCTCATACTGGGGGGCTGTGTTGGCAAATTGGACGGGCCAGAGGGGTTTGTTGCAAAGTTGTGTGGAATCTACTGGGAAATTATTTCTGTGAGGGTCAAAATACCGCCTTTGTTCCATTTTTGCGGTAGGTATTTTGAGAATCGTACAAGTCTGGCCTGAGTTGGAGCCTGGAGAGGTAGGTAAGGCCGCGCTGGAATTTATTCAGGAACTGGCCCGGCAGGGCGTTAAACCCATAGTGATTTCTGCTGGGGGAGCACTGGTAAACCGTTTAGAGTTGCATGACATTCAGCATATCCGATTATCTTTGAATAAGAAGCCTTTTCTGGCTATGGCCTTTTCACGCCGTTTGCGTAATGTCCTGCAAAGTTTAAATGCCGATGTGATTCATGTTCACGGGCGCTTGACTGCCCAGCTGGTTTGGCGGGCTTGGCGGGGCATGAATGTCGACACACGTCCCATTTTGATTACCCATGTCGATCAGTATTTTTCACCTGGCCGACGGGATGCTGGATTGGTTTCTGGGCAATCTGTCATTGCAGCATCCAGGGGGATCGCAAATCATTTGCAGCAACATTTTGGGGAAAAGTTGGCTGACTCAGCCCATGTTGTGTATTGGGGCATTAATTCCCGGGAGTTTGACCGCAGTAAACCGGTATCGAGCCAATGGCATTTACGCTTCTTGAATAGCTACCCGCAACTGGAAGGTAAAAATTGGTGGTTGTATTCGGGTTCCCTGTCAGAGAAAGGGGAGCTGAGAACCTTTTTACAGGCTTTGGCGCAGGCTAAGGAGAGCCGGGAAGACTTATTGGGGCTGGTGGTAGGGGTACCGAAGGGTGGCGATTTAAGCTATGTACGCAAGCTGGAACAGTTAGCCCAAGAGCTGGGGCTTGAGGGGAGTGTGCTGTTTCTGGGAGATAGAAAAGATTTACGGGAACTCTATGCTTCCTCCCAGTTAGCTTTTTGCCTCGCCGACCCGGAAGAGCCTAAAGGCCAAAATGCGATGCAGGCTTTGGCGATGGGGTGTGCGGTAGTTGCTTATAAAGATACCTGTGCTGGAGAAGTGCTGACGCATTGTTTTTCTCAAGGTGTGGTCGAGCGGGGGAGCCCACAAGCCCTTTGTGATCTAGGCCTAGCTTTGATGGCGCAGCGGGATAAAGCGGAATTGCACGGCTTTTTTCATGAAGATATCGTTAAAAAGACTGTGAATATCTACCGGAGTCTGAGTACAGTCTCTCTAACCGGCGATTGCTAGCGTCTCAGAGTTGGATTAGAAATTAAAATGCCCATTGATTGAAGCGAAGTCGAAACCGGGGTTGGGGATGTTTGTGTAGGCATTGGAGAAGTGGCTATAGCGTAGCGATAAAATATGGCCACTGCTAAAGCGATAACCTAGGGCAAAATGCAGAGCAAAGTTAATCTTGGTGCTGAGCTGAATATCGCCGAATTCCCGTTGGCTTAAGTAAGAAGCGCCAACTCCCGCTTCACCAAATCCACCTAAGGGTTCGCTGTGCGGATACCAGCGTAGTACCGGTTTGATTTCTATGATGTTTTGCTGTTGGGTTTCATTGAGATGTTCCAGGCGTATATGAGAGTAGCTACCCTGGCCCCACCATTGCCATGAATTATTGGCGTTATTGGAGGAGGTGAGTAGGTACGAGTAGTTCACGCCGGCTACCTTGGCGGCAGAAATAGAATCCCGCTGCATTAAGGCATTTCCCAGCCCCTTTCCGGCGCTGATAATAATTTCCTGTTCAGCGAGAGCTGCCTGTGAATAGAGGAAATTCAAGGCGAAGAAAAGTATACAGCCTGGCGCTGTGTTTCCGCCCGCAGCCTTTGTGGAAGATTTACGCATGGGTTGTAGGGGGATAATTGCTAGAGCTGTAACTAAGACTAGTGGGAATGTGATTGATGGCAAGCAAGGTACTCGCTGACCGCCACCGGCTTCCTCCTGTTTGATCGGAGGTGATCGGTTGGAGGCTGAAAATCAGCCCCCAATGCCAGGATATGAAGCTGTTATCGGTTCCTGGATAGTTATCGCCACTGTCGCTTCAGTTGGCGGATTGCATCGGAGTGCAGCTGGCGCGCGCGCTCCTGGCTGAGTCCAAGTTGCTCACCGATAACCCGGAAAGAACAATCCCTATCTGAGATCAATCCATAGCGCAGGTTTAGCACGGTTCGCTGCCGCGGCGGCAAACGGTTGACAGCCTCACGCAGCCGCTCTGCCAACTCTTGATTGGTAACCAGCTCATCGGTGTTGTAAAGCTCGTCGGCGGGAGCGTAATCCAGGCGGGTACTGCTCTGGTCGTCTGCGACAGGGTCGTCCAGTGAGCCAGTGGGGCCAGGTAGCTTGAGTAGGCTTTGGATGCGTTCGAGATCGAGCCCTGTATGCTTCACCAGATTCTCATCGGATGCGGGCTGACCTAGGGCGCGTATCTCGCCGATCGCACGGTAAATTGTTCGCAAATCATCCTGCACATTGGCTGGCTGGCGCACCAAATCCTCATTGCGACGCATAGCCAGCTGTATTTCCTGTTGAATCCACCAGTAGGCATAGGTGGAAAAGCGGTAGCCCATTTGCGGTTTGAAGCGCTCTATGGCTTTCATCAAACCGACATTGCCCTCCTGAATCAGGTCGATAAAAGGTACCGAAGGGTTGCGGAAGCGCTTGGCAATGGCGATGACCAGGCGCAGGTTACACTGAATCAGTTTCTTGCGCTGTTCCTGGAAGCGCCGCAGAAGGCCGCCGAGCTTACTTCTTTCCCTCCGGGTAAGTTCGTCGCGGGCCATCAATTTTTCGGTGTGAGCAATGATCAGGCCGTGATCATAGGCGCCGGTACTGCCGCGCTGCTCTACGCCTTCGCTGCGCAGCTGTACAAGCTCGGTGCCACATTGCTGCAGTTTCTCGATTAGGGTGTCCTCGAGATCTCGCAACAGGCAGGTGGTGCTGTGCTCCTCTTCGGGTGTGAGCAATTCAAGCCTGTATAGGTGCTTGAGATAGCTCTGCATTGGGGTGCTGCCGCTTTCGCTCAGAGGCTCCCCAACTGAATGGATCTCTTCGATATCGGGCCCGGCATCTTCTGTCTGGCCGCGATTTTCCGCTTTGGAGCAGGAATCGGAGAGGGCGTTGTCTGTATCCTTCAGCCAGTCTTCATCCCTTGAGTAAAAATTTTCTCGGGACAAGTGCTTAAACCTTCTGTTGACTGCGTGAACGATATGTTTTGTTCAGTCTCTCCAGGCACCCTTTGGCGCCCATTTCACCTTAACGATAGATGAAAGTTGAATTTTGCGACCTATAAAGGCTGACTGATAAGTCTTTGCGTGGGGGGATGAGTGGGCGCAGACAGCGCCCGGATTGCTAAGGGTAAGTTATTTCAGGCGCTTGACCCGCATTTTCTTTCCGCCATCAATGGGTTGCATAAAGAAAGAGCCAAACATCGCGCGCTCTACGACAACGAGGTCACCGGCCTTCCAGAATATGCGACCCGTATCATTCTGCTTCCAGATTTGGCCGTTTTCCAGAGTGACAATTTTCTTATTGTGGGCGCCCTCTTGAATCTCTGCGATTTTTGCTTCGATAGACTCAGGTGCTTCTACAGTTTGCTTGTATTCTTGACCGAAATCTTGCTCGGCTTGTTCTTCAAGAGAGTTACTGAGCTTGTCATAACAAGCCAGACGATTCGAATTGGATGTAATTTCTGAGCACTCTTTGAGTTGTTTTCCTAGGGAGTCCGCGTAAACACTGGGGGCGAGGATGGCTAATAGGGAGATGAGAAAAATTCGATTCATGACTATTTATTGCGTTATTTGCCGGTTGTGGGCTTTATTCTGCCGGACCTGTGGGTAATGAACAATTGGATTTGTGCGTCTCCGCACGCTTTTAGTGGAACCCTCATGGAAAAATAGCCTCGATAAAGATGAGCTAATCTGCCACCTTGTTAGAGCGTTTTGGTTGGCTCATCTTCTATAGCGGTACTTGTCTTAGGGGTTTGTCGAGTGCTTGGCTATTGATTGGATTTAAACTATAGACAAAAACTATCCAGGGGCGGAACGATGAAAAGTCTTATTACTCCCGCAGTTATATTGGTTATGGCAGCTTACCTCGGTATCGAGGGCCTGCGACTTACAGTAGGAGGAGAGGCTTTTGCCTCTACGAGCGTGGTAACCCTGCCACAGAATCAGCAGGGTAAGGGTATAGAGCAAGATTTTTCCAGAGGCAATGTCAAGAAAGGCGAAATGCTCGGTGGTAGTGAGATGATGGAATTTGAGGGGGACGTCTTTGCCGATGTGCCTGAACATATGGGGGCAGATAAAGGCGTGGGGCAGAGAAACCCATCGGGAGAGGAATCCCCTAAGAAGTGATCGGGGTAGCGCCTTTGTCTCTGCCTCAGCAAAAAACCGGGAGCTACCCGGTTTTTTGCTATTTGCAAGGTCTAGCGCTTTTGCGCGCTGAAGTGTTTGCCGCTTTCGCCGCGGCTGTCATTGCCCATTAAGTAGAGGTAAGTCGGCATAATTTCTTCTGGTGAAGACACTGATTTGGGGTTTTCTGCCGGGTAGGCTGTCGCACGCATGGCTGTGCGGGTAGCGCCTGGGTTGAGGCTGTTCACCCGAATACTGGACACACCTTCCAATTCATCGGCGAGTACCTGCATCAGGCCTTCTGTTGCGAATTTTGAAACAGAGTAGGCCCCCCAATAAGCCCGCCCCTTCAAGCCAACGCTGGAGCTGGTGAACACCACCGAACCGGCTTCGGATTTTTCCAACAGAGGCAGCAGCGTCTTGGTGAGCCCAAATGCCGCATTGACGTTGACCTGCATGACCTGTTGCCAGGTAGCGAAATTGTAATTTGCCAGGGGGGTGCGCTGTCCGAGTAGGCTTGCATTGTGAAGCAGGCCATCAAGACGACCAAATTCCTGATCAATGGCCTCGGCAAAATTTTCAAAGTTCTCAATGCGTGCTTCATTGAGATCCATAGGGAAAATTGCCGGCTGTGGCCCCCCGGCGGCCTCAATCTCGTCATAGACCATTTCGAGCTTTGGGGTGGTGCGCCCCAATAGTATTACAGTGGCTCCGTGTGCGGCGAAAGTTTTTGCTGCAACTTTGCCGATACCGTCACCTGCGCCGGTAACAAGTATGATTTTATCTTTTAGTAAGCTTGGTGGAGCGACATAGTCGCCGGCATATTCAGACATGAAACATCCTGATGCTGGCGCCCAGCATCGGGCCGGGCATGATTTGGAAGGTTAAATGTAATGTTGCTGAAGCAAGGGCCAGATTTCATCCACTGAGTTGACCAGGTGATCGGCACCCCAGTTGGCGGGATCGTCAGATGCATCGATATAACCGTATGCACAAGCAATAGTCGGCATGCCCGCACGTTGGCCGGCAATGATATCCCGCTGGTGATCTCCGATATAGACGGCGTCTGCTGGGGTGCATCCAATTTTACTACAGGCAAGCAAAATGGCTTCTGGATCTGGTTTTGACTTGCTTACGTGATCGGGGCAAATCACTGCAGAGGCCGGAGGCAGATATTCAAATGCCTGCATCAACGGTACCGTAAACGCTTCGGGTTTATTGGTGACGATGCCCCAGGGGATTTCATTTTGCGCGAGTGTATCCAGTAACGGCTCTATGCCGGGAAAGGGTACGGTTTGCTCTGCGAGGTGCGCCAAGTAGAGATCCAGCAGGCGTTGCAGAAGGCTGGCAAATTCTGGATCACCTTCTTGTTTGCCAAACCCCAAGGTGACTAATGCCCTCGAGCCGCTGGAGACTGTGCCGCGGATTACCTGGTCGGGCAGTGGAGGCAATTGCTCCTGATGCCGTAACTGGTTGAGCACGACAATAAAGTCCGGTGCGGTGTCGAGGAGTGTGCCATCCAGGTCAAATAAAACGGCTTTCATTGTATGGTTCGCTTATTCGGGTTTGCTGGCATACATCAGATAATTGACATCGACGTCGCGAGGGTTGAGTTTATAGTTGCGGGTAACCGGGTTATAGGTCATGCCGGTGATATCTCGCAATTCCAGTCCCGCCTGACGAAGCCAGGCACCCATTTCCGAGGGTCGGATAAACTTGCTGTATTCGTGGGTGCCTTTGGGTAGTAAGCGTAGGATATATTCCGCTCCCACCACCCCAAAAAGCCAGCCTTTGGGGGTGCGGTTGATGGTCGAGAAAAACAAGTGTCCGCCGGGCTTGACCAGTTTGGCGCAGGCGCGGATCACTGAGGCTGGATCGGGTACATGCTCGAGCATTTCCAGGCAGGTGACAACGTCGTAACCTTCCGGTGCTTCTTCGGCAAGCTCTTCCACAGCAATAAGCCGATAATTTACCGATACACCGCTTTCCATAGCGTGTAATTTGGCAACGTTGAGAGGGGCCTCGCCCATATCAATCCCGGTTACCTGTGCGCCTCGCTGGGCCATAGCCTCAGCCAGAATCCCTCCGCCGCAGCCGACATCCAGCAGTTTTTTGTCGGCCACTGAAGCGTACTTGTCAACGTAGTGAGCGCGCAATGGGTTAATTTCGTGCAGCGGTTTAAATTCGCCTTCTTTATCCCACCAGCGGCTGGCGAGTTGCTCGAATTTGGCGATTTCCGTGGGATCTACATTACTCATGAATTTCTCTGCAAACTCCGTCGCTGTTAACCCGTAAATAAATGCAGCTACGGGTTATCTCGGCACGGGGGTGCCGTAACCAGTTGTTAGCTGGCCGGTAAAAGTCCGAGAAAACAGGGAGGTTTAATAACCACTCCAGTACTTCGCGGACGGCAATAAAAGAGATGAAGTACATCCATTAAATTGCCTAATTAAAGGTTCATTAGCGGCTGATTCCTATATTGAATCGCAGTGTCCGGTTCGCGCCTAACGCGAATGGCCGGCGATTCTATCACGCCAAAGTTGCGCTCGCTGGATTACCTCAGTCTCGTTCAGGGTGAGTAATTGGCGCTCCCCCAATAACTGCTTGCCCGCAACCCAAACGTCGCTGACATTGTGCCCGCCGCTGGCATAAATAAGTTGGGACATTGGGTCGTGTACCGGCTGCTGCTCCAGGCCGGATAGGTTGATCGCGGCAATATCGGCGCTCTTGCCAATTTCCAGACTTCCGGTTTCCTCTTCAATACCAAGGGCTCGGGCGCCATTGATGGTGGCCATTGCCAGCGCCTGGTGAGCGGGAAGTGCGGTGGCCCTGCCACTGACAGCCTTGGCCAGTAATGCGGCGGTACTGGCCTCGGCAAACAGGTCCTGACTATTGTTACTAGCGGCGCCATCAGTGCCCAGTGATACATTGATACCGGCATCAAGCATCTCGACGGTGGGACAGAAGCCGGAGGCCAATTTGAGGTTGGATGATGGGCAGTGGGCCACATGGGCACCACTGGTTTTCAACAACTCTATATCCCGTTCATTGGTTGCCACCATGTGTACACAGAGGGTCTGCGGGCTCAGTAGGCCAAGACGCTGTAGCCGCTCGGTGGGGCGTTCTCCATTTTGCTTCAGCGCGTTTTCTACTTCCTGGTAAGTTTCGTGCAGATGTATCTGCACGGGAATTTGAGCCTCGGCGGAACACACAGCGATTTTTTCCAGGGTCTGGTCGCCGACGGTGTAAGGGGCGTGTGGTGCAAAAACCACTTCAATACGTTCATGGGCACGATAATCGTCGCGCAGTGCCAACCCTTTATGCAGGGCTTCTTCGGCGTGTCGGCTCCAGGGGGTGGGCGCGTCCAATATCGGAAAGGCGATATGTGCGCGGATACCCGTCTCTCGGACAGCAGTCGCGACGGCTTCCGGGTAGAAATACTGATCTGAGAAGGTGGTAGTTCCCGAGCGCAGCATTTCAGCAATGGCGTGGCGGCTGCCATCCGCGACAAATTCAGGCCCTACCCAGCGCTGTTCCGTCGGCCAGATATGCTTTTCCAGCCATTCCTTGAGGGGGCGGTCATCGGCATAGCCTCGCAACAGCGTCATGGGCGCGTGGTTGTGGGTGTTGATCAGTCCGGGGATCAGGGCGTGATGTGCGAGCTCCACTTCCCGTTTTGCCTTGAAACGTATTTTGGCTTCGGCCGACGGCAGTAGGGCGGCGATCCGTCCGTGCTCAATGGCTAAGGAGCAATTCTCGTACACTTTTTGCTCGGGGATTACTGGGATAATCCAGCGCGCATGGATTAGGGTATCTATTGCTTGGGGCATGGAAATTTGGCGGCGGCGGTTAAGGTGGGGATTTACTTTAGCGGTAGAGACCGCTTGCGGCAACAGGGGATAGTATTGGTCCAGAAGAGCGTATGGCAGCCGGTCCAAAGACGTCAAACTGTGCTAGAATCGCCCGCTTATCCGGGCTCAGTACACATGCCCGCGCTATAAAAAGGAACGCCGTAAGCCATGGGCGAATTAGCCAAAGAAATCTCTCCGATTAATATCGAAGAAGAACTCAAGCAGTCTTATCTCGACTACGCCATGAGCGTGATCGTCGGGCGCGCACTGCCGGATGTACGCGATGGCCTCAAGCCGGTACACCGCCGTGTGCTTTTCGCTATGAGCGAACTTAAAAACGACTGGAATAAACCTTATAAAAAGTCAGCGCGTGTCGTTGGCGATGTGATCGGTAAATACCACCCACACGGGGATACCGCGGTCTACGACACGATTGTGCGTATGGCCCAACCTTTCTCTATGCGTTACACCCTGGTGGATGGCCAGGGCAACTTCGGCTCTATCGATGGCGATAGCCCGGCTGCCATGCGTTATACCGAAATTCGCATGGATAAGCTGGCCCACGAGCTGCTATCTGACCTGGATAAAGAAACCGTCAATTTTGTCGATAACTATGACGGCTCCGAGCAGATGCCCGAGGTGCTGCCCTCCCGCGTGCCGAACCTGTTGGTGAACGGCTCTTCGGGTATTGCCGTGGGCATGGCCACTAATATCCCCCCCCACAACCTGAAAGAGGTTGTCAACGCTTGTTTGGCATTGATCAACAATCCCGAGCTGTCTGTTGACGACTTGATGGAGTATATCCCTGGGCCGGACTTCCCCACCGGGGCAACCATCAATGGCCGCGCCGGGATACTCTTGGCTTATCGCACTGGGCGTGGGCGTATCTATGTGCGCGCCAAAGCGGATGTGATTCGCGATGATAAGAGCAATCGCGAAACAATTATTATTACCGAGATCCCCTATCAGCTGAATAAGGCGCGCTTGATCGAGCGTATCGCAGAGCTGGTGAAAGAGAAAAAGATCGAGGGTATCTCTGAGCTGCGCGATGAGTCCGACAAAGATGGACTGCGCGTAGTGATTGAGTTGAAGCGTGGTGAGTTGGGCGATGTGGTTTTGAACAACCTCTATTCCCAAACCCAGCTGGAGAGTGTGTTCGGCATCAATATGGTGGCTCTGGTCGACGGCCAGCCCAAAGTGTTGAACCTGAAAGAGCTGCTCGAGCACTTCGTGCGTCACCGCCAGGAAGTGGTGACTCGCCGTACCGTTTACCTGCTGCGCAAAGCCCGTGAGCGTGGCCATATTCTCGAAGGTCTGGCGATCGCCATCGCCAATATTGATCCGGTGATCGAGCTGATCAAATCCTCCGCCACTCCGGCGGATGCCCGCGAAGCGTTACTGGCCAAAGGCTGGCCGGTGGGCGATGTGCAGCAGTTCCTGGAGCGCGCCGGTGCCGATGCCTGCCGCCCGGATGATCTGCCGAAGGAGTTTGGTCTACGCGATAACGCCTACTATCTGTCCCCAGCCCAGGCTCAGGCAATCCTCGAGCTGCGCCTGCACCGCCTCACCGGTATGGAGCATGACAAGCTGCTGGTGGAATACCAGGATCGCTTGGAGCAGATCGCTGAATACCTGCATATCCTCGGCAGCTTCGAGCGCCTGATGGAAGTGATCCGCGAAGAGCTGGAACAGCTGTCAAAGGACTTTGGCGATGAGCGCCGCACCGATATCGTTGCCTCCCGTCAAGATCTGACCGTAGAAGATTTGATCACCCCGGAAGATAAGGTGGTGACGATCTCTCACGGTGGCTACGCCAAGAGCCAGCCCCTGACTGATTACCAGGCCCAGCGTCGCGGCGGCATGGGTAAGTCGGCAACCCAGGTGAAGGATGAAGATTTCGTCGAGCACCTGTTGATTGCCAATTCCCACGACACTATTTTGTGCTTCTCTAACAAGGGCAAGGTGTACTGGCTCAAAGTTTACGAAGTGCCCACTGCCGGTCGCGCTTCGCGCGGACGGCCGGTAGTCAATATGCTGCCGCTGGAAGAAGGCGAGCGTATCAGCAGCCTAATGCCAGTATCCGAGTACGATGAAAATCACTTTATCTTCTTCGCCACTGCTAACGGCACGGTTAAGAAGACTCCGCTCACTGCCTTTGCTCGTCCGCGCAGCGTGGGTCTGCGCGCTATCGAACTGGAAGAAGGAGATCGTCTCGTTGCCACAGCGGTGACCGATGGTGAGCGCGATGTGCTGCTGCTTACCAGCGCCGGTAAGGCAGCGCGATTCTTCGAAGCCAATGTTCGTTCTATGGGTCGTGTATCCCGCGGTGTGCGCGGTATCCGCATGCAGGAGGGCCAGGAAGTGATCGCCATGGTGATCCCGGAAGAGGGCGGCTCTGTGATGATGGCTACTGAAAACGGTTACGGTAAGCGTACTGCCATCAGTGAATTCCCGACCAAGGGGCGTGGCACTCAGGGTGTTATCGCGATTGCCGAGAGCGAGCGTAACGGTGCCTTAGTGGGTGCCTGTCAGGTACACCCAGGCGAGGAAATGATGTTGATTTCCGATCAGGGTACCCTGGTGCGCACCCGCGTCGACGAGGTTTCTGTCCTGGGGCGCAATACCCAGGGGGTACGCGTCATTCGGCTTAAGAGCGGTGAAAAGCTCGTGGGCCTCGGGCGTATTGAAGAGACTGAGGAAGAAGTTGAAGATAACGGTGGGGCAGAGTGACCCACCCTCAGGTACCAAAAGAAAGGCTGCGATTATCGCGGCCTTTCTTGCCTCTGGTGCCCTAAAAAATGCCTGAAAGCGTGATACCCATCTCCCTGAATGGCGGTTTGTGCGTCGGCACATCTAGTTGAATTTGAAACCATTTTTAGTTTGTGGAAGTCAGGTCATGAGGAAATACAATTTCTGCGCTGGTCCCGCCGCTCTACCTGAGCCGGTTTTGCAGCAGGCACAGCAGGAGCTGCTGGATTGGCGCGGTCTGGGTTGTTCAGTGATGGAGGTTAGCCACCGCTCGCCAGAATTTGTCGAGGTGGCTGAACGTGCGGAGCAGGATTTGCGCGACCTTCTTAAGGTGCCTGATAACTATAAGGTGCTGTTTTTACAAGGTGGAGCTACCGGACAGTTCAGTGCGGTGCCCTGGAACCTGCTCGGCGCGGGCTCTAAACAGGCTGACTTTATCCACACCGGGCAGTGGGCGGCCAAGGCGATTAAAGAAGCTCGGCGTTATGGTGAGGTCAATGTGGTGGCGTCCAGTGAGGATCGCAATTTTAGCTATGCCCCGCCGCAGGACAGCTGGCAGCAGAGTAAGGGGGCGGCCTATTTTCATTACACGCCCAACGAGACCATCGGCGGTATCGAGTTCGACTATGTTCCTGAGGTGGATTGCCCCCTGGTTGCGGATATGTCCTCTAACATTCTTTCCTGTCCGATCGACGTGGAAAAATTCGGTGTGATATATGCCGGTGCGCAAAAAAATATTGGCCCCTCCGGTATAGCGGTCGCCTTGGTTCGCGATGATCTCCTGGATCGAGCGATGAAAGATATTCCGCGTAGCTTGAGTTGGAAAGTCGCTGCAGATGCCGGCTCCATGGATAACACGCCACCCACATTCGCTTGGTATCTTTCCGGTCTGGTTTTTCAGTGGCTCAAGAATCAGGGGGGCGTTGAAACTATGGCTCAACAGGCTGCTAAAAAGTCCTCTCTGCTCTATGACTTTATCGATAGTAGCGATTTCTTTTCCAGCCCGGTGGAAAAGTCCAGCCGCTCGCGGATGAATATCCCATTTGTGTTGGCCGATGAACGACTCGATAAGCAGTTTTTAGCCGAGGCCGAGGACGCTGGGTTGCTCAGCTTGAAGGGGCATCGCTCTGTGGGGGGGATGCGCGCTTCCCTTTATAACGCTGTGCCTTTTGAGGCGGTAGAGGCGCTGGTGGCCTTTATGGCGGACTTTGAGTCCCGCAGAGGCTAGAGATCAAGTAATTATTGAATCAAGGAAAAAGTAGAAAAGCGGATGACAGAGGAAACCGTGAGTGGTGACCAGCGCCTGCTGGAGCTGCGCAATCGTATCGATGACATTGACTCCGAGATCGCCCGACTAATCAGCGAGCGAGCCAGCTGTGCTCTGGAGGTGGCTGAGGTAAAAAAAGCAACCGGGGAGGATGCGCTCTACTACCGACCTGAGCGAGAGGCACAGGTGTTACGCCGCGCTATGGAGCGCAATGCAGGCCCTTTGACTGATGAGGAAATGGCGAGGCTTTTCCGCGAGATCATGTCCGCCTGCCTCGCCCTAGAGGAGCCGGTCAAGGTGGCTTATCTCGGGCCGGAAGGTACCTTTACTCAGCAGGCAGCCCTAAAGCATTTTGGCAATTCCGCGCAGAGTCGTCCGCTGGCGGCCATTGATGAAGTCTTCCGCGAGGTGGAGGCCGGCGCTGTAAATTACGGCGTGGTGCCCGTTGAAAATTCCACCGAGGGGGTGATTAATCACACCCTGGACAATTTTATGAACTCCAATCTCAGTATTTGTGGAGAGGTGGAGTTGCGTATTCATCATCATCTGATGATTTCCGACGTGACCCGGCCGGAGTCGATCACGCGTATTTATTCCCATGCCCAGAGTTTGGCGCAATGCCGCAAATGGCTGGATGCTCATTATCCGAACGTGGAGCGGGTGGCGGTTTCCAGTAATGCGGATGCGGCCAAGCGTGTTAAAGGGGAGTGGAACGCCGCGGCAATCGCCGGGGATATGGCGGCCGATCTGTATGGCCTGAAAGTGCTCTCAGAGAAAATTGAGGACCGCCCGGATAACTCCACACGTTTCCTGATCGTTGGCACTCAGCAGGTACCTGCCAGTGGCGATGATAAGACCTCTCTGATGGTCTCCATGCGCAATGAGCCAGGTGCGCTGCACGATATGCTTGAGCCCTTCCGCCGTTACAATATCGACCTTACCAGGGTGGAGACGCGCCCCTCTCAGTCCGGCAACTGGACTTACGTGTTTTTTGTCGACTTTAAAGGTCACCGCGATACGAAAGATATTGCTGAGGCGCTAAAAGAGGTCGGGGCCTGCGCTTCAGACCTAAAGGTACTTGGATCTTACCCGCGTGGCGTATTGTGATGGGACAGGTGCGTGTTGGCCGTTTGTTGGTTGTGGGGGTCGGCCTTATTGGCGGCAGCTTTGCGCTCGCCCTCAAGGCGGCGGGGGCCTGCCGTGAGGTGATCGGTGTGGCACTTCAGGAGGAGGTCTGCGAGCAGGCAAAGAGGTTGGGTGTAGTCGATCGTGCCTATACAAGCCTGCCGCAAGCGCTCGAGCTTTTAGAAGCAGGAGATCTGATTTTTATTGCGGTGCCAACTCTCGCAGTGGAGTCGGTATTTGCGCAGCTGAAGGAACATTTGCCTGAAGGTGTGACTGTCACTGATGGTGCCAGTGTTAAGGGAAGTGTGCAGAGTGCGGCGGAAAAAATTTGGGGCAGGGTACCGAATTATCTGGTGTTAGGGCACCCTATTGCCGGCTCCGAGAATAGTGGGGTAAGCGCTGCGCGCGATGACCTCTATCGCGATCACCGCGTTATTCTCACTCCAGCCCATGACACCGATGCCGATCATCTGCAGCGGGTGGCTCAGGCGTGGCAGGCCGCCGGAGCTGAAGTATTGAAAATGTCGGTGGAAGAGCATGATGAGGTGCTGGCCGCGACCAGCCATCTCCCCCATGTGATCGCCTTTAGCCTGGTTGATACCTTGGCCCATGATGCTGAGAATGAAAATATTTTCCGCTATGCCGCTGGGGGTTTTCGAGATTTCACTCGCATCGCTTCCAGCGACCCTGTGATGTGGCGGGATATTATGCTGGCTAACCGTGATGCCATTTTAAAGGCGATTGATCTCTACAGCCTCAACCTCTCCTCCCTGCGCAGTGCGATTGCCTCCGGTGATAGCTCGGCACTGATGGGGGTATTTACCCGCGCTAAAGCCGCGCGGGATCACTTTACAAAAATGTTGGCGAAACAAGCGTATTCAGAACCTATGCAAGCTAAGGAAGTTACTTTTATCGTGCAGCCGGGTGGCACTGTGAGTGGCAAACTCCGTGTTCCGGGAGACAAATCCATGTCACACCGCTCAATTATGCTGGGTTCTCTGGCTGAAGGGGTGACAGAAGTCGAGGGCTTCCTGGAGGGAGAGGACGCTCTTGCCACTCTGCAGGCTTTCCGCGATATGGGGGTGGTGATTGAGGGGCCGGATAAGGGCCGGGTGACGATACATGGGGTGGGACTCCAGGGTTTACAGGCACCACCGGGCCCTCTTTATCTGGGTAACTCCGGGACTTCTATGCGCCTGCTTGCTGGTTTACTCGCGGGTCAGAATTTTGATGTCACTTTGACCGGTGATGAGTCCCTCTCTAAACGCCCTATGAACCGGGTTGCCAATCCATTGCGTGAAATGGGCGCGGCTATCGAAACCGGTCCGGAGGGGCATCCGCCGCTGCTGATTAAAGGTGGCAAGCGTCTTTCAGGGATCGACTATCGGCTGCCAATGGCAAGTGCTCAGGTGAAATCTGCGGTATTGCTGGCCGGCCTCTATGCAGAAGGTGAGACCAGTACTGTGGAGCCTGCTCCTACTCGCGATCATACCGAACGCATGTTGCAGGGCTTTGGTTATTCGGTGGAGCGAGATGGTGCTCGCGCGACACTGCAAGGGAATGGAGAATTGAAGGCTTGTCGTATTGATGTGCCGGCGGATATCTCTTCAGCGGCTTTCTTTATGGTGGCTGCGGCTATTTCTCCGGGGGCGGATGTGACCCTGGAGCATGTGGGAATCAACCCGACGCGCGATGGAGTAATCAATATCCTTCGGGCCATGGGTGGCGATATTGAGCTTTCAAATAAACGCACCGTCGGCGGAGAGCCAGTAGCGGATATCCGGGTTCGCTATGCGCCTTTAAAGGGGGTTGCCATTCCAGAAGATCAGGTGCCATTGGCTATTGATGAGTTCCCTGCACTATTTATTGCCGCGGCTTGTGCGCAGGGGCAAACAGTTTTGACCGGTGCCGAAGAGTTGCGGGTAAAGGAGAGTGATCGTATTCAGGCAATGGCCGATGGCCTTGCTGCCTTGGGGGTAAGTGCAGCGCCTACCGGGGACGGAATAGTGATCAATGGCTCTCTGGAAAAAGCGGTATTTTCCGGTGGTACTGTGGATAGTTTGGGCGATCACCGTATCGCCATGGCTTTTGCGGTGGCATCGCTGCGTGCAAAGGATACAATTCGTATCCTCCACTGTGCCAATGTGGCGACCTCCTTTCCGAATTTTGCTGAATTGGCAGTTGGCTCAGGTCTTAGGCTGCAGTTAGCTTGACCTAAGGTACCTTTATGGAGGGAGCCGGTTGGCGCGGCTAACGATGAAGTAGAGTTGTACGAATAACTATGAATGATACAAGCAAGCTGCCACCGGTCGTCACAATTGACGGCCCCAGTGGCTCAGGCAAGGGGACTATCGCAAAGTTGCTAGCCGACAGGCTGGGCTTTGCTCTTTTGGACTCAGGTGCGCTCTATCGGGCTGCAGCCTTGGCCGCCCTGGAAAAAGGGGTGGATCTCGCCGATGAGGAAGCGCTAACTCAGGTAGCCAAAGATTTGGATGTTTGCTTTCCGATAAGCGATGGCCGCTTGCAGGTCCTGTTGGAGGGGCGGGAGGTCAGCCATGAAATCCGAATGGAGCGGGTGAGTATGGCGGCCTCTACGGTAGCTGCGATCCCGGGCGTGCGAGCCGCACTGCTGCAGCGTCAACGGGACTTTAGGCTCCAGCCAGGCTTGGTAGCGGATGGGCGCGATATGGGTACCACCGTATTCCCTGATGCCCCCGTTAAGGTGTATTTAACCGCCAGCGCGGAGGAGCGCGCCAGGAGGCGTGAAGCGCAGTTGCGGGAGAAGGGGGTTTCTGTTAGCCTCCGCGACCTGCTGGAGGACATCCGTGCCCGTGATGCACAGGATATGAATCGAAAAGCGTCCCCCCTGGCTCCCGCTGAGGATGCGGTAGAGCTCGACAGTACTGGGGTGGGGATCGAGGATGTTCTCTGTAAAGTAATGGCACTGGTGCAGGAGCGAATCGCGCTCTGAGCCATAGTAGCCAGTAGCAAATAGTTTTTAACGATAGCGGCCGGGTTTTGCCAGAATTGCCCGGCCGTTGTTGTAATCCGACCCGCGTTCTGGCATCGCGGTTGGGGTCCTGGCTGGCGGTTGACTAAACTCAACAGTTACTAACGGCTGGACCCAGCACTATAGGTAATGTAATGAGCGAGAGCTTTGCTGATCTATTTGAAGAGAGCCTGAAAAGCGTTGAAATGGCACCGGGCGCTATCGTCACTGGTGTTGTCATTGACGTAGACAAAGACTGGGTAACCGTTCACGCGGGCCTGAAGTCTGAAGGCGTTATCCCTGCCGCACAGTTCGCCAACGACAAGGGCGAAGTTGAGCTGCAGGTGGGCGACGAAGTACAGGTTGCCCTGGAAGCTGTAGAAGACGGTTTCGGTGAAACCCGTCTGTCCCGTGAAAAAGCCAAGCGCGCTGAAGCCTGGAAAATCCTCGACGCAGCTCACGCAGCTGACGAAGTGGTTAAAGGTGTTATCAGCGGCAAGGTTAAGGGTGGCTTTACTGTCGATGTTGCTAATATCCGCGCATTCCTGCCCGGCTCTCTGGTCGATGTTCGCCCGGTTCGCGACACCGCGCACCTGGAAGGTAAAGAGCTCGAGTTCAAGGTTATCAAGCTGGATGCCAAGCGTAACAACGTAGTGGTTTCCCGTCGCGCCGTGATGGAAGCTGCAACTTCTGAAGAGCGTGAAGCGCTGCTGGAAAGCCTGCAAGAAGGCATGAGCATTAAGGGTATCGTTAAGAACCTGACCGACTACGGTGCTTTCGTAGATCTGGGTGGTATCGACGGCCTGCTGCACATCACCGATATGGCTTGGAAGCGCATCAAGCATCCGAGCGAGATCGTGAATGTTGGCGACGAAATCGAAGTGAAAGTACTGAAGTTCGATCGCGATCGCAGCCGTGTATCCCTGGGCCTGAAGCAGCTGGGCGAAGACCCTTGGGTATCCATCAAGCAGCGTTACCCGGAAAACAGCCGCGTGAAGGCGGTTGTAACCAACCTGACCGACTACGGCTGCTTCGCCGAGCTGGAAGAGGGTGTGGAAGGTCTGGTGCACGTTTCCGAAATGGATTGGACCAACAAGAACATCCACCCCTCCAAAGTTGTTCAGGTGGGCGACGAGGTAGAGGTGATGATCCTGGATATCGACGAAGAGCGTCGTCGTATCTCCTTGGGTATCAAGCAGTGCCAGGAAAATCCGTGGGATGCCTTTGCGCGTAAATTCGCTAAGGGCGACAAGATCTCCGGTAAGATCAAGTCCATCACTGACTTCGGTATCTTCATTGGTCTGGATGGCAGCATCGACGGTCTAGTACACCTGTCCGATATCTCCTGGAACGAAGCTGGCGAAGAAGCTGTTCGCAAGTTCAAGAAAGGCGACGAGATCGAGACTGTTATCCTGGGTATTGATTCCGAGCGCGAGCGCATCTCCCTGGGGGTCAAGCAGCTGGAGTCCGATCCGTTCTCCGACTACGTATCCACCAGCGATCGCGGCAGCATCGTGAATGGTATCGTTAAGGAAGTGGATGCTAAGCAAGCGGTAATCACCCTGGCGGATGAAGTGGAAGGCATTCTGCGTGCTTCCGAAATCAGCCGCGATAAGGTTGAAGATGCTCGCAACGTTCTGAAAGAAGGCGAAGAGGTTGAGGCCAAGATCACCAGCGTGGATCGCAAGAACCGCGTGATCAGCCTGTCCATCAAAGCCAAGGATCAGGATGACGAGAAGCAAGCCATCAAGGATCACAGCAAGAAGCAGTCTGAGCAAGTTCAGCCCGCTACTATCGGTGACCTGATCAAGGCACAGATGAACAACAAAGACTAATCGTCTTTGAGTGTTCACCACTCCAAGTTTAGTGCTTGGAGTGACCAGAAAGCCGGACTGGGGTTGCCCAGTCCGGCTTTCTATTAGATGATTGGCGCTCTCTCCAGAAAATCAATGACTTACAAAGGTTGCGGAGCGCATGACCAAGTCCGAACTGATCGAAAGGATTGCGTTGAGGTTGGATCAGCTGCCAGTTAAGGATGTAGAACTGGCGGTGAAGGTGATGTTGGATACCATGTCTGATTCCCTCTCGCAGGGGGAACGCATTGAGATACGAGGTTTTGGCAGTTTTTCACTGCATTACCGTGCACCGCGTACAGGGCGGAACCCTAAAACGGGGGATGCTGTGTCGTTGGCGGGTAAATATGTTCCCCATTTCAAGCCCGGCAAGGAATTGCGCGACAGAGTAAATCGCAGCATGCACGATGTGGCTGGGATCGAAGTATGATTGCATCTCGGATATTGCCGGATCAGAGGGGTGGAGCTTCCAAAATGGCAGTATCATTCGCCTGAAAATCCTTGTGGCCGCTAGTTTGAGCCAATCTTTTGTGGAACGTGGAGGTTCCCTTGTCATTTCTGCGCTGGCTGATGCACTTTTTTTTCGGTCTTTTGGCCCTGGTTTGCGTTGCTCTCGGTATCTATTTTGCGGTGGAAAACTCCCAGGTGATATCCCCGGTTATTGCGGGCTACTCCTTGCAGCCCGGTAGTGTTGGGGTTTGGCTAATTTGTATGTTGTTGCTGGGTGTTTTGCTCGGCTTTCTTGCCAGTCTTTTACCGATTTTCTCCCAGCATCGCCGCGTTCGAGGTTTGAGCAAGCAGCTCAAAAAGATGGAGCGCGAACTGCAAGCCGTTCACCGAAAGGCTTCCGGAGACTGACTTGCTGGATCTTGCCTACTTCTTCTTTCTGTTGACTGCTGTTGCTATCGGTTGGGTATTGGGTCGCGGTAGTTCCAGGAAAAAGCCCGATTTTAGTGAGCGGGAGCAGTCCCTAGCCCGCTCTTATGCGCAGGGGCTTAATTACCTGCTGAGTGAGCACCACGATGATACGATTGAGAAGTTTATCGATTCTCTTGAGGTAAGTCCGGTCACTTTCGATACACACCTGGCCTTGGGTAATCTCTTGCGTAGACGGGGAGAGTACGATCAGGCTATCAGGGTCCACCAGAACCTGTTGGCGCGTCCCAGCCTATCAAGACAGAGTCAGCATAAAGCCCAATTCGAGCTGGCCTGCGACTATATCGCCGCTGGCTGGTTAGACAGGGCCGAGCGACTTCTGCAGGAGCTGGTTGAGACCTCACAGGAGTTGCGGGCAACCAGTCTCGAGCACTTAATAGAGGTTTATAGGGATGAGAGAGAATGGGCCAAAGCCATTCATGCGGTAAACCTTTTGCACGGTCGCCGATTCAAGCGATTGTCCGCCGACTGGGCCCCTATACAGGCGCACTTTTGCTGTGAGTTGGCTGAGGAGTCTATTGCAGGCAAAGACTATTTGAGTGCCCGGAAACATCTCGATGCAGCTATGGGGTATGATCGCAGCTCGGTCAGAGCCTGCTTGCTGTGGGCGCGTCTTGAATATTTGCTCGGTAAGCAGCGGGATGCCATCAAGGTGTTACAGCGGATTCCCAAGCAAAGCCCTGACTATATTCCAGAAATTCTGGAGCTTTTAATCACCTGCTATGTCGAGCAGGGTGATGGAAAAGGGTTGGATCGCTATCTTGAGTCACTCCTCAAGGAGCACCCTTCGAATAGTGTGCTGATCGCCCTTACTGGCAGGATTCAAGAGCAGGATAGCGAAGCCGCTGCGGCAGCCTTTATGGGGAAGCAGCTTGCTCTACGCCCGTCGTTGCGCGGACTTGGTCGTTTTCTGGATTTATATATCGGCACGACACAAGGCAGGTCGAAGGAAAATCTCTCCCTGCTGAAAACATTGATTGATCAACTGATCGCCAGTCGTCCGCACTATCGTTGCAGTAATTGCGGGTTCTCCGGAAACCAGTTGCACTGGTTATGCCCAAGCTGTAAGCATTGGGATTCTGTCCACTCAGTCAAGGGGATTGAGGGGGAGTGATGGGTTTCCTCGATCGCTTTCTAATCTAATTTTTTAAGAGGTATTTCTTTGCATTCTCAAGTCTCTTCCCCGGTTATTGTCGCCCTCGATTATGACAACGCCGCTGCCGCGCTCTCTATGGCGGATCAGTTAGATTCGTCTCTTTGTCGAGTAAAGGTTGGCAAGGAATTATTCACTATTGCGGGACCAGATCTGGTTCGTGCCCTTGTTGATCGCGGATTTCAGGTTTTTCTCGACTTGAAATTTCATGATATCCCCAACACCGTTGCAGCAGCAGTAAGGGCAGCAGCGCGTCTGGGTGTTTGGATGGTAAACGTGCATGCTAGTGGCGGAGAGCGCATGATGAGAGCGGCTGCCGATGCGTTGAGTGAGTTTGGTGAGGGTAAGCCGTTGCTGATCGGAGTCACTGTGCTGACTAGTACCACCCCGGAAGAGCTTGCAGCAACTGGGGTTGGTAAGCCGTTGAAGGAACAGGTACTTAACCTGGCCGCTCAGGCTCAGTCCTGTGGCCTTGATGGTGTGGTCTGCTCTGCCCGTGAAGCTGAAGCGCTAAAAGCAGCCTTTGGCTCGGATTTTGCGCTGGTGACCCCTGGAATTCGTCCTGCTGGCAGTGATGTCGGCGACCAGCGACGCACGCTGACCCCCTCTGAGGCATTGAGCCAAGGATCTGACTACTTGGTAATCGGCCGACCAATCACGGCGGCAGAGGACCCCCTGGCAGCCTTGCAAGATATATTGGCTGAAATTGCAGGAAAATAAGGTTTGTTTGCTTTGACTGGGTGTCATGTAGTGTAATAAGCCTTTGCAGTAGTCTTATATGGCCTGTTGGTATCATGGTCCGGCTTGGGGAGGTAAAGCAGTCCCAATGTGAAACCAAATCACTTTCACTGGGAGTCGATCATGATAAAAGCTCATCCGTTATTTTCTGTATTATTGGCAATTGCCCTTTCATTTTTTTCCTCATCGGCATTATTTGCTGATGAAATTGAGGTTGCGCAACAAGCTTCTATTGCGGTCAATGTAAACAGTGCATCTGCGGCAGAGCTGGCGGAAAAACTTGTTGGCATTGGTGAGACCAAAGCGCAACTGATTATTGAGTATCGGGAGCAGCATGGTCCCTTTACATCGCTAGATCAGTTGCTCAATGTCAAAGGGATTGGAGCGGCGACGCTCGACAAGAATCGTGAGCGGATTCGATTGTAGTTGCCTTGGGTTAGGGGCGAGGAGGAGCCGCCTTTGTTGATTGGGTAGGGTGCTTCTGTGCTTCAGCTCTCCTCTGCTGCGAATTGATGCCAGCGCTTGTTCTGAGGTTTGGGTTTTAGCGCTATGTGGCGTCAATTGTAGGTGTTGAAGGAGAAAGGTTTGACAGGTTCATTGTTAGCCTGGGTGCTCCCCTTGCTTGCTGGGGGAGTATTAAGTTATGGCATGACATCAGTCCTGCTGTCGCGTATGCACAATTTGGCCCTGGATGTGCCCAATCATCGCTCCATGCATAGCGCCCCGGTTCCTCGCACTGGTGGTTGGGCACTGCTGGCAGGTTGCGGCCTGGGCTTAGCTGTGGGGCCTGCGTCTTTCCCTTTGCTAGTTTATATGTCTTTTTTCCTGCTGCTCGCTGTTTCAGCAATAGATGATGTGCGGCATGTGGCTGCTCGGGTACGTTTCGCTACCCAGTTAATCGCTGCCTTACTGATTATTCTTTCGCTGCCCAAAGCAGTGGACTGGTGGTGGTGCCCCGCCCTTGTTCTGGCGGGGGTTTGGATGATCAATCTGTACAATTTCATGGACGGCATGGATGGTTTTGCCGGCAGTATGACTGTGATCGGTTTTTTATCTCTTGGCCTGGCATGCTTTTTGGCTGGTGATTGGGAGTTAGTCGGTGTGTGTGCCTTATTTGTGGCGTGCACAATGACTTTCCTGCACGTTAATTGGCCGCCTGCACGAATTTTTATGGGGGATGCGGGGTCGACAGGTATTGGCTTGGCAGTATTCGCTTTAAGCGTGTTTGGGTGGCAAAGGGGAGCCTTTCAGTTATGGTTCCCGATCATTGTTTTTAGCCCATTTTGGATGGATGCCAGTTATACATTATTGCGTCGAGTAGTCACTGGGCAGCGCTGGTGGGAGGCCCACCGAGAGCACTTTTACCAGCGCTTGGCACTCCGCATTGGGGTGAGAAAAACGCTAAATCTGCAACTGGTGTTGATGCTTGCTGCATCTAGTGTTGCATTCGCTTTTGTCGCCTTGGCGGCAGCTTGACTTTGCTGGCCGCTCGAATGGGTGCCAGGGATTGGTTGATTTTATGTTTGGAGTAATCCTGTGATAGGTATTTGGCGAAAATTTGATAGGGCCAAGAAGCCGACAATGATGTTGCTGTTTGACCTTGCGATGTTGAGCCTTGCCTTTTTTATCGCTATGGCAATTCGGCTGAATGGCTTTGCTGAGGCCGTGACATTGCCAATGCTAGCCTGCCTGGTTATCACCATCTGCTCCAGTAGCTTTATCTTTCTTAAGCTCGGTTTGTACCGCACGGTTATTCGCTATATGGGGCAGAAAGCAGTTATCGCCGTGCTCCAGGGGGTTACCGCATCCTCAATTTTGCTTGCAGTAGCCTCTTATTTGACGACTGCGGGCGTCCCTCGTTCAGTCCCAGTTATCTACTGGTGCTTTGCACTGATTGCTGTGGGTGGATCTCGCTGGCTGGTCAGGATTTACTATCAGATGGCCTTGGAAATCCACAAGACTCGCGTGGCAATCTATGGCGCTGGTACAGCTGGTTTACAGGTTTATAAGGCGTTGCTTCATGGTGAGATCTATAAGCCCGTCGCCTTTTTTGATGATAACACCTCTAAGCAGAAGACCCTGATTGATGGAGTTATGGTTTATTCCCCGGCAAATATCCTTAGCGTTGTTGCTGACCTTGATATTGCTGAGGTTTTGCTGGCGATGCCCGGCGTGCCCAAGCGCCGACGTCGGGAAATTGCGAGGGGGCTTCGTGAGCAGGGGTTGGTGGTCAAGGCCATCCCTGGTGTGGAAGAGCTGGTTGATGCGGCGGGCCGCACCGAAGATATGTCTCAAACCTACGAGAATATTTTAGGTAGGGCTCCGGTGGAGCCCGAAAAGACTTTGATAGCAGGCTCTATTAGCGGCAAGGTGGTGCTGGTTACTGGTGCCGGTGGCTCTATTGGGTCGGAACTTTGCCGGCAGATCGCCCAATGGAGACCCGCTCACCTAGTGCTGGTGGAGTCCTCTGAGTATGCTCTTTACCAAATCGAGCGTGAGCTTCGCCAGCAGCAGTTGGATGAAGGGTACCAGCTCAAGGTGACTGCATTGCTGGGTGATGTCCGGGATAAAGTGCGGATGGCAGACATCATTAAAGGCTTTTCGGTAAATACTATTTATCATGCCGCTGCCTATAAGCATGTTCCGCTTGTTGAGCAGAATGTCGTTTTGGGGGCAGACAATAATGTGCTGGGCACTCTGTCAGTTTTGGAGGCTACAGAAGGGTCTAAGGTGGAGCTGTTCGTTCTGATTTCCACTGATAAGGCCGTACGCCCAACGAATGTGATGGGGGCTACGAAACGTCTCGCCGAACTGGTGTGTCAGGATTTTGGGCGTCACTCCAGCAAAATGCGGGTCTGTATGGTCCGCTTTGGTAATGTACTGGGGTCCTCTGGCTCGGTTATCCCCTTGTTTACCGATCAGATTAATGCGGGTGGCCCCGTTACTGTGACCCATCCCAAGGTAACTCGCTACTTTATGACCATTCCCGAGGCTGCCCAGCTTGTTTTGCAGGCGGGTAATATGGGGCGCAATGGTGATGTATTTGTATTGGATATGGGAGAGCCAGTACAGATTTACGACCTTGCAGAACGACTTATCAGGGTTATGGGGCACTCTGTAAAGGATGAGAAAAACCCTGATGGCGATATTGAGATTCAAGTGACTGGTTTGCGTCCTGGGGAAAAGCTCTACGAGGAGCTGTTGCTCGGCGACAATGTTTCGGGCACCGACCACCCGATGATTATGCGGGCGGAAGAGGAGTTTCTGGATAGAGATATTTTGCGTTCGCAAATTGCGATGCTGAGGCAGGCTTGCGCTGAACATCACTGTGAGAAGGTCCATCAGATTTTGTCTGAATCGGTAAGTGGTTATACCTCTAAGCAAGGCTTAGTCGATGCAGTTTGGTCCTGCTCTGTTAAAGTGCGGGCTCCAGTAAAAATGGCTACCGTTGAGCGACTTCCCGTTACTGGTTAGGGCGGCTTAAGATAGTGATAGTTTTACGCTGATAGCATTTCCCCTGGAGGCCCCAGTTTTATTAAGCATGGGGCTAACTTAATTTGGCGGGGTAGTGAAAAATACAGCGTGTACAAACAAGAAAAAACCCCACATAGCATGCTATGTGGGGTTTTTATTTGGCTCCGCCTGCTGGGCTCGAACCAGCGACCCAATGATTAACAGTCCATTAATCAGATAATCTTTAGTGATCTGTAAAGCTCAAAATCTAGCTATTACAAGGGGTTCACCCCCTTTGTTTTTCTCTATTATTCATCCGCGTTGACACCTTGTTGACACTATGCAATCTCAGCAAGGGGATTTTTAGATATTGCGTCCTCTAGGTGCTCTGGCGACAGGTGCGCATATCGCATGGTCATTTTTATATCAGAGTGGCCTAGAATTTCCTTGAGCGTGAGTAGGTTCCCGCCGCGCATAATGAAGTGACTTGCGAAGGTGTGCCGCAGTACGTGACTAGCCTGTCCTTTAGGGAGCTGGATATTGCAAGCCCCTAATACTCTGGTGAAAGCCTTATAACAGTATTGGAATAGGGGGCCGGTTCGGGACCTTTCCGCGAATATTTCCTTATCTAGTGTCTCACTGATTGGAACAGAGCGAACTTTTCCACTCTTAGTACGCGAGAAAGTTATTCGACAGTTGCGGATCTGCTCTCCGCGTAGGTTCTGGGCTTCACTCCAGCGGGCGCCAGTTACCAAACATATTTTGGCTACTAGGTAAGCGTGTTTTGAGCCACTTTCTTTTAAAGCACTTAACAGCGTGTGAATCTGGTCCTGGTCGAGAAAACTAAGCTCTTGGTCGTCATGTTTTAATCGCCGGATTCCTGCAAGGGGGTTTTCGCCTTGCCATTTTCCCAGGCGTATTAACTCATTAAAAACCGCGCGTAAGTACGCCAAATCATGGTTACAGGTGTTGGCTGAGATTGGACCTTGATGTCTATTATTTGCCTTTAATTCACCTTGTAGTCGTTTCTGGCGAAACTCGGCATAAAACCCTGGAGTAATCTCTTTTACCAATGGTTCACCCATTAACTGGCAAAGGGATAGTAAATAGTCTCTGCGCTCCTCACCTTTTTTTAGGGTGTGCCCATGCAACTTGAACCATTCTTCTATCAGGTCGCGCAGTCCTCGTTTGTCTTTTTTGGGAGGAGTCCACTCGCCTTTGTCAGCGGCTGCAAATTGCGCGCGTTCCCATCTTATCGCTTCTGCTTTGGTATCAAATGATTTGCGAACCCTACGCCCACCACGCCCTTGAGGCTGGATATCTGCTTGCCAGCGTCCGCTATCAAGTTTCTTAATCGCCATTCTGGGGTTCCAAAAAGGCAGCATTAGTAACAAGACCAATATCTAGACGGGCTAGTAGTAACTTACAAAAATCACTTTTGCTTTGTCTTAGCTGCTCAATAGAAGCTGTACCGCCATACACAACCCAGGGCAGAAGCTCCGGCATCTCTCGCCCGATTATTGCGAATACATCTTCAGAAATTCGAGAAGTGCCGTATTCAATGTTTTTTATTTGATGGGTTTTCAAATCCAGCTTTTTGGCAAAGTCAGCTTGTGTCAACCCTACGGCCTCTCTAACTATCCGCAGTCTCCCACCAGCGCTATCTGTAGGCAGCTCGTTCATCTTTACCCCCCTCTGTTGCGTGTTGGGGGCGGAATTTAGCCTAAAAAGCACACATTTAGAAACGAAAAGTCATTACATCAATACTTTTCCGTTGAAAAAAGCGCCATAAGATAAGAAATGTTACAAAAAAGTATTGATTCTAAACCTCTAGAGCATTAAAAATAGACTCACAAGTTATCAGTGAGTATTAAAGGACAGCTGAAGTGCGCGAGAAACTAGACCCACCAACCCTTAAATCCCCCGTTTCAACTCAAGAGCAGTACGCGATTGATACAGGTCTGACGCTTGCCACTGTGCGGGGTCAGGTACAGCGTGGCTACCTTCCAACAATCAAGATCGGCCGATACAACCTGATAAACATGGTTAAGCTGGCCCAAATCTGCTTGAAAGAAGACCCACACTCAATTGAAGAATAGGGTGCGGTCATGGACTACAGCCAAATAAACAGCGATGTT
Organism: Microbulbifer variabilis; assembly: GCF_020524905.1. Taxonomy (GTDB): domain Bacteria; phylum Pseudomonadota; class Gammaproteobacteria; order Pseudomonadales; family Cellvibrionaceae; genus Microbulbifer; species Microbulbifer variabilis_A. Next base: position 49,760 of record NZ_JAIVKI010000014.1, on the reverse strand, counting down.
ATTGAATCGCTAGAAAAAGATTTAAGTTTCAAATTCAAAAGGAGTGGTAAATTTTTGAGTTCTGGAACTTGTCCAGACTGCGGAAAAAAATCGGCCTGGATAAGTGTTGAAAAACCGATAGTCGTGCGCTGTAACCATAAAAACAATTGCGGCTATGAGGAGTCTGTTAGGGATATTTATCCAGATATTTTTGAAAATTTCTCTGAAAGATTCCCGGCAACTCCTGAAGAACCCAACGCGACCGCTTGTGCTTATATTGAGCATGTCCGCCAGTTCCCACTTCTTAAAGTGGGAGACTGGTTTGAACAGGCGGCGCGGCCACTCCCAAATGGGGCAGGATATGCCCCAGTCGTTCGATTCCAACTTTGGGATGGATTCTACTGGGATCGCGTCATTAATAAGACTCACGAACGTGAGCTAGGTGATAAATCCTTTTTTAAGAAGGATATTAAATACAGAGGAAAATGCTGGCAGCCACCTTCGCAAAAAATAGAAGAGGGGGATGTAGTTTTTATTGTTGAGGGCATTTTTCATGCAATCGCTTTATGGTTGTGCGGATATAAAGTGGTCGCCGCATTTTCTAGTAACAACCTCCCAACTCAGCTAATAGAACAGCACAAAAGCCAGGGCATAACCTGGCGCCTTGGCTATGATGATGACTTTGCCGGTCGTTCCATGGCCAAAAAATATTATGAACGTCTGCAAACCATGAAAGAAAAAGTGGACGTTGCGCTGGTTGGTAGTGGTAATGACTGGGATGACCTATACCGAGCGGAGAAATTAACACCTGACTTTATAGAAGAGTGCCTATACCGAGGGCGCCTGTTTACTGCCAGCAGTATTGAAGAAAAAGCCTACCACTGGTATTGCAAAAAGCGCCGTAACTATACGGTGCTTGATTTCAATAACCGTCTTTATTCCGTACATATTGATGATGATATTAACAAAGATTTGTCCAGATCAATTGAGGATCAAAATCAGACTGATATAGAAGACACCGATACAAAAAAAGAAGCGGTAAAAACTATTGAAGATGCCCTGGCCACAGATAGAGGGCGGGAACTTTTCAACAGTAACCTAGATGTTAATAGCATTAGCAACTGCCTTCCTAAATTTCTCTATTGTGAGATTGATCAAGAAACTTCGGATGTTGCCTACTTCTTTGATATTCATGCCCCACGGGGCAAGGGCGTACAAGTAGCTCTTACCGGCTCAAACCTAGAGAGCCCAAAGTCATTTAATAAGGCGCTACTCAATCAGGCGCCCGGCAGCACTTTTGATGGCAGTGAAAACCAGTTAAAAATGCTGCGTGATCGCTGGTTTGATAATGGCGTTAAGCAAGTACAGACCATTAGCTTTCAGGGGTACGACAAATCCTGCCAAACCTATGTCTTTCAGGATTTTGCCTTTCACAATGGCCGCCGGTTAAAAGTAAATAAGCAAGGCTATTTTGTTGCAGGTAAGCACCGTATAAAAACGGGCTTTAAAAGTTTCTATATTCACAACAATAAAAGCTTTGATCCCAGCTGGGTACATGACTATCACCTGGTGTTTTCTCACCTTGGCATGGTTGCCCTAGCTTTCTGGATGGGTTCTTTGTTTGCTGAGCAGATACGCGCAGAGCTGAAAGTTTTTCCATTCCTGGAGCTAACCGGCGAGCATGGCGCCGGTAAATCCACAGTAATTGAATTTTTGTGGAAGCTGTGTGGGCGTGATGACTTTGAAGGGTTTGATCCCAGTAAAGCCACATTTGCCGCGCGCACACGCGCATTCTCGCAGTTGTCCAATATGCCGGTGGTGCTGATTGAATCCGACCGCCAGAACGACAAAGCCAAGAAGGGCGCCTTTGACTTTGAGGAATTGAAAACCGCCTATAACGGTCGCGCTATTCGCTCAACCGGTGCTTTCAATCGTGGCAATGAAACCGTAGATCCGCCGTTTCGCGGCTCCATTGTGATTGCCCAGAATGACACGGTAGACGGTAGCCCCGCGCTTCTCTCGCGGATTGTCCATTGCCATGCAACCAAGGCCCACTTCTCAGAAAAGACCAAGCTGTTAGCACAGCGCTTTGAAAGGGCCGCAGTAGAAGAGGTTAGCGGCTTTCTCCCCGCTGCCCTGCACCATGAAAAAGCGATTGTTGCCAAAATCCTACAGGACTACCCACTCCTAGATTCAGAGTATGCCCACCGAGGTGAGATCCACGACCAGCGGGTGGTGAAAACCCATGCGATGGTTTCGGCCATGGCAGGAGCCTTGCCAATCCTGTTCCCCTCTCTTGAGCCTAAGACCATCGCGGATATTCAGCACTTTATCTATACCCGCGCTGTGAACCGTCAGGGCCGTCTTAGTGCGGATCACCCGGAGGTGCAGAAATTCTGGGAGATATACGACTACCTCAATGTGCGCTTGGTGGAAGACCACCATGCGCCCGATGTGTACGCCAATAACGCCGGAAAGATAGAGGCGCAAACCCTCAACCACAGCAAAGACAACGGCCTTATTGCAATTAACCTGATTCATTACAAGCAGCAGTGCGAGTTGGCCAAGGTGGACCACCCGGATATCAAAGAGCTTAAGAAATTGTTGCCCAATAGCCGCCGCCACAAGTTCGTGGGCTGTAAAAACGTGAAGTCGGCAATCGATGGTGATCGCGCCCGTTATTGCTGGGTTTTCCAGAACCGGGACGCCGATAAGGGGGCCGCTTGAGAATCCATAGGGGGTTTCGGAAAGACCTAACCGAGCTAACCGGGCCCCCAAAAAGCCAGCAAAGCTAGCAACCACGCGGGATTCAGGGAAACCGGAAAAACTAACTTTTTCCTAACCGAGGGCTAACCAAGTTAGGAAAACAAAAAAACTAAAACCTAACTTTTAGATTTAAAAAAATCCTTATAAATCAATTGGTTAGGTTTTTGGTTAGGTCAGGTTAGGTTTGCAACCTAACCGAATTTAGAGAGCTAAGTGCATGAAAAACAAGGACTTTTTAGATGCGACTCAGGGGGTGTTAGGCCGGTTAGGTCTTTCCGATACCCCCCCTCTTATTTCTAGCGCCACCGACACCAACAGCGAGTCCCACCGCCGTAACTGTCTGGCTTGGTATCTGCTTTGTACCCGTTCCCGCAGTGAGGTTAGGGAGTGGCTGAAGAAACAGAGCACCAACCTAGCAATGGATATGCGCATACGTCTAAACAGCCTGCGGGACCAAGTGCGCGAAATACGTGAACAGGGGGAGGGCTAGGTCATGGAACACCAGCGCAGCCTGTCGCTATTTCTGGGAGAGATCACAGAAGTGCAGGTTTACAACGCCTGGTTGAACAACGCACAGATACACACGGCCTGTAGTTGGCCCGAGGTTGTGCGCGATGAATTGCTATTTGGCTGCCTCTACCGTGAGGCCGCCTACACCTATCGCGGGCAGCGCCCGCAACAGTTTGCACGATTTAACAATGAGGAAACCGTTATGCCCAAGGAAGTATTTTTACTCGACCTCGCTGAAGCCCGCCAAGTACGCCTGGCGTTGGCCCTGTGTCGAGAGCGTATTGCCTGCCCGGAAACTACCACGGTTGGCAAAGAGGAAGCCGCGCGAGAACTCAAGGCAGCTCAGGAGATTTTTGTAGCACATGAAGAACGCGCCACAGAGTTAAAGAAACTAAACCGCGAGCTGGGAGGGTTTGCTAATGCCTAAATCAACAATAGCCATTTCTACCGCTTTGTTAGATCGAATCCATTATTTAGCTGAAATGTTAGGGGGGTATGAAGCGCACTTAATCAATGGTGGAAAGCTAACCGCAGAGATTACCTACAACACGGACTGGGCGAGGAGTCAACTAGCAGATTGTGCGATAGGCATTTTAGAAGAGATCAAAACCCCATCAAAGTCCACCGGGGTTTTGTGCAAGGGATCAGGAAAAATTCACTAGGGAAAGTGGGGGATAGTAAGTGACTGAAGAGCAAATGGAAGCCTGGGAAAAGCTGGGCTCAATCCCAGAAAGAGCCAAGTTTTTATTGGATATCGGTGTTACTGCTGAAGTGGATATTGAGGAATCAGATTTAATGTTTCGTGCCTGTGTGGGTGAGGTTCGTTTGCCCGTTACCGGCGCCTCAAAACTGACAGCGATAGAAAGGGGCACCACCTGGTTAAAGGATAAGTTAAAAGAAGCAAAGGAGGGCGAGTAGTGATTTTTTGGAAATGGATCACAGGAGCTGCCGCGCTGATATTTTGCGGCACTTCCGTTGTATTCACCGTGGGGTTGTGGATTTCGATTCCCTCTGCGGAAGGTGAGCCGCTGGTTTGGGGGCTGACCGCTGGCGGGGTGGTGGCAGGGCTAACCGCTGCCGCCCTGGAGCTATGCAAATTTTCTTTTGCCCCCCTGGGGCTTTGGTTGAGAAGCCAGGGCCGGTTTATTGGCAATGTTCTATTGTTCCTCTGGCCGTTTCTGGTGTTGATCAGTATCGGCGCAACCGTTGGTTTTTTGGAGAGCCACACAACGGAGCAACAGCAAGTGAGCGCGGTAAACAGTGTGGAGTATCAGACGTTGAAACAACAGCTGAACAGTTATAACCAACGAATAAACAATATAAACGGGATTATTGCCGACTATGCGGCAACGGATTTTCGGAAAGTGGCTGTTAAAACGGATAAACGACTCGATGAACTGGAAGCAAGACGGGATGAGGTACTGGCCCAGCTAAAATCGGTGCAAGGAAGCACCACAGACAGCGCACAGGCGGCATTTTCTGGTTTGGCAACCCTTACCCACCTGGACGCCAGCAAGATACAGCACAGTGCTTTTCTGGCGTTGGCAGTAATCACTGACCTGGTAGGGCTGGTGGCATTACTAGCTTTTAACAGTGCTGTAACTGTTAAAAGCAACCAGAATGAATCATTAACAGAGCTTGTAACGGTTAACCAAGCAGAAACAGATAAAAGTGGAGAAGTAACGAAAGAACCAGAAAACCAGATACTGACTACGGCTAGCCAGCTAACACCTGAACAGCAGCAATTAGCCCAGCGTATAGCCGCCGGTGAGTATGGAGAGAAGCCAGTGATGCGCAATATTAATAGGGAAGTCAGGGGCGGAAACAATGTTGTACAACCGGTATTTGAATACCTGGAAAAAGCTGGGGTGCTAACTCGTAGTGGGAGAGGCTTTGCTTTGTGCAATGATGTTCTAGTAAATCACAGCTAATTCATTCTTATCGCTTTTTCTTCTCAAGTTTAGCCACTAGTTCCAAATGACCAAGAACCAGCTCCCGCCCCTGGGAGCTGAGTTTTCTGAAAAGATCCACATACCCTACCAACGGTCCCCACTCCAAATCAGCTAAGCCAAGTACCTCATTAGTCGAGATACTCAAAGCTTTGCACCAAATCAATAACAGTTCGGCTGGAATTGTTTGTTGGCCCTTTTCCATTTTTGACAAGGTAGAAGGAGGAACTCCTATCTGACTCGCAAAGTTACGTCCGGTGATTTTGGTCTTGATGCGTGCCTGTCGCAGTCGATTAGCAATGGAGATTCGCTGTTGTTGAAGTTCGGAATAATGATTGACGGTCAATTTCTGTACACCACTATTAATCCGAAAACTGGGCACAGTCTGTACAAATTATAAGCAAAATTGCGAATATCGAAATCTCTACTGTCTAGAATTGCGATATTCGCAACGTGAAAAAAATCGATTTGCAGCACCGGAGGCCAAGTGGTAAAAAGTTCCAAAAATTACCTAACTTATGGAATTTTTTCGCAAGGTTGATTTATTGAGCTTAGTTTTTAGAAGGAGTTTCAAAAGATGACTAATGCTGAAAGTGGACCTGTCAACATGCCTATATCCCTTATTAGGATGGTAGAAGAGCGGCGAATGGAGCTTGTCGATGATTTGTCGAATGTGCGACTAGCATTAAAAATAATTGATGGTGATGTTCCTACTGAATCATTAGCCGCTTACATGAAATTGATAGACCAAGAGTTGGTGCGCATTCAGCAGAGGATGGAGGAAGGTTTACAAAAAATCCCAGCTTTGTTGACAAGTGCAGCTTAACAAGCTGCGGCCTGTTTATATATCTCATCGCGCTCTGTGTTTGGCATGGCTTTTAGAATATCAATAAGCAGGGCGCGACGATCTACCAAAGACGGTGAAATTGTATGCTTGAAACTTAAATCCATAACAAAGGTGTGACCACAGTGCTCAATATTTTTGCAGGAGCAATAGAGCTGAGAAAGTTTGGGGTCCAACTCTTTGCGACTAGTAATGATCGACTTACTACCGCATTTAATACAGTTAATTTGCATGTCTCCCTCGGAACCTTCCCTAAAGTATTTGCACATTTTACTATCCCGGTTTTATAAATAAAACAATAAGTATTAAAATTAAACCTTCAGGTTTGGTTTTTTGTGAAATCCGGTTTTTCGAATCTAATTTTTTTATCTCTTGGAAGCCATTCATTCAACTGCATAAACACATCCTGCATTGGGAGCACTTCATTTTCGTAGTAAACACGGGTGATTTTCTCTATATCCCCGAACCCCCCTGTATTTTCAGGCATAACTCCTGCCAGTGCTGGCTGTATCCGCCACATACTGAGGATATCGTTGCGAGTTAGGCTCTTAATACGATCAAACTCGTCTTTGGTGGCAATATCCCCAACGGGGATGATCTGGACCCCCTTCTCTTTACCGTTGGGGATGTTGAGATACATAGAACGGAAATTGCCAACCCCTTTACTTTTCTGGATTTGCTCCTTGATGGCCTTTTCATCCTCATCAGATAGATTGCTATCGGTTGTATAAAATATGTAACCCATGTGGGCGCCATTGTTGTAATACTTGCGTCGAAATAGGGTGCTGTCCTCATTCAAAAGCACAGACTGAACACCGCCTAAATATTGTGGTCTGCCGTATATCTGCTGGGTTGGGTCGTATTCCTTCAGCTGAATCACTTCGCCGGGCTGGAAAACAATGGGATCTACTCCTGGGCGCAACATACAAAAGCGGTCGGCGTCCTTCATTCTACGCATGTTGAGCGCTGGCAAGTGTGCCAGGCGTAGTACCTGGTTAAACGGGTTAAATATTTTCTTGAAGTAACAGTGACCAAATACCGAGTGATCAAACCCGGCATTTGCCAGGCATTCAGGCCGCAAGGTATTACTTGGGGTAAACCACTTACGCAAAAGGTTGCGCTTAAAATAGGGAATGGTGCCGTGGTGGGCATTGGCTCCCAGTAAATTTGCCAGGCCGCTTTGACTGACTGGCGGTACATAGTAGTCGCCACTGGGCTCTAAGAAAGTGCCGAGATAATCCCCCCAGTTACCGCCCAGAACGGGTTCAGGATCGCCAAAGCTGAATAGGGTAGGGCTGCCAGATGATGCAGGCTGAGGACTTGCATTCATGCTGGATTGTTGTTTTTTGGGTGAAGTTAATTTCTTCTTTCTTCGAGCCATAGTGATCTCGTATTAACTGGCAAATGCTACTGAAGACTTTCGCCGTTTACGGTTTAGGGGTTCATTGCTGAGGCTGTGCATAATCGCCCAAGCCACATCCGCGTGACCGGTAGCGCTTGAGCGGTTGGCGGCATAGGTGATTTGGTCTTTGCCGGTGGTTGTCTGGTGGATTTGTAGAAAAGCCTGGGCGATGTCTGTGTGCTCGGCGTCCCACTCGATACGATGGCTTTCCACAACATCCTGGGCCTTCAGGACCAGATTGGTTTTTGTCTCAAGGCCGTAATGTATTGGTGTGGCGCGGGGGTAGAAATCTTTCACCATCTCAAATACCCCGTGGCCGGGGCCGGTGCAGTCAATACCGATAAATTGCACATTGTATTTTTCGATCAATTCGCGCATGCGATTTGCCTGCCACTGCCAGGCGCGGTTACGCATAACGATCTTTTCCAGTACCCGGAACTTTTCGCCCTCTTTTAAAGGTGGTGCCAATACGACAATAGCGGCACCGTCTCCGCTACGGGAAGGATCGTAGCCAATCCACACCGGGTGGTTGTCATAGGGGCGCTGGTTTTTTCTCTTGTAATCTTTCCAGGTGCTGTCTGAATCAACGGCAGCGGATAGAAGATCATCTAGTTTAAAGACCGATAGGCCCGCCTCCATAAAGGCGCACATATACTTATTATTAAATGCCGATTTACTGTTCTCAATTTTGAGTGCTTCCAAGTCAAATAGATCACACCCTTGCTCCTCGGCATCAATGACGGTAACAATATTCCGCCATATCCTGTCAGGCCCCAGTTTTCCGTTTTTGAGTGCATCGTGGCTTAGGTCAAAATCTGCTCTGTTCTTTGCATTATCGTTGTAGACCTTTCCGCTCCACATGTCATAGGCGCTATGACTTTTTATCGAAGGAACTGAAAAATAAGTGCGGCGCCATTTTTTATGGGAAGCCATACCTGATGCGAGTTCATTGGTTCTTTCAAAATCTGGAATCCAAAAGACCTCATCCACATAGAAGTGGCCATTATACCCTTGTGCGGTCCTGCCATTGGTCGAGACAAATCGAAGCTCTGCACCGTTCGACAGCTCAATAAAATCTACTCCTTTTAATTCAACGTCGAAATACTCTCGGGCAAATTTAATGATGTAGGCTTTAAATATTTCAGCTTGGTTACGGCTTGCTGATAGAAATACTTGATTGTCTCCGGTTGTGACTGCATCCTCGAACGCCTCCCAGGCGAAATAATAAGTTGCGCCTATCTGGCGGGATTTAAGGATAAAGCGGGTTCGCTGATCCTTGTTTTCATGCCAGCGGTGTTGATACTCGTAAAACAGCTCTTTGCGAATCTTTTCCAGCTGTTCGGGGGTGATCTCGCTGATGTCGTTTTTGGGCTTCTTCTTTTTCCCCCTGCCTTCACTGCGTTCGCCACGCGAGGCCATGGCTTTCTCTTTGGCCATGCGCGCTTTCTTTAAGTCAATACCGGCCAGCTTATCCAGTAGATTGCTGAGACGGTCAATCTCAGTGAAATCCTCCTTAGTCTTGTTGGGCTTTTCAACCAACACAATCAGGCGGCGAGCGGTGGCTTGCTCCACGGTTTCATGCTGAAGCATTTCTTCCCAGTGGCCTTTTTCCGCCCACTGATAAACCACCCGCGAATTATTCAGGTTTAACTGTTCCGCAATCTCTCGTGCGGACACCCTACGCAGCCACATCATTTTGGCGGCAGTTTTTATTTCATCTGAGTAAGTAGCCATGCGCCGCAGTGTACGGAAGAAGACGCAGGGAATAATGAAAATTAATTCCTATAAATACCTATTTTCTCAATATCGGAATTCGTAGGAATTCCGCTCATTGTTTGGGGTTTGGTTAGCTCTTAATCTGCGGGCTGTTCCCAAGGGGAAATAAAAATTAATCAAGGAACTGCGGAAACCATGTCCAGAAAGCTCTCTACCGATTTTGTGAAAGTGGCTACCAGTGGCCCTACTATCGACGGTCGCAATATTGGCTCAGAAGAAATTGAGCAAATGGCGGAGAGTTATGACCCGGAAGAGTACACCGCAAATATTTGGTATGAGCACATCCGTATATTTGGCAACTTTGGTAAGGTCTTGGAAGTAAAGGCGGAAAAGGATAGTAAAGGTCGTATGTGTTTGTTCGCGCGTTTATCGCCAACGGATGAACTGATGTATTTAAACAATCGTGGCCAAAAGCTATTCACCAGCATTGAAATTCAACCGAACTTTGCCGACAGCGGCAAAGCCTACCTTGCCGGCCTCGCGGTAACAGATAGTCCCGCCAGTTTAGGCACCTCAGAATTACAGTTTAGCCGTGCCCAAAACCCCGAGAATTACTTTTCCTCCGCAATTGAAATTCCTACCCTAGAGCTGGAAGGCAGCCAAGGTCTTTTTAGTCGATTCCTTAAGAGCATTGGCCGCGAATCAGAAACCACCACACCACCTGAACAGAGAGAGCAGGGCAGCGACGCTATGAATGAAAAACAATTTACCCAGCTTATGGGCGAGATTAAATCTCAAAATGAAAAAATTGAGGCATTGGGTGAGAAGTATTCGCAGTTTTCCTTGAATGATGACAAGGGAGAGTCAGATAAGTCTGAAACCGAAGAGACAGTTTCTCTTGAGGCGTACAACGCACTGAAAACCAAAGTTGATGATCTGGAGCAGAAATTCAGTGATGCGCTGAAAACTGAAGTTAAGGGTACAGAGGTTCTCGAAGGTAGTGGAGGCGCTGAGGAAGAAGTTATTTAAGACACTACATTTTTCATAGTGTGAGTCCCTAACCAAATTTAAAATTTTCAGAGACAATTTTATGCGCAACGACACTCGACAGAAATACTCCGCAATGATTGAAAGGATGGCCAAAACGTATGGCATCCAGAATGTAGAAAAGTCCTTTGCAGCTACACCAAGCATTGAACAAAGGCTGATGGACAAAATAGTCGAGTCTTCCGCTTTTCTACAGCGCATTAATGTAATTGGCGTGGATGAGCTGAAAGGCGAGAAAATTCTCGGCTCAGTAAATGGCATGGTCGGTAAACGAACCAATACCACAAGTAATGACCGCCAGACCGTAGACCCACTGGGCCTAGATGCATTCGGTTATGAATGCGTGAAAACGGAATATGACGTTCACATTCTCTATCAAACCCTGGATGCCTGGGCGAAATTCTCCGACTTTAACGACCGCTTTATGAAGTATGTGCGCAAAGCCATTGCCCATGCGCGAATCAAACACGGTTTTTATGGTGCCCAAGCTGCCGCTGAGACGAATTCCAACGCTAACCCCAACGGCGAAGATGTAAACGTAGGCTGGTTTCAACACTTGCGCAATTACAACGCAAGTGCCCAGATGCTGAAAGAGGGTGAAACCGCCGGGAAAATTCGTATTGGCGCCGGTGGTGATTACGTCAACTTGGATGCACTGGTTCACGATGTATTGCAATTGGTAGCGGACCCGTTCCGCGATGGCGATGACTTGGTGGCTGTAATTGGCCGTGACCTGTTAGCACAGGATAAGTCACAGCTTTATATCTCTCAGGGTCAAAAACCCAGCGAGAAAGAGCGAGTGGAAAACAGCGCGGTGACTCGCACCTATGGCGGTTTGCCCTCCCACTCCTTGCCCTTCTTCCCTGCGCGAGGTTTGTTAATTACCAGCTGGGACAACTTAAGCCTGTATTACCAAAACGGTGCAGTACGCCAGAAGATCGAAGATAACAGCAAACGCGACCGTGTTGAACATTACAACACCATGAATGAAGCCTACGTGGTGGAAACATTGGATAAAGCGGCCGCAATCGAATTTAAAAATGTGGAGCTGCCAGACGGTCAGGGCGGTTGGGCTTAATAGATTACGGATAGGCGCAAGCGGGCTTCCCTCGGCCACCGTGATTTAGCGACTGGTCGGGGGCTTTTTAAAGCGCCTGATTTACAGAACACAAAAACGGGTAATGATTATGAGTCTTGCATTGCGTCATAAAAAGAGATGCTTGGCTGCTGCTGTCCACCTATTAGAGACAGAGGCAGAAGCGGTAGAAACCGAAACACCCGGCCAGAAGATGAAAACCAACCACGACCGCGTAGTGGTAGAGAGTGAATTGGAGCACGATTTAAAGCTGCTTTCTGAGCGTGAAAATATCGCTGAGAAAATCGCCCTTAAAAAACAGTTGCTGCCTAAATATCTTCCGCGAGTTCGCGATTTTATGGAGAGCGGTGCAAATTATCCTTATCCCCTGCTGGTGTGGTGTGTCATTTGGTTACTGGATGTCGAGGATATTGAGCAGGCGTTGGAGCTGGCCAATTTCGCCATTGATCAACAGCAGAAAATGCCAGAGAGATTTAAACGGGATTTGCCGACCTATACCGCCGAAGAGCTGCACGACTGGGCAGAGCGTGAATATAAAAAACAGCGCAGCCCTCACCCCTACTTTGAAGAAGTGCTAAAGGCGGTTGAAACACAGCGCTGGCCAGTGGTTAACGTCATTGTATTAGGCAAACTCTACAAGCTGGCTGGTTTGATCTGTGACCAACAGGAAGATTTTGCCAGAGCGGTGCATTGGTATGAAAGGGCACAAGAAGTCAATGACAAAGCGGGAGTGAAAACTCGCTTGGAAATGGCAAGAAAGAAACTGTAACGAGTCCCCCACCCACGCGGGCCAGTGGGGCGCCTGTCGCCCTGCGCGTTCAAGCAAACCACTTGGCGCCGCGTTTTTAAAGGTTGTAATAGGTATTTGTAGTGACGGATATAAAGCGCTTTGCTGTTGGAAATGTTGTTCTTTATCAGGGGGATTCCTTGGCGATATTGGAGAAATTGCAAAGTAATAGTTTGGGAGCGGTGATTACTGACCCTCCTTATGCCAGTAGCGGAACATCCTCTTTAACCAATGCACAAGTGCCAAGTAAAAAATATCAAAATAATGATGTAAAAAACAAATTCCCAGAATTTATGGGTGAAAACAGGGATCAGCGCAGTTTTGCTTTCTGGGCGTCTCTATGGGTTAGTCAATGTTATCGGTTGGTAAAAACGGGCTCGCCAATCTGCGTTTTTAGTGATTGGAGACAGTTGCCAGCTACCACGGATTATATACAAGCGGGCGGATTTTCTTTTAACGGCATTATTCCTTGGGACAAAACAGAGTCCGTCAGACCTGCAAAAGGAAAGTTTCGCTGTCAGGCGGAATATATAGCCTGGGGATTTAAGGGGAAATGCTACGGGGATCGGCACCCGGTGTACTTAAAAGGGGCTCTGCGTGAGCGAGTCAACCCAAGAGAAAAGTTACACATGACCGGCAAGCCTGTCGCTGTTATGGATCATCTCGTGCAAGTGGTGCCGCCAGGGGAAACCATTATCGACCCCTTTATGGGTAGCGGCTCTACTGGGGTTGCGGCAATCAAAGCCGGCCACCCATTTATTGGGATTGAGGCAAGCCCGGAATACTTTGAAATAGCGAAGAAACGCCTGCGGGCTACCTACAGGGATTCAATCAGAAAGGCATGACGCAATGAGCTTTACCGGAAGACCGTCAAGCTATTTGGAAACTGTTATTGCAAATGATGGCTTTTTCCCTGACCTGTCCCTGGGGGATTTCCAAAAAATGTACGGTACTCCTGCGGATATCATGCAGGAAAAGGCGGAGCACCTTTTGCGGTTAGCCGTCATCGATGTGAATGACCGTTTGACGGAAGAGCAAAAGACTTGGCAGGCAGGGGACCACGCCACCCTGGCTGATATACCAGCGCAAAAGATAGGCGGAAAGAGCCGGCTGGTTATTCAGTATCAACGCGCTGTTTTTTCGTTAGCAACGGCAATGGCTTTCCGACAGTTCGCGACTGTCACGCGGCGGGAGATTGGCGAACATAAAGCGGCGGAAAGTCTAGAAACAGAACAAATGTATCGCGCAGAGTCTGACCGGGCGGTTCGTAATTTACGCGGTATCGATACCAATATCACCGTAGAGCTGATTTAAACCATGGCAGGAAAAAAGCTACAAGCCATCACCGCGCATTTACTTTCCGCCAATTTAGTCGCGGAAACAAAACTTGATGCCTGGATGGAAAACGGACGCCTGGCTTCAGCAAGTAAGAATCTCGGTAATGGTATTCGGGTAAGTCGTGCGGAATATGACGCGGTTATCTTATTGGAAGAATACCGGGGCGATTCTGCTTTGCTGTTCGCACTGGTTACAACCTGGTTAATGGAGCACGACAAGGACAGGGACAAATACCAACTCGCCGAACCGGAGATTGAAGTCACACCCATTGATAAAAATCTGGTGGATGTAGAAATCACCATCCGCTTTTTAGAGAACGTCGATTTAGTCCCCGATGATAACGGCCCGATTACTTACCAAGGCCAACGCTATGCGGTGGCGGTGGTGCCGATCGATGAACCAAACCAAGTGGCGGTAGGCGACAACAAGACCCTACCCACTGATGCGCCCTACAGCCGTGCAGATTGATTTAAGCGGACATATCAAGGCGCGGCAGCAATTGCAGCTGCTGAAGATGCCGCCGGCTAAGCAGCGGCGATTGGGTGGCACGCTCGCCCGCAAAGTACGCATCTATAGCCGCAAGCGTTTGCGCGAACAGAAAGCCCTGGACGGCAACGCCTGGGAGAAGCGCAAGGAGAGCCATAAAAAGGGCCGTAAAAAAATGTTACGAGGCCTGAGTAAACGGATGAGAGCGCGCGGCGTGGAATTGGGTGGTGAAGTGTTTTTTGCTGATGGCAAAACCGCCGAGATTGCCCACCAGCACCAGTACGGCGAGCCGGAAGAGTGGACCAGCCAGAAAGCCAAAAAGGTCTACGGTCAGCCGGACTACCAAGCGCCGGCAACACGATATCAGGCGCGGGCACTGAAGAAGGAAGGTTACAAGGTGCGCTTGCCCGGTGGGCGAAAAAAGAAACCCACTATCCGTTGGATAACGGAAAACCTCAGCCTGGGGCAAGCGGGATTGATTTTACGAAAGCTGCGCGACGATCCCGGTAAAAGTCGCTGGGTAATCGAATTACCGGAACGCAGCTTTTTAGGGGTGACAGAACGGGAAATTTCCGAACTGGCCAGCAAACTTTTTGATGAAACAAGCGGACGCATTCACAGCGTATAGGGGGCCAAATGGCACTGGGTAAAGTAGGTGTTAATAACCTGAATTTAGGGCAGGGCAGCTTTGACGAAATCGAACGTAAGGCGCTTTTCCTCGGCGTAGGTGATACCAACAAAGGCGCGGTGGTCGCGCTCAATTCACAGAGCGACCTGGATCAACTGCTGGGCGCGACTGACTCCCAGCTGAAAACCCAAGTGGCGGCCGCACAAGCGAACGGCGGTGAGAACTGGCAAGCCTGGGCGGTGCCCTTGGATGTGTCCGACGATTGGAAAGCGGCTCTGGAAACCGCGATGCAGAGTGTCTCGCCGGAACTGGTGGCCGTCTGTACCCCGGCCCTAGTCTCTAATGATTTGGATGTTGCCTTTGCTAAGGCTGAGAGTATTAGAACCAGCCTGGGCCGCCGCGTGGGCATCCTAATCGCTACCCCCGGCATCGATGACACTAGCCAAACCTGGAGTGACTATCTGGCCGCACAGGCGGCCATTGTGGAGCCGGTCAACGCCTATAGGGTTTCCCCGGTCCCCCTATTGCATGGAAACAATTTGGGGGCCTTGGTGGGGCGTCTGTGTAATCGTGCGGTCAGCATCGCCGATACCCCAATGCGAGTTGGCACAGGGCCAGTGCTGTCTTTGGGATCGGTTCCCAACGATAAGGACGGCGTACCCCTGGACAACGCTCTGTTGTCCAGCCTGGACGCGCTGAGGCTGTCCGTACCGCAAACCTATCCAGATTATCCGGGCACCTACTGGGGCGACTGCAATCTGTTGGACGCGGAAGGCGGGGATTATCAGGTTATTGAGAATCTGCGCGTAGTGGACAAGGCAGCGCGGGCTATCCGGGTGTTGGCCATCTTTCGGGTGGGTAATCGCCAGTTAAATAGCACCTCAATTTCTATCGCCTCAAACAAAACTTACTTTTCCCGCCCTTTAAGACAGATGGCGCGCAGTATCCGCCTTGGAACAGATGAATTTCCTGGTGAAATTAAAGCGCCCAAGGATGGAGATATCGAGATTGTTTGGCCCACCCGTGACAAGGTTGAAGTTTATCTAAAGGTTACGCCCTATAACTCGCCAAAATCCATTACTGCCAATATTGCGTTGGATCTAAGCAACGGCGGCTGATTTCAGTTTATCGGGATAGTGAATTTATCTTTTGAACATCAGTTCATAAATTATGAACTCCTGAGTTTATTAAGTGGCAGTGAAAGCTAATAGCTAGTTTTTATATATAAAACGCACAAAGACATATTTCTATATCAAGGAAGGCAATAATGAAATATTTAGTTTTCTAACTGATCAGTCACTACCTCTAATGTGCGTATTGAGAAGTCTAATGCTTTATAAAACCTTATGGTTTGTGTAGTTGTTGAAATTTTGAGGCTCTAAAATGAGTATTCTCTATTTACAATTTGATGGGGGCATGAGGTTTGATTTGTCAGTGAGGCTAAGTATGAAGATTCTAGGTTTATGTGCATTTTTAATGCTTGTAGTGATACCCCATGAAGTTACAGCTGCACCATCGTCAAGCCAGAAAGAATTTTCGAGCCACTTGACTTTTGTGGCGCCCAATTCAATACCGGAAGGTGCTCTTCCGATTTTTATTAGAGTTAATGTGGTTCCTAAATCAACTGACATAAAATTAACTTTAAATGAGGATGCTAAGAAATATTGCAAAATTGAAAGTAGGCATTCTGAAGGACGGGGTTTTGTATTTTGGTGTGTGGATGTAAATCCTAATAGCGTGATAGATCTAGCTGTATCTGCGAAAGCTCAACGACCGGGAGATCAAGCATTAGTTTTAATTAATTACGTGTATTCGAAAGGGGCAGCAATGACTATAAAAGATGACCAAATAAACTGTTCCGAAGGGGTGGTTTTAGGTACTAAGCGTTTTCCTTGTTGCGGCTGGAATGCTAAAAGTGGGGAAAGCACCAAGCCGGGCTGTCTATTTAATTTGGTTCCTAGAGGTTAAATTTTTCTAACTGTATTCTTGATTTGTACTTTTGATTGATTGATATAAATCTAACGCGGCTCAAATTAAAGCCTGCTTTAATCTTCACAAGATCTTTTGTTTGATCTGAGTGTTATGTAAAAAACTCTATATCTTGTTTTTTATCTTCCTTCTAAGGTAGGGATAAAGGGCAAAAGGGTTGGCTTTGTCCAAAATACTTAATTTTAATTTTTAGTTCTTGGGGTTTTTATCTATGTCCAAATTATCCGGGCGCGATGTGGATGTGATGATCGGTAGCTACCGTGTCAATTTTGAAGAGGCGAGCCTTTCCATTGAGGACGGCACTAGCACCACTAAAACCCGTGGGATTCCTGATGGTTTTATTGAGGGCGATGTGGCTGCCAGCGGTGAAATCAAACTCAATACTGGGCAGTTTGATGTGATTGTGCAGGCCGCCAAAGAAGCCGGCAGTTTCCGGGGATTGCCAACTTTTGATCTGGTCTATAACGCTGAAACCAGTGACGAAAAACTCAATATTGAGGCTTTCGAGTGCAAATTGAGCCTAACTGATTTGATCAATGCCAACCAAAGTAATGAGCGCTTAATGCACACCATCAGCTTTGAAGTCACTGGCCGCGAGTTTGTGAAAATTAACGGCGTGTCCTATTTGCGCCCTGAAGAAATCGAACGGCTGAACTGATCGACTAGTTAGGGACTGAATATGCCAGATCAATTTGACCGTGCGTCACAGTTGGAAGAAGAGGACCGGACACGCTCTCTAAAAGCACAGCGCAACCGCGCTAACTTCGACAGGCCCAGCCTGGAAAGCTGTGAAGAGTGTGACGAACCAATTCCAGCAGCACGCCAGGCCTTCGGGGGAATCACTAAGTGCATTGAATGCCAGGCATTTTTTGAGAAAACAGGGCGGTAATGATGATGCGTGTGCGGTACGGAAATTTACAAACGGCGATGCTTCGCAAGGGTTATCGATTTTTTGATAACGGCGATTACAACCTCAACTTGATTGGTATTCGCAGTGCCGACCGCAACGCCAATACCTTTAATGATCGGCTCGCCGTTGCCTGGCGTTTTGAGGGTATCCCGCATTGCCTGGTGTTTGCAGCTACCACGGACCCCGGCACTTTTTGGCGAGAAAACCCGGCCAATATCGATGGCACCGCCATTTTGGTTCCTGGGCAGTATTCGGGCGTATGGCAATTGGGCCTTCACCGGGGACAGTACCGCGCGTTAGTGCAGCGGAGGCCGGCGCGCGTGTACCGGGACAATAACCGGGACACCGTGCTTGATGTGGACGCCCCAATCGATGACGGCCTTTTCGGGATCAATTGTCACAGGGCTAGCAGAACTCACGAAAGCCGGCGCGTGGATAAATGGAGCGCTGGTTGCCAGGTACTGGCAGACCCTTTTGATTTTGCTTTGTTAATCGCCTTGTGTGATCGGGCGGCGGAACAGTGGGGCACCACTTTTACTTACACCCTTTTAGAAGAGGCCGATCTATGAGTTTATCAGCAGGCGCGGTTGTCACTGCGGGCAAGTTTATTTTTGGTGGTCTGATTGACTACTTCAAACACAAACGGGAAGTGAAATCCGAAGAGCGTCGCGGAGAGCTGGAAATTAAACGGGCGCGCACCGATGCACAAATAAAGCGGGTGCAGGATGGTGACGACCACGCGGCCGCTATGGACCTGGAAAGCGCGGGGCAGAGGGGTTGGAAGGATGAATACCTTTTAATTTTAACCACCCTGCCGATGGTGCTTTTATTTGTCGCGCCACTATTTGAATTAGTCATTGCCCAGTCTTATCAAGTTGGTGATTTACAAGCGGCGGTCAATGCCGGCTTTCAATCCCTCAAATCCACTCCTGAATATTATTGGTGGGGTCTCGCGGCGGTTTATATCGATACCTTCGGATTCCGCCGTATGTTGCGTCAAGTGGTCGAGGGATGGACAAGCAAACGCATTGCAACTAACAGGGGGCAGTAGTGGAAAACCTCTCTGAACAGCAAGCGGAAGCGGTGGCCAATCGAGTTGCAAAAAAAACCGTAGAAGAATTACTGCAAAAACTGGGCATGGATACGGAAGATGTGCGCGAGCAACAAAAGGACTTTGCTCACCTGCGTCAACAACGCCAGGCAGCGGAGCAGGTTGCCGCCTGGAGTAAGCGCATTTTACTGGGAATTGTTATTTCCGGTCTGGTTGGAACTTTAGTGGCCGGCTTAAAAGCGGGCCTGAATTTAAAAGGGTAATTATCGAAACCCTAATTTCTTAAGGAAAACGACAATGGCAAAAGCAAGCGCAGAAACCATAAACGAAAACACTCAAGACTTTGATGTGAGTGTGGAAGGCCAAGATATCGAATTTAAAGTGACCCGCTCCGATTACAACAAGCTGGTGAATCAGCTGGGACCGGGTAACAAGGTCAACGCCTTTCATAACTTCCTGGTATCTACCGTCACCGAGGAAGGTAAGCCGGCATTGTTAAAGGTATTAGCCGATAAACCTGGTAGTGAAATCGCTATTGGCTCCGATATTTATGAAGCCTACACCCCGGACCTGAAAGTCACCGTAAAAAAGCGTTAGCCCTCGCCGATAGGATGGCGGAAAACGGGTACAGCCAGTTGTGCGCCTATGCGCGCAAGTGGCTTCCCGGTGAACCACTTACAGAAGACACCTTAGCAACCGCGACAATG
This sequence comes from Microbulbifer variabilis, assembly GCF_020524905.1. Classification (GTDB taxonomy): domain Bacteria; phylum Pseudomonadota; class Gammaproteobacteria; order Pseudomonadales; family Cellvibrionaceae; genus Microbulbifer; species Microbulbifer variabilis_A. The sequence continues at coordinate 30,555 of NZ_JAIVKI010000014.1, read as the reverse complement.
CTAGAGCGGGAATACTGGAAGAACTTTGAAGCGGCAATAACGAACGGAATCGGCAAAGCCTGGAAGAAATAACGCAATGAGCACCAAGTTTGAAAAGCTAATGTTTCGTATTGGTTTGATTGATAAGGCCAGTGGCCCTATCGGCAAAATTGATACGCAAATGCAAAAGCTCTCCACCAGTGCCACCGTGGGCGGTGCCATGCTTGGTGGTGCGGCGGCGGGCGGCTGGGCTTTGCAAAGTGCGCTCTCTGGGCTGCTGGGGCCTTCGATTGAACTCAACCGCGCAATGGGTGAGGTACGCAGCCTCGACGTACACGGGGAAGCCCTGGAGAAGCTACAGCGCACCGCTTTGGCTTCCTCCATTCAATACGGCACCAGTGCCGCCGATTTTATTCGCGCGTCTTACGATATTCAGAGCGCTATTTCTGGCCTTAAAGGTGGCGAGCTGGCCAAGTTTACCGAGGCCAGTGCCGTACTGGCGCAAGGCACTAAATCCGATGTGGCCACTATTACCGATTACATGGGCACCATGTACGGGATTTTCCAGCAGGACGCTAAACGGCTGGGCAATGCCCAGTGGGTGGAGCTGGTTGCCGGGCAAACGGCGAATGCGGTGCAGATGTTTAAAACCACCGGGGCAGAAATGGCCGCTGCCTACTCGACTTTAGGGGCGGAAGCACAATCCCACGGAATACAAATGGCCGAACAGATGGCCATCATGGGCCAGCTACAAGCCACTATGAGCGGCAGTGAGGCCGGCACCAAGTACAAAGCATTCCTACAGGGCGTAGGCAAAGCACAGGGCGAGCTAGGACTTCAGTTCACCGATAGCCAAGGGCGAATGCTGCCCATGCTGGATATTCTCGGCAAACTGCAAGGGAGACTGGCGGGTTTAGGCTCAGTGGAGCAGGGCCAATTGTTATTGAAAGCCTTTGGTCGCGGTGAAGCGGTAGCCCTGATTCAACAGCTGATGCTGGATACCAAAGGACTAGCCAATAATATTCAGGCCCTGGGCAACGTAAAGGGTATGGAGAAGGCACGGCGTATGGCCGCCGAGATTGCCGACCCCTTCGACCGTTGGCGCGAGAGTAGCAAGGCTGTCCGCGCGGTTATTGGTAATGCGCTATTGCCAGTGATTACCCCGCTGATTGATAAATTCACCGAGGCAAACGCAACCCTGGTGGATTGGTCCTATAAATTCCCACACCTCACCAAAGCCATAGGCATTACCACCCTGGTCATTGTTGGATTGATTTCCACCGTGTTGCTATTTGCTGCCGTGGGTGGCGTGGTGCAATTAACCATGGCCGGGTTAATTGGTTTGCAAACTGCCTGGACGGCGGTAACTGCACTGGGTTCCGGTGCTCTGGGGCTACTAACCAAAGGACTCAAGGCCGCAAGAATCGCCACCCTGTTATTTAGCTTGTCCCTATACGCAAACCCTCTTGTATGGATTGCCGCTGCCGTTATCGGCTTGATTGCAGGCTTGGCACTGCTGGTTATTCACTGGGATACCGTCAAGGCGGCAACCCTTGGTTTTATTCAAGGCTTTGTCGAGCGCTGGGGCGCTATCCGTAAAGTCATCGAAGGCAACCCAATCCTAAAAATACTGGCGGCCCCGTTTCTTTTTGCGGTGGATGCCGTGGGTTTTCTGTTCGAGCAGATAGGAAAAATACCTGCACTGTTTACCCGTCTAAAAAACTGGTTAAGCGAATTGAATTTGTTTGAAGTGCTGGGCGGTGCGGCTGATTGGGTGATTGAAAAATTAAACCTGATTCCGGGTATCAATATTGAAGCCAGTGTGGAGAAAGAGCGATCCAGTATTCCCAAGGCGTCAACGCCACAATACCAACCAAGCGCGGTGCCTGCCGGGGGTATCTCTCAGCAGATCCAGAACAACCAACGCGGCGGCACCCATATCGAAAAGGTGGAAGTCTTTAACCCGGTGAGTGGTTATGGCTTTGTGGATGAAATGGAAATGGCGGCGGGCTAATGGCAGAACCTAAATACCAAGACTTATTAATTGTTGGCAATGATATCGCCTTGGATGCGGTTGGCGTACCGATGGGCATTAGTGACCGCCCATCGATTGCACAGGATATTAAGCACCTGATTCGCGAAAGCGGTTTATTAGTGGAATTGGTGGGTGAACGCCAGGCCGATAAATGGGCCCTGAATTTATCCCGCCTTGAGAACCTGGTGGAGAGTGACACCCGTATTCAACCGGGTACGGCAAAGATTACCCGCTTGGAAGCGGAAACCGTTTTAGTCAGTGCAAAAACTGTCGAGTATCAACACATAGAGTTCACCCTATGAGCGAACAGCAGTTATTTACCAACCTGTTAAAAGAGGGCGGCATTCCCACCACCGAAGAGGAAGTGCGCAAGGAATTTGAAAAGGAAGTGGACGCGGAAAAAGTCGCCTTTACCAATAACCGGGAAATCTCCCCCTGGTGGCGGTTGGTCACGGCGTTAATAACCAAGCCGGTGATCTGGTTGATTCACGCCTTAATCAATTCAGTGATGCCGCAAATGTATGTGAAAACCGCCAGCGGGCCTTTCCTGGCGTTGCTGGCCGATGGGGTAAACCTGAAACCCAAGGTAAAAGCCAAGGCAAAAGGATTTGTGCAGTTCACCCGCGCGGATAGTTCCGGCTCCCTGGATGTGCCCCAGAATACAGCGATACAGAGCCCAGTCATTAACGGGCGGGTGTATACCTTACGCACGACCGCGAAAGTCACCTTTAGCGATGGTCTGGACACCGTGTTGGCGCCTGTAGAGGCAGAAGAAACGGGCAGTGCCTATAACCTGGCAGCGGGCTATTACTCCGTTTTACCGGTGTTGCTGCCGGGAATTATTGCGGTAACAAACCTTGCCGACTGGCTGACGCACCCCGGCACCGACGACGAAGACCCGGAAGAATTGCGCAAACGGATACGCACTCAATTTATGGCGGTGAACCAGTGGCACACCGACGCGGTGTACCGATCATTGATCGCGGGCTTCGATGGGGTGAACGATGACAACGTATTTTTTGACAGTGATGCACCGCGCGGCCCTGGTACTGCTGACGCCTATGTGATGTTTGAGATTGGCAACCCGGATGCCAGCTTTATCCAAAGCATTCAAAGAAAAATTACCGATGAAGGCTACCACGGCCACGGCGACGATCTAAAAGTTTTCGCCATGCCAGAAACACAGCACGATATTGCTGTGACGGTTTATACCATTGGCGGTCTTAGCGAGGGTACAAAAGCTCATTTAAGAGCGGATGTGGAAAACTATATCAGGGCCGCATTTCGGGAAAACCTGGATTACAAGCCAAATTTGGTGAGACCTTGGAGCCGTTTTTCTTTTTCTCAGTTAGGCGGTGAATTACATAAGCAGTTTGATTTGATCAGTGGGGTGAATTTCAACATGGCCTACATTGTTAGCCAGATGAATTTACCGAGAATCAAAAGCCTTACGGTTGCTGTTCCATGATGGATTTGAAATTACCTTTTTGGCTGTCTGGTCCTCAACTTTCCAAATTACGCAAAGCCGCGCAACGCTTTTGGGAACGGGTGGAGACTTGGCTTTATTGGCCGGTGCGACAGTTGGACCCGGAAACCTGTATACCTGGCGCCTTGCACCTGCTGGCCTGGCAAAGAGGGGTAGAACGCTTCGATGGTGAATCCATGCGGCTTTATCGCCTGCGTGTGAAGTATGCGTTTGTGAATGCTCAGGATGCGGGCAGCGTGGCCGGGCTTAAACGTATTTTTGAACGGTTGTTGATTGGGTATGTGGAAATTGAAGAACGCATGCCCGACCGTGATTGGGATGTGATCAAGCTGCATTTATCCGATCAGCAGATGGCAGATAACCCAGATCTATTGCAAATCATTTTGCGCAAGTATGGCCGCTTATGTCGCCGTTATGAATTTGAGGTTTTAACCGCGATTCAAACACAGCTACGTAGCGTGGATTGTGGCCACGACAACAGCTATTTAACAGCTTCACTATAGGGGGAGAAGATGCCCGCAATTATTAATACTGGAGCGGCTTATATCGCAGCCAAGACCGGCGCCAGTGAGCCGGTAGACATCACCCAGTTTGTTCTGGCGGATATTAACGGCTTGGATCATAACCAGTCGGTCAATCTGGCAGAGACAATGCCCGCTGCAAATACCATTGTTTATCAAGAGGCGGTTTCCCAGAAAGGTTATTTAACCCCGGATAAGGTGGTGTATTCCCTGTCCATGGATACCAGTATTGGGGATTTCCATTTTAACTGGCTGGGATTGATGGCCAGTGATGGCACTCTGGTCGCAGTTGCTTATTTACCGCGCACCTTAAAAGTGGCTACAGCCAACGGGGTGCAGGGTAACAATATTACCCGTAATTTCCTTTTGCAGTTTGCCGACGCCCAGCAGGCCACCGGCATTAACATACCCGCCGAAACCTGGCAGATCGATCTAAGTGCCTGGTTAAATGCCATGGATGAACGAGAGCGCGTAAGTAACCGGGATATCTATGGGCGCGCAACTTTCTTTGAAAATGGTTGGAAACTGTTACAGAGAGACGGGGAATATTTTCTACAGCCGGGCATTGGTTATGTCGAAGGTATCCGAATTGTAAATCCTCAAGAAATCAAGGTTGCAGTCCCATATATCCCTGCTGAAATCTGTCTGGATGTTTCGTTTCAAAAAAATGTGGATCAGGTTACTGCTGTAGTGACAGTGTATCAGGGGCGACCTTTAGATTATGTTGATAGTGCAGGCGTTAAACATTTTGTAGAAAAAATTTCTTATGTCTCCGCCACTGGCGAGGCTAATGAGCGACGTAATTTGCACAACATCGATAATATGGGCGTGTTGCAATACTTGCTGACCCGCACCAATATTTATGTATCTCAACAACAATACGCCTCATATACAGAGCACGGTATTGTTAAGCGCGCGACTAATGCGCAGGTATTAGCGCGCGTTGATGATGCAACTTATGTTTCCCCCAAACAATTATGGGCGGCCTTAGATCATTTGATCCCAAAAAATGTCGGGGTTTTCTGGCATGGGACTATTGACGATATCCCTGAAGGTTGGGCGCTGTGCGATGGTAAAGACGGACGGCCTAATGCCATTAATCGGGTGATAGTGTGTGCTGGTGATGAATATCAGCCAGGCGCTATCGGTGGTGAGGATTCCCGAACTACTAGCAGCAACGGAGCGCATTCCCACGGGGCTTCCTCGGCGAATGCTGGGGCACACTTCCACAATGGCGAAACAGCGGAAGCCGGCTGGCATGCTCACGGCGCTAGTACTGGGGATGCGGGTAACCATTCTCACACCGGCTCAACGGGCAGCGCGGGTGGTCATTCCCATTCCATTTGGGTTGATAACCACACGCTGTCTACTTCCCGTATTCCGTCCCATGGCCACAGTATTAACAGTGTGATGTTGTTGAAATGGCCTGGTTATGAAGCATCGGGATTCGGGCCGGATTATGACCCCAGTGACCGGGACGGCGCGGTAGTAACCGGTGCTAATAATGGTAGCGGTGGGGCTCATAACCACTCGGCGGGCAGTGATACGCAGGGTTGGCATACCCACAGCGTGGGCATTAGTGATGGCGGTGTTCATAGCCATTCCGTATCGGTAAACCACGCAGGTTCTCACAAGCACTATTTTGACACTTCAACGAATGGCAGTCATTCACACAACATTACGGTGAACAGTGGCGGTGGCCACTCTCATTCCGTGGATGTACGCCAACGCTATTACGCGGCAGCACATATTATTCGAGTGGCTTAGGAGTAAACATGAAATTATCCATTATTAACGGGGACGCCGGCGACGATACGGTAGTGATCGATGGCAAAGCTTTTCACTTTAATTTGTCCGGGTTGATCGATGATGCAATTTGGGCGGTGCAATGGAGTGATGAAGGCAAAAAGCCTCAAGGAGAAATTGAGTACCGAGAGGGCCCCCACAAAAAAATCCAATCGATAAAACCTTTTCAAAAAATTATTGATCGCTGGAATCAAGAAAAAACCAAAGAAGAGGAAAGCGCTGCACAGGAGCAGGCTTTCTATCAAAGCCGCCAATATGCCCTAGACGTGATTGACAATTTAGCCGGTAAGGCGCGAAAGCGTTTTGTGCCTATCGGCTACGGTATTACGGATGAATACGCACGGGTGAAAGACGGGGCGCAGCAGTTTGCAGAGGCAGGCTATACGGGTGAAGTACCGGCAGCAGTGCAAACCCATGCAGAAGTTAAAGGCGTTTCGACACAGCAAGCCGCAGAAGCGATTTTACAGGCTGCGAACAATTGGAATAGTGCGCTGGACAAGATTCGCGATATTCGCATTACAGCCAAAGCGGCTGTAGAGGCGGCAGAAGAGGGGGCGGATTACCTCGCTGTCGCTCGACCATTTCTGAACACATTAAAAACCTTGGAGCAATAAAACATGGGACGCAAAATTTTAGGCTTTTTACGCTGGCACTTTGAACCACGCCACCTGACAACCCCGCTGGCGACTACAAACAACCTGGCCACGATTGAAGTATTGGAAGGCGGTCGCGGGGCGGTAGTGCGCGGACAAACGCATATTTATATTTTTGGTGTGCGTTTTGCCAGCATCCAGCGCACTAAGCCCTGGCAGGATTAATGGCCTATGACCTGGCAGAGCGCACAAATCCAGTTTCCTCCCAGTGCTAAGAGCCTCAGCGATGCAGTTGACGCGACCCTGGCACAGGGCAAAGGGGAAATCACCGAGGCATTGTCACGGCTGGGGGCAATCTCCCCCAGCTTTGCCACTAACCCAACGGCGAGCACGGCAACCGGCAGTGGGGCAACACAGAATAGCCTGGTGGATCTGTTCGGGGCCGAAATGCGCGCGCTCGTAGTTCATCCCTATCAGGAGGGCGTAGGGCAGGGGGAGAGCTATAGCCGACACCTCAGCGCGCCCAATGCGCAACAGGCGCTGGTGGCAAAGCTGGGGGACGCCTGGGACAGCCACAAGCCAGCGGGCACCCTGGAAGCGGTGTGTATCCTGATTGCAGAGCAGACGCTGACCACCTTCGCTGCCAGGTTAAAAGCAGCCTGTCAGCTGTTCCCTATTTCCGAACTGTGCGAGGCCGAACACCGCGCGGAGCAACTGTTGCGGCTGGAGTCTGAAAAGTCGGTACTGCCTGGGGCGCCTCTGGGCGGCCACTGGCGGCCGCGCCGGTTGACCCAGTTACAGACAGCCCGTTGGGCCTCGCAAGCGATAGGATCGGAGATTGCCAGCGCCTACGGCTACGAGGTGGAGAACTCCAACCCTTTAGAGGAACTGCAAACCCTGGCCACCAAAAAACAGCAATACCTGGACAGGGTACGGGCTGAGACGGAAACCCTAGCCGCAAAGTTTAGCGGGACGGGCAATACCTACTGCCTGTTTGCTGAGGGAACAACCCGGCAGATTGCCAGCCGGGTGATTTCTTCGCACCCCTTCGATCACAACCATGTATTTAGTGCGGCCATGCTGTTTACCGCAGCCCCTGGAGAGCTAACCGTTTTAAAAGAGTTGTTCGGGCTATGAGATTAAATGACTTTGTGCTGCGCGGTTCTGAAATCACCGTGAACGGCGTTTTACGGATTGAGACGGAATCTCTCGGCGGTAATACCAGCAGCACCGACCGGGCAAAGAATGGCATCAAGCCAAAGGCCCTGACAGTCTCCCTGGTGATTGCCTTTAATAAATCCGCCGATCTATCAGAGCTGTTACAGCAAGCCGAATCTGTCGATGAAAATGGAAAGCTGAAGGTCTTTGATATTGTGGACGATACCGCAAAGGCCATGAATATTCGGCAGGTTCAGTTTAATGAGGCGTTCAATGTTCGCCAGATTCCAGAAAAGAAAGCCTGGCGGGTGAATTTCACCTTATCGGAATATTTATCTATTCCAGAAAAAGTAGAACAGCGACAAAAAACCCAGACCGCCCAGCGGCAGAGTGCCAACGGTGAAGCGATAGCCGCCGCAGACACAGAGCAGCAAGACGGGACAGAAACCCTAACCGGCTTTGAAAAGGTATTGAAGTTTGCCGACGACGCACTAGCCCCCGATACAGAGGAGAGCGCTGGTGCAGTTGCATAAACGGCTGACAGTGAATGGTGAAGTGGTGCCCCTCATCGATGACGATGTGCGGTTGGATTTATTTTCCCCTGGTCGCGCGGCTTTTAAAGTGCGCAGCACCTCAAAGTTAAAAGGGCTTGTGCAGCTGGATTTGGGGTACAACCCCAGCCAGCTTCAGCGCTTTTTTATAGGCTATGTGGTGAATTGCACAGCAATAGATAGCGACCAGAAAAAACTACTATGCCGCGAGCTGACAGCCTCGCTTGCGCAAGTGGTCCCGCTGGCTGAACGCTATGTCACCCTGGCGGGGGTGTTGGGCGTTATGTCTGCGATTACCGGCTTGCAGTTTGTCACCGGCACGGGGAGTTATGCCGACAATAAAGCCCCGGCTTTTTACAGTGCGGGGACCGGCTATTGGGTAATGGATCACCTGGGGCAAGCCTTCGGTATACCGCAATACACCTGGCAGCAGCAGGGCGACGGCAAGGTGTTTGTAGGCAGTTGGTCCGATAGTTACTGGGCGGGCCGCTTCCTGGAGCTGCCTGTGGGTTTTGCTACAAACTTTGGAATTGCCAACCGGGCCAGGGTGGCTTGTATTCCAAGACTGCGTCCCGGTGTATTTTTAAATGATAGCTATATCACCAAGGTAGAGCTTGCCGGTAATTTTATGAATTTGGCGTGGAGTGCGGACCCGTGGAACAACAAATAAACCGGATGATTGGCCGGCTCTACCCCGAAATAAAAAGCGGATTACATTTGCCGATCTTGGCAAAGGTGGTGGCGATTAGTGACCCCATGGAAAAGCCGGAACTCGCGGAAGAGTTTCGCCCCCGTTATGGCGTGGATGTGCAGGTATTAACGCCTGAAGGCAAAGCGGGGGAGAAGTTGCCCATTTTCCGTAGTGTGCCGCTGCCCCTGCAATTTGCCGGCAATGAGCGCGGGGCTTTTGGTTTTCCGCAACCGGGCACGGTAGTTGAATTGGCTTTTGCCTATGGCCAGCCGGACCAGCCTTTTATTCGTACCGTGTTATCGCGCGGGGTAGGGGTTCCGACGCTCGACCGTGAGGATTTACTTTGGCAGCAAAGCGACTCAGTGCGGCAAAAGGTGGACGCCAGCGCAGACTGGAGCCGGGAAACCCATGGGGATATTCGCGAGAGTTCATTGCGTCGCATTATTGAAGCCGCCGAAATACAGACAAGCTGTGACAGCGAACACCGCCAAGCCCGTGAGCATTCCGTGGAAGAGGTGGCCGGGGTAAAAATAATCGAAGTCCTGGGCGCTTTGCGCCTTTTGTCTGGTGGCAGCCTAAATATGTCGGCACTGGATAATTTAAACCTGACAACCGCAAGCGACCTCAACCACTCAGCAGGCCGCGACCTAAAAGAGCAAATAGGGAATATTCGCGAGTCAGTGGCCAAGGCTCGCCAAACCATCAAAGTTAAAGACGGCGGCAAGGTTTGGTTGGGTAGTGAATCTTTAAACGTACTTAAGGTATTAGAAGATTTGATTGGCGTAGTGTCGGCCCTTGCCGCCACGCTCGCCACACATACCCATCCCGGTAATGGACAAAAGCCGAATCAAGATGCGGCAATCAATGGCCATAAGAGCAGTGCTGATACACTAAAAGCTGACCTTACCGGATTGGTTGCGGAAGATAGTTAAGATAATTATGGCTACATATCCCCCATCAGATCAGGTGAGGCTTGTTGCGAATAGAACCAAGAGTGCCGTTGAAGTAGCTTTAACACTAATGTTGACCAATTGGTCAACACCTAAAAAAATAAAGACTATGTATGGCTTTGCTGCTACAGACCTAGATCGAACGAGCGCAGCTAGTTCTTTGTCAACTTGTTCTATCATTTATTATGAGGGTAATAGAGCCCTAACACATCGTTGTCAATAAAGTACTCAAGGGTTTTATATTGATCTGGATTAGTTCAGAGAAAACCTCTACACACTTAGTCAAAAGGCAAGCAATGGAGCCGCACGTTCTTTACACTAGGGGTTGGAACTCGCCCAGTAATACTCTAGCCCAGAGGAGCTGAGTTGATGTGGGATACTATTCAGTATGGCTACAACTACCTTACCACCCAAAGCCTTACAACGCTTTTTCTATTACTCTGGGTTGTTATCGTTTTTGAGATACCTCGCTATCTATTCTCATTCTTCACCGCACTAGCATTTTTTAAGGCGAAACCAGAACTAGATACAGACTTAAATAGCTTGGGAAAAATCTCCGTCATTATCGCTGGGCACAATGAGGAGAGAAGCATAGAAAGGTGTGTGCTTAGCCTATGGGAACAAAGCCGACCGCCTGATGAAATTATTGTCGTGAGTGATGGCTCAACGGATGGTATGAAATACAAAATACGCAATTTATATAAGAAGGGACTTATCCATGGCGCCCATGCAACAGATATACGCGGGGGGAAACCTGCAAGTATCAACCTTGCTTTGCGCTATTGTACAGGGGATATCATCTTAAACGTGGATTGTGACTGTTCCTTTGATTATCAAGCTATTAGAAATATCATCTTGCAGTTTACTGATTCCAAGGTGGGGGCAGCTTCAAATAATATTTTTGTGCGTAACTGGAATGTCAGTTTATTCACGACTTTTCAAGCCATTGAATATTTAATTGCTATCTCTCTTGGCAAACGTGCTCTTTTTATGCTCGGGCAAATGAGTTGCGCTTCGGGGGCCTTCAGTGCATTCAGAAAAGAGGCGTTAATCCAAGCGGGTGGTTTTGATTCAGGTGGTGGTGAGGACCTAGATATAACACTGCGTATACGGCATTATGGGTGGAAGATTGGCTACAGTCCTGAATCTATCTGCTATACCGACGTACCTACAAACTTGGTTGCACTTGTTCGGCAGCGACTCCGCTGGGAAAGAGACGCCATTCGCTTGCGTTTTAGAAAGCATCGCTATTTTATCAATCCTTTTAATCGTAACCTAAAATTTAAAGAGTTTTTTCATCAGTTTGAGTTTCTCTTATTTAATGTAATAGCTGTGCTAATTTTACCGATTTATCTTGTCTGGTTATTCTATGAATATGGTACAAATGCCTGGTTCATTCTAATAGCAGCTCAAATAATACTCATGCTGCTAGACATTGTTACTTTCACCCTTAGCGCCATCGCCACCAAAAAACTGATTGCAGCTCCCCTTTGGCCATATCTAATTGGGTACAGCATTCTATATGTAAACCTAATGCGTCTCGTTCGGCTCTATTCTTATATTCAGGAGTGGGTATTTAGAACCTCTTATTCCGACAGCTATGCCCCCTCTAAAGTGCATCGTGTCAGGGAGTAAGGCCAATGACAACTGCGACCTAAAAGAGCAAATAGGGAATATTCGCGAGTCAGTGGCCAAGGTCCGCCAAACCATCAAAGTCAAAGACGGCGGCAAGGTTTGGTTAGGCAGTGAATCTTTAAACGTGCTGAAGGTATTAGAGGATTTGATTGGCGTAGTGTCGGCCCTGGCCGGCACACTCGCCACACATACCCACCCCGGTAATGGACAAAAGCCGAATCAAGATGCGGCGATCAATGGCCATAAGAGCAGTGCGGATAGTTTGGAAAGCCAGCTTAAGCCAATAAGGGCCTAAGTTTTTTATTGCATTAAAGGAAGATGATTATGGGAAAGAATATAAACCGATACGCTATTTTTGCCGAGAGAGTCCATCTTATGAATGGTGGAGCAAAGAGTTTTAGAGGTTCCGCGCCTACTGAAGAAACGGCAATGGAGCTGGCAGAAGAGATTGCGAAATCTAAGAAAGCAGAGTTTTATTCCTGGCTGCAAATTCTTGATATTGTGACCGGAACCTATACCGAGTACTCGATAAAGTGGGGTGGGGTATTGGAGGAAAGAGAGTGCTCGCAGTCCTAGGTATATACTCTCTTCTAATATACTTCTACCCAGTGGTTGGGTAGAAGTTAATATAAGCAATTGTATTGTAGGCTAATTTTTTTTATCTTTTTCTGTGCGAAATTGTGACAGTTCAATTTCAGAAAATAATTTTGCATCACTATTCTTTGCGGCTCTTTCGATATCGGAGTCACTTTGATTTTTTATAGCTTCCCAGTTTGTCGAACCGCGACTGTTCTTAATCTCTTCAAGTTTGATTTTTTTCATTTTCACCACCTTTTGGTACTGGTTTAAACTCTTTCAACTCTTCATCATTCAAATTTGGGGAGTCGGGGTCTGATATTATTCCTTTGTTGATGTCGGCCTCGGTCATGCTATCAACAGTCTTTTTGTCTGTTGAGCCTCTAGATTTTTTAATATCTTCAAGTTTTATCCGTTTTACGGTCATTTCCAAGAGTCCTCGAATGGTTTAAGTATACCTAGTTCGTATGAGCTTCTTTCACGCCTATTTGCCTTCCTGGCACTTATTAGGCGAGTAATTCCATTGTTATCTCTAAATGTATAAACAACCATAAGAATTCCAAATCTAGTCATTCCTATAGTTTGGTATCGTTCTTCCCCGTAATCCTTTCGAGTATCTTTTCGATATATCCTTCTGTCATCGATAAACACGTGAACTGCATCTGCAAAATCAATATTATGTTTTTGCTTGTTTACTGAATTCTTAACTTCATCCCATTCAAAATCCATTTTTTATCCTTGCGCTGGGGTTTCCTAATTGGGTTTTGCGCCAATCATATACCACTGTTTCCCCTAAACAAACGTAGGTTTTGGTCGGGAGTTATTCGATTATTTTTTTTCAATAAACTGAATGCAGGAAAGTAATTGTTGATTCAGGGACTAAGAGTAGAGAATAAATTTTTGGGAGTGAAGCCCTAAGCATCTTTTATGGCTTCCCATCTCTCCACCTTGGTCTTTGCCTTCCTGTTAAACCCGCTTTCGAATTCAAATTAGATAACACCCCTGAGTGTTGATCGAATGTGATTCTTGCTAGTTCTCTCCAAATGTTGTTAACCACTAGATTTCAAAACCATTCATAGGACTTTCCGGCTATAAAATCTGAGAATCTTTCTCTTACCCTTTAGTTTCCTAGGAGGGGTAGGTCAGTCCGGTCAAAAAACATACTGCAAAAAACGCGCCGGTCACTCCTCCCCACGCCTGCCGGTTTTGGGCATTCTTTTGGTTGAAGAAATGACAATAGCGGCCAGGGCCTGAGCTGGTGCGGGGTTTTGGGTCGGTGTGAATTTCACAAATTGAAAGCTTTCGAAGCTTTGTGAAGAGTTCCTTCGTGCTTCCTGTGCCTCTATTAATCCGTCTTAGCAGGGGGTCTTGTGTCTCGCACCACTGTTCATTGTTGCTCTTTGTTGCCCGGTATCACTTGACTGCATTTCAACATGTAGTTAAATTCTGAGCCACTAGAATTCACACAGCGGTCCACCGCACCCGAAACCCCTGCGGTTTTTTTGTGCCCAAAATTTGGGCATAATGCACCGCTATGGCTGGGTGGAGAGGCGTGGAATATAAGACCCGTTAGGGGAATACCGCCCAGAGTCTCTGTGTGAGCTCTAGTTGACGCCCGGCCGCCAGTTATCTGGCAGCCTCAAAACTAAAAACAATCACACAGGAGGTCGCTATGACCGCACACGCACAAAAGTCCCAGTCCGCTCTTCCAGAACACCACTTCCAAATCTCCGATAGCCAATACGCCCACTACACCGAGGGTGATGGTCTCACCATGCTTGGCCCAGATCGCGAAGTCTTATGCTTTTTACATGAGGAGGGGGCCCAGGTTGGTCATCACCCTGCGTACCTACAAATAATGGACAGCATTGATGAGGCTATTCACCAGCTCGACTTCCTTTCTCTGGCGCTAACCCCAGGAAGCCACTTGGAACTCAGCCCGGAAGCGCAGCTTGGTCTTTCCAGTATCTTGCGGAAATTACGCAATCTGCTTGAGAATCATTGATGTCGGTCTTGCTTGCCTGTGCAGATAGAAAGCAAAGCATCAAAGTTAGACTTCTGAATTTGCGTTGACACTTGGTTGACACCTTGGAGGAAAAAGGCGACTTCAAAAGCAATTGGAACTAATGTGCTTGTTGTAAGAGGACTGATGCTTGCCCGAGGCGGAAAACAAAAAAGGCAACACCAAATTGCTTGATGTCGCCCTTTGTGGCCGCTTTGCGACTCCTTGTAATTCATTGATTTACAAGGCTTTTTTGGCTCCGCCTGCTGGGCTCGAACCAGCGACAGGTTGATTAACAGTCAACTGCTCTACCAACTGAGCTAAGGCGGAATTTGGTTTTAAAGGCGCAGAATTATCGACTCTGCGCCTTTGAATTTGGCTCCGCCTGCTGGGCTCGAACCAGCGACCCAATGATTAACAGTCATTTGCTCTACCAACTGAGCTAAGGCGGAATATCTTTTCGGCTGTGCCGTTGAGATGGCGCGTATATTATAGAGCACTTCTGACCAGGTCAACCCCTTTTTTGATCTTTAACTATTTGATTTGTCAGGAAATTATTTATTTGGCCTACGAGCAAAACGCCTCAGGCCTGATGTGGATAAGGTAGGACGCTATTCTCCTGTATTTGAGGGTGGTATGACGACAGCCTACAATCCGGTGTTGCATGAACGATTGACTGGTTGGGGGAAGTGTATGGAGTCGCGGCCTTTTAAGGTGGAATCTAAGTATCAGCCGGCCGGGGATCAGCCGCTGGCGATCGACAAATTATCCGAAGGTATAAATGATGGTTTGAGCCATCAAACGCTGCTGGGAGTTACGGGTTCGGGTAAGACCTTCACTATGGCGAACATTATCGAGCGCCTACAGCGCCCGGCTATAGTGATGGCGCACAACAAAACGTTGGCTGCTCAGCTCTATGGGGAGTTCAAAGAATTTTTCCCAAAGAATGCCGTCGAGTACTTCGTTTCTTATTACGACTACTATCAGCCTGAAGCATATGTTCCCTCTTCAGATACTTTTATTGAGAAAGACGCATCGGTAAACGAGCACATTGAACAGATGCGTCTATCTGCTACAAAGGCACTGATAGAGCGGCGTGATGTTGTAGTCGTTGCGACGGTATCGGCTATTTATGGCCTGGGAGATCCCGATAAATACCTAAAAATGGTGTTGCACTTGGATCGTGGCGACCTGGTGGACCAGCGCACAATTTTACGCAGGCTGGCAGAGCTGCAATATACGCGCAATGATGCCGACTTCCGTCGTGCGACCTATCGTGTGCGCGGCGATATTATCGATATCTATCCGGCTGACTCCGATATGGAGGCAGTGCGCCTATCTCTTTTTGATGAGGAAATTGAAGAGATCACCTTGTTCGACCCCCTTACTGGCGAGCAGCTTAAGAAGGTTCCCCGGGTCACTATCTTTCCAAAGAGTCACTACGTAACTCCACGCGAGACCATTGTCAGCGCTATTGACGAAATCAAAGAAGAGCTGCGGGTGCGACTGGAGCAGCTGCGAAGTAATAACAAGTTGCTGGAGGCGCAAAGACTGGATCAGCGTACTCGATATGATTTGGAGATGATGCAGGAGCTGGGCTACTGCAATGGCGTAGAGAATTATTCCCGTTACTTATCCGGTCGTGATGCAGGTCAACCGCCCCCCACGCTGTTTGACTACCTGCCGAACGATGCGCTGCTGTTTATCGATGAGAGTCATGTAACCGTGCCGCAAATTGGGGGGATGTACCGCGGGGATCGCTCGCGCAAAGAGACCCTGGTGGAGTATGGTTTCCGTCTGCCTTCCGCTCTGGATAACCGCCCGCTCAAGTTTGAAGAGTGGGAGCATCTGGCACCGCAAACGGTATTTGTTTCAGCGACACCGGGACCCTACGAAGCTGATCACGCGGGGCAGGTGGTTGAGCAGGTGGTGCGGCCTACAGGGCTTGTTGACCCGGAAGTGGAAATACGCCCGGCCCAGACTCAGGTAGACGATGCGCTTTCTGAGATTCATCGCTGCGTGGAAGCGGATCAGCGAGTGCTGATTACCGTGCTGACAAAGCGGATGGCAGAGGACCTGACTGAATACCTGGCAGAGAATGGCGTGCGGGTGCGCTACCTTCATTCCGACATCGATACTGTTGAGCGGGTAGAAATTATCCGGGATCTTCGCATCGGCGAGTTTGACGTGCTAGTCGGTATTAACTTGCTGCGTGAGGGTTTGGATATGCCGGAGGTGTCACTGGTGGCCATCTTCGATGCCGACAAAGAAGGCTTCCTGCGTTCTGATCGTTCTCTGATTCAGACAATTGGTCGTGCGGCGCGCAACCTTGAGGGGCGAGCCATCTTGTATGCGGACAAAGTAACCGGCTCCATGGAGCGTGCGCTTGAGGAAACCCGGCGCCGTCGTGAGAAGCAGCTTGCCTTCAACAAGGAACATGGCATTACGCCAAAAGGCATTCGCAAAAGCGTTGTTGATATTCTTGAGGGGGCTGTGGCTCCGGGTGTACCCAAAAGTAAGCGCAAGGTGGCCGAAGGGAAGGGTGCCTATAAGGTTGATGCCAAGCCACTATCGGACAAGCAGCGCTGGGCGCGAATTGCGGAGCTGGAAAATCAGATGTATGAGCACGCCAAAAATCTGGAATTTGAATCTGCAGCGAAGTTGCGTGATGAGATTGCCCGCCTGAAAGAAGTGGAATAGTCGAGCAGGGGGCGGCTTTATCGGTCGCCCCGCAGTCACAATGGCTTAAAAAAATTCCTGCAAAAGTTCAGTAAGTTGTTGAAAACACTGAAAAGTGGTGCTAAAGTTCGCGCTCTTCGCAGCACTGGGTTCCCCCGCTGCAGAGTTTTAGACCCGTAGCTCAGTTGGTTAGAGCGCTGCCTTGACATGGCAGAGGTCAGCGGTTCAAATCCGCTCGGGTCTACCATCTTTAAGGGTGGTTACGCCTCCCGAATCAATAGTTCCATGAATGACTTCATGGATAGTTTCATGCGGTCTTTGGTAGGGATCGCCACTGAGAGAAAGGACAAACAATGCTCGTTGTTACTCTCCCCGATGGTTCTCGTCGAGAATTTTCCGCTCCGGTTTCCGTGCATGACGTTGCCGCAGATATCGGTCCCGGCTTGGCCAAGGCTGCACTTGCTGGCGTAGTTGATGGCAAAGAGGTTGATACCAGCTATATCATCGACCGAGATGCCAATCTGGCCATCATCACCGACCGTCAGCCCGAAGGTCTGGAAGTCATTCGTCACTCCGCCGCACACTTGCTGGCGCAAGCGGTTAAGCAGCTGTACCCGACGGCCCAAGTTACTATTGGCCCGGTTATCGAAGATGGCTTCTATTACGATTTTGCCTACGAGCGCCAATTTACGCCGGAAGACCTGGAAAAGATCGAAGAGCGTATGGAAGTGCTGGCCAAAGAAGATATTACGGTCAGCCGCCGACTGATGCCCCGTAAAGAGGCGGTGCAATACTTCCGCGATATGGGTGAAGAGTACAAGGCCGAGATTATCGACAGTATCCCCAGCGATGAAGATATTTCTTTGTATCGCCAGGGCGATTTTGAAGATCTATGCCGTGGTCCTCACGTGCCCTCTACCGGCAGTTTGAAGGCTTTCAAACTGACCAAGGTAGCCGGCGCCTACTGGCGCGGAGACTCCAATAACGAGATGTTGACCCGCGTTTACGGCACTGCCTGGGCCAACAAGAAAGAATTAAAAGCTTACCTGCATCGTATCGAAGAAGCAGAGAAGCGCGACCACCGCAAACTGGCCAAAAAATATGATCTCTTCCATATCCAGGAAGAGGCGCCAGGCATGGTGTTCTGGCATCCAAACGGCTGGACGATTTACAGCACTGTCGAGCAGTACATGCGTCGCCGTCAGCGTGAATTTGGTTACAAAGAAATCAAAACCCCGCAGCTGGTGGATTTCAGTCTGTGGCGTAAGTCCGGCCATGCGGACAAATTTGCCGATGATATGTTTACGCTCACCAGTGAAGAGCGCCAGTTTGCTATCAAGCCGATGAACTGCCCCTGTCACGTACAGGTATTTAATCAAGGTTTGCGCAGTTATCGAGACCTGCCACTGCGCCTGGCGGAGTTTGGTTCCTGCCACCGTAGCGAGCCCTCCGGTTCCCTGCACGGTCTGATGCGCGTACGCGGTTTTGTGCAGGATGATGGGCATATTTTCTGTAGCGAAGGCCAGATCCAGTCGGAAGTGTCTGACTTTATGGATCTGTTGCACTCCGTGTACAAAGACTTCGGCTTTAATGATGTTATTTACCGCCTCTCCACTCGCCCGGAAAAGCGTGTAGGTTCCGATGAAAGCTGGGACAAGGCAGAAAAAGCTCTGGCGGATGCATTGGATGCCGCGGGCCTGCCCTGGGAAGAGTTGCCTGGTGAAGGTGCCTTCTACGGACCCAAGATCGAATTTTCCCTGAAAGACTGCCTTGGCCGTGTATGGCAGTGCGGTACTATTCAGGTGGATTTCTCTATGCCGGGTCGTCTGGATGCGCAATATGTTGCCGAAGATGGCTCGCGTCAGTCCCCGGTCATGTTGCACCGCGCAGCCCTGGGTTCCTTCGAGCGCTTTATCGGAATTCTGATCGAGCACTATGAAGGCGCGTTCCCCACCTGGCTGGCGCCACAGCAGGTGGCGATCATGAATATCACCGATCGTCAGGCGGATTATTGTCGCGATCTTGAGGCTCGCCTCGGCGCCCTTGAATACCGCGCCAGTGCTGACTTGAGAAACGAGAAGATCGGCTTTAAAATCCGCGAGCACACACTTCAGCGTGTCCCTTATCTGCTGGTCATTGGCGATAAGGAAGTAGAGAGCCAGACGGTTGCCGTGCGCACCCGCAGCGGTGAGGACCTGGGAAGTATGACCTATGAGTCTTTCCTTGAGGTTCTCCAGCAGGACGTCAGTCGCCGCGGCCGTTTGTCCGAAGATAATGCATAACAACTTGGCAACTGGGAGACCACAGCTATTAAACGAGACACTAAGGGACGGTCCAAAAAGGCCCGCATAAACGATCAGATTGAAGCATCAGAAATCCGCCTGATAGGCGCTGATGGCGAACAGGTAGGCATTGTCTCCCTGGATGAAGCGCTGGAAGCTGCACAGAAAGCCAGCTTGGATCTCGTTGAAATTGCCTCGGACTCCACGCCGATAGTCTGTAAGATCATGGACTACGGCAAGCACGTATTCGAGGCCAAGAAAGCCAAGAATGCGGCCAAGAAGAAGCAGAAGCAGCAGCAGATCAAGGAAATGAAATTCCGCCCTGGCACCGATATCGGTGACTACCAGATCAAGCTGCGCAACCTCATCCGCTTCCTTGAAGCGGGTGACAAAGCCAAAGTATCCCTGCGCTTCCGTGGTCGTGAAATGGCTCACCAGGAGCTGGGCATGGAAATGATGCAGCGCATTGAAAAAGACCTGGAAGAGCTGGCCATTGTAGAGCAAAGACCAAAAATGGAAGGTCGCCAGATGCTGATGGTTCTTGCTCCCAGCAAAAAGAAAAAGTGAGGTTTGGGGAAGTGATTCCCGGGATCTCCTTTGAGAAGTGATTGGGCGACGGCTGCCTCCTCACTCTCACAGTGCCGATAACCCCGGTTGTCGGTAATTACTAAAGGTGCCTGTTTTACAGGCGAATATTCACTTTGGAGTACAAAATGCCGAAAGCAAAGACTCATAGTGGCGCTGCCAAGCGCTTCAAGAAGACGGCTGCGGGCTACAAGCACAAGCACGCTAACAAGAGCCACATCCTCACCAAGATGACCACCAAGCGTAAGCGTCAGCTGCGTGGCACCCAGACTATGAACAAGTCTGATGCCGGTCTGGTCGATCGTATGCTGCGCGCCAAGTAATTGGCCCAAATCGCAAAGGTTTAAGAGGATAAGTTATGGCCCGTGTAAAACGTGGTGTAGAGGCGCGTCGTCGTCACAAGAAGATTCTGAAGCAGGCTAAAGGTTACTATGGTGCGCGTTCTCGCGTATTCCGTGTTGCCAAGCAGGCAGTAATTAAAGCTGGTCAGTACGCATACCGTGACCGTCGCGTTAAGAAGCGTAACTTCCGCGCTCTGTGGATTACCCGTATTAACGCCCAGTCTCGTGCAGAAGGCCTGAGCTACAGCCGCCTGATCGCAGGTCTGAAGAAAGCGGATATCGCACTGGATCGCCGTGTACTGGCTGATCTGGCTGTTTACGATAAAGCCGCTTTTGCTGCCGTAGTTGAAAAAGCTAAGGCAGCCCTGGCAGCGTAAGCTGTCACTTCAGTTGTAAAACTGAATACTTTAAATAGGGAAGGGCTGTAGCGGCCCTTCCCTATTTTTTTATGGGGTTTCCGCTATTTTTACCGGTGGCGGTGCCAGGGGAGCCCCCGCGGTGCAAGTGCACCAGCTGAAACAAGCACAAAAACTAGGGTCAATCGGCCCCAATCGAAGTTGGATTCAAACGGGAACAGTTCGATGCAAGATTTGCAGTCCCTCACCGAGCAGGCAATGGAGCTGGTGGAGAAGGCCGACGGCCTCGCCGCACTGGATCAGGTGCGTGTTGATTACCTGGGCAAAAAGGGCCAGCTGACGGCACTGCTGAAAAGCCTGGGCAAGCTGTCTGCTGAGGAGCGCCCGGCTGCGGGTGCCAAGATCAACGAAGCCAAGCAGCAGGTGCAGGAAAAAATTAACGCGCGCCGCACTATGCTGGAGCAAGCGGCCATCAATGCCAAGCTGGCTGAAGAGACCGTTGATGTCACCCTGCCGGGGCGCGGTGAAGAGCAGGGCAACGCCCACCCCATCACCCGTACCTTAAAGCGCGTAGAAGAATTCTTTACCGGCATCGGATTTACTGTTGAGAACGGCCCGGAAGTCGAGCAGGACTACTACAACTTCGAAGCCCTGAATATTCCTGCGCATCACCCAGCGCGCGCGATGCACGACACTTTCTACGTGGACCCCACCACGGTGCTGAGAACCCATACCTCTTCCGTGCAGATTCGCACCATGGAGAAAAAGTCTCCGCCGCTGCGTATTATCTGCCCGGGCCGTGTATACCGCTGTGACTCCGATGTGACTCACTCGCCCATGTTTCACCAGGTAGAAGGCCTGGTAATCGGCGAGAACATCAGCTTTGCGCACCTGAAAGGCACCATCGACCAATTCCTGCGTGCCTTCTTCGAAGCGGAAGTGCCGGTGCGTTTCCGTCCGTCTTATTTCCCGTTCACCGAGCCTTCTGCAGAAGCCGATATCCAGTGCACTGCCTGTGGTGGTGAAGGTTGCCGCGTATGTTCCGGCACCGGCTGGCTGGAAATTCTCGGCTGCGGCATGGTGCACCCGAATGTCTTCGCTGCCTGCGATATCGACAGTGAAAAATACTCCGGCTTTGCCTTCGGTATTGGTATCGAGCGCCTCGCTATGCTGCGCTATGGCGTTAATGACCTGCGCTTGTTCTTCGATAACGATCTGCGCTTCTTGAAACAGTTCTAGCCAAGAGAAAGCACGAATAGCCGCGGCTGTTCGCAGTAGCAATCGAATTGTGAAGGCCCGGGCGGCGAAATAAATACCCCGGGCGAAATGCGCACAGAGCTGCGCTGACGGAATACAGAAAGAGATCAACTATGAAAATCAGCAACTCCTGGTTGCGGGAATGGGTAATCCCGGGACTCACCACACAGGAACTGGCCGATCAAATCACCATGGCCGGCCTGGAAGTGGATGGCATAGAGAAAGTAGCGGGTGATTTTTCCGGAGTGGTTGTCGGTGAGATTATCGCCTGTGAACAGCACCCGGATGCCGACAAGCTGCGTGTCTGTAAAGTGGCCGGTCACCCCGACGGTGAAATGCAAGTGGTGTGCGGCGCTCCCAACGCGCGTGTTGGAATCAAAATTCCTTTTGCCCTGGTAGGCGCCAAGCTGCCGGGCGATTTTAAAATCAAGAAAGCCAAGCTGCGCGGTGTCGAGAGCTTCGGCATGCTCTGCGCACAGACTGAACTGGAGCTGGGCGAAGATAATGACGGTATTTGGGAGCTGCCGGAAGACGCACCCACCGGTGCCGATCTGCGCGAATACCTGCAATTGGACGACGAGACCATCGAAGTGGATCTGACCCCAAACCGCTCCGACTGCCTTGGTGTTGCCGGTATTGCCCGCGAAGTAGGTGTACTGAACCGTTGTAGCGTTCAGGGCCCGGAAATTGCCCCGGTACCCCAGCAGATCGACGAAAGCCTGCCGGTAACGCTACTGGCCGAAGCCGCCTGCCCTCGTTATGTAGGCCGGATTATCCGCAATATCGATATCAAAGCCCAAACGCCCCTGTGGATGAAGGAGCGCCTGCGCCGTAGCGGCCTGCGCAGTATCGATCCGGTCGTAGACGTTACCAACTACGTATTGCTGGAACTCGGCCAGCCCATGCACGCTTTCGACCTGGAGAAGCTCTCCGGCGGTATCAAAGTGCGTATGGCCGAGCACGGTGAAGAGCTGACTTTACTGGATGGCCAGGAAGTGAAGCTGCAGGAAGGTACCCTGGTCATTGCCGACGAAGAGAAACCCCTGGCGATGGCCGGTATTATGGGCGGCCTGGATTCCTCCGTTACCGAAGGTACCCAGCATATCTTCTTGGAGAGTGCCTTTTTCAGCCCGCTGGCGATTGCCGGTAAGGCCCGTTCCTATGGTTTGCACACCGACTCCTCCCACCGTTTTGAGCGTGGCGTAGACTACCGCCTGCAGGAGAAAGCCGTAGAGCGCGCTACTCAGCTGTTGCTGGATATTGTCGGCGGCGAGCCCGGCCCGGTACATCTGCGTGAACTGATCGAAACCATGCCCGCTGAGCGCCATATCACTCTGCGCCGTGCACGGGTAGAGCAGGGCTTGGGTATTCAGCTGGCCGATGACGAGATCATTGATATCCTCACCCGTCTGGGCCTGGAAAAGATTGATCAAAATGCCGAAGGCTGGACTTTCCTCGCCCCCAGTTTCCGTTTCGATATCGCCATCGAAGCCGACCTGCTGGAAGAGCTGGCCCGTATTTACGGCTACAACCGCATTCCCAGCGAGAGCTTTACCGCCGAACTGGAAATTGACCCGCGCCCGGAGAGCACCATTGCCCAGGACAGCCTGGAGCAGACCCTGCTGAGTCGCGGTTACTACGAAGCGATCACTTTCAGCTTTATCGATAGTGACAGCGCTGCCCTGTTTGACCCGGAAGCGGATCCGGTGGCCCTGCAGAACCCGATCAGCGCCGAGCTGGCCGTGATGCGCACCACTTTATTGCCCGGACTGTGCAAGGCCTTGCAGTACAACCTCAATCGCCAGCAAAACCGCGTGCGCCTGTTCGAAACCGGCCTGCGCTTCGTACCTGGCGCGGAGCTGCACCAGGAACAGATGATCGCCGGTCTCGCCTACGGTAACCGTTTTGCGGAAAACTGGACTGGTAGCAAAGACAGCGTGGATTTCTTCGATGTGAAAGCCGACGTGGAAGCCCTGCTGGCCCGCACCGGCGTTGCCGATGAATTCCGCTTTGTTGCCGGCCAACACCCAGCGTTGCACCCCGGCCAAACCGCCAAAATACTGCGTGGCGACCGCGAAGTAGGGGTTATCGGTGCCCTGCACCCGCAGCTGCAGAAGAAGCTGGATTTGGCCAAGCCGGCCTTCGTATTCGAGCTCAGCCTGGAAGCAATCGGAGATGGTAAAGCCCCGGCATTCCGCCCTCTGTCCAAGTTCCCGGAAGTGCGCCGCGACCTGGCCCTGTTGATCGATGCGGACGTTCCCGCCGCCAGCCTGGTGGAGGCCGCCACCGAAGCTGCCGGTGAAACCTTGACTGACCTCAAGATATTTGACGTCTACCAGGGCAAAGGTATTGATTTAAATAGAAAAAGTGTCGCTTTGGGCTTGACGTTTCAGCATTCGTCGCGCACCCTTAATGACGAAGAAATCAATGCCGCCTTGGATGCGGTGGTCGGTAAATTAGAACAAAAATATAACGCTAGTCTGCGCTAACAGAGCATGATGCTCTCGGTGTGCAGACTGCATTGCACCCCGAGAGCGTCTGCTTCCGGGTTGAAAGCCGCCGCGGTTTGGGCCGCTTCCGATCTGGAGTCGACGCCTCTGAATCAATTGGTAGGATCCAATGACAGAGGCACTGACCAAGGCCGGGCTCGCCGAAAAGTTGTACGAGGAGCTGGGCTTTAATAAGCGCGAAGCGAAAGAGATCGTCGAGTATTTCTTCGAGGAAATCCGCAATGCGCTGGAGACCAACGAGCAGGTCAAGCTCTCGGGCTTTGGCAATTTCGACTTGCGCGATAAAAGCCAGCGTCCCGGTCGCAACCCCAAGACCGGCGAGGAAATCCCCATCTCAGCCCGCAGGGTAGTCACCTTCAAACCAGGGCAAAAACTCAAGACACGAGTAGAGGAACATGCTGGAACCGAGCAATAATGCTCAGCTACCTGCAATCCCCGGTAAGCGCTATTTCACCATTGGTGAGGTGAGCGAACTGTGTGCCGTGAAGCCCCATGTATTGCGTTACTGGGAGCAGGAATTCCCACAGCTGAAGCCCGTTAAACGCCGCGGTAACCGCCGCTACTACCAGCACCAGGACGTTATTATGGTGCGCCAGATTCGTGCGCTACTCTATGAAGAGGGCTATACCATTGGAGGAGCCCGCCAGCAGATAGAGACCGGCAGCGAAAGGGCAGAAGTGGTGCAGCTACAGCAGGTACTGCCGGAAGTGATTGCGGAACTCAAAGATGTGGTAGCCCTGCTGGACGGGAGAAAGAATTTCTAAAAAAGTACCGATACGGGCTTGCAATCCTGCCCTAGTCCGGTATGATTCACGCCTCATCGAGATACGATGTCTTTAAAAATCAATCACTTAGCGAAGTGAGCGATTTTCAAAAATCGGAGTGTAGCGCAGCCTGGTAGCGCACCACACTGGGGGTGTGGTGGTCGTCGGTTCAAATCCGGCCACTCCGACCATTTTTCTCTATATCTCATGCGGCTTTCAGCCAGTTTTTGAGATTGAGCGTACAAAAACCAATTCCCAAGCGTACAAAAACCCCGTACAAAAACTCTCAATCACTTCCGCATTAGCAATTTCGGGTCGATGCTGATACCCACTTCTTTGTATTCCCGCTCATGTCCCCCGAGATAAAACTTCTCAGTAATCTCCGCGTCTGTGTGGGCGCATATTTCTGCAATTTCCTCTGAGCTATGGCCGGACTTTTTGAGTAGGTGAGAGGCTAGGGCGCGGACTTCGTGAAAGGTTGGCCTGGCACTACTGGGCAAGTCCTGGCGAACTCCTGCGGCATCACGTACTTCCTTAAACTGATTTGATAGCCTTGCAGGCATTAGTCGGCACCAGTGCTCATCCTGTTTCGCTCTGGGCTGTCTCTTTTTCGGTTGATACGAAACTGCAAACGGGCAGCGGTAGTTTTGCAGGGATAGTTGCCGGGCCCGGTTGATTACTTGGCGCAACCCGGGATGCTGATTGTAAGACCAGCGCAAATATGTGGCCCTTTCTTCGCCTCTCTGGTTGATTGATTTATCTACCCCCTTATCAATGCCGGACTCGGTGACGTGCTCGTCTAGCCGTAAGCTGCACACGTCACCGCGACGCATAGTTGTCAGCAGCGAGAGGTCCATAGCGATTTGCAGCCCGATATAACCCAGCTCGCCGGCCATATCGTGTATTCGCCAGAAATCTTGGAGGGTCAGCCTCTGTCTTACTTTCGCGGGGCGCTGCCGCGGTATTAATTAACAAATAGGTAAACCACCGCCTCAGGCGGTGGGACTTGACAAGGCTCTGCCGTTCCGGCGTGCAGAGTGAAAATATGGCCTCCATGAACCGGCAAGTTCTTTAAGGAGGCCATATGCGAGATTGGCAGTGCCAAGCTCACGTGAAACATTATTGCAGGTACCATGTGGTATTTGTGCCCAAGTATCGAAAGAAAGCGTTATTTGGGGCATTGAGACGTGAGATTGGAGCAATATTCCGAGACTTATGTCGTCAAAAAGGCATTGAGTTGGTCGAGGGATACGCAATGAGGGATCACATTCATATGTTGTTAATGATTCCTCCAAGGTTAAGTGTTTCCAATACGGTTGGGTTTCTGAAAGGGAAATCTGCGATCCAGATATTTCGGAAGTATAAGCATGTGCAGAGAAATTTCACAGGAAGACATTTTTGGGCTCGGGGCTACTGCGTGAGTACAGTAGGTCTTGATGAGCAGATGATACGAGAGTACATCAAGAATCAAGAGGTTGAAGAACGCCGGCAAGAGCAGATGCAACTGGCGGGGCTGTAAATAGCCCCCTCTGGGGGCTTTCACCATACCACCCGCTATGCGGGTGGTTGCTGATTACTGGACTCTACAAAATGCTGATTAGTCAGATCGCTCACCTGGGCATTCATGTCGAAGCCGTGGGGCCTGATGCTGCCCGACGGAAACTGGATGCTATGGAGCGCTCTGGCGTTAAGGCTGAGAGGACGGTGGAAAGCCTGGGTCGCAGTAGCAGTCAAGCTAGTGGCCGTATTCAAACGATGGCTACAAGCAGCAACCTGCTTGCGGGAGCGCTGGCCTCTGTCGGTGCTGCTCTGTCTATTCGGGAGATAGTGCGTTACACCGATACTTGGACCAATCTGACTAATCGCTTGCGGCTGGTGACCGATGGCACTCAGGAGTTGGTAGATGTTCAACAGAGTCTGGTTGAAATCGCATTCGATACGCGGGGTTCCCTGGATTCTACGGCTGTTTTGTATCAACGCTTGGCGCAATCCGGTGAACATCTATTCGAAAGTCAGGAAGATATTCTGGCGGTCACCAAGACGATTAATCAAGCCATGTTGGTATCTGGCGCCTCTGCTCAGGAAAGTGCCGGAGCCTTGCGTCAGTTGGCCCAGGGTCTCGCCTCCGGGGTTCTTCGCGGGGATGAATTTAATTCTGTGATGGAGAATGCTCCACGCCTGCAAAAGGCGTTGGTTGATTATCTTGACCTGACCAGCGACGCCGCAGGGGCAGCCAATGGCAAGCTCAGGCAAATGGCTGGGGATGGCGAGCTGAGTGCAGAAACTTTGGTGAAGGCATTCCAGGCGGCCGCTAAAGATATCGATAAAGAAGCCTCTTTGATGAACACCGCCATCGGCCAGAGCCTAACAAATCTGAATACAGGAATCACTGCGACGATTGGGCAATTGGACAGCGTTACTGGGGCGTCCAAGTCTGTTGCAGGAGCTATTGAGGCCCTCGCCAAGAAACTCACGAGTTTTGGCAATGATGCTGAGGCAGTGCGCGATGTTGCCGGTGGTATGGAGTTTGTGCTTACCGCAGTCGCTGCAATTCTTGCCGGAAAATTTGCAGGCGCTATCAGTAAGCAAATTGTTCAGATGGGTCTGCTCAATGCCGCGACCTACAAAACCACGATTCAAACCAATGCGCTGGGCCAGGCTGTAGGCCGCACTACGATTGCAACTCGTGCGGCGACCGTTGCCGCTACGGGATTGAAATCCGCATTTGCATTCATGGGCGGCCCTGTCGGTGTGATAACAGTTGCAGCATTGTCATTAGCTACCTGGAGTAGCGGAGCTGAGGCAGCGGAAAAACGGGCAGAGTCTCTTTCTGGAAAGATTTCTCAGTTGGAGCGTAAATATAAAGACCTCACCGCGGCGCAGCGAGAAGCGATCAAACTGGAGATTGCTGAAGAAAAGCGTTCTATCAACAAAAAAATTGCGTCCTTGGTGGAGAGGCGAACCAACCTTCAGTATGGAGCCACAAATACTAATGACGGTATACGCCGCGTTGATAACTCCAGTCAGATTATAAAAATTAATAGCCAGATTGATACGCTTAATCAGTCTCTACAAGAGGCAGAGGAGCGATTAGCCAACCTGGGCAAGCCTAAAGCGAAGACCGAAGATGGCGAGCCCTTGCCTCTCGCTCCAGTTGGTCGTGAGCTTGGTACTAACTCTTCTAGCGTGAGAGATGATCTCCCAGCCCTTGAGCGCGCACTACAAGAACAATTTGACCGTACCGTACAGAAGCGTCTGGATATGGTCGAGAACCTACGCCAGAGCCTGCTGACAGAGGAAGAGGCTTTAGCTGAGAGCTATCGTCGCCGACAGCGCATTATTGAAGAGAATGTGCACGATCCCGAGAAACGCGAAGACCTCCTGCAGCGTAATAAGGACCAGTACAGCGAGGAAGTATCTCAGCGGGTACTGTCTGGTTTCGGTGATAACCATGAACAGCTCTCCATCGACGACCAGATTGAGCTGATAAATCAGGAGCACGAGCGCCGCAGGAATGCGCTTCTTGAGAATACTGAACTCACGGCCAATGAACGCTATGCGCTGGAGTGGGAGCTAGAGCAGCGCCGCATCAAAATGATTGATGAGCTGGAGAAGCAGCACAGTAAAAACCGCTTGAGAGCGGGTGCACAAACCTTTAGCGCCCTGGCTGATTTAACTGCTCAATTTGCCGGTGAGCAGAGCGGCATTTACAAAACACTATTCGGTATATCCAAAGCCTACGCCATAGCCGAAGCAGCCGTGGCAATGAGCCAAAATATTGCTCAGGCTTCAAAGGCCGGATTCCCTCAAAACATTCCCCTAATCATTGGTGCCACCACTCAGGGGCTACAGATCGCTAGCCAGCTTAACAGCATCAAAGAGCCGAGTTACGCAGGGGCATTTGATAACGGGGGAAATATTCCTGCAGGTCAATGGGGGATTGTTGGCGAATATGGTCCGGAAATAGTCAATGGCCCGGCTCAGGTTACCAGCCGCCGGGAAACGGCCAAAATGCTCAATCAACAAAGCAGCATCATTGTGAACTTGATTGAGGATGCCAGCCGGGCGGGGCAGGTCGAGCGCTCACAAGGGGTTGGTGAGTCCGATGTAATTAATATCTTCGTTGCCAATATCCGCGAGGGCGGCGACGCGGCTGCCGCTATCGAATCTACTTACAACGTATCCCGTACTGGATTTTAACCATGGCCTTAATCAAATACCCGGGGGAATTGCCCCCTCCGGTACAGGATGGCTATGCCCAAAAAAAACTAGATAACCGCATCCGCACCGAAATGGCCAGCGGTCGCGCCCGGCAGCGGCGCCGATTTGCCAGGGTTCCCACAGAGCTCCCCGTTAAGTGGAAATTGTTAGCGAATGAGGCCGCTATTTTCGAGGGCTTTGTCACCCACGCACTGTCCGATGCGATTGCCTGGTTTAGCGCCGAGGTACTCACGCCCCAGGGATTAGTCCCTCACAAGATGCGCTTTATTACCCATCCCCTCAGCGACTGCAGGCCACTGGCCCCGCATATCTGGGAATACAACGCGCGCATGGAAATAGAAGACCGGATTGTGCTCACCGAAGAGCAGACCGTCGCGGGCCTGCTGGACCCGAACACCTTTCAACAATTTAGCCGGGGCGTGGCCCACGCTGTGGATAGTTATCAGGAATAACTTTATGAGCACTTTTTTTGGTTCGGTGGCGGAGCTGCAAAATAGCGTTGATGTCCTGAATGAAATTTTAGCTGGTGATGAGTTCAGCACGGTGGAGGTGGAGGGCATTAGTTTGGAATGATGCCTCCGAGGAAAATAATGGGTTGTACGGCTGGAATGAGACGGCCTGGGTGAAATCGCCCTATGACCCCACCGCCTCGATTATTGCAAACCGCAAGGCGCTAACGCCGCTCGCCACTGCCGGCTCAGCGCCGGGATATGAGTACATTATTACGGATGAAGCGGGCAAGATTGCGTTGGGTATCCGCGAGGATGGCACGGTCGAAATACCCGCGCTGGCGGATACCGAAATAGCCGGCGGTGAATTCGTAGGGGCTTCGGGCTATCCCGGTTATACCTTCGTG
Organism: Microbulbifer variabilis; assembly: GCF_020524905.1. GTDB lineage: Bacteria > Pseudomonadota > Gammaproteobacteria > Pseudomonadales > Cellvibrionaceae > Microbulbifer > Microbulbifer variabilis_A. The sequence continues at coordinate 721 of NZ_JAIVKI010000014.1, read as the reverse complement.
CTGACCGATGCGAACGGCAGGATTGCACTGGGCATTAAGGACGATGGCACGGTCGTCATACCGGTGTTGGAGATTACAGATAATGCCGGTAACGAAATCGTAGAGGTCTCGGGTTATCCCGGCTATGCGTTCGTGCTGACCGATGCGGGCGGCCAGATTGCGCTGGGTGTCAGGGATGATGGCACGGTCGAAATACCGGCGCTGCAGAGCTTCGATACGGAAAGCGTGCGTCTATCGGGCACTTACAGTCATTCACTCAACTATATCTGCAATGCCGGCCAGTCACTGGCCGGGGGATCGGATGGAGAAATCACACTCACGCAGGAATACGATAGTGTGGGCTTTCCGGCGCACGCATCCAGCCCGAGCGCGGCGGTGCCGCTTACCGTTTCAAACACCCAGTGGTCTGCGCGGGGCGAGTCGCCGATCTACGGCACCTGCGGTTTTATCAAGGAATTGATCCATAGCGAGAATGGACTGGGTTATGAAGACCTCAGCTACCGGTTGCTCGGTTGTAACAATGGTGACAGTGGCGAAACTATCGCTGCGCTGAGCAAGGGCGGAACGACGGGCATGTATGAGGCGGCGATCTCGCAGGCTGTCGCCGCCCAAGGTATCGCCAAACAGGCATTGGCCTCGGCCAGTTTCCAGGCCGTGACCTGGACGCAGGGGGAGGCCGACATCGCGGCGGGCACTTCACAGGCGGACTATCTCGCGGCGC
>NZ_JAIVKI010000013.1 GCF_020524905.1 Microbulbifer variabilis | reverse complement strand
TAAAGATCAATCACTACTGCCAAGTACAACCACCCCTGCAAAGTCCAGATGTACGTAATATCAGTAGTCCAAACTTGGTTTTTAGTACTCGGTGAAAAATCCCTATTCAAAAGGTTCTCGGCGACCGGCAGTTGATGGTTACTGTCTGTTGTCAGTCTAAATCGCTTCTTGCCCTTTACTGCCAGTCCAAGCTTTTTCATCAGCTTGCGGATGCGATAGCGCCCAACTTCAAAGCCTTCTTTGCGTAACAGTTTCGTTAATCGACGACTTCCGAGACTTTGTCGAGATTCTGCAAATAAAGCCTTTAAGCGATGGCATAGCTGCCATGTTTGGCTATCTATTGGCCTATCACTACGGCAGCACCAATCGTAATAGCTACTCTTATTTACCTGCATTACCCGGTAGAGTACCCTAACTGGAAAGCTGCCTTTAAGCTTTTTAATAAAGCTGTATTTTATTTCATTTCTTTCGCAAAGAAGGCGCTGGCCTTTTTTAGGATCTCCTTCTCCATACGTAACTGCTTTACCTCACGTCGCAGCCGGCCTAATTCAGTTCGCTCATCAGCGCCCAGTCTCACACCACTTTCTTCTTGCTTCAGTTCCTTTATCCAGCGTCGTAGATTGTTGGTAGTGGTTCCAACAACTTCAGCTGCCTTAGAAATCGAATACCCTTGCTCGGAGACTAAGGCTACGGCGTCTTTCTTGAACTCCGGCTTGAAATGCCTACGTGTACCTTTTGTTGTCATACTTCACCTCGCTTGGTAGTTTTACCATCTTAGCGAAGTGTCCGGAAGAATTAGACCACTACATTCGGTCTTGGTTTAGTTATTGCGTCCATTTTCGGTGCATACGTTGGCAGGGTGCTTCGTAGAAAAAAAATCGGGAAAAATTACATAACAATCGCAAGCAGGATGCTCCGAGCTTTCAGCCCTCCACGGGCGTTAAGTATCCAAGATAATTATACATTGTTACGAAGAAATGGGAGAAAGAGTCGAGTTTGACTGTAAGGGTCACAAGAATATCTACGAGTGTCCAGATGACCCTGTTTCCTATATCCCGAAGTTCGATGAATTTAGTCTCATTGTCCATGATGGCGGTAGTAGTTCTATTTCTATCAAGTTTTGTCCATGGTATGGCCTAGAGCTACCAGGCTCTAAGCGAGATGAATGGTTTGATAAGCTTGAGAGTATGGTTTTGATGATTCCCCTGAACAAAATCTACCAGAGAAATTCAATAGTGATGCTTGGCATCGAAAAAATTAACAAGCGCATGTTGTTCGCCGCTATCGCGACCTGACAACTTACGCTATGCTTCAGCCGCCGCAAATGCGAAGGTTAGGCGAAAAAAAGATTATGTGGAATTTAAGTAAATCTGAAGTATTGGATGGTTATCGGTTTGTTGTTCAGAAGAATGACAAAGCTATTTCTTATCGTGAAGCGCTGGAATCATTAAAAATCGACGAAGATTTTCGTAATTTTTTCATTGCTTCGTTACAAGAATTACCGTTTGAGTCATTTAGGTGGGAAACTCCCGGATATACTGAAGGAACATTGGATCAAGAATTTGAGTTTGTAGTTTTAAATGATCCCTCAATAAATCGTAAAGCTAATTCTAAACCGTTTGAATCATATATATCGGATACAGATAAAACGGTCGTATCTTTCCAAAGCTTGGGGAAGGATGCCCACCTAGTAGTTCCATCATGTCAAAATCAAGCAGCTAATTACTGCCATCTTGCATCATTTACGAGTACAGCGCCTATCAGTCAGCAGCAAGACCTATGGCGTCTAGTCGGTAAAGTGGGTCTTGAATTGGCGTCAAATATACCTGTGTGGCTTAGTACTGCCGGTGGTGGTGTAGCATGGCTACACGTTCGTTTTGATACAAAGCCGAAGTATTATCATTATTCAAAGTTTAAACAATCGCCTAACAAGTGAGTATGGTACCTTGTCAATAATTCAAGCCATTTTTTCATGCCAATAAGTGTTGGTTTTTACCATCGTATTTAGCATGATAAGTAGCTTCCTCATGCATGCGATAAGGGCTACTTTCGTTGGTTTACCAGCAGCGACCAGGCGCTCATACATTGGCTTTAATTTAGGGTGACATTGTATTTCCGACATCATAGAAGTAAACATAATCGTGCGTACATGATGTCGCCCACCTCGAATATAGCGCTTACCCTGGAAGCTGCCGCTATCGCGATTCATCGGGGCGACTCCTACAGGTGCTGCAATCTCTTTGGAAACCTTTCCCCATTAAGTAGACCTCTACCTTTTGATTCGGGTACGGAAAAAAATGATCAAAAACCCCACTTCTTAGCGCAGTGATTTGCCTAATAAAAATACTGTGCTAACTTCCCCAAGTATGGATCAGTCAAAAGATGAGCAATAAGCAGGGCTCCATACCCTTATCCAGAGGATGAGTCGCCCTGCAGCTTAATGTGAGTATTAGCGAGATTTAAAAATTAAGATTCGATGGTTCCCGGAGTCAGTAATAAATAAGTTATTTTTATAGCCAAAAATTCCCGTGGGCTCATTTAGAGTAGATGCTGTCGGCGATTCAGCTTCATCCGGATATCCAATACCGTTTTGATTTGCATCATTTGCGGTAAAATTAGTAAAACCATTCTGACCTAGAACTCTGTCTGCAGGTTCAAAATTTGTGGTTGGCCACTTGTCCCAAATCAAAATTCGATTATTTTTGCTGTCAGCAACAAAGAGTTGAATTCCATTTGACCAAATTCCAGTTGATGGTTCGTTAAAAGTGAACTCATTGACGGGCCATTCTATGCCTTCTTTGTTTGTTAACTCCTTATTTCTACTTGTGAAGTCCAGTTGTCCTAGAACTACATCTGCAGGCTCAAAATTTTTGCTGGGGAAATTTTTCCATAGAAGAATGCGATTGTTTCCGCTGTCTATAATTGCTAGTTTTTTTCCATCACTCCATACATCAGTAGGTGAATTGAAAGTATTTGCAGAAGGTCCATCCAGGACGCAATCTACTAACGATGTCTGACCGAGCACTAGATCTGGAGGCGTGTTGTTATTATCTGGTTGCGTGTTCCAAATCAAAATCCTATCGTTTCCTGCATCGGTGACTAGAATTTTTTTATCCGCAATAGAGGCTCCCCAACTAATCCAGAGTGCCAGGCTCACACAAGGGGAAATATCATCTTCACCAATTGTTAATGTCAGAGAAGGTATCGCCCCCATCCCAATCGTTATTCTGTCATAAATAGAGATAAGCCTTTCTTTATATTGTGAAATTAGAAGGTTATTACTATCAAAGCTTACATCTGATGGGCCAAATAATTCCTGTCGTTTGTCAGATAGGGTGAGAGTATCCAGTCCATCCTTACCTACCGCCATATCTGCAGGAGCGCCATTAATGGTGGGGATAGAGTTAAAGACTAACACCCTATTAGAGGATGTATCTGAAATATATAGTTTTCCTTCATTGTCAACACTTACATCGCCGCTGGGTTGAAATGAAAAGTTTTTCGCGCTTATTCCTACATCACTGCTAGAAAAGTTATCTTGACCAATAACAACTTTTGCGGAGTCAAAATTCTCAAAATATAAAGGGATAGTAAAAGTACTGCTATATTGCGATATTTTGTTACCTGCCTGGTCATTAACATCAATGCTAATGTCGCGGTCTTGGCCAGACTCCCAGGTGGTATCGGGTTTAATGGATAATGTATCATTCCTAACATTGGTTTCAGACCAAGCAATGGTATAGCCATCTTCAGTAAGGCTACCAGTCAATTGAAGACTTTCGACATCCATAGACTCTGAGAAGAGAACCTTGATTATGTCGTCATTCTCTAAGCGAACCGTCCCTGGAGTAAAATTGACAACAGAGGGGGGCTGCGTATCTATCTGATAAAAGGCAACAACCTCTTCCATGCTGTTATCAGCATCAATTCCTGCATTAATGACTAAGGTATATTCTGATAAATTTACCCACCCCGCTTTTGGATTTACTATCAGTGTATCTTCATCAAGCTGAGTAATCACTCCGTCTTCACCCATAGTTCCAGATAACGTAACATTATCTAGTTGAATGGAAGTACTGAAGTTCAGCTGAATATCCTCATTTGGCCCAATGATGCTGCCGCTAGCTGGCTTGAGGCTTACTGAAAGTGGTTGAGTATCACTGCCAGGCCCATCCGTTGTTGGAGGTGTAGTATCAACGCCCTCAGAACCATTATCGGAATTAGTTTCTGTGCCATCCCCAGAGTTATCTCCAGAACTATTTCCATGGCTACTTTCGGAATCGCTGTTTGTTGAGTCACTACCCCCTGAGCCGCCACTACAGCCATAAAGTGATGAGGCGATTGTGACACAGAGTATTAACTTTAGAATACGATCTTTCATACTTACTTCCCTATTACAAAACTCCTGGAATCAAAGAGAAAATTATCAATTGAAACTGTCGTGCTAAATTTGGATGATTCCTGAACCAAGATTACCGTTTTACCATTTGAAAGTCACTTTTTTAATAAAATCTAAAAGTTATATTTCATGCTGAAAGTTTAGGAGTAAAAGCCCCAAGTTGACTTCTTACCATGCCTCTTAATCTATATTGATGGTCGATCACATGACTATAGGGATTTTTTAGAGTGATTGTATTAAAAATAAATGTCTGCAATTTATAGATTGGGTTTGCCGGCTTAAGTGGTTTAATTAATGATTTTTATTATTATGATAAAGGTTGTGAAAAAAGCATGAATTTTCTTAGCAGGTTGTGAGTTGTTTGGTTTATTTTGATGTAGGTAAATTTACATATTAATTAATACATAGGTAAACCACCACCTCTGACGGTGAAACTTGACAGGGCTCTGCCGTTCCGGCGTATAGAATGAAAAATATGGCCTCCATGAACCGGCACGTTCTATAAAGGAGGCCATATGCGAGATTGGCAGTACCAAGCTCACATGAAGCATTATTGCAGGTACTGCGTGGTATTTGTGCCTAAGTATCGAAAGAAAGCATTATTTGGAACATTTTGACGGGAGATCGGAGCGATATTTCTAGACTTATCTCGTCAAAAGAGTATTGAGTTGGTTGAGGGGTGCGCAATCAGGGATCACATTCATATGTTGTTAATGATTCCTCCGAAGTTCAGTGTTTCCAATACGATTGGGTCTTTGAAAGGGAAATCTGCGATCCAGATATTTTGAAAGTACAAACATATACAGAGAAATTTTTCAGGAAGATACTTTTGGGTCTGAGGATACTGTGTAAGTACAGTGGGGCTCGATGAGCAGATGACTCAAGAGTACATCAAGAATCAAGAGGTTAAAGAGCACCGTCAAGAGCAGATGTAGCTGGCGGGATTGTAACTAGCCCCCTTTTGAGGCTTTCACCATACCACCCGCTATGCGGGTAGTTGCTGATTCCATGTGACATTCTATTTGTGATAAAGCCAAACTAAATACCTGAATTACTTCAGTAGCTTCTCAATGGTTTTGATTAAGTTATCTGTGGTGAAGCCGAAGTACTGCATCAACTCATGGCCAGGTGCTGACTCACCAAAAGTACTCATTCCTACAATGCCGCCTTCAAGGCCGACAAACTTGTACCAATAGTTTTTATGGCCGGCCTCCTCTGCCACACGTGTGCGCACAGATGTAGGCAATACAGACTCGCGGTAGGACTCCTTCTGCTCCATAAAGGCTTCTACACAAGGCATGGAAACTACGCGAACTCGCTTGTCGGTAAGCTTTTTCTGGGTGGCCACGGCCTGTGATACCTCGGAACCGGTAGCAATAATAATGACCTCAGGGGTGCCTTCGCAGTCGGATAGTACGTAGCCGCCTTTTTCAATTTGAGCCAGTTGCACGGTATTGCGCTTCTGCGGTTCTAGTTCCTGACGGCTAAATACCAATACGCTTGGTCCTTTCTTGCGAGCGATTGTCATTTTCCAGCTCACTGCAGATTCAGTGGTATCGCAGGGGCGCCAGGTATGTAGGTTGGGTGTGGAGCGCAGAGTACCTAGCTGCTCAACAGGCTGGTGGGTTGGGCCGTTTTCACCGAGCCCGATAGAGTCGTGGGTGTAGATGAAAATAACGCGTTGTTTCATTAGTGCGGCCATTCGCACGGCACTGCGGGCATAATCCATGAACACCAAGAAGGTTGCTCCATAGGGAATGAAACCTCCATGTAAAGCTATGCCGTTCATCATAGCGCTCATACCAAATTCACGTATACCGTAGTGAACATAGTTGCCAGAAGCATCTTGGGCACTTATGTTTTTGGAACCGGACCAAAGACTGAAGCAGGGGCCGCTTAGGTCGGCAGAGCCGCCGAGAAGCTCTGGCAACAGCGGGGCGTAAGCATTTAATGCGTTCTGGCTCGCCTCACGAGAGGAAATTTTCTTCCCATCTTTTTGGCACAGTTTGATATACTCATCGGCTTTAGCAAAGAAGCCTACCGGCAGTTCTCCGCTCACGCGGCGCTCAAATTCAACAGCTAGATATGGAAATTCTTCGCAATAGTTGGATAGGATACTTTTCCATTCGTCATTCTGAGCCTCACCCTTTGCTTTTGCATTCCATCCGGCATAGATATCTTCAGGAATCTCAAAAGGTGCGGGAGTCCAGTCGATGGCCTTGAGAACCAGGGCGATTTCGTCATCACCCAATGGTTCGCCATGACATTCTTTACGGCCCTGCTTGTTGGGAGAACCAAAGCCGATCACTGTCTGACAGCAGATGATGGTGGGCTTATCTGTTACTGAGAGAGCTTTCTCTATCGCAGATTTGATGGCGGTGGCGTCGTGACCATTTAAGTTGGGGATGGTATGCCAACCATAGGATTCGAAGCGCTTAAGTGTATCGTCTGTAAACCAGCCTTCCACATCGCCATCATCAGAAATACCGTTGTCGTCATAGAAGGCGATCAACTTACCCAAGCCCAGAGTGCCGGCTAGAGAGCAGGCTTCATGGGAGATACCTTCCATCAGGCAGCCATCTCCCATAAATACATAGGTATGGTGGTTTACCAGCTCGTAACCGGGGCGATTGAAATGTGCAGCTAGCGTTTTCTCTGCCAGTGCCATGCCCGCTGCATTGGCAATGCCCTGGCCGAGGGGGCCGGTTGTGGCTTCAACGCCTGGTGTATAACCATACTCTGGATGGCCAGGGGTCTTGGAATGCAACTGACAGAAGCTCTTTAGTTCCTCGATTGATAGGTCGTAGCCGGACAGATGTAACAGTGAATACAACAGTATGGAGCCGTGGCCGTTGGAGAGCACAAAACGGTCCCGGTCGGCCCATTTAGGGTTTGCTGGGTTATGTTTCAGATAATCATTCCACAAGACTTCAGCAATATCCGCCATACCCATAGGTGTGCCTGGGTGGCCACTGTTGGCTTTTTGGACTGCATCCATGGACAGTGCGCGGAGTGCGTTGGCCATGTCCGTGCGAGAGTAGGTAGAAGGCATAAGAGAGCTCACTCATCTTAGGAATGGCTGCGTCGTTAAATTTAGAGCAGGGAATATTCTCCCGGAATTAGAAGATTGACTGATCTAATGAGGGTCAGTTCAAGCGCTCACAACACCTTTGATCAACGGGATTCATGTGATAGTCACATACATAGACCACATCTTGCTCTAAGGCAGAGTACTATTACCTTTTTTGTTCTTTCACGATATTTGTGTGCTGTAATGCTAACCCCGTTATCTTAGCCCTTATCAGGAATCTCTGTGCTTTTGGATAGAAGTTCCTATGAATCCTTTAGAACTTGGTGTCAATTAAAAGGTTTAGCAAAGCAACAAAGCTGCCGTGGTTTGAGATAAAACAATAGCTGGCAGTGGAATTTTCTTGTTTTCCCAATATTGGCACAGGGATTTGTAATCAAATACCTCATCGGCTAGAGCTACTATTGTTTTGATTGCCTGAAAAAGGCAGACGATTCGGCCAGCGGGTATAGCTACTCTCTTGTGGATTGGCTGCGAGATAGTCTTTGGATACTACCTTGCATCCAATCCACACAGTAGATTAGAACGGTAACTTTGCGGAACCAAACTTTTTTGGGGTAGCTATCCCTAATATATGATTACTTCAAGGCGCCCATTTGCTTTAGGAAACCATATTTATCCCAGGTGACCCAGGTCTCAATGATTTTTCCATCCTCAATCTTGACGAACTCTACGGCATCATAGGTGACTGTTTTCTTTGTAGGGGGTTCTCCCATGAAGGAACCAACATGATTGGCTTGAATAACTACATGGGTAGCTACCAAATTATCTTCGGCTACTTGTATGGTGTTAAGTATTTTTACATTTTTGAATGCGGCATGAAATTTTTCTATTTCGGCTTCTACTTCCTTTAAGCTATGTTTTTGCCGGCCCTGATTGGGATTTGTGGCAGAGTCGAGGTGACTTATATAATCGGAAGCAAACAATGTTGTTGGATCTATGTCGGCCCCGCTTAACCACCAGTCAATCGCCCGCATCGCGATTTCTTTATTTTCCTGGGGGTTGTTAGATTGTGCGATAACGCCATTGGCGATGCCGAATAGACAGAATCCTATTATTAGAGTAAATGGGATAAGACGCTCAATCATTTAAAATTCTCCATTTGTTCATTAATGCATAACTGATATACGACGACATAAATAAGTGATTGATGAAAATATTACAAAGGATATTAAAGGCAAATAAGCACATTGATGTAACAACTGTATTCACCCGGTATTCTAATCCCGTTTAAATGAGAAATTCCACTCAATAATTGCGGTTAGCCTAAATAATTTGACAATTACGCCGTCACAGATCTATTCGTTGGTGATAGGGCTTATTGTGCGCAGGGCAGTGATAGCTCTATAGATGGTGGTAAGGATTACTGTTGATAAAGGATTGAAAATTATAGCAATGAAGTCCGCTAGATGAGTGAGTGGTTTACTAAGCAATAGGATTTTAATCTCATATGGTAAACTTTGATTTAGTCTTAGGCGAGGCTAACGAATCAAAAAGGTAGTGCATTTTGGGTTCCGGGCAGCATTTGCTAACGTGCCTATTTATCTGCAATGCCTCAAACAGTTTCATTCTTTGCGAGAATTGTGAAAGTGGATAATTTGTATATATTTCAATAAGGCAAAATAATATTCCTTTGAACCCCATAAAAATCAGGCAATTCTTCATGGAGTTCCTTTGGCTGGAGTTCTGTACTTTACAGGTAATCAAGGAAGCGATACTTTGCTGTCCTAGGGTTGCCTTTTGCAGTAAAGGTGATGCGGAAGTCAGGCAGTTTAGGTGGTGAGGTATTCGAGGCACTCCCTTACCTCAATGAAGAAAAACACGGTTGAATAGATTTATGATTGGAATACTAGCGGGAATGGGGCCACGCTCAACAGCACCATTTATAGATGCGGTGATAGATCAGTGTCAAAGTTTGTACGATGCGAAGCTTGATGAGGACTTTCCCCGTATAATGATTTTATCGCTTCCTACCCCCTTTTACATAGATCGGCCGATTGATCACAACTTAATGAGTCGAACCATAAAAGAAGGTTTGCTCCAGCTTCAAAAGGCTGGGGTGGATTTTATTGCGATGCCATGCAACTCAGCTCACCTCTATTATGAGGCACTTTCCCATTCGATCAATGTTCCATTATTAAATATTGTTGATGAAACGCTTTCTCATCTGAGTGGAGCTGGTCGTGCTACGATATTGGGTACGCAGGGAACATTCGATTCAAAACTCTATCAAGCTGGCTTTTCAAAAGCTGGAGTGGATTTTTATTTTAATGAGGCGTGGCAACCTAGGATTGATAACATCATCTCTCTGATCAAGTCTGGGAGTATAGGAACAAATGCAGCTAATGAGTGGAATAAGTTACTTGTTGACTTGCGGGAAGAGGGGGTTACTGAAGCAGTGATAGCTTGTACGGATATAAATGCTGTTCTCTCCTATGATGAAACCAGCATAAATTTAGTAGACTCGACAAAAGCTTTAGCTGAAGCGACGGTAAGGAAGTATTTAAAGTTAAACAGCCGGTAACGGGCAGGAGTATTAGGTTGCGAGAAAGAGTAGCGGTGCGGCTATCATTACACCTAATACACATCTTCTTGTTTAATGAAGTCAAATAAACAGGTGGACACTCCTACGTCAATTGGTTTTTCAAGTTGATATCTCTAGTTTCCTATGCGGTTCGTGACGTTATAGACCATTACTAGTTTACCTATTTGAAAATCGCCTCGATAGTTGCATGAGGCGATGGAATTTGCAGTTTGGAAATCGGGTTGCTGGTGAGGGGTATTTACGACGGTCAGACGAGGGCTACGAGCATTAACTCATTCCCAATAAGTATTGACCCTCTTAAAAAAGTTATTTCAATATTCCCAGTTGCTTAAGAAATCCATATTTATCCCAAGTTACCCAGGTTTCCTTAATTTTACCATCCTTAATCTTGACGAATTCCACTGCATCCCAAGTGATAGTCTTTTTTGTCGGAGTCTCACCCATAAACGAACCGTTATGTTTGGCACTAATAATTACATGGGTAGAGACTAAGTCACCTTCAGCGGCCTGCATTGAATTAAGCAGTTTTATATCCTCGAAGGCAGAATGGAATTTTTTGACTTCTTCCTCGAATTCTTTAAGGTTACGTTTTTGAGGTCCAGCACTGGAGTTTGTAGCGGAGTCTAGATTATTTATATAGTCTGAAGCGAAAATTGCTTCTGGATTGATATTGGTTCCACTTAGCCACAGCTCTATTGCCTGCATAGCGATTTTCTTATTCTCTTGCAGGTTGTTGGATTGTGCGATAGCGTTACTAGTAATTCCAAATAGGCATAGAAATATCGTTAATGCCAAAGGTAATAGACGTTTGATCATGTGGATTCTCCAGACATTTTAAAGAAGGCAATAGATAATGTTGGCTTCAATATATAAATAATGGTGGGTAAGGAAGTAAAATTTCTAACGCAAAGCATGGATGTTAACCTAAGGAATCGCACGGAGTATAATACAGTTTGGCAATAACATTTTCTTAACCTTGCTCGGGAAGTAGAGAAGTCGTTAATAACTTTGTATACCGGTGGAAGCAACAGCTGTATTTTGAACAAGAGGAGAGAGGCCAGTAAGTTTTAAGGTGCCAATGCTAATTTCGATGACAGCACTTATTGATTATTTATTTAGGTTGTTGATTTAGTGGCTCGAAAATCCACAGGCCCCATATCCTGAGCTCCTCAATAGGCTAAAAGCTCAACCTCTCACGTAACTTGGTGGCTGGCCTTCTGGCAACCTCGATCTCCTTTCCGTCTGACATGGTTATTAGTAATCCACTATTAACCCATGATTCAATATCTTTAATAAAGTTCAGGTTGATGATTTGTTTTCGGTTTACACGAAAGAATATTTCAGGGTTCAATCGTTGCTCAATTTTGGCTAAAGACTTATAGATAAATGGTTTGCTATCATCGAAGAAAACTTGTGCGTGATTGCCGCAGTTTTCAAAGTAACGGATTTTCCCGATTTCTATCAGCCAGCAACTTTCGCCGTCTTTAATAAATATTTTATTGTGAGCATCTAAGTAACTTACTGAATTTCTGGGAGGTTGAGATGGTATATCACTAAATGTCTTATCCAGGGCTCGTTTCAGTTTCTTAGGATTGATTGGTTTTAGTAAATAGTCCAGAGCATTTACTTCAAAAGCTTGTATCGCATATTCATCATAAGCTGTTGTAAAAATCACTTGAGGAGTAGAATCCAATCTTTCTAGAATATCAAATCCATTGCCATCAGGGAGATTGATATCCAGGAACATTAAATCGGGCTGCTTTTCAGCGATAAGAGAAATTGCTTGTTCGCAGTTTTGTGCCTCTGCAACCAAGTTAATATGCTTGTGTGATTTGAGTAACTCTCTCAATTCATTTCTTGCGAGCCGGGAATCTTCAACAATAATTGCTTTCACTTCTTATACCACACATTGTAAGGGAGATTCAGGGATGAAGCACAGGGCAATCACTTGAGCACCTTGTTGCTTGATTTCAAATTTTGATTCATCTCCATACTGTATTGCTAATCTTTTTTTTATGTTAATTAGCCCCAATCCTGCACCCCTGTTATAAACATCTCCAGACGGATCATATTCAGTCATGCTTGTTACTGATTTACCCATCTTTAAAGTGCCGGGATTTGATACAGAAATAGCAATATTATCATTTTCTTTATGCACTCTAATTACCAGTTCGCCGCCTTGTTTGGTTTTCTCAATACCATGGCGTACAGCATTTTCAGCAAGGAGTTGTATCAGAAGTGGTGGGATATGCTTGCTTAATAAATCGTTGTTTACATCGAGTGTGAATGAGAGTCGCTCTTCATATTGAATTTTTATTAGCTCAATATACTGACAAACGATTTCTAACTCATCTCTTAATGGTACAGTCTTATGTTTATGGGCCAATAATGTATAGCGTAGGAGATCAGAGAGGTTGGTTAACATCTCTCTTGACCTGGTAGTATCTTCAAGTATTAGTGCGCGAATATTATTCAATCCATTAAAAAGAAAGTGAGGATTTAGTTGCCCCATTAGCGCGCTCATTTTTACTTCATTGAGTTGTAGCTTAAGTTGCGTTGCATCTTGCTCTGCTTTACGCAATCTATCTTGATTTACCGTTGCAAGGTAAATTAGAGACCAGGTTAACATAAGTAGGATAAGGATAAGCCAGCTATCAAACACGGCTTCCCAGAAAGTGCGGATAACTATATATCCCTCAGATTTGTAGTAAGCATATATGATACTTACTGCGATACAGGCACATATATATCCTAGGAAGATCGAAGCGGAAAGCAAATATCCCCACTGTTGATACCAGCTTTTATCAAAAAGATTAAAGCGATATATTATTTCTCGGACAATAAGAGTGGAGAGTCCAACGGTTAATACTACTGTTACTATGTGTATTGCGATCTTGTCAAGATGATCCTGAGTCAGTAGTCCCAGTGAGAATGTATTTACAAGTGAGAATATTGCCCAGCCACCAAAATGATAGGATAGGAACTTTACAGAAGGAGTGGGTGATTTTAGAAAATCCATGGAGTATGTATATTAATAACATGGCTCCTAAATTAGGAGCCATAGGTTGAAATTCCTTATTATGACTAGAAGCGTTCATTTAGCCATGATGACATTGTATTCAGCGCAATTGGTGAAAAGCTCTCTTCTATTTCGGCATATTCTGAAAATGAGCCATTTTGTGCTGATTGAAAAAGGTGGTTCATTTTTTCTAGTTCAATAGTTTTGAAGTCCTTGTGGCCAGCGCTACTTAGTACTGATTGTATATTACTCAGATTCATTTTTGCATCAACTTGAAAATCCAATGATCCATTGAGAGCTAGCAAAGGTGATTTTATCTGCTTTAAATAAGATTCAGGGTTGAACTTAAGAAAATAACGGAACCAAAGTGTAGAGTATTCCTTCTTCAGTTGTTCAACCTGATCATCCAGATATTCTTCCTTTGTACCTTCGAGCTTGACGCTTTCGTAAAGCAGCTTATCTATTTCACCATTGATACTCTCTTTGACTCCAAGTTGGCCAATTTTTTCAAAAATCTCTTTATCTAACTGGCTAAGTCTTTTCAGGCTTTCTTCTGGTAAGCCTTTAAACTTACGATCCCGATACCATTGATCAACAATCAGTTCTGGTATTTTAACGCCTGGGCCAGCAAGCAGGATTGAAAATGCGATATCATCTCGGCTGCTAGCAACCATTGGTGCTATCATACCACCTTCACTATGCCCAATTAATCCAACCCTACCTTTGGGTAGATCTTTACGGCTGTTTAAATAATCTACAGCCGCACTGGTGTCACTAGCAAAATCTTCGCTGGTTGCTGCTCGGAAGTCACCACTGGAACCCCCAATGCCGCGGTCGTCATAGCGAAATACTGCATAGCCTTGCCGTGTCAGGTGATCGGCGATTATCGCGAATGGCTTATGGCCAAACAAGGTTTCATCACGGTCTTGAGGACCTGAGCCACTGATAAGAACGGCGGTTGCCTTGATATTTGACTCTGGTTTAGTCAGTGTCCCGGAGATGACATTGCCTGTCGTAGGGTCGTTAAAGCTTACTTCCTCGATGCTATACGGAAAAGGTCCTTGTGGTGTCTGGGGTCGATTATTTGGTTTATTCTTTGCACTTTCAGATGTCCTACTAAAGTTCATAGGCGTTGCATTTTTTTGACCGATAGAGCCAAATACAAGGTCTACAGCTGTACTATAGGTGCCTTTGTACTTGATTCGTAAGTCTTTTACTTCGAAAGTGATACTATTGTCTTGGATTTCCAGCATTGAGAGCTCTAATCCTTTCTCGCGCTGCGAGGGGTTATCCAATGTTCCGATCCATTTGCCGTTTTCTTCCTCAAGATGAATGACTATAGGCAAATTTCCTTCTTCAGAGATTTGAGCCACTGTTCTCCAGTCGCCTTCCAGATTTTCAGCCATCGCACTGGTTGAAATCAGGCCGATTGCGAGTATTAATGATTTTATTCGCCACTTGGTTCCTACGAATGTGGTTTTGATAGGCTGCATAAGTTTTCTTCCTTACATGCTTATTGAATGGTTGGCATTCTAGCGACTGACTTGTTCGATGTTACGAATTTATTACCAGTGGTTTCTTAAGGTTGGTGAGCGGTCAGGAGAAGGGATGAACGGAATGGGCTTATCTCGAAGCAAAAGCAGTGAATTTGTACCAATTCATGACGAGATGTTGCTTTTATTGGTTTATGGATCTACTGGTATTCATGAAAGTATCTGAGGATATAAGATATATCATTTACTTAGCCATATCAGGTGGATTTTCAGTTAAGAAATTCTATCACTTTCCCCAGTGATATTTTGGAGGAGTATAGCCCTCAATTTCGAGAAATTTTATTAAATGATCTGGGTGGAAGATGGTTTCAAAAATTTTCTCTGTCAATCCAGATCGATCTTCGGAAAAGTATATATCAATATCCTGAGCCTTAAAGGTGTTATCAAGTTGGATAGTTCTGAGTACACCTGAGTTATATGAGTTGCGCCAATAAATCCATAGTTGGTTTTTATTGCCGTTAATTTGTAGGGAGGCTGCTTTAGGGTGTAACTCAACAATTTGGGTTACAAACTTTCCTTCAGGCTGACTGAGAGTTACTAAGAATGGCCCGCCACCATTACCAAAGAGGTTAGAAGGGCCAGACTCAATTTTATCCATAATACCATCGTTATTGAGATCTTGTTCAAGAAAATAACCAGTATCTGCGGCGGCTGCCGAAGCTACCATCAGTAGGCTACAAAAAATAAAAATGGATCTAAGCATAATTATACCAACTGAATGATGTTGTTTTCATGATCGATACGTGCATTAAAGTTAAGTACATGAGGGCAAGATTGCCATTGTTTCGCCATTGTATAGAGCATCCATTGAAGTAAGTCTGAATTTTCTGGATAGAAGAGGACGTTCTATTATTCTATAAACCTGTAAGTTGGGGGGGGGATACTAGATAGGATCGAAATTACAGTCAAATACTAAAATTTAATCAGAATGGGCTTGATTTAAATATTGTCTATGTTTGGTTATCAGGAGGTATAGAATCTACCCTCCTGTTGGACTCATTTATGAGACATTACTATTGTCTGTAATAGAGAGGTTCAGCGACTCCTTTTTTTGGAGATGAAGGATCGCAAATTAATTATCTTACCAGGCCACATAATCACTAACGGTTAACTTATAATGACGGATTTCATTCATATGTCTTTTGGCAAAATCAAGAAAAATCGCATTATGATAGCTCTGGGGCCTATCGTAAAAATTGATGTAAGATTGTGCACATTCTGCCAGTCCAATTTCTCCTATATTATTCTTTGAGTCCCTATAAACAATCATTTTATTCCGAGCAACGGATATATAGTTGTCGTAGTTGTGTTTGCTAGTTATTGCCCCCTTATTGTTTGATGGGGAGCCTTGCAATTGAGAGCGTATAAGTTCTTGATGTGCAACATCGATTTTTCTATCAGGTCCAACGTTGACTTTTTGAGGGAGGATTCGAGCGTCTCCTGCAAATGCGACAAGATTACTGTATAAGGCATGCTCCTGGTTACTTCCTAGTAAGCTGGTTAAATTTCCCTGCACACCAAGATTGCAGAAGTGAGCAGCATCGCAACTACTAAATGAAGTTACCGGTAAAGTACCCATTAATTGATTTTTATCAAATGTGTATCTAGAAGTGTTTCCCTTTTCTCTTATACCTGTACCTACTTGATCAGTGGCCTTCAGACTCACAAAGTTCAAATAAGGCGTGTCTGTTCCCGTCCTGGAATATATCTGATCAATCAATATTTTAAGTGTAAGCGCATAGTGAAAATAGGTAACCAGCCTCTGTTCAGCATGTGTTTCGAGTGCTGAACTTAATGATCCGGAACGGACAAAGTTTGTAACAGGATTTACCTTGTTTCTGGCCATAAGGTTATTCTTACTTTAGGTTATGTGTGGAGAACTACAAAATTCTAAGGGTTAAAGTTGAGTAGGCATCTTTTAAAGCTATCATGGCCGATTTCGATGATGATCTAGTTGATACATACCATGGATTACTTTTTGTGGATGAATAATATGATGTTTTATTGGTTTTGTTTCGGTTGATTTCTTACGCAGGATTACAGAGGGTCGCCTGTTAAAACCTTGTCGATGTGTATTGGGGCAGGTTCTAAGTGGGCATCAACAGATAGCTTCTATATCTCCAGGATTGAGAATGTCAGCTAACACTGGATTAAGAACTACTATAACTACACTTTGTTATTGGCAGTGTTCTAGCGGCGAGGAGGTTAGTATTAATGGCGCGTAAGTACTCAATTAGTTAGTGGAACCTCAGAGTCTGCTCCTTACATTAGTATTGTGTTGAGACTTCTTTCTTTGATGGTACAAATATCTTTAGGGTAATGGAGACATACATGTGTCCTATAACTCCAGAGCGTGTTGTAGCAATTGATGCCTACTTTCGAGCCTGTAATTATCTCTCTGCCGGCCAGTTATATTTATACAAGAATCCTCTTTTGAGAGCTCCTCTAGAACCCGAACATATAAAGAGAAGACTTTTTGGTCATTGGGGTACCTCCCCTGGATTAAACCTTATTTACGCTCATCTGAACCGATTAATCCAGGATACTGGTGCCAGGGTACTATTTATATGCGGACCTGGTCATGGCGCTCCGTCTATTAGAGCGAACTTATACCTGGAGGGAACCCTAGGGAGTATTGACAGTAGTTTGGGCCTTGATAGCGCTGGTTTAGAAAACTTTTTTAGAGGCTTTTGCTGGCCTAGAGATGCACCAAGTCATGTGAGCGCTTCGACCCCAGGGGCAATTCATGAAGGCGGAGAGCTGGGATACTCTCTGGCTCATGCTTTTGGAGCTGTATTTGATAACCCGGATCTTATCGCTGTGTGTGTGGTGGGAGATGGTGAGGCCGAGACTGGGCCTTTGGCTGCAAGTTGGCATTCTAACCGGTTCATAAACCCTCGGCGAGATGGCGCCGTGTTACCGCTCCTTCACTTGAATGGCTTTAAGATTTCCAGCCCGACAGTATTCGGGCGTATGGACAATTCCAAGATCATTCAGTTCTTTAGTGGATGCGGATATATCCCTCGCATTGTCGAAGGGGATACTGAGGATCTGATGCATGGAGCCTTATGGAAGGCTTTGGACTGGGCATATCATGTTATTCGACAAATTCAGAGTGAGACTCATGCAGAAAGTCCTAAGGATTGGCCCATAATTATACTCAAATCACCAAAAGGATGGACTGGTCCAAAATTTATTGATGGAGAAAAGTGTGAGAACAGTTTTCGATCTCATCATGTGCCAATGCTGGATGTGGCAAGTAATAATGAGCATCTCAATATACTTCGTTCATGGTTGTTGAGTTATCGACCTGAAGAATTATTTGATGAGAATGGAACACCTGTGGATAGAGTTCTATCTATCTTACCGAGTACCGAACTGCGCATGGGATTTAGTCCCTATGCTAACGGTGGAAAAATTCTGAAAGCGCTTAATCTGCCGAACAGTAAAAACTATGCAGTAAATCTATCAGCTCCAGGAAGTATTAATCTTGAGGCTACTAAAAGCTTAAGTGCGTTCTTGCGGGATGCTATAAAAGCAAATAGAGACAACTTCAGAATCTTCTGCCCAGATGAGCTGAATTCGAATCGTTTAAACCACATATTTGAGGTAACCGGAAGAGTCTATCTGGGAGAGATTTTTGATGGCGATGAAGCTTTGAGCGCTGAGGGGAGAGTATTGGAAATTTTAAGTGAGCATTTGTGTCAGGGGTGGTTAGAAGGTTATCTATTGACTGGCCGTCACGGAATATTTCCCTGTTATGAGGCTTTTGCTTTGATCGTTGACTCAATGCTGAATCAGCATGGAAAGTGGTTAAAATCGTCTGGTGAAGTTTTTTGGAGAGCGCCGATAGCTTCTCTCAATTACTTGTTGACCTCCTATGTCTGGCGACAGGATCACAATGGCTATACGCATCAAGCACCTGGATTCATTGAATCTGTTGTCCAGAAGAAAGCCTCTCTTTCCAGGATATATCTGCCTCCCGATGAAAACTGTCTTCTACAAGTAGTGGAACATTGCCTGAAAAGTAAACATTGTATTAACTTGATTATATCAGGCAAGCAACCAATGCCCCAGTGGTTAACGTTTGAACAGGCGAGAGCGCATTGTGAAAGCGGGATTTCAATTTGGGAGTGGGCCTCCAATGATACTCAAACTCCAGAAGTGATTATGGCTTGTGCGGGAGATACACCTACACTAGAAACCTTGGCGGCTGTAAGCTTAATTAGAGATAAGATTCCAGGATTAAAACTAAGAGTTGTTAATCTGGTTAACCTCTTCACGTTACTTCCAAATGATGAACACCCTCAGGGTGTCAGTAATAGTAAGTTTGAAAAAATATTTGGGCGTGATGTGCCAGTCATCTTTGCATTTCACGGCCATCCCAGGGTTATACATGGACTTATTTATCGAAGGTTTAATCCACAACGATTTACAGTTCGAGGCTATATTGAGGAGGGAGGAACCACTACACCATTTGACATGGTTGTTTGTAATCTTATAAGTCGCTTTCATTTGGCTATAGAGGTTGCTCATGCGGTGTCAAAATATCATCATAACGTGAGCGATCTGATTACTGAATGCCAACTGAAGCTAAAACAACACTTGGCTCATATTTCTATTTATGGGGAAGATCTCCCTGAAGTGAGAGGCTGGCGGTGGAATAGTTATATTGAATAATCAAATTTGACTTTAAGGTATAGTTTTTTAGGAGCGGCTGGTTGTGTTTTTTTGAAGTCAATATTTGTTGTCTTTTTCCATTATATTAACTTTATCTCCCCGATGTAATCGAAAGTTAAACATTATTTTAAATAGATTTTTTTTTACCTATTTTGTGTGCATTAATTGTCGTCAAGAAAGGTAACTACGTTTGGGTGTGAACTCTTTCCCAGCATAAAGAATTCCCTCAATAATAGCTTAAGGTAGCTGAATCTTATCTCCGTCAAAACTTCCTGATACTTTCTTGTTCATGGTATTTGCTGTCTTTTTAGTTAAATACATCAGAATTGGAGCGCTCATTGAGTTGTTGTCGTTAAGATGGTTTGTATGGTTTGGGTTGCAAAAGTTTAGGCTCTCATTGAGGTGACCTGTCATTAATAATATTGTATATATTTTTTGTTTCATTGACGGTTTAGATAAAGTTGTGCGCTTTAGCTTGCTTTAACAAGCTGTCCCTAAAATCTGGGTGAGCAATATTAATTAGGGCATGGGTGCGTTCGGTGGTTGACTTACCCATAAGTTGGCAACAACCGTATTCAGTAACGACGTAGTCAACATCAAGTCTAGAGTCTGTTGTGATTGTATTTAAACGTGGTACCACTCGAGAAATCTTCCCTCCCTGTGCCGAAGAGCTGCTTGCCAATATGGTCTTACCATTTCTGGAGTAATAGACACCTCTAATGAAATCCAGTTGTCCGCCCACACCAGAAAATTGATGATCGGTGAATTCTGCATTCACCTGCCCATTGAAATCGATCTCAATAAACGAGTTGACTGATATCATGTTATCTATTTGAGCAATTGTCTGCGGCTCATTGACGTAAGAGACCGGGAGACAGGCCATTGAAGGATTTCCGTCAATAAAGTCATACAGTGCCCTGTCACCTATAGCGAATGTGAAAACATTGAGATGGGTATTAAGCGTTTTTCGTGAATTATTAACAGCGCCAGATTTGATCAGGTTCATCATGCCTATAGTGATGACTTCCGTGTGTATCCCAAGGTCCTTCTTATGAACCAATTGCTCGCATACGGCATTGGGAACACCACCAATCCCCATTTGAATGGTGGCACCATCAGGTATTAACGGCGCAATATAATCGCTGATTTTTTTGTCCAGTTCAGAGGTTTCTCTCTGTGGCTCTTCGATTAATGGAATGTCGTTTTCTATGATTGCATCTACTTCGTTAATGTGGAGTAATGTTTGCCCAGAAGTTCTCGGCATATTCTTATTGACTTCTACAATCAATCGGTCCGCGTGCCTGGATAGTTCAATCGCATAATCCCCGCTAGTGCCAAAGTTGAAATATCCATATTTATCCATTGGGGACACTGTAACGAGGAAGGCATCCAAGTTAACTTGATTTTTTATGATTTTAGGGTATCGACTGAAGGAGATAGGAACATAATTAATATATTTTTTACCCTTGGCGAAACCTTTTTTGGCAAGCTTGACCTCGTCTTTAGTGAGCATGGATGAAAAAGGTCTGACGCGGTCTAATAAATCTTCCTGAAATATGGTCTTCATAGCGATGCCGCCGCAACGCATGTAGTACACCTTAAGCTTCTTTATGTCGTCTGCCCGAACTCGCTTTTCTAAAGCCTTTAGTAAGGCCGGTGGCGTGGCTACACGCATGCCCATAGAGATGATACTTTCGCTGGGTATTGCGGATATGGCGTTATCGGCTGAGGTCAATTTTCTATGGTATTGGGCTTCGTAGTTCATAGTACGCTAAATTCACCGTTAACTTATTTATCTTCTCTCAGGGCCCTTAGGCGCTTTATGGCCTACTAGCACTGGACTTAAAATAGATTATTTTTCCGGTCTCGATAGTGAAGTAAGGGCTTCGATAGCGTTCTCGGCTAATACTAGGGCTTATTTATAGTGGCTGTTTTATATTGTCGTGATTTGTTGCTATTTATTGAGAAATTGAAAGGTTATTTACGGCGATACTATTTAAGGCTATCAGGTTCAGTGTGAACAGGAAGTGTCGGTGGGAAAAAGGAGAGGTTATGAGGCAGGAAGAGGGCTAGAGAATCCTATTGACCTTGACTGCAAATTCTTATGATGGGCTGGGATGGCGGAATATTCCGTGCAGTTCAGAAGTAAAAAAGGCCGGTCTTAGGCCGGCCTTGTGAAGTATCGATATTTATTCCACTGAGGAGCGGATCAGGTAATCAAATGCGCCCAATGCTGCTGTGGCACCGGCGCCCATGGAAATCACAATTTGCTTGTAAGGCACAGTGGTGGCATCGCCGGCAGCGTAGACGCCGGGTACAGAAGTTGCGCCACGCTCGTTGATAACGATCTCTCCCATGCGATTCATTTCTACATCGGTTTCCTTGAGGAACTCTGTATTTGGGACCAACCCAATTTGCACAAAGATTCCTGCCAGATGGAGTTTTTTGTTTTCTCTAGATTCACGATCGGTGTAGGCGAGTCCATTTACCTTGTTACCATCGCCTAGGACTTCAGTGGTTTGGGCGTTGACGATAATGTCAACGTTATCCATCTGCTGAGCTTTGCGTACTAAAACGTCATCTGCTCGCAGCTTGTCGGCAAATTCCAAAACGGTGACATGCTCGACAATACCGGCCAGGTCGATGGCCGCCTCAATACCGGAGTTGCCTCCACCGATAACCGCAACGCGCTTACCTTTAAAGAAGGGGCCGTCGCAGTGGGGGCAGTAGGCAACGCCTTTAGTGCGGTATTCCGCTTCACCCGGCACGCCGAGTTCTCTCCAGCGGGCACCGGTGGCCAGTACGACTGAGCGACTGGACAGGGTGGCGCCGTTTTCCAGCTCAATATCCACCATCTCGTTGCGCTGTAAATTGGCTGCACGTTGGTCGGTGATAATATCTACGCCGTACTCTTTAACGTGTTGCTCCAGGCTGGCAGAAAGCTTCGGGCCTTCGGTGTAAGGGACTGAGATAAAGTTTTCGATACCCACGGTATCCATCACCTGTCCGCCAAAGCGCTCAGCCACCAGGCCTGTTCGAATACCCTTGCGTGCGGCATAAATGGCTGCTGCAGCACCGGCGGGTCCACCACCCACTACCAGTAAGTCGTAAGGGGCTTTTTCATTGAGTTCTTCAGTTTTGCGTTCTGCGGCGCCGCTATCCAGTTTACTGACGATTTCTTCCAGAGACATTCTCCCCTGGCCGAAATGTTCGCCGTTCAGGTAGACCGCTGGTACCGCCATCACATTGCGCTGCTCAACCTCATCCTGGAACAGGCTGCCATCGATCATCTCGTGGGTGATGTTGGGGTTGAGGGTAGCCATCAGGTTCAGTGCTTGAACCACATCCGGGCAGTTCTGGCAGGAAAGCGATATGTAAGTTTCAAAGTGAAATTCGCCTTTTAGATTGCGCACCTGCTCCAGTAGTTCAGGGTTCGCCTTGGAGGGATGGCCGCCCGCTTGCAGTAACGCCAACACCAGAGAGGTGAATTCATGGCCCAGAGGTATTCCGGCAAAGCTTACGCGGGGTTCTTCACCCGCTGGAGCGATGGCCATACTCGGAGTGCGCTTGGCCTGACCTTGCCGTGCACTGATTTTTCCAGAGAGCGCGGAAATTTCATCGACCAGCGATTCCAGTTCTTTGGATTTCTGACTGTCATCAGTGGACACACGAATCTCGATCGGCTTGACGATATTCTGCAGGTAAGTGTCCAGTTGCTTCTTCAGGTTTGCATCCAACATCGGTGTGTCCTTTCCTAACAATTTCTAAATTTGGGTGTGGCCCACCTTTTAGGTGGGCCGGGTCAGAGTTGCTCGGGTTTAAATTTTGCCGACGAGATCGAGGGAGGGCGCTAGGGTTTCTTCCCCTTCCTTCCACTTGGCCGGGCAGACTTCACCGGGGTGTGCGGCGACATACTGAGCGGCTTTGATCTTGCGCAGTAGCTCGCTGGCATCGCGGCCGATGCCACCGGCGGTGATCTCGACGATCTGGATGCGACCTTCCGGGTCGATCACAAAGGTGCCGCGGTCGGCAATGCCTTCTTCCTCGATCATCACGCCGAAGTTGCGGGTGATGGTGCCTGTGGGATCGCCGATCATCGGGTACTGGATCTTGCCGATGGTGTCTGAAGAGTCGTGCCACGCTTTGTGGGTGAAGTGGGTGTCCGTGGATACGGAGTAGATCTCTACCCCCAGCTTCTTGAACTCTTCGTAGTTGTCCGCCAGGTCGCCCAGCTCGGTAGGGCATACAAAGGTGAAGTCGGCGGGGTAGAAGAAGAACACCGCCCACTTGCCCTTAACGTCGGCGTCGCTGATATCGAAGAAATCGCCGTTCTGGTAAGCCTTGGCGTTGAAGGGCTTCAGCTGGGATTCGATGTAACGTGACATGGATAGCTCCTTATTGATGGCTGTCTTGCCGGTCGTTGTTTGGGTACGGGGTTTATGCTATCGGGCTGCTATTTTTAATAAAAATTATTAATTTAAATATGTCTGATAGTTGTAAGTAATTAATGGGGCTACTTAAATAGCTATTACTTTTCGGAAGCCTGTAGTGCCAAGAGTCATGGCAAGGTCCTTGAAGACTGGATTTGTGTGAATAGGTAGGGAAAACAAAAGACTGAAGAGGGGATTAACACTTCTTCCTGGTGGTTGAGGGTTATGAGAAGCAACAAAGAGGGAATCTAAAAAGACAATGCCCACCAAAAGGTGGGCAATGCCGGTTCCAATCCTGTGAGGGCTTGGGAAAACTTAAATTTTGCCAACCAGGTCGAGAGACGGCGCCAGGGTCTCTTCACCTTCTTTCCACTTGGCAGGGCAGACTTCACCGGGGTGTGCGGCGACGTACTGGGCAGCTTTGATCTTGCGCAGCAATTCGCTGGCGTCACGGCCGATACCACCGGCGGTGATTTCAACGATCTGGATACGTCCTTCCGGGTCGATCACAAAGGTGCCGCGGTCGGCGATGCCTTCTTCCTCGATCATCACACCGAAGTTACGAGTAATGGTGCCGGTGGGGTCGCCGATCATCGGGTATTGGATCTTACCGATGGTGTCAGAGGAGTCGTGCCACGCTTTGTGGGTGAAGTGGGTATCGGTGGAGACGGAGTAGATCTCTACCCCCAACTTCTTGAACTCTTCGTAGTTGTCCGCCAGGTCGCCAAGCTCGGTGGGGCATACAAAGGTGAAGTCCGCGGGGTAGAAGAAGAATACGGCCCACTTGCCTTTTACATCGGTGTCGCTGACGTCGTGAAATTCACCGTTCTGATAGGCCTTGGCATTAAAGGGCTTGAGTTCGGATTCGATATAACGGGACATGAATTGCTCCTTTGTTGGATTAAATGTATTCCGCGTTGTGTCTGTAACTTCTGTAACTTGAATACTATTGCTTTGGATTTTTTAATAAAAATTAACAATTTAAATGTGTCAGATAGCTTGTGGCTATGCGCATGTCTCGGGCAGGCTGGATTGTGGGTAGGGGCGACTTTAGGGATACTCCTAGGACTAGGGGTGTGCGTTGTGCTGCTCACCGGTAATGGATACTAGGCCGCAGGAAAGTGGTATGCGATTGATAAGATTGTTGAAGCACGACTTGGCGCGGGAAGCCGGGGACTGGGTGGATGATGGGGTGATCAGCGAGGCGCAGGCGGAGTTAATCTGCGCCCGTTATGAGGTGGACTACCATCGGGCCCGACAGCGCTCAATGGGTTACAACGTGTTGGTGGGGCTCGCTTACCTGTTTATCGCGCTGGCACTGATTACCCTGATTGGCGCCAACTGGGAGGAGATTCCACGCGCTTTGCGTATGGGAGGGCTAATAGCGCTCACTTTAGCCACCCAATGTGTTGCCCTGCGGATCTATTTCACAGGCGATCCCCGCCGGGGCGAGGGGCTCTTCCTGCTGGGGAACTTCTTCTTTGGTGCCTCAATTATCCTGATCGCACAGATATACCATCTGGGCGAATATATGCCCGATGGCGTCTTCTGGTGGGCATTGGGTTGCCTGCCGTTTGCCCTGATTACCCGCAGCCCCTGGCTGGCCATCCAGGCACAAGTTTTAGCGCTGCTGTGGTTCTTTTTACAGGTCAGCATGGGCTATTACCCGGCGCTCTTCCCGCTCTTTATTGCGGCCTCTCTCTATGTACTTCTGCGCGGGCGTGCGAGTACGGTTCTTATGCTGTTGCTCCTGGTGAGTATCGGTTTCTGGATTGAATACACTCTGTCGGAATTTTGGCGGAGCCAGCAGCCGTGGGTTGGGTTGAAGTTCTATCCCGAGAATCTGGCGGTAGCGGTTGCCCTGTTTATTCTGCTGTATGTTTTCAGCCACTGGCTGGCCTTGAGGGGCGCATCGGTGGCCAAGGACTACGCAGCAGTGATTTCCGTATGGTGCCTGCGTTTTGCTCTGGTCAGCCTGCTGGTATTCAGCTTTGCATTTCCTTGGGAAGCGCTGATTGAGGCGCAGTGGGAGCACCGGCTGAGTATGTGGCTGGTGGTAGCCGCGATGGCTGCGGTTACTCTGGTTTTGGCACTGCCGACCAGGCGCCTGTTATCGAGCGGCCTCCTCTTGATGTTTTTTGTCGGTGCCCTGATTACCGTTAGCACTAGTGACAACCAGGATTTGGCAGTGTACCTGCAGGTGGCGACCAATTTCGCCCTTATCAGCTGCGGTATTTGGTTGATCTATCGGGGTATTCACGATGGTATTTCCCATTATTTCTTCCTTGGGGTGATGTCAATATTGATCACCGCACTATTGCGCTATATCGACCTGATCGGCGATTACCTGGGGGCGGCGTTAATCTTTATTCTATTTGCGGGCTTGTTGCTGGGCGCCGCCAAGTACTGGAAGCACCACCAGGGTAGGGAGGAAATGCCATGAAAAAGGGACTGACCTATGCCTTAGGGGTGGCGATTGCTGCGCAGTTTTTAATTCTTGTGGGGATGTATGTAAAAGCGCAGATGCCGCTTTGGACGGGAGAGTCGATTCGAGTCAAAGCGATTCCGGTAGATCCCCGCTCTCTATTTCGCGGTAACTATGCGCGGTTGAATTACGATTTTTCTCGTGTTGCCAAGTCGGCCCTGGCGGGAGACCGGCAAGTGCGAGAGGGAGAGGTGGTATATGTCTCCCTGAAAAAAGATCCTTCAGGACTCTATGAGTTTTCCGCGGCGAGCCTGGAGAAGCCTACCGAAGGAGTATTCCTAAAAGGGCGGATTGTGGGTGGTAATGCCTGGCGTGCAAAGCATTTTTATCGAGTCAAATACAGCATAGAGGCTTACTTTGTGCCCAAGGTAAAGGCTCTACAACTGGAGCGGGAATTGCGCGATGGTGGGATTGCCGAGCTTATGGTGGCGCCTAGCGGGCAAGTGACCCTT
Organism: Microbulbifer variabilis; assembly: GCF_020524905.1. Taxonomy (GTDB): domain Bacteria; phylum Pseudomonadota; class Gammaproteobacteria; order Pseudomonadales; family Cellvibrionaceae; genus Microbulbifer; species Microbulbifer variabilis_A. Next base: position 112,466 of record NZ_JAIVKI010000013.1, on the reverse strand, counting down.
AAGAATGTTGTTGGGGACGATTGATTCGGTATATTTACTTGTGCGGTGTTTGGCGTAGGAGTATGCCGGTTCCTAATCGAGTAAAGAAAACAATGCCAATGGATGGAGTCACGCTCTATGTCGCAGGGAAAAGAATATCGGATCGATATTTTCTCTACCATGATGTGGGTACAGGCGGGCTGCCTGCTGCTGGCAGCAATCGGTTTTGGGTTTTCCGAGGTAGTACTTCCCGCAGTCGACAGAGCCATTTTGAGTTCAGTGGCCTGGGGAATTCTGGGGGCGTTACTCAGCTTTGCTGCGGTAGTGGCGTTGAGTCGTTTCCACAACCGGGTGGGCCGTACCCTGCGTTGGTACTGTGGCCAATTGGCGCCAATTTTCAGCAAAATGCCTCTAGTCCAACTAGTCATATTGTCTATCGCTGCGGGCGTGTGTGAAGAGCTGTTATTTCGTGGTTTTCTGCAAACTTGGTTATCACAGCTGAGTTCACCGCTTTTGGGGTTACTCGGTGCCTCCCTCGTTTTTGCACTTCTACATTGGGCTTCGCTGATTTATGTACTGTTGATTTTTGTTTTTGGCTTGATCCTCGGCTTTGCCTATCAAATCAGTGGCAGCCTGTTGGGGGTGATAGTCTGGCACGCCGTTTACGATTTTTTCGCCTTGGTCACACTCGTCTATTACCCCAAGGTTCTGGGCGCAGATCGTTGGTTGAGCAAATAATTCGCGTGTTCAGGGGCTCGGCACTTCAGTCCTTCAGCCCTATAGCAAGGTATGGGCAAGTAGTAGGGAGAGTAGAGCCGTTATAGTAAAGGCAATCAATGCCAGAAGGCCGTCGTGGGCCACCAGGGCCAGCCCAAAAATGGTGAGGGCAAAACCCGCCGTAGTAGCGGAAAAGGGCACCAGCTCCATTAGTGGCATCGTTAAAGCGATCAGCGAGCAGGTGGTGGCGATAGCATAGGTGCCGCCGCGCCTCACCAGAAAGTCCAGGCGCGGCTGCATCCAGCGGTCAGCAAACTCTGCCGGCCGTCGCAACCAATGCAATGCTCTTGTGAGCTTCTTTTTTGAAATAGAACGGTTCAATAACCATTGAGGCAGCCATACATGTCTGCGCCCCAGTATGAGTTGAATGGCCACTAGCAGTAACAGTGCTGCCATGGCGGTAGAGATACCAGGCACGCCACTCAAGGGGGAGAATAAAATCAAGCCTACCACCAACAGGAAGGGCGCATAAGACCTGAGCCCTATGGTATCTATCACAAGCTCCAAGGAGACCCGTTCAGCGTGTTGGCAGCTGGTTTCGATTTGATCGAGCAGTTGGCACAGACCGGTAAACTCCTGGGTCATAATAGTGAGGCTCAGTGCCTGGCGGTGTTCGGTTGCATAGGATCCAATGGCCAGGGCTTTACAGACTGGCATCCTCGCCGACTATGAGCTATGGCTGGGAGTGTCGGCAAGGCGACTTGGGGCAAGAAGGACAAGAGAAGCTTGGATAAATAGGACACAAACAACAGCATTGCGTTCACCAGAAAGGAAACCTCTAGTGATAGTCTGTGCCGCCAAGGCCCCAAGCGCCAGCCCAGCAGGGGATCTAGTTGGAAAACAACTCATCCAAAGTGAAGCTTTCCAGGCCCTTTCCCTTCCTTTTACTCTCGCTTACCATCTTTGCCGCCACTTGAGCGCCTTTTATTGGACGGTAGCGACGTAATCCAGGCAGCAGGCAGATCCAGGGTAGCAGTATGGCGCCAATTTTCTCGGCTGGGCGGGAATCGCTACGCTCTCCCACGAGTAGAGAAGGGCGGAAGATACTGATTTGGGCAAAGGGCAGTAGCAAAACCTTCTGCTCTAATTCTCCTTTCATTCGCAAATAGGCATTGCCACTCTCGGCATTAGCGCCACTGGAGGACACCAGCAGGTAATGAGATACCCCATTATCAGCTGCAAGTTGTGCTGCGTGGAGCTGGTATTCCACATCTACCTTATATTGTTGCTCCAGGCTGCCAGCTTGTTTCTTGGTAGTACCAAGACAAGAAAAGAGCAAGTCGCCCCGAAATAATTCTGCATATTCCTCAAGGTGATCAAAATCCACTACTTCATTGCGTACCTTGGGGTGGGGAGAGGGGGCGCTTCGGCGGGTAAGGGTAATTACCTCATCAATGAAAGCTTCTTTTGCTAATTGTTCAACCAGGTGATTCCCGATAAGTCCTGTTGCTCCGATAATAATGGCTTTCATTGCTAAGTTTCCCGGTTAATCATTGTGCTATTAGGTGAATAATCCACTATTAAGGGGTGGTCCTGTCAAGTTTGTCGGGTACCTTAAGAACTTTATTTTTTAGTCAGATTTTTAAAATAAATGAGAACTTCGTTATATTTAAGTGCTGAAGGGGTAAATATAGCGGGAAAAATGAATTTAATGTATGGGACGATTTAATAAAGTTATGGAGAGTTAATGAATATCTGGTTGACCTTGGGTCGAACAGCTGGTGCAATAAATAAATGATAATCGACCGTCAATAATAAAGAAAATGTTATTATGAAAAGTTTATATACATGGTACTCGGTAAGTAATTATTTTCGTAATTTTCTTAAGGTTGGGTTGAGTAAGCCTGATGAGGTGGGCTCATCCATTCTTAGTCCAAAATCGCAAGATGTTATCATACATATTGGCGCCCCAAAGGCTGGATCTTCAGCAATACAAAAATTTTGCAAAATGAATAGAGATAAGCTTGCAAAGTATGGATATTTTTATCCTTTTCATTCACTTGATGTTAATAATGTTTCGGGCGGACACTCCATATTGGAGGCTAAGCTTGTTGAAGGTGACTTGGAGGGAGTAAAAAAAATTTTACAGAAATGGATCGACACCGCCAAGAAATATAATATGTGCTTGTTGTTATCAAGTGAGTCTATTTATGGTAGGGCGAATGATTTGGCGAGTATTCTTGCGGGTCAAAGAGTGAAGATTTTTGCATATTATCGATCTCCCATCAGCGCCTTATTTTCCCATTACAATCAATCCGTTAAGCGAAATTTAAATAAAGGATTTTTGACTAATTACGTTGATTTAATATTGGAGGGCAATCAAGATAGATATTCTGGTGGTTTTATTCGGCTTTGGATTGATAGGTTTGGCTCTAAAAATGTTACTGTGTATCCCTATCAAGATGTAAGGGACAAATCATGTAACATCGAGCAAGATTTTCTTTGTTATCTCGGTATTTCAAAGAGGACAAGTTGCAAATTTGCCTTTAGTGAGAAGGCTGTAAATTCTTCTTATAGTTTGGGCGCACTGGAGTTAAAAAGACAGTTGAATTTCATATTGCCTGATGCGGATTTGTCTTTGCAGAATGAAATAGATTGGTGTCTACAGAAATATTCTGATGAGTTAGGTTTGCCGACACCTAGATTGATTGAGCTAATACCATTGGAGAAATTTAAAGAGCTGCAGGAGAAATTTTCGGTGACAAATAAATATATGAAAGATAATGTCTTGGCATACTGCCCGGAAAATTTCTTTGATGAGAGTTTGGTTGATGGAGGCGATGGGTCCACTGGGTCATCAGAGCATGTTCATATATCTGCTTTAATTGATGCGGCCAGAGCAATTGATAAGAACCCAGAGGCAAAGAAAAAAATAAAAAATTTAATTTCTATTCGCTTATCGAATTTAGAAGAAATTAACCTGACGATCTTCCGGCTTGCTGATATTTTTGGGGTTCCTTATCAAGATCCTATCATCTCAAAATTCAAATACACTGAGCGCCAGATTCGTATTTTAAGTGCTAGCACTGCAGGTGGGGCAGATATTTGCCGGGAGACTGCTTTGGCGCTAGAAGCCAATGGGGAGTATGTTCAAGCTTGCTTTTTTATAAAGAAGGCTTTGGAGCTTCGTCCTAATGGCAGGGTTATACAGGACATTTATAAGCGTTTATGTGAGTATAATTTTTAATATTTCATTTTAGTAAATACTATTTGTCTGGCAATCAAACCTTGCACTTAGGCAGCATAAAAAATTTTCTCGCATTTCAAATATTTTTTCATCTGTCAAGATTTAATTTGTATCCTCCTTGTGTGAGGAATTGGCTTTCACATTAGTTGTTTCTTGCGATGGGCGAGTTCCGGCTATGGACTCATACTTTTATCACAATTTAAAGTATTCACCAGGATTCATCTCCAGATGGTAGACTATTAAATCAAATGTATAAGTTCATTTTCTTGATTTGCCATCTATGTTTAGTAAATCTTGGCACTGTATACTTTAAGATTGCCGAATTTTGGAATCGTCCTTGGTCTATTGCCTCGTGTAGGCGAGTCGAGGTTTACAACTGTATACATCCGCCCCGTCCATCCTTGCAGATAACTATAAGCAGCAAAGCAAGCTTAAAATTAAAAAACTGTAGTGTGATCGGGTGTCATTTTTAAAGTAGGACTGAAGTAGCCGAAATTTGAAATAATACAGGCATTACTGTAAAACCTCAGGTTTCATCCCTGCACAATATTTGGCCGGTATTTCATCTAAATGGAATGCCTTCATAAGATCTCTGCTTGCCCCAACATAAGACCCTACCGTTGCGCCTGACCAGTAGCCCGTTTCACAAGTCAGAGAAACACAGTCTCCCCCAAAAGTTACAAAGGGCTTATCACGTACAATCTTGCAAGTGCATATGGCTTTGAGCGGATTCATTGGATCGACAATGCAGGGTTGATCCAGGCAATCTGTCCACGGTTTACCCTGTGGGCAGGAAAGTACAGGCTTAGTAGGTGCCTGCGCGAAAGAAAATGTCGATAAGGCCTTTTTTACACCGTTTGAGTCAGTTACAGGCACCCGGGCTTTGCATTCTGATAATCCGAAGTTCAATCCCTCGTTAACATCACAATTACAAATTGCATTTGAATCCGGTTTCTCGGGATCCGGAACGCAAGGGGCGGATGTGCATAAGACATATTCATTGCTACAAATGGTGCCTTTGCCATTTTTGATGGCGTTGTGATTGCCCTCCTCAGCGGCTGTTTCAAACCCTATAAAAGCAAGAGTAATCAAAATGACTGTGACCAGGGATGAATCTTTCTTCATGAACGTAGCCTTTATGATTAAAAGGTTGGATAAAATTTAAGCTGATATCTCTAAGGTTAGGATCATTAAGGCGTCCGTTTTTGGTGGGTAGGGTCAGTTTGTCAAAGTGCGACCAATGTTGTTCAAGGTGGTGGGGAAAGAATCAGGAATCGGACTTAACAGGCGTCATTTAATCTATTGATCTATCGGATATAAGGGTTAGCCGGGTATGTATGTCAGCTAGGGCTTAAAGTGTAGTTGGGATGGATGAATCCTAGAGTAATAAATCTTGTACATAACCAGTGTGCGTAAAGACTGGATAATGGTTAGGCGTGAAGGGGATCGGCATGTTTAGGCATCAAGGATGCCTCGAAATGATTTTATTTAGGTTGCTCAATGCAAAACTTCTCGGCAATTCTAGAAAAAAAATTCAGTGTCCCGGCTGTTTCAATACAGTTATAAAGTCGATCTTGACGAGGCAAATAGGTACCTTGCATCTCCTGTTGCCGCATTGGCATACGATCTATACGATGAAATATTTCCACGGGTGAGAAGGTTATAGTGCGATATTTCACTCCACCATCCTTGCCAATTAAAACAACCTGTTCAGTATTACCTCTAAAGTATTGGTCGCGGACATTTTTACCGAAATCTCTGGAAACTTCACCAGGGTAATTAGTCTCGATCTTCTCATTGGAAAACAAAAACCATAGAAGTTGCCTTTCGGCGAATTGTGGTTCCAGTTTGAGCAGAGACTGCATAGTCTCCGGCACATCTTTAGGGTTGGCCAGGAGCAAAACACGATATTTCCATTGGAAATTTTTAAGGTTGTTTATAGCTGCTTCCTCTGCGGAAAGCTGTAAAGAATAAAGAATTAATAGCAAAAAAAACAGTATACGCATTAGTACAACTCTGCTATTTGGATTGCTAAATACACTTAAGTTTAGCTGAGTTATATCAACTAGACTTATACGGTGCCCCTCATGATTACTCATGTTAATGAAATAGGGGATGGTACCCTGGTTTTTAGTGGATCTTATTTAAGAGGCCTGGATATAAGCACTGGGTTACTGAGAGAAGTCCCAAACCCAAGAATTGCAGGGGCCTGATAACTTTCTGACTTGATTTTTAATTGGAGTCTCTGAAGCTGGTACCATTTATGGCGTACGTGCAGGAGTCCTCCCAGCAGTCAAACCGATTAGGCCTATTGGCCATATTCGTTGCTCTGTTTATTATCGCTATCGATATTAGCGCCTTCTCCCCGGCGGTCCCGGCGATCGAAAGGGAGATGAATATGGATATTACCACTTCACAGTGGGTTATTAATGGCTATGGACTGGTCTTTGGGGTACTGGTTGTTACCGGTGGCCGTATAGCAGACATTATCGGTCGACGTCGTACTTTTATAGCAGGAGCCAGTATTTTCTTGCTCTTTTCCCTTGTTGGGGGGCTTTCAATCAATGTGCCAATGCTACTGGGAAGTCGGGCGGCGATGGGTGTGGGAGCTGCCCTCATGTGGCCTGCGATTCTGGGCATGGCTTATAACCTGATGCCGGAAGAGCGTGCCGGGGAAACTGGGGGATTGATTATGGCGGTTTGTGGCCTCGCCAATACCCTCGGCCCGGTTGTCGGTGGCTTATTGGCAGATCTACTGAGTTGGCGCTGGTTATTTTTCTTCAATTTGCCTATTGCTTCCGTTGCAGTATATATGTGTTGGAAATATATCCCTCTAGATGCTCCCTTTGATCCGGATGAAAAAATTGATTATCTTGGTGTTGCTGCCCTTACAGGTTCGCTATTAAGTTTTCTCCTGGCCTTAAACTTTGCTTCTGAGAAAGGTTTTCTGAACCCTTTAGTGGTGGGACTGTTATCTTTGTTCTTATTATTCAGCGTTGCTTTTTTTATTATAGAAATAAAAGCCCGTGATATTGCGCTGATTCCACCAGATATTGTTGAAAACAAGCGTTTTTTGGCTGCAGGTGCAGTTACACTATTTACCTCTGTAACTTTCTTCTCAGTTATTTTGTACCTGCCACAATTCTTAACCAATGTGCGAGGCTTTTCTACTATACAGTCAGGGTTAGTCCTGGTTCCAATGATGGTTGCTTTCGGGCTGACGTCATTTATAGCAGGAAAATTATATCTGAGAACAGGGGGGAAGCTATTGGTCTGTATTGGGATTCTTGGTATGAGTCTGGGAATGCTCTTTTTATCCAGATTGAGTCAAGGTTACGAGTATATCTTTGGGTTAATCATTTTAGGGGCGGGCCTAGGGCTATTTAACCCCTCAACTACAACGATGGTTATTGCCATCGTAAATCCCAACCGTGCCAGCCTGGCGAGCGCCATTATCTATATGCTTAAAATTACCGGGGGAGCTGTTGGTTTAGGTGTTAATGCAGCGATATTGGGTTTTTCACAGAATATAACATCAGGTATTAGTCGGGCATTTGAAGTGAATGCCTGTTTTGCATTTGTGGGCTTTGTCATTGCGATTCTGTTTATGAGTGCACCCAGAATCCCAGAGCGGGAAGAGGGGTAATGGCTGAAATGAGGGAGTATGTGGAGAAGGCTGAAGTAAATATCCTATTTTTTGGTTCTCATCCAAAACTGCTGAAGGAAGTAGGTTAGTGGAGCAACCGAAGATTTCAAGGGCACAGGTCTATGGGTTGTCTTCAGCTGCCCTGGCCCTCTTTCTGATCGCTATTGATATGAGTGCATTTGCCCCCGCGCTACCTGCCATAGAGAATGAATTTGGTTTTGATATTACTACCTCACAATGGGTAATCAATGGTTATGCGCTTGTATTCGGTATCTTGGTGGTTACTGGCGGGCGCTTGGCTGATATTTTTGGAAGAAAACGCGCATTTATGGCGGGAACTGGCATTTTTGCCCTTTGCTCACTACTAGGTGGGCTTTCTATCGATATGGCGATGCTATTGGTGGTCCGCTGTTTAATGGGCATAGGGGCGGCATTAATGTGGCCATCAATTATAGGAATGACCTATAGCTTGGTGTCTAAAGAGCATGCAGGCCAGGTTGGTGGAGGTTTAATGGCAATCTTGGGTCTGGCGAATATAGTCGGGCCTATTGCTGGTGGTGTTCTAGCAGAATATTTGAGCTGGCGCTGGATATTTTATATAAATATCCCCCTTGCTCTTACAGCAATTCTATTATGTTGGAAGCCAGTGCCTGATGATGCTCCAACTGGTACACGTGAGAAAGTCGATTACCTGGGAGTCATCACATTAAGTGCCTCGCTATTTAGTCTTTTAATTTCCTTGAATCTGGCCTCTGAGATTGGTTTTAGGCATCCACTGGTAGTCTATTTATTAATGGCATTCCTAATATTTATATGTCTCTTTATCGTTTTAGAGAGGCGTAATCAAGAGATGGCTTTGGTTCCGGCAGATATCATCACAAATAAAACCTTTTGTGTTGTTAGTATTGTAACGCTGTTGTCCGCAATGATGTTTTTTGCGGTCCTATTGTTTATGCCACAATTCTTCATTGAATATCGAGGGTTTACTGCTGTCCAGTCTGGATTCGCAATGGTTCCTCTTATGGCTACTTTTGCCTTGACCTCCTACCTTTCTGGGGCGCTCCATAAACAGTTAGGGGCTAAGATCTTGATCTGTGTAGGGCTTGTCTGTAAGGGAGCAGGGATTTTTTCCCTATCATACCTTAATCATGAGGCTGATTATCTGGAGCTTATTCCCGGGTTAATTATTCTAGGTATTGGTATAGGCCTGTTTAACCCAGCGGTGACCACTGTAGCTGTTTCGGTTGTTGATTCAAGTCGTTCAAGCTTAGCTAGTGCGATTCTATATATGTTCAAGATTGCTGGAGGGGCATTGGGGTTGGGGATCAATGCGACTATCGTGGCGTTCGCCCCAGATGTGGTTGAAGGTATTAGTCGAGCCTATACGGTGAATGCCTACTTTGCCCTCAGTGCATTTATCATCGCTGTTTTCTTTGTTCCAGGGCCATTGCCTAAAGTGCTTTCAGGGCGCTAGTGGCAAAGGAGCGTGTTGCTCATTTTAGAGTAACTTATAACTTGATGCGAAGTATATATTTTGGAAATAAACTGGTAAGTAAGCTTGGATATAAGAGGTTGCTTGAGGAATGATTAAAAAACGCTGATCAAGATTGAAATTCTAAAGTGGTATAGAAGGAGTCAATTTATGTCGGCGTCAAATTCTTCTCTAGGCAGGGAGCAATATTTAGGGCTCACGGCCCTATCTATGGCAGTGTTCCTTGTTGCTAATGACTTTACCGCTTTTGCCCCCGCACTGCCTGCTATAGAAAATGAATTTAACGTGGACATAACCACCTCGCAGTGGATCATTAATGGCTATGCATTGGTATTTGGTGTGTTAATTATCACCGGTGGTCGCCTTGCTGACCTCTATGGTAGAAGAAACATATTCTTTTGTGGCACCTTGGTTTTTATGTTCTTTTCACTTCTTGGTGGCTTGGCTGTTAATGTTTATCTGCTCTTGGTTTCCAGGGCTTTGATGGGGATCGGAGCGGCAATGATGTGGCCATCCGTCCTGGGGATGACTTATAACTTGATGCCCGAGGATCGCTCAGGCCAGGCTGGCGGGTTAATTATGGCAGTTTGTGCCTTCGCTAATGCCATAGGCCCGGTATTGGGGGGGACACTGGCTGACCTTTTAAGTTGGCGTTGGATTTTTTTAATCAACATCCCCATTGCTTCACTCGCCATGTTTGTATGCTGGAAGGTGGTTCCGTTCGAGCCTCCTGAACAAACAGATGAGAAAATTGACTATCCAGGGGTCGCGACTCTCTCAATTTCTTTATTTGGTTTGTTGTTTGCTCTGGATATGTCTGGGCAGATTGGTTTCAAGCATCCATTAATTATCGCGCTCTTGACAGTATTTTGTGTGTTTATTTGTGTGTTTGCTATTACTGAATATCGAACAGGGCGCAATGCGCTGGTTCCGGGTGATGTTATCGGTAATAGGAAATTTCTTGCGGCAAGTGTTGTCACCCTATTAGTCGCTGTCTTATATTTCTCAGCTCTACTATATGTCCCACAGTTTTTGACAAAAACACAGGGATACAGTGCGATGCAGTCCGGTATGTCACTGATTCCCTTAATGGTTATTTCTGGAGTATTTGCCTATTTATCTGGACGTTTCTATGAAGTCATTGGGCCAAGGTGGCTGGCGGGGGCAGGGATACTGTGCATGTGTGTGGGAATGTTTATGCTGTCTCATCTAGATGACCATACAGGATTTTTGGCCCTGTTGCCGGGTATGACGATGCTAGGTACTGGCATTGGCCTATTCAACCCTGCGATTACCACCGCTGCAATCACTGCCGTATCACCAGGTCGGGCAAGCCTTGCTGGGGCTGTTTTATATATGTTTAAAATTGCTGGCGGCGCTATTGGGCTTGGTATGAATGCGACTATCGTGGCTTTTGCCCCTGATATTTCTTCAGGCATTGACCGGGCATTTACGGTTAATGCCTATCTTGCTCTTGCAGGATTGGTTGGATGCCTGTTTTTTGTTGGAGCTAGCAAGAAGAAGGAGGTATCTGGTTAGCACACCTAATGAGTACACCAACAAGTAAATAGCTCTTCAAAAAGGCGATCATTTTTGGGTTAACGAAAGAGGTTATATAGTAATCATTGTATTTTTTATCTTTCTATTAGCCCTTGAGTACTAAAACATCAAAGTCTCGCCAAAGTAAACTCTGTCTAAGCCTCTATTTTTCGAAAATAAATATGATCGGCATAAGTCTTTCCGCCAATCATATGGGCTTCTGGGATGACCATATCAAGATGAAAGCCACACTTCCCGAGCACCCGCTCTGAAGCAATGTTACCTTCTGTTACTACTGCCTTATAGTGCGTAATACCATACTCTAAATAGGCCCATTCCATTAAGCCGGCAAGCGATTCGGTACCATAACTTTTTCCATGGAACTCTGGTAACAATAAATAGCCAACTTCGGCTATGCCATCTTCTAAATGAAGGCCAGTAACAACCATTTTCTGACCGGAGAGTTTTTCTATAATAGTCATGCACGACCAAGTAGTAGAGTTCGCATCCCAGCGGGCAAGCCTTGATTCAAACTTAGACTTTAATGCTGTTTCATCCGGCGTATCGAAACATAACTGGATCACTTGAGGATTAGTATGCAAGCTCGCAAATAGTGACCAATCATCCTCGGTGATTGGTGACATAGTTAAGCGCTGGGTACTTACTTTCATTTGTGTTCAACACTCCATTGGTGCATTAATTTTGATGATGTTTCAGGTTATTTTAAAAGTTGGCCAAAATTTTTAAGTGGGAGTGAGTCTGCGAAGTAAGTTTGAAATAAATCCAACTTCGCAGATATCTAAAGCTTGAGTGGTAATTAAAGTTTTTGCTCATCAATGGTAGAATTCACGTAACTACTCACCCCCGTTGAATAATGAGTCGATCTTCATAAACGTATAAAAACTTCCCAATGTTGCTCTATAGTATATAAAATGGCCTATGGCCTATGGCCTATGGCCTATGGCCTATGGCCTATGGCCTATGGCCTATGGCCTACGTCAACACGACATCACGAAGAGAAGAATTCGAGCGGTTAACATCTGAATTCGGCACTCTTTCCACTAATAATAAAATCAACTCAGAAAGTATGACGCTATTCAAGGCCTGCTGTTGCTGTTTGAAATGCTGATTGCCATTTTTCTGGAAAAGAATACCAGCAAAACCAACGTTAATTCCAGCCTGCCTTCATCTCAAACACCCAAAGACTAATCTTCGATTATCGCTAAAGGCCCCAAGGGGAAGGGTAAAAGGGGAAGTGAAGAACGCTTCTCCATTGCTCAAACAAGTGAAGATATAAAGTGCGCCAGAGTAAATAGTTACGATACCTGTGGCGAAAATCTTCGCGATTTGCCCAGTGATACACCTGAGCGGCGCACAAAAGTGGACATTGTCTTTCAAAAAGTGGTTTTGCATATTGATGCGGAAATAAAAGAGTGCCCTGTTTGCCATGGCAAGAACAAAGGGATATTTCTAGCCGATATGCAAGGCGCCTTGCAATACGGTGCCGGTATAAAAGCATATCTTCTCAGCTTGCTCGTGGTACAAATGATTTCCTTGAGCCGTGTTCAGCAACCCATCAAAGCACTTATCGGCATGGTCATTTCTGAGACGACCATGCTGAAGTACGTTCTTCAGTTACATCGGGCCTTGGAAGTGTGGGAAAGTCGTGCATCGCAGCTGTTATTGCAGCCGGCTATGCACGTTGATGAAATATCTCTGTGGTTGGAAATGGAAAATCGATGGATACATGTCTACTCTGCTGGAGAAATGACGTTGAAATTTTTCATCAGAAGTGTGGCAAGGAGGCCATTGAGGTGATGGGTATCATTCCTCGATACGATGGAACCATCATCCATGATTGCTGGGCTTCCTATCTGTCCTATGATCACTGTGGTCATAGGTTGTGTGATTCGCATTTATTGCGTGAATTGACTTTTGTGGTTGAGTCCAACGGCTATTTGTGGGCGGAATATTTGAAGGCTCTGTTGCAGGAGACCAATGCGAAGGTTTCAAAACGGAACAAGAGGAAAAACTTAGTCTTGCAGAGTATGCCAGCTTACAGAAATGTTATAGAGATATTTTAACCATTGGAGAGAAAGAGATGCCAGAGGTTCCCCTTCGTCAAAACGGCCAGAGGGGAAGAATCACAAAATCGGATGCACAAAATTTATGGGGAAGATTAAAAGAATATGAAGCTGCAATTTTGTTGTTTTCCAGAGAGTCAACAGTCTCTTTTGCTAATAATCGCGCTGAACACGATTTGTGAAAGAGCAAGGTTAAACAAAAGGTTTCAGGCTGCTTTAGGAAACCACATTGCGCACCGACATATTGTCGAGTTTCCAGTTACTTGCAGACTATAGCCAGCAAAGGATCCAATCCGATTGTTACAATACAAATGGCATTGTCGGGACAGATTTACGCTGAACCCTGTGAGTAGTTAAAGGAGAGGTTTTTAATCGAAAGTAAGAAAATCACTCAGATAATTGACGAGCTGAAGATGAAACTGGGTAGAAATCTATCTTGTGACAAAAAATCCTCTCGACTAACCAACATCATGATAAAGAGGTTCATAGGCCCATTAACTCAGGAACTATTGGAGGATATGTCGAGTGGGGATCAATAGGGCAAATCACTACAGAGTTCGTCGATAAACACACTGTCTGCCCTTGCTATTATAGAATATTTTCCTGCAAATTGTAAGAAACCGTGATGTCCTTTTATCTCCCATGATATACATATTGCAGGACTATAGATTTAATTTGAGGGGCTCTCAATGAATATATATGGAGATATTAAAGATGACGCTTACATTCAATAATCGTGTGAGATCAAATTTCGGAAGCGATGAAGAGGTGAAACAAGAATTTCAGAAAATAGCGGATTCAACTGACGATTCTCTTCTAAAGCGGGCGCCTGATAGTACAGAAATCAACGTATTTGTTCGTGTTTGGTGGCACAGCAGCCCTGAAGAAAGCGAAGAACATATCACTGTGACTTTGGAGCCGAAAGAAGATGGGTGGGATAGTAGGATATCGGTAACATATCATATTTTTAAGAATGGTAGTTATGATTTATTTCCAGGCCAACCCGGTCAACGTGATATTTCAGAATTGGGGGTAGCCCCAGAAACCAGGAAAAAGACAGCGAAGTTAAGGAGAGATTTAATGGTAGCTAAGTTGCCTGGAGCATCTGGTGTTCCCGCAGCCCCGGGAGCAGTGGCTGCACCAGGGACGCCGCTTGAACTTGTAGCAACTTGCATAGTGGCACACACTGCTGCAGCTGCATCCTCCCCCTCTTCATCATCAAGCTCGATAGCAGCTCCCGCGAAGCCAGCTCCAAAACCTGGAGTATATCGTGCTCCTGGAGGTGGGTGGAGGAAGTGAGTCTAGTGTTTTTGGAAGTTTAAAAAGGCGTTGAAACCATAGGAAACAGCTGCGTAATAGAATAAAAAGGGTAAGAAGACAAGCAGGCGGTGACCAGTTTTTGGGATGTTCTAGCTTTTACGAGTGGGCCAACGAAGTGTCCGACTAGCGTGTTCGGTAACTTGGTTAATGTTACTTAATTAAGCTCTATGTTTTCCCTTGGCTGCGTTTTATAATTCGATTACGCGCTGTTTCCCGGGACGTTTTCAACTGTATAAAAGGTTTCGGACTCCGCCTCACTGCCCGTGGTTCAATTCTATTAGGGCGTTTTCACGCGCGTTTTGGGCAATGAGGACAAACAAAATTTCTGTCTCTTCCTCCCGGCTTGACAGACTCTGCCGTTGACTCCAGGCGGCCCAAATTTGTAACGTGTGCTTGAAGCTCAATTGGCGTGGCAGAGCGCCAGCCTGCGAAGCCGTATCGACCATCAATAATCGGATCAAATTGTACGCAGGAAATAAACCCGCAGTTCTTTTTTTGCACATCGCTGCCATCTTGTCCTTCAATGTCTCCACTCCCAGGGTTGTCTTGATATTCTGTAACTAAAGAGTCTTTCCTGTCGGGATGGCCGCTCCGCTGCAATACGGGATGGGGGTCTGTGGGAACGGCAGAAGAACCATGAACAAGTTGTATTATTATTTACGCGGCCCAATAGTCAAACAAAAGGTATCAGGTTGTTTTAGAGTGGAGAAATACGCGAGGGCTTACTGCAGAATATCCAGTTATTTGGAGGCGATGGCGAATAAAGGTATTAATCCACTGGTGGGTATACAAATGGCCTTGGGTGGCAAAATTTACAGTTAGGGGAGTGAGTAGTTACGAATTCATTACGGCCACACAGGGGCTTCCCGGTCCTGCACAAGGCCCTTCTAAAATGTATGAGGCAAGCTTATTACAGCCGGAAGCACCGTATGTGCGTCGGTCTAGTTGGTGAATGGTCAATGATTTAGCGTCACAGTTTAAGTCAAAGGGTGCTCTTTTTGTGACAGTTTCCTCCATGAGGGAGATGCAACCACTTAATAAAGTAATCAAAATACCTGACCAGATTAATTTGCGTCCCACGGGAAATCCTTTTCTATAAAATTGACGAAGTAGATAGGGTAAACATACACAGGCCTAAGCTTGTTGAAAGTTAATAGATTTATTAATATCGACTTGCCTGTGTTTCCTATTGTTGAATAGTAAGATTTATTTCCCTTTAAGGTCTAGGTAACAATTATATTGTTAAAGCTATCCTTTGGGGAGTGGACATTCAGGCTATTGTCGTATGTTAACGATCTCTTAGCTAGGAGATATCGTCTGATATTGATCGTTAGTACCAATTATCCTTTCATGATTACTTGCCTGAAGGTTGTTTGCCGGGCTTCCAAGCGGATTGCACCTTAAATTGCTTAATAAGATCTTGAATCTTGGGGCTCGTGCAGCTTGCCTCTTCTATTTCCCTATATACCATGTCGGTTGCTCGCTTGCCTGCATCAATGAGTATCTATGAGGCCTGCTTGTCCGTGAGGCTCGGCTTTTTATTTTTAATATATTGGGAGGACATTCGAGTGACCAGCTCATAATTGGCTAGAAATAGAGCTGGCTCCTGCTCTGTAGGCTTGTAACACTTACCCGCTGCGGCGCTAGACAGGGTAAAGTGCTCATACATCTTAAGGATTTCAGGTGTACTCTGAGTAGCTGTGCTTGAGTTGGATAGAAGTGCGATGGTTAGAGTTATAATGGTTTGCATAACATTTCTATATGGATAATGGTCTAGGCCCATTTTAACTCAGGAGGTCTATTTATTACTATATTTAAATAATTTTTCTCCTAAATTGTGTCTGATTTAGGTGCAGAATTTATTTCCTTTTTTCGAATGTCGAGTTACCATATAATTTACCTCTAAAGCATTCTGGATTGTCATTGGGTTTACATCTACTACTGAAAGGTTAATAAGGTGGAAAGGCTCTCTGGGGATTCAATCCATTTTTTATGATGACTAAGATATTTCTTAAGGTTCATTATTTACTTCATGATTTTTTGGATTTTCCAGCACTTTTTCTTGATACGTTTCTTTACCATATTTTTTACTGATTTTCGCAATCTCTTTAAGGGGTTTGCCTGAACTTAAAGATCACAAACATCATCTAATTGTTTGCAGTTCATAGCCTTTGTATTGATCTACTTGTATATAAAGCAATTGACATTTTGAAATGCTATTTTAAGTGCAAATGAACGTCTAAGGCAGTGAAAATGGAGGGCTAGAGAATTTTTTCCTTGTTAGTGTGGTTCCAATCTGGCCCCATAGATCTTTCCTTGCGATATAAAATTTTAAGGCTCTAGAATATTCAGTTTGATCGACGTTACCAATTACTCTGTTGAGATGAGAATTACATACATAGTTCGATCAAATAATTGGTTAAGGAAATGGGATGTTGATATAATTCAGAGTGCCTGCCAATGAATAGAGTGCCTTATATTTTAATAGGGTTTGGTACTAGATAATTGACAGTAATATTCATCTCTATAGCGTGATGTTTCTTCAGCTTGCTCTTAATTGTGCTGTAAATGCTCACAAATATAATCCACACATAATTTAATTTTAGGTATTTGGTATTTGCTGCGCTCATAAAGTAGAAAAATGCCAATATCGCCCCCGGGGCTAACGGAAACCTGCCCTTGGGTAGGTACCTGTACCAATTCCCCAGATTCCAGGTACTCACAAATACTCCATGAAGGTACACAGAACATGCCGCGGTGATTCAGTGCTGCAGCCAGCAGGGCCTTACCGTTATTGCTTATCATGTGGGTGGATAGTTTTAGTGGCTTCCAGTGATCACCATCGAAATAGTGCCAGTCTATAGGGCCTCTGGGGCCGCGGTACTGCAGGGCTTGGGCAGACTCGATAGCTTGTATGTTCAGCGGAAACTCTTGCCCCAGGGCGTTTAGGTACTCTGGCGTGGCGGTGAGTGAGAATTCGTTCTTGGATAGGCGCTTGGCGATGACATGCTCGTCGGGGGCATAGCCTCCGCGTATGGCGATATCCACTGGGTCTTTGCCCAGCTGGGCAAGGTCGTCGCTGTAGTGCAGATCAAAAACAATTTTGGGGTAACGCTGGGCGAATTCTTCCAGCAGGGGTGTCAGGTGTTGTTCCCCATAAGAGGGCAGGCAGCTGATACGGATCAACCCACTCGGTGCCTCGAAGGTTTGGCTCACCAGTTCGTCGGCTTGCTCCAGTTGGCGAATGGCTTCACTGGTCATGGAATAGTAAAGTTTGCCCAGCTCGGTAACCTCCACCTTGCGGGTGCTGCGTTGCAATAACTCTACTCCCAAGGACTGCTCCAGATCCCGTACCCGTCGGGAGATAGAGGAGGCCGGCACATCAAACTCCTCGGCTACGGCAGTAAAACTGCATAGTTCTGCCACACGTTTGAAGTAGCGCAATGCCCTGATTTTGTCCATAAAACCTCTATTTTCGACACGTCATACGGCTGTCTCCCTTTCATTATTGCCAGAAAGACAAAAGACTTCCACCGGATGCTCACTGTTTCATAAGCGGGCTAGGGGGCACTATCACCATCATTCCTGAACAGATGACTAGAGGGACTAATGAAAGCACTCAAAATTACTCAGTATGGTGATATCGACAGCAGCCTAGCATTTCAAGAGGTCAATGTACCTGAGCCGGGTGCTGGCGAGGTGCTGATTAAAATAAATGCAGCGAGTATCAACCCCATAGATCTGATGGTGATGCGCGGTGAAATGAAAGCTGTGAAGAAGCTCAATCTACCAGTGGGTATCGGCCGTGATCTAAGTGGTGAGGTGGTCTCTGTGGGTAATGGGGTCTCCCAATATCAGTCCGGTGAAGAGGTCTTCGCTAGGGTGGGGGAGGATCATGTAGGAACTCTTGCCCAGTATCTGGTAGTGGATGCTTCTCACTTGGCGAAAAAGCCCAACAATCTCACTCATGAAGAGGCTGCAAGCATCCCCCTGGTGGGGCTGACTTCGTACCAGGCCCTGATTCAAGTTGCGGGTTTGAAAAAGGGGGAGAAAGTATTGATTCATGCGGGCTCCGGTGGCATTGGCTCTATGGCTATTCAGCTCGCTAAGGCTTACGGCGCTTATGTGATTACGACAACCAGTAGTGCCAATGTGGAATGGGTGCGTAAGCTTGGAGCGGATCAGGTTATCGATTACAAAAAAGAAAACTACCTGGAACTGCTGTCTGATATCGATGTGGTTTATGACACCCTCGGTAAACAATACACATTAGACGCTTTCAAAGTCTTGAAGAAAGGTGGCAGGGTAGTATCTATCGCAGGGGTAGTGGACCCGCAGACGGCGAGGGAGTTGGGTATTAACTGGTTGTTGCGCAAGTTGATCGGCCTGAAATCGCTCCCGATATTGAAGCTGGCGAAAGAGAAGAGCGCATTTTATCGTATGGTCATCATGCAGGCGAATGGTGCCCAGCTCAATGAGTTGGGGGCCCTGTATCAGGACAAGATAATTCATCCGGTCGTCGACAGGATATATCCGTTCGAGCAGAGCCTGGCAGCCTTCTCTTACCTCAACACCAAGCGAGCAAAAGGCAAAGTGGTTATTTCACTGGCGAATAGCGGTTGATGCGCTGGATTCTTTAACGTTGCTTTTTCGCTAAGATGTCAGTCATACCCTGATGTTTGGGTATGGCTGCCACCGACTTATAACTTCTCACTAGTTATCTTCTTATCCTCGGGCGCAGTTGATCAATGCCTATCGATTGCATTCCTGTTTTTTTAAAATTTTATAGAGCCCTGTTACTGAAGAGAGATAGTTTCTCCCAATGTATCTGTAAAATAATTGCCATCAATTTCCGGCTTTAATTGAGAGGTTATGAGACTTGCCTCACATAATTACCTCAGATTGCAACTTCTCTGCGTTGAAAATTAACAACGGCCGGTTTCCCTAGATTTGACTTCCCTCACATCTGCCCATTTCTGTATTCACTACAATGCCGCTGGCTGAAAGGTCCCTGTTTTCAGGCACTTCAATGTGGCCCATAAGGGGCTTGCACATCGCTGGTTTTCATTGATAAGGATTGGGTCAGAGGTAGGCCACATGTTCAGAATTTTGCAGGTAACTCTCCTTCTTTTATTGGCAGTCGCAGTGAATGCGCAGGATGTCAGCCGAGATGATATCCGTGGTTTGGATGAACAGATCCAGGATGTCAAAAAAGACGTAATCGACCTCACCGCGACTTTGGCACAGTTGGAAGAGAAACTGTTGTTTCCCTCAAATACCCAGGTGGCCCTGTTTGTTTCTGTTGCCGATGAAAAGCCATTTGAGCTGGAATCTGTAGAGATTACGCTCAATGGGGAGATCGTTGCACACCACCTCTACACCTATCGCGAAATTGAATCTCTGCAGAAGGGTGGGGTGCAAAAAATTTATACCGGCAATGTGCAGGCGGGTGCGCACCCGTTGCAGGTGCGTTTTATCGGTAAGACCCCTTCCGGTAAAGATTATCAGGCCAATGCCTCCTACCAGATCGATAAGGCAGTGGGGCCCAAGTTTGTTGAAATCAGGATTTCCGGAACCGAGTCCGAGATTAACTTCAAGGACTGGTAATCATGCGCATCCCACTGCTGTCCGCATTTTCTGGCGTCGCTGGGGTCAGCCTGCGTGCCCTCAGCTTCACCCTCTGTAGCTTCTCTCTGCTCTCCAGTGCCGCTCAGGCCGATGATGAGAAAGAGGAGCTGCGCGATTTGTTTTTTGGTGCGGCCATGTATTACGCCCATCAGGAAAATTACTTCGATGCTATTGTGGCCCTGGATAATGAGTTGGCCCAGTACCACCGCCTGGATGAGCCAGAGCTGGACCCATTCAGTACGCATTTGGGGCAGGCGGAATTTTCTGTGGGCGACCTGGAGCTTTCCTATCGTATGCACCGGGAAGCGGGCCGTGCGATTGAGGCGGTGCTGAAAGGCAACGTTTCTCAGGAAGTGCGTAATGAGGCTGCCTATCGCCTGGCTAAGATTCACTATCACAAACAGCAGCCCCTCAATGCTCTGCACGCACTGGAAATGATTGAGGGCAGGGTACCCCTGCGGGTACGCGCCGATGAGCAGTTCCTGCGTGCGCGGGTATTTATGGAATTGGGGCGTCTCGAAGAAGCAGTTGAGCTGCTTAAAGATTTAAAAGGTGAGGAATCCCTGGACGGCTTTGTGGAGTTCAACCTGGGTATCGCCCAGTTGAAGTCCGGTGAGGAAGCCCGCGGTGTGCTTGAGCTGACGACTCTGGGCAAGCGCCGCAGTAGCAACCCCGTCGACCAAGCGCTGTATGACAAGACCAACCTCTTGCTGGGCTCACACTTAATGGAGGCCGGCGAGCTGGAGTTGGCGCGCCCCTATTTTGATCGAGTCAATCTCGAGGGGCCTTTCTCCAATCGAGCACTGCTCGGTGCTGGCTGGGTGGAGGCTCGTGCGGGCCGATATGATCGCGCCCTGGTGCCCTGGAGAATCTTGCAGAACCGTAAGGGCACTAATGAGGCGGTTCAGGAAGTGATGTTGGCGGTGCCTTATGCCTACGGCAAGCTGGATGTACACAGTACGGCAGCCATTAATTACGGCCGCGCCTTGGATGCTTTTGGCCGTGAAATCGATACGCTGACGGCTTCTATCAATAGTATTCGCCAGGGAAAGTTTCTCGAAGCGCTACGCCGTAAAGAGGCTACCCAGGTGCAAAACTGGGTGGTGGCTTTGCGCAATCTGCCGGAGGCGCCGGAGACCCATTATCTCCTTGATCTGATGGCCTCCAATGATTATCAGGAATTCCTGCGCAATTATCGCGATCTCAATGATCTCTTCGAGCGCAATAAAGAGTGGCTTAAAAGCCTGACCGCTTATGAAGATATTATCAGTGCCCGTCGAGCTTACTACGAGCCCCTGCTGCCACAGTTAGACGAAAAATTCCGTGCGCTGGATGCGCGTATCAAGTTGCGTATGGAACAGCGCGATCAGTTTTCCAATCGTATCGAACAGATGCTGGTTTCCCGTCGCCCCGAATATCTCGCTACCGCCGATGAGCAGGAAGCTCGCCTGCAGCTGTTGCAGCTGCACAAGGAGATCTCGCGCAATCCCAAAGGTTTTACCGAGGAAACCCGCAGCCGCCTGGCGCGCTTGCAGGGTATTTTGGATTTGCGTCTCTCTACCGAGTATCACCAGCGTCTCACAGAGGCTTACAGGCATTTGCAGGAACTCAATATTGAGATCGAAAAACTGCAAACAATTTATCGTTCCTATGTGCGCAGTCGTCAGGCGGCCACCCATAGCTACACCGGTTACAACAAGAATATCCAGCGTCTGCGTGCGCAAATTCACGCTGCACAGCAGCGTCTGGAGATGCTGATGGCCCGCCAGGGCAGCATGTTGGAAGCGCTCGCCGTTGAAGAATTAGAGCGCCGTCGCAGCCAGTTGGAAAGCTACCAGATTAAAGCGCGCTTCGCTCTGGCCGATAGTTATGACCGTGCCAACGAGCTGCAGGAACAGCGCGAGGATGAGCGCAAGATTGAGCAGCACCGCGAAGCTCAGCCGGAAACTCTTCCAGAGCACAACCCTCCCGAAATGGAAGCATCAGAAACTGAAAACAATCTGCAGGAGCCGGACGAAGTTGAGCCACACAGCGAGACCCAGACGGTAACTCCTCCAGAGAACAGTCCTGCCGAATCGGAAGCTCCAGAGATTGAGGGGGATAAAGCGTGAAACCCATAACCAAGCGCGTAAAACTCTCCATTAAAGCTGTTATTGAGCCAATTGCGACAAGGTGTAAGCCTCCGGTTGCGCTGCAACACTGTGCATTAGCTGCGGCAGTTTTGTTGCTCAACGCCTGTGCGGTTAACAGCGGCAAGACCATTGGCAGTCTGCAGAATGTCGATATTCAGATCAAAGAAGAATATATCGACGGAAGCCTGGAGAAGGCCCTGGCCAGTTACCAGCGCTACTTGCAGGAAACCCCAGAGTCTAAACTCACTCCCGAGGCGATGCGTCGTATTGCCGACCTGAAAATCAAGCAGGCGCACCGGGCCGAAGATGCCGCTATCGACGGTGTTGCGGCTGCTGGGAGCGGTGCTGTGATCGCCATCGATGCACCAGAAGTACCTGAAGAAAATACCCTGGAGGCTCCCACAGGATTTGCTGCGCCTGTGGCCAAAGTACAAGAACAACAGGTACAGCAACAACAGGAACAAGAAGTTGCCGCAGAGCAGAATGGCAGGGTGGAATCCGATGCGGATTTCGAAGCCCGTGCTAGCAGCAGTGTCGATATTGCAGCGGATACTACCCCGCTACAGGTGCTCGAAGAGGACCCGGAAGCGCTGATGTCAGCCAATGCTCGTGAGGCGATCGCGCTGTATCTTAAGCTGCTGAAAAAATATCCCCTCTACGACCGCAATGACCAGGTAATGTACCAGCTCTCCCGTGCCTACGAAGAAGCTGGGCAAATTGATGCCGCAGTGGATGTGTTGCGCCAGCTGGTGGCCAAGTATCCAGACTCACGCCATATCGATGAGGCCTGGTTTCGCCTGGGTGAATACCACTTTACCCGTAAAAAATACCTGGATGCAGAAGAGGCCTATGGTCGGGTAATTACGATCGGCGAGATTTCCAGTTTTTACGAATTGGCCTTATATAAGCGCGGATGGTCCCTGTTTAAACAGGATATGTACGAGATGGCACTGGATGATTACGTGGCCATGCTCGACTACAAAGTTTCTCAAGGTTACGATTTCGACCAGCAGACCAATACGGTTGAACGCAAACATGTGGATGATACTTTCCGCGTGGTGAGTCTGAGTTTCTCTTATATGGAGGGGCCGGATTCCATTGTCGATTATTTCTCCCGCAAGGGCGCGCGTCAGTATGAATACCTGGTGTATAGCCACCTGGGTGAATACTACCTGGACAAACGCCGCTACCAGGATTCGGCGAAATCCTACATCGCTTTTGTGGAGCGGAATCCACTGCACAAAGTTTCCGCGGATTTTTCTATTCGCGTCATCGATATTTACAGCAAGGGTGGATTTCCCAAGCTGGTGCTTGAGGCGAAGAAAACCTTCGTCAATACCTACGCTCTCAATGCCGAATACTGGACCGTATTCGATATCAATGAATTCGGCGAGGTGGTTGAATTTCTACAGGCCAACCTGATCGACTTGGCTGGCCACTATCACGCTGCCTACCAGAATAAGAAGTTGAAGGATAAGAAAGGCGAGCACTACCGCGAGGCCATTCACTGGTATCGCCGCTATCTACAGTCCTTCCGTGAAACCGAGCGCGCGCCGGAAATGAACTACCAGCTCGCCGGTTTGATGCTGGAAAATCGTGATTTTCACAATGCCGCACTGGAATATGAGCGCACCGCCTACGAATATCCCGCCCACAAGGACTCCAGTGAAGCGGGCTACGCTGCGGTTTATGCTTACCGTGAACACCTAGCCAACAACTTGAAAGAGGCGAGCGCAGACCAGCGCGCGCCGCTGTTGCGGGAAATTATTCGTTCCTCCTTAACGTTTGCCGATACTTTTGCGCAGCATGCCAAGGCGCCGCAGGTGATGCTGGGTGCGGTAGAAGAATTGTATGGTCTTAAAGACTATACGCCAGTGATCGAAAATGGCCGCCAGCTGCTGGAGAAATTCCCTGCGGCAGAGCAGGAAATTCGTCGCTCCGCCTGGATGTTGGTGGCCCACGGTTCCTTTGATACCCAGGCCTATGCCGATGCGGAAGTAGCCTATGGGGAAACGCTAAATCTCACTGCGGCTGATGCCAAAGATCGTGCGGGGTTAGTCGATAACCTGGCCGCGTCCATTTACCAGCAGGGCGATATGGCGCGCAAGCAAGAGGACCATGCCACCGCTGCCGGCCACTTCCTGCGAATTCGCGCTGCGGCTCCGGGGGCGACTTTATTGGCTACGGCTGAGTACGATGCCGCCGCCTCCCTGATTGTGCTCAAGGATTGGACCCAGGCTGCCTCGGTGCTGAACAGCTTCCGCAGGAATTTCCCCGAACACGAACTGGCCAAAGATGTCACCAAGAAACTGGCGGTGGTCTATCAGGAGAGCGGAGAGCTCTTGTTGGCGGCCGCAGAATTTGAGCGTATTGAGCGAGAATCTGAGGATGAAGAAATTCGTCGCGAAGCCCTGACTCAGGCGGCGGATCTCTACAGTGCCGCCAAAGATAGTGACAGAGCCCTGGCGGTATTGCGCCGTTACGTCAAGCTGTTCCCCAATCCTATGGAACCGGCTCTGGAAACGCGGCAGAAGATCGCCGATATCTATAAATCCTCCGGCCAGCAAAAACGCTACACGCAGGAACTGCGCGAGATGGTGCGCATTGAGTTGCGCGGCGGCTCCCAGCGCAGTGATCGCACCCGCTACTTGGCCGGTAACGCCGCACTTCAACTGGCGCAGCCCAGTTATGAAGCCTTTACCCAGGTGGCGCTGGTGAAGCCCATCGAGCAGAACCTGAATCTGAAGCGCAAGCGCATGAAAAAGGCGATCAGCGATTTCTCAGCCCTGATCGACTACAAGGTGGCGGATGTGACTGCTGCGGCTACCTACTACCTCGCGGAAATTTATCTGCACTTCAGTGTGTCCCTGAAAGAGTCTGAGCGCCCAGGCAATTTAAGTGCGCTTGAGCTGGAGGAGTATGAGCTGGCTCTGGAGGATCAAATTTATCCCTTCGAGGAAAAAGCGATTTCTGTACATGAGAAAAATGTTGAGCTGCTCGGGGTGGGTATCTACAACCCTTGGGTCGACAAGAGTATCGGAAAGCTTGCCGGTCTGATGCCGGCCCGTTATGCACGCGCCGAGGAAGCTGGTGAGTATCTGCAGAACATTGTGCCCCTACCGCCAGAACCAGAGGTGTTGGAATCGGGTGAAGCGGTTTCCGGCCAGTAATAGTGAAAATGGAGGTTAGGGCTATGCAAAAAAGATTGCGAATGGTTGTCCTGATGGTGTTGGCTTTGTTTCTGGGTGCCTGTGCGGGTGTCCAGACCAAGTCGGGAAAAGTTTCTGATTATTCTTCAGTGCGGGTATCCGGCAGTGTGAGCCGGGACTTTGCGCGTTCCCTGGAGCTTCTCGCCGATAAGGAATTTGTACAGGCCATTGAATTATTGGAGTCGGTTGTCGAGCGGGAGCAGCGATTGCCCGCACCTTATATCAATCTCGGTATTGCCCAATCTCAGGTTGGTGAGGAAAAGAAAGCGGAAGAGGCTTTTCTTAAGGCCTTGGAGATTGATGCCGAACATCCGGTAGCCACCAATGAGTTGGCCGTGCTGTACCGTAAGCAGGGTCGCTTTGCCGATGCGCGCAAAATTTATGTGAATGCCTTGGCAGAAAACCCCGAATACCTGCCTTTGATTAAAAATCTAGGCATATTGTGTGATCTCTATCTGCAAGATCTCCAGTGTGCTCTGGCACAATTCCAGCAATATGTGCAGTTGGAGCCGGAAGATCAAGATGTATCCATTTGGCTGGCGGATCTTAAGAGGAGGGCAGACAAGTGACCGTGCAGTGTAAATGGGTTTTGCCATTCCTTATGGGGTTAGCCATTTCTTCTATCGCCCATGCGCAATCACAGGATGGAGAAAAAACACAATCCACAGATAAAAAAGTGGATTCCAAAGTAAAGGAACTGTCGGGCATATCCATTATTGGTAACAAGGAAGCGCCCAAGTCCCTTTATATCGTTCCCTGGAAAAGTTCCGAGGTGGGCGTTGAAAGTGATCTTGTCTCCAGTTTGATGGACGACAAGCTCAAACCGCTCGACAAGGAAGTTTTCATGCGTGAGCTGGAGTTCTACCAGCTCAGCCTGTCCGGCGATTAACGCCGTCCTTTCTCTGGCAAATGCCAGAGCAGCAACCAATTACTGCAGTATTTCTCAAGAGGGTTTGTAATGGACTTTTTCAATAGCGTCATCGAGTTTTTCCAGACGGGCGGTACTTTTATGTACCCCATTCTTGTGGTGGCCGCCCTGGGTAGCGCCGTAGCGATTGAGCGATTTATTCGCCTGCACTACGAGCGCCATACCAACCGCACCATGTGGGATAAATTACAGCCGATTCTCTCCAGCGGGGATTTTGATCGCGCTCGCAATCTGGTCAAGCAGGATAATTCCAGTGTAGCTAAGCTGCTTTCCATGGGCCTGGCCCGCCAGGGTGCGGTGCGCCGTCGCGAAGACATCGAAATCGCGATGGAAGAGAGCATGATGGAAATCACTCCGCAACTGGAAAAGCGCACTCCCTACGTAGCGCTATTTTCCAATATTGCCACGCTGCTAGGGCTGCTCGGTACCATTATGGGCCTGATCGAAGCCTTTACTGCGGTTGCTAATGCAAACCCTGCAGAAAAGGCTGACCTGCTCTCCGCCAGTATTTCCGTGGCGATGAACACTACCGCCTTCGGCCTGATGACCGGTATTCCCCTGTTGATCGTGCATGCGCTGCTCAACTCTCTTACCGGTGAAATTATCGACAGCCTGGAAATGGTTTCCGTAAAAGCCTCCAACCTGATCGACAGTTCAACTCGCCGTCGCTTCGAAATCGATGCGCCTGCTTCAGAGAAGAAAGCTGAAAATAAGCCAGTCAAGAAATCTGAAAAGCACTCCAAAGCGCAACCCGAGGCCCAGGCCAAAACCGAAGAACAGCAAACGGAAACTGCGTAATGAGAAGGCGGCGCCACGGGAGAGATAGAGAAGCCCCGGAGCTGGACATCACCGCCTTCCTGAACCTGATGGTGGTGTTGGTACCCTTCCTGTTGGTATCGGCAGTGTTCTCACGGGTAACAATTTTAGAGCTGAATATGCCGAGCGGAGCCGGCGGCGGAGCGCCGGATGATCCCACAGTTACGGTGGAAGTCGTCGTGCGTAAGGAGGCACTGGAAATCAGTGACGGTGAGAAGGTCATCGCGCGTTTTCCTAATCTGACTCAGTTCGAAGAGAGTGAGTCAGCACCGGTGGAAGCGGCTGTGGAGGCCGGCACTGAAGAGGGCGAAAAGCTTACCCTGTTGCCAACTGCCGAGGTCTACGACCTGAAAAAACTCACTGAGTTTTTATTGCAGGTAAAAGCCAGCTACCCGGAAAAAACAGATTCCATTTTGTTGATGGAAGCGGATATCGCCTATGAGCATCTCGTGGGTGTGATGGATACCGTACGCGGAGCAGAAGTGCGTGTGGAAGGCAGTGACCCCAGCGATCCCGAAGCGGTGGAGAGGGTGGTGCTGTTTCCCGATATTTCCATAGGAGATGCGCCGTGAGACATGAAAGCCGACGTATGAAGCGCATGGCACGCAGCCATAAGCGCAAAAAAACCTCGGGGATGAACCTTACCTCACTGATGGATGTGTTCACCATTCTGGTGTTTTTCCTGCTCACCAACACCTCCAGTAATGAGGCGTTGGAGCCACCCAAGGTCATCACTTTGCCGGATTCAGTGGTGGAGACTAAGCCCAGGGAAACCGTGACCCTGATGGTGACCGATGAGGAAATCCTGGTGGAATCCAATTCGGTGGTGGTTACCAGTGAAGTGCTTGAGAGTGAGGAAATCATTATCGAGGCCATCAAGCAGGCGATGATCGCCGAAATGAGCAAGGCCATCGGTGTGGCCCAGGCTACTGCCGAAGCAGAGGCTGGGGCGGAAGGCGCTGAAGGTGAAGTGCAGCCGGAGCCACCGGAAGTCAATATTCTCGCGGACAGGGGCATTCCGTTCAGTTTGCTTAAAAAGGTGATGTCCAGCTGTACGGAAGCTGGCTACACCAAGGTATCGCTGGCGGTTATTCAGAAAGCATCTCAGGGTTAATGGAAGTTTGTGAGTAATTTTCTACAACAACAGCAGGCGCTTAGCGAATCGCTCAATGCGGTTCGCCAGCGCATGCTCCTGCTCGAGGATGAGCGGCAGCAGATAGAGGCGCAGCTGGCTGAGTTGCAGGCCAATGGCACCAAGTTCCAGCTGCTTGATGAAATATCCGAGCGCCTGCGCAAGCTCGAAGAGGTCGGCGCAGGAGAAATGTTCTGGGCCGAAAGCTACCGGGCCGATGCTTCCGCTCAGGTGATCGCGCGAATTGGCGAATCCACTCGCGATTACAATGAGCGGCTGGATCAGCTACATCAGTCTCGCCGACAAGTCCTCGATAATATTGAATATTGTAATGAGGAAATATTTGCTCTGGATGAGCAGGCGGATGAGCTGCGCCGTGAAGAGGAAGAGTCTAAGTACGAATTCGAAATCACCCGCGAATTTGAGCAGCCGGATTTTCGTCCGATGGTTATGCCCTGGCATACCCAAGGTGAGGATGAAAAGCGTTTCCGCCTCTGTGTATTTGCGTCTCTATTTATCGCCACTTTATTGGGTTATCTAGTGCCGCTCTACACACTGCCGGAGCCGGAAACCGAGGTGGTTGAGATTCCCGAGCGCCTGGCCAAGCTGGTCATCGAAAAGAAAACCAAGCCCAAGCCACCGCCTGAGCCGGAGAAAACGCAGCCCAAGAAAGAGGAGAAAAAACCCGAGACCAAGCCTGAGCAGAAGGTGGCTAAGCAGGAGCCCAAGCCTACCAAGACCGAGAAAAAGCAGGCTCGTAAGAAAGCCGAACGCGCTGGTGTTCTGGCCTTCAAGGATAATTTCCAGGATCTCATTCAGGATGATCTGGATAATCGTCTCGGCCAGCAGACTCAGTTGAGTACAGCTGGTAAGAAGGAAAATCGCAGTCAACGTTCTTTAATTACTTCTGCTGCGGCCAAGGGTAGTGGCGGCCTGAGTGCTTCCGATGTGAGCCGCAACGTGGCTGGAACTGGCTCCTCTCTGGGTGGTGTCGAGTTTGCGCGAGTGGAGAGTGCTATCGGTACCGAAGGTGACTTTGCCGGTGAGGATCGTCCGCTTAGCGATGGTGTGGGCCCGTCCCGAACCGATGAAGAAATTCAGATTGTCTTCGATCGTTATAAGTCGTCGCTGTATCGTATCTACAACCGCGAGTTACGTAACAATCCGGCTCTGCAGGGCAAGATGGTGTTGAAAATTACTATCGAACCGGACGGTTCTGTATCCATGGCGCAAGTGGAGTCCAGTGATATGGATTCACCGGCACTCAATGCCAAGATTGTGGCAAGGGTCAAGCGGTTTAACTTTGGTGAAAAGGCTGGTGTTCCAACGATCACCATTCTCTACCCGATCGACTTCCTGCCTCAAAACTAACCAAAATTGTCTCCTTCTCGCTTGGGTGAGGAGGAGACATTTTTTGTGCATGCTGATTTTGTAAAGTTTTCCGTTGCTTTCTCGATGACTCTCTTCCCGTGTTTCCCTGAGAACCACTTGGCAATCTCCAAAAAAGTTCCCTTGCCCCGCGGTATTTATGACCTATTTCACGGCCACTTTTTTCCTCTGCAATTAAAGTTCGCGCACCGGGCAGACCCTGTGCGGTGGCAGTGCTTGTGGGCTCTGTCGAGGATTTTGCAAACAGAAAAGCGGCGGCTGATAAGTGACGATGATGTCAGAAGTAATTGGACGGAAATCCTGGAATAATGCGCTTGTTGGTTTAGTGCTGCTCTGTATTTGGATTGCTTTATTTGCCCCGCAGGCTAGGGCGGATCACAACTGTCCCTCATCTCCGGATAACCCCGCATTTTTTAATATCCTTGACCATAGCTATAGTAATAGCTGGTGTGAACTCTGTGGCGATGGCCAAGTGACCATCGTAATTGATGTTCCCAGCATCCGCAGTGGTTTTATGGGAACCCAGCATATTGAAAATATTGTAGTCACAGAAAACCTGGGGACTTCACAGCTGGAATATGTTCCGGGTTCCACTAGAGTAAGCTCTGGTGCTGTTTTAAGCGAACCTACTGTCAGCGGCACTACTATCCGTTGGGACCAAAACGACCTATCTGCACTCGCTGCACGAAATGAAAATACTACCTTATGGATTACTTTCGGTGTGCGCAGTAGGGCAGACCGTGAAGAGGATTTGGTTAATAACAACCGCACTATCAATGCCTCTGCCTCTTTCGACTATTGTGGTGATTCCGAGACAGATTACGATAGTATGGAATTGGCTATTAAAGAGCCGCTGCCCTCCGTAGATAAACGCGGTCGTAATATCGATGCGGGTCAAACTAACTACACCAATGATGTTTACGGCAATATCAATGATGATGTGATCTGGCGTATCGCTATCTCCAATGCTGGGGATGCAGATATGCAGGATGTACGCTTTGATGATTTGATGACCAACCCGAATATGGACATCAATTATGCCTGTTCCAGCGAATCAGCGGCGCAGGCTATCGCCAATAACAATGGCTCCAATCCAGGTGTCTCTGGGTGTGTTTCAGCCAGCAACAATATCAATAATTTTGAGCTTGATGGCAGCTTCTCCGGTGGTTCAGGTCGTACGGATGTTCCTGCAAGCTCAACCTTGAATATCTATCTGGTAGGTAAGGTAAACACCTCTTGTAGCGACGGCACTAATACAGTTTCGGACATACAGTGGGGTTGTGAAATTGATGATGATACTGGGGTGGGCGGAATTTCCTCCCCGGCTGTAGGGTCCGGGCCTGGCTCAGATTCAGAGAGGATATACGCACGCGTTGCCGACGCGCTCGATATTACCCAGGTCATTACCGGTACCAACCTGAATCAGCCTTTGGGCTCCGCCGGGTTTGTAACTATTACCATCAATAACCAGACCCGCGGCTCGGTTAAGGATATTCAGTTCGTCAGTGATCTGCCTGATGAATATGTTGTGGATACCACCTATACGCCACAAATCATTCGTGAACGCCGCGGCATTGATGGGCATGGGGCGAATTACAGTTCCACTTATCCCGGTAAGGCCGATACCCTGCAATGGCGTGTGGGTAGCAACTGGAATCAATGGCACACTGACCCATTGCAAAATAACAAGCCGGAATTTCGTCTGCTGAGTAGCACTACGCACCCGAATTATTCAGACCAGCGCAATATGATGCGGGAGGGGGACGAAATTCAGATTCGTTTCCGTATTGTTACCACGGAGCCGAGCTTCTACGACAAAATGGTTGATCTCGATGTTGAGGAAGAGACCGCCGGCAACGGTAAGGACCCCAATAGTAATATTCGGCTGGCAAATAATGTCTTAACGATTAATTACGAAGACTTTTGCTCCAGTACCAATCCTCCGACCCAAGTTGAAAAGCAGTCGGTTACACCGGACCCGGAAGACCTGGATATCAGCACCGTACACCCTCTGTATATTGTGCGGGATAGCGGTACTTCTGAGCTGACGGTTGATGTAACCAATAACGGTGGTCACGATGCGGACAACTACGATGTGTATGTCACCTTTGGTGAAGCTATGCGCGTGCTGTCCAATGACCGAGCCTGTACTGCAATTGGCAAACCAAATCCTGGTACTGTGCCCAAGCACCCATTGTGGAATCAGCCAGCCTTTCTTCCTGCCTCTTCGACCGTTTATCGTTGCTCCAACCTGGGAGGAGTGATTGAGCCGGGTAAAACTGAGCGCATTGTCTTCCAGGTGGAAAAAAACCACTCGGCTACCGACGATGACCTTACTTTCCGTGCGGATGTGGTGGGAGAGATAGCCCTCTCTGATGGTGCACCACTGTACTTCCCCAACCCCGTTAAGCTGAGTCAAACAACACCTGAGGAACAACTTGCCAATAACTATACCCTCGACGGCATGCGTGCGCGGGTAATGGGTTTTAACTTAATCAAGGATCGCTCTGATCAGTGTAACGAATTGACTTCAGAGGGGGCTTTTCCTGATGACAGTGTTCTGATTGGTGAAGAGTGTCGCTTTGAAATCCAGGCCGGTGGCTGGTTTGGTTTCGATACACCCGGGTTTACTCTTATCGAAGTACGCGATATCGATGTGCTCGATGACCTGCCTGATGGTCAGGGCTATATTAACGATGCTCCGCTTAACTGTGCCGATGTCACACTGCCGCACCCAACTTCCCAGGCCAACTGTGTGGTAATTCCCAGCGGTGATATCGTAGAAAGTGGGGGTTTGAATATACCCCTCAGTGAAACAGATTTTCTCTGGGAGGTGACTTCCAAGATCACCTTGCGAGACCGCTGGTTCCTTGCGGATATGACCACACGCTTGCTCAATGATCCGGTGGATACCGAAAATACCGATCCAAACCAACACGCAAACCTCAGCACCGACTACGGACGGGCTAAATTTACCGCAGTGTTTGATACCGAAACAATTGTGGTGGATAATTTTAATACCAGCGGGATCTTGACTAATATCGACGGAGTTCCGACTACCGTACCGGGCTTCCCGGATATTACTGAATGGTCGGAAACCGTAACCGTCTCTGAGCCCCATATCGAAATCGATAAGAAAGTCTGTAACGAAAACCTCTATGGTATAGGCAGTAGCTGTACAAATTTCGTGGACTTTACGAATGAAGGTCACCGGGACCAGACTTATATTTTCCGCTTGACCCTGACTAACCGCGCGGCAGATGTTGGAGTAAACCGTGCTCCGGCCTATGATTTGGTTGTTACCGATACCCTCGACCCCACCGGGCAGATGTGTGTTCAGGCCTTGGGCAGCGATGGTTTGGATAACGATGGCGATGGTTCAGCGGAAACGAATAGTGGTGACGATGGATGGGTCGGCACCACTGCCGGGGCGAATAATTACTCTGAAGCTAGCCATTGTAGCGATGGTGGAACTCCGGCCATTGTTACCTTCTCCTATGAGCACTCATCGGCATTGGAGCGAATTAATCCCGGTGATTCGGTAACCCTTTATTACCGAGTGAAGCCGCATCGCTCCGTAGCGCCATTGCAGCTATTCAATAACACCTTCTATGCCCGCTATGACAGCCTCGAAGGTGACTTTGGCCACCAGACTGCCACACAGATCGATAGTGATGCGGACAACGATGGTGTCGGGGATGGTACTCCTGCAGCAGGGCGTGCACGCCACTATAAAACGGCCGATGCCGAAGCGCGTATGCAGATTATTGAGGTAAAAGCGGAACCTAAAAAGGCCCTGGAATTTTCCAATGGCACTGCCAGTGGCACCAATAGCGATACTGCCGTTGTTGGTGAGGAAGTTCGCTACCGATTAACCGCGAAAATCCCCGCGGCCAAGTTGCGTAACTTTGTTATTCGCGATGAATTACCAGCGGGTATGCGGTGTATTGAAGGGCAAACGGTTAACCTTAATGCTTCGCCTTATGATGCTGCTGGATTTATTCCCGGTGGTACTTTTAGCGCAACCTGTACCAGTACTGGTACTGCCGATTATGTGGAGTGGGATTTTGGTGACCAGGAACTCACAACGGTAACCGGCAGTCTGTTTGATTTCCCAGTTGAATTTATCGCACGTATCGAAAATAGCAGTAATACGGACGATGGCGATTTACTGGGTAACGGGGGTAGCTACACCACCGCGCAGGTGAGTTATGTGGATGAGGCCGGTGGCAATATCGTAGTGCCTTTCGATTCCCACGAAATTACCGTGCTGGAACCGAAAATAAAGCTCAACAAATCCTTCGCCGTAACCAATAGCGATGCGGACGATATTCTCACAGTAACCGTAACCGCGGAAAATACCGGTACCGCCGCTGCCTATAATCTGCAGGTACTCGATGACCTGACCGGTACAAAGTTGGTTTACGTTGGCAATATCGGTGGTAATGATCCACCCCAAAATGTTGATGTCACTACCGTAGGTGCCAATGCACCGATCTTTAGCTGGAATCGCAACAATGCCGATTACAGTATTGCCGTTGGTGCCACTAAATCCTTTACGTTTGATGTGCGCGTAGAGCAGGGCGTGGAGCCCCATGAAATTCTTGATAACACTATTCAGGCTCGCTGGCAGTCCCTGCCGGGCAAAGATACTTCATTGAATAGCAGCAAGACCATCGGCAACGATGGTGCCGCCGATGGTATGCGTATTGGCGTACTGCCCAATGGTGGTGACGCTATCAATGATTATGAAACCAATGCCAGTGCCCAGACAGAAGTCTTGCCACTGCAGATGAGTAAAACCGATTTGCTGCCGGCGGTAGTTCCCACTATCGGTGCCCATAAAAAATTCCAACTGGAGATTCGTTTACCTGAAGGTATCAGCCAAAGCGTTGCGATTACTGATCAACTGGGCAGCCCGGAAGGTTATGTCCTGAGTCATAATAGCGATTACGACATCAGCTACGACTTTATTGGTATTGAGACGATCAATGGCGCTGCGCCATCTGAAGCCGCATTTAAGAGCTTTCCCGCAGACAATACTTCTGGCAATGCCACCTGGGATATCGGTACCGTCGATACGAATAGTGAAAATGACACTGCAGGCGGAACCATTGAACCACTGATCCGCATTACCTATTTCGCCCGTATCGCCAATGATTTGGCTACCAACGACGGTGACTCACGTCGCAATGGTGCCACCCTGTCTTATAGCAATGGTGAAACCGGGGCCGGGGAAAACCTCAATCACAGAACTGCCGCGGTTACCGTGGTAGAGCCCCTGTTAACGGTGAGTAAAACCGTGAGCAATGCAACCAACCCCGGCAATTTACCGGTGGGTGGCGATGTATTGGAGTACGAAATTACCGTGGCCCACGCTGGTGGCTCCACCGCTGCCGCTTACGATTTAAATCTGGTGGACACACTGCCGTCGGAACTGCAGCTAGATAATCGTTTTACTCCGACGGCATTGATTAACGGTGGCGCTGTGGCTGGCTTTATCGCTACACCGGCGGCGGCACCGAACGGACCGTTGATTTGGGGTCGCGATAACGGCGATAACAGCCTGGATCTGCAGTTGGGTGAAACCCTGGTGATCAACTATCGCACCCAGGTGAATGGGGTTTTTGGTTCGCCGATTAGTAATAGTGTGATGCTGGACTGGACCTCACTGGATAGCAGCATCATCAATGATCAGGCCTATGAGCGTGATGGCGCCGGCTGCCCAAGTATTTCTGCACCGGATGACTACTGTGTAGGCCCGGCCAACGCCAGTATCGATACGGTGGATAACACCAGTCTCTCCAAGACTGTGATTGCGGATTCCGATAGCGCTACCCAGGTAGGCACACTGCGTGTTGGTGATACGGTAACTTATCAGCTGGTCCTGAATCTACAGGCGGGTACTACCCCAGCGGTGACGGTAACCGATACGCTGCCCAGCGGTTTGGAATTTGATTCCATTGTCAGCGTAAATGGCGATACCACCGCCCCCTACGATGACAATCTAAATGATTACTCCTATGCGGCGATTGCCGTGCCCACTGCCGGCGATACCGGTACGGTAACTTGGAACCTGGGGGATGTTCGCAGTAATTTCGGCAATACCAATCACTTTGTGATTGAGTACACCGCCAAGGTGCAAACCGGTGCAGGCATTGCCGTACCCACCGCCACTCTAACCAATACTGCGCAATTGAATTACACCGGTGCCGCCAGCGCATTGCAGGACAGCGCCAGCATTACCGTGCTGCAGCCGCGCCTCGCGAATCTGACCAAGACCGATGCCAACTGGCCCAGTTCCCATATGAATGTGAACCCGGCCAATGATGTGATGCAGTTTACCCTGCAAGCCTGCAACACCGGTTTGGCTCCAGCCTATGATCTGTCATTGACCGATGATCTGGCTACGCAGATGGACCAGAATTCCATCGCCAACTTGCGGGTGTCTCTGGATGGCACAGTACTGACGCAGGGCGCTGACTACAGCTACACCGCACCGATAAATCGCGGCGACGATATGCACTTTACTCTGCAGGTGCCTATCGAAGCCGGCGCTTGTTTGGATATTTATTATGAAATTGGTTTTTATACTGATATCGGCGGCGGTGAAAATTGGGTAAACACCTTTACTGCCAATGAATTTTGGTCACTGCCCAGCAAGAACGGTGAGCAGTATGCCCCGATTCCCCTGGCAACCCCTTATCCGATGGGCACGGTTGCCACCACGGTAACGCCGCCACAGAAAACCCTGCTTACTGCCCTCACAGCGGCAGTGGGCGAGGAAGTGGTGTACCGCATTCAAGTACCGGGCAGCGCCACCACCGCGGCGATTCACGATTTGGTGATTACCGATGTGCTCGACCCCAGCCTGACACTGGTGCAGTTGCAGGAGATTAACGGCCGCGCATTTACTGATAACACCAACAATAACAATATCGCCCTGGCCGTGGATATGATTCCGGCTGGTGATGTGGCGATTTTTGAAGTGCGTGTGCGTGTTGCCAATAACGCAACCGCACAGGCGGGGCACAGTTTTGCCAATGAGGCCAGCTATACCTTTGCCGCCACCAAAGGTGGTGCGGCTCAGGCAGGCGGTATTGGCGCTGCGCCGGCGCTCACGATTGTAGAGCCGGATTTATCCGCAACCAATGCCGTAGCCAACCAGACCAGCCCCGGCAATGACCCGGATGCGGGCGATATTCTGCGCTTCACTCTGGATCTCAGCGCTGCGGGCAATACAGAAAATTCTGCCGCATTTGATTTGGCAATCAGTGAGCAGCTTTCTCTCGGCCTGCAATTTGTACCGGGCAGTGTCTCCTTTGCCGGTGCTGCCCAGGCTGATCCCACCGTAACTGGTGATGGGGTCAATAATGCACAAAGCCTAGTTTGGAACCGTGCCAACAGTGATCTAGACATCGCCGCGGGTAATAACAGCCTGCTGGTATTCGATGCATTGGTTTTAGATGAAGTATTGGCGGCCGCGTCGCTTTCTGCCAATGCCCGTATCGAGTGGACCAGCCTGGATGAAGACAACAGCAGTCCCTACGAGCGAAATGGTGCTGATGGTGTCGGCGGTTTAAATGATTATGTGCTGGAAAATATCGCTGCACAGCTGACTGCCGCCAATGACAGTACCCTGAGTAAAACCCGTGTCGACGACAGTTACGGTAGTGGCAATGCCCAGTTGCGTATCGGTGATCTGGTGGAATACGAGCTGCGCCTGGCATTGCCCGAAGGCTCAGCGCCAAACGCACAGATTGTCGATACCCTGCCACAGGGCATGGTGTTTGTCGGCACGGTATCGGTTAATGCCGACAACAACGCACCCTTCGCGGCTGTGGCGCCTTTCGCCCACAACGATATTGCCGAGCCGGTACAGGCTGGTGACCCCGCGATGGGCCCAACAACTTTAAGTTGGAATATTGCTGATCTGCGCAATCTCGGCGATAACAATGCAGCCAATGATGAATTTGTGCTGCGCTATCGTGCGCGGGTACTAAACCGCGATGTACATCCATGGCCTGCCAATAATACGGTGCTCACCAATAATGCGGTGTTTAGCTTCGATGCGGCCACCGGTACAGAGGCCCGCAATGACAGCGAAACCCTGGATCTACTACAGCCGGACCTGGCAGTAGCGATCAGCGCGACGCCCGCGGGTGGTACTACTCTGTCCGCCGGTGACACGGTCGATTACACCATTACCATTACCAATAATGGCTCAGCACCGGCCTACGACCCAGTCTTTAAAGATTTGATTCCCCACGGCCTGCGCCAGGGTGGCATCAGTGTACAGTCGATCAATGTGAATGGTGCTGCGGCCGGCGCAATTGCCCCGGCGTTCGATAACAGCACCGGTGTTGCGGTTTGGGATTTCTCTGCGGGAACGGGTTATGCCATTAATCCGGGTCAGACTTTGCAGATGGTGTATCGCGTACAGGCCGATGCCAACTTAGGCGCAGGCCTCAATCTGCAAAATGCGGCCACTGTGGAAACCTATTATTCACTGGATGGCGATAATTTGCCTTCCCAGGGAGCCACTGCGGTTGCTTTGGATATGCGCGAAGACTACGGCCCCACAGCTCCAGTGGGCGTGCAGTTTAATACCCCCAATGCCGCGCCGCTGTTAATTGAAAATACTCAGCCCACGGCCTCGATAGGCGAGCCATTCAATTACCGTATTACCATTCCGCAAACGCCACAGCCGGCAGCTCTGCACGATGTGAGCGTGCTGATCGACCTGAGCTCTTCTGCCGCGGATCTGGAATTTATTGGTGCGGCCAAGGTTTCCGGTAAAAATGCATTTACCCCGCAAAATACCGGTTCCGCCTCCGCGCTGGTGATTGCCGATAGCACCAGTGGCATCGACATACCGGCTGGTGAGCAGGTGGTGCTTGATATCACTCTGCGCCTGCGCGACAGCAATCCGCCCAATGTGGATGGCTTCCTGTTTAGCAACAGCGCCAGTTACAGCTACAACTACGGCAACGACAATCCGGCGTTGGGGCAGGGCGCGGGTGCTGGTAATACCACTTTGGATATGCAGGTGGTAGAACCCACGGCGATTACCCTGACAAAAACCGGCCCCGCCAGTGTGCAGTCTGGTTTGCCCGGTACCTTTACATTGGACTTACACAATATCGGCACCGGCCCGGCTTGGGATATCAGTGTGACCGATATTCTGCCGGACAATAATCCCGGTGGTATGTGTGAAATTGCACCAAATAATTTTGCTGCGCAAATTACAGACGCTGCCGGTACAGCGGTTGCCACTCTGAGCGAAGGCACCGATTTTAATGCGGCCTTTGATGCTGCCAGCTGTACGCTCACCCTCACCTCGATTGGCGCTGGGGCAATGTTGGCTGCGGATCACCATCTGCTGCTGAGCTACGACGCCACCCTGGATGCGGATACCCGCGATGGCGATGCGCTGACCAATGTTGCCGGGGTAACGCTGTGGCACAGTTGGGATAGCACTGCGCCCGAAGCACGCCAGTACACCCGCCCGGCGCCTACCGACGGCACTCCTGGGGTTCTTGATCACGAGGACGCGTTCAGCGTGAGCGCCTCGGTACCCAAGGTGACTTTCTACAAGACGGTGGAAAATGTCAGCCGTGGGCAAAACCCAGCGAACGCAGCCAGTCCTGCAGAGGTATTGCGCTATACCCTCACCCTGGAAAATGTCAGCGGTGTGGATGTCAGCGGAATAGAAATTACTGATGATCTTGGCCGCCTCAACAACTTGCCGATGTTCAAATCGGGTTCCCTACAATTGGTATCCGCGCCGGCGGGTAGTGATAGCAGCGGCACCAATACCACTGGCGGTACCCACAGCAGTGGCCTGCTGCAGGTGAAAAACCTGGATCTGGCAGCCAATGGCAATGCCGGTGACTCTATTCAGTTGGTGTACGAGGTCACGTTGACCGATGTGATTGACAGCGGTACACCAGTAATGAATCAGGCCCAGGCGCAGCTGCCTGGACAACTGCTGCAAAACAGTGACGATCCCAATATCAACGGTGTCGATGATACCGATGTGAGTGGCGATGAAGATCCCACTCAGATAGTGATCGAATCCGAGCCGGTGCTGTTAGTACAGAAAACCTCTGTTGATAGAAGCGGTGATGCCGATCTGTTGATGGTTGGGGATACTTTGCGCTACACCCTGCGTGTGGAAAACACCGGTAACGAAAATATCGTCAACGCTACCCTGCGTGACCAGTTGCCAGCCAATACCACTTACGTTGCCAGTTCTACCACTTTGAACGGTACGGCCATTGCCGATGTGGCTGGCGCTTCGCCCCTAGTGGCAGGCATGGAGATTAACAGCGCCGGTGAAGCCGCTGGTTTTGTCGGTGCTGGTGCCGCAGGGCTGGAAGTCACTTTTGAAGTGACCATTAATAACGTCAAAGACGGCACGGTGATTTCCAACCAAGGCTTTGTCAATGCCGATGGTGCCGGTAGCGGCCCAATGGCGGAGGCGCCCTCGGATGATCCCGCTACTCCGGCAGTTAATGACCCCACCATTGATATCGTTGGTGATGTACCGCTGTTGAATGCCCATAAAACCGTGGCGATCGCCGTGGATAACACTTCCGCAGGCCTGGTCGATCCTGGTGATGTACTGCGTTACACCATCGCTATCAGCAATGTTGGCGGGGTTGATGCTACACAGGTAGCACTTACTGACCAGGTGCCGGCAAACACCACTTACGTGGCTGGTAGCACCCAGCTAAATGGGACTGCGTTGGCGGACCTGGCCGATGGCAGCTCGCCATTGACCAATGGTTTGGCCATTTCCTCCAGCGATCTGACACCACCGTTACTTGCGGTAGACAAAGGTGTGATCAGCTCTGCGCGCACCGCAACAGTTACCTTTGATGTTGTGGTGGACGCGTCGACTCCGCGGGGCACGGTCATCAGTAACCAGGGCAGTGTCTCTGCCGATGAATTACCGCTGACCTTGACCGATGCCGATGGCAACCCGGCGAATGGTGCCCAGCCCACGCAGGTGGTGGTTGGGGATGCGCAGTTGCTGTCAATCGTGAAGGAAGTTGCGGTTGTCGGTGGCGGCGCCGCCGAAGCGGGCGCGCAATTGGAGTACCTGATTACGGTGCAAAATATCGGTGCGGTGCCGGCAGCCGATGTGTTGATCATCGATGATCTGGCCACTGCCGGTGGTGCCCTCAGTTATGTGGGCAGTTCGGCCCTGCTCAATGGTCGCACCCAGGGCATTGCGGTAAATGGCAGTGAAATCAGAGCGGATTACTCCGCGCACTATGGGGATCTGGCTCCGGGGGCCGCGGTAACGCTGCGCTTCCAGGCCAAGCTCGCCGAGTCACTGGCCATTGGCCATACGGTAGTGAACACTGCCGAAGTACAGTGGGGCGCTCCGTCCTCCAGCCAGCAGGCCAGTGTTTCCATTGATGTGGGCGGCACACCGGGCATCGCTAATCTGGCCGGTTACCTGTGGCACGATGTGAATTTCAATAACCAAGCCGATACGGATGAGCGCCTGCTATTGAACTGGGCTGTAGATCTGTATTTTAACGGTGCACTGCTGGAGACCATCCAGACCGATGATAAAGGCTACTTCCAATTCCAGGGACTGATGCCCAATGGCACCGGTGGTGCTAGTTATGAGATGCGCTACACCGCACCGGATGCCG
Organism: Microbulbifer variabilis; assembly: GCF_020524905.1. Taxonomy (GTDB): domain Bacteria; phylum Pseudomonadota; class Gammaproteobacteria; order Pseudomonadales; family Cellvibrionaceae; genus Microbulbifer; species Microbulbifer variabilis_A. The sequence goes on along the minus strand of NZ_JAIVKI010000013.1, from coordinate 71,536 downwards.
GTGAAAATAGTGCTTCCTTGGGCAATCCGGCTTCTGGCTTCACCAACGGGCCGCAGCGGATCAGCGAGATCTTCGTAGCCTCTGGAGCTAACCCGCAAGATCTGAATCTGCCGCTGACACCAAATGGTGTGGTGTACAACTCGGTATTGCGTGAACCCATCACCGGTGCTGTTCTGACCATGCTGCGTGCCAGCTCTGGCCAGGAGCTGCCGGATCGCTGTTTCGAAGATGAAAAACAACAGGGCCAGGTGACCCGTGCCGGTGGCTACTACAAGTTCGATATTAATTTCGACGATGCGTCTTGTCCGGCCAATGTCGATTATCTGATTAAGGTGGATATCGCCGATGATGGATTTGTCGGCGGTGAATCTCTGATTATCCCTGCGCAAACCAATGAGGAAACTGCGGGCTTTGATGTGGGTGCCTGCCTCGGCAGTAATGCCGACATGGTGCCGGGAACCGCAGAGCACTGTGAAGTGCAGCTGTCCCCGGCACATCCGCCGCTGGATATCGAAGCGCGCGATGCGTTAACCAATTACTACTTGCGCCTCTCTCTGGATGACCAGCAGATTCCAGGGGACAGCCAGTTGTTCAACAACCATATTCCCATGGACCCGAACCTGGAGGGTGCCCTTTCCATTACCAAAACTGCGGCCATGCTGAATGTGACTCGCAGCCAGCTGGTGCCTTACACCATTACCTTTGGCAACAGCTTGCCGGTACCGCTCACAGATTTGCAGCTGGTGGATTTCTTCCCCGCTGGCTTCAAATACGTGGCCGGCTCGGCGCGCCTCGACGGCGAACCGGTAGAGCCGGAGACAAAAGGTTTGCAATTGATCTGGTCCGACCTGCGTGTGGAAGCCGATCAGACCCGCGAGCTAAAACTGCTGCTGGTCGTGGGTTCCGGTGTGGGTGAGGGCAAGTACGTGAACCGCGCGGCTATGTTCAACCAGCTTTCCGGACAAGCAGTCTCTGGTGAGGCCTCAGCAACGGTACGCGTGGTGCCAGACCCCACCTTCGACTGTACCGATGTGATCGGCAAGGTCTTCGACGATAAAAACATGAATGGCTATCAAGATGCCGGTGAAGGCGGCCTGCCTGGTGCGCGAGTGGTGAGTGCAACTGGCCTCAATGCTACTACCGATGCTCACGGTCGATTCCATATCACCTGTGCTGTGGTACCGAATCCTGATCGCGGTTCCAATTTTGTGCTCAAGCTCGACGACCGCAGTCTGCCCAGCGGCTATCGTCTCACCACGGAAAACCCGCGTGTAGTGCGCGCGACCCGAGGCAAGATGGTGAAGTTTAACTTCGGTGCCAGCTTGCACCGGGTGGTGCGACTGGATATGGCTGAGGCGGTCTTTGAACCGACAACTACCGAGATGCGTCCCCAGTGGCAGTCCCGTATTGAACTGTTGCTGGAAAAACTCAGTGAGGCACCTTCGGTGTTGCGCCTGTCTTATCTCGCGGAAAATGAAGACCCGGATTTGGTGGAAGAGCGTTTGCAAGCGATCAAGACTGAAATTGCCGACCAGTGGGCGCGTAGTTATGGCGACTACGAATTGACTATTGAAACGGAAGTATTCTGGCGGCGTGGTGCGCCGCCCAGCAAAGGAGGGTGGCAGTAATGTCCTTTGCAGATAGCGATAAAAATCGCAGTAGTATGGAACCGTCGAGTGCTCTAGTTGCTGTAAAAAAAACTGTTCGCACATTTCGCCGACGTGAGCGCTGTCTGGCTACGGCCATCGCCCTGGCACTGGCGCTACCGGCACAAGCGCAACAACCAGTTGTCGCTGAGGGTGCTGAGCCCCAGGAGTCGAGCTGGTGGCAAGTGTGGCAAAAAATTCCCGGACTGGCTCCAGAAATAGAGGAGCCACAGGCAGAGTTTGAGGAAAAGCCCATCGGCAGTAATACAGAAAGTATGCTGCTGCGCGCCCCGGCCAATCGATGGATGCAGGATGCAGGGTCATTTATTGCTCCGCCCGAGCCGATTGTGCTGGAAGACTTTATCGAACCATTACCGTTTTCCGCTGTGGAGGATGAAGTTTCTCCTGAGGCTATAGAGTTATTGCGAGAGAAACTCACGGAGTTGGGTGAAAAGCCAAACTTCAAATTGCACTTTATAGGCCATACCGATTCCGATCCGATAAAAAAAGAATTGCTGGCGGATTACCAGAGCAAAGAAGAATTTACTCAGGCGCGGGCTCAGTTTGTAGCGGACTTCTTCCTGCAGGCCCTGGACTTGCCAGAGGAAATGATCACCGTGGAAGGCCGCGGTGATGTTGAGCCAATCGTCGACAATATCACCACCGCAGGACGCGAACTGAATCGCCGCGTGCAGGTGCAGGTGACTTACGATGCCCTGGATGAAAAAGCCATGGCGGCACGCGCCCGCGCTGAAGCCCTGGCGCTCAACCGCGTTAAAGTATGTCGCCAGGAAACGGTTTGTAGGCTCAACTATACCGCGGGTACTGAGCAGCGCGCGCGCTTAAAAAACCTGGTTAACCCTCTGCGCTGGCAGGCAGGGCAAGCGAATTTGCCCGAGGCGTTTTTACGCCGCATCCGCGAAGTGCGCACAAACTTGGCCAATAAAAATAACCTGGTCATCCATTTTGTCGGCCACACCGATGCACTGCCTCTGCAAATTGGGGAAAGTTCCGAGCAGCAGCAGAGTGCCTATCGGGAAAAATCCCATAGTGAGGCTCGCCGTGTTGCTCTGGCAGTGCGCGACGCTCTGGGCCTGCCGGACACCATGATTACCAGTAGCGGCAAGGGTGCCAGTCAGCCTATTGCCGCCAATGACACACCTAAAGGCCGCGCCCTAAACCGTCGCGTGGAAGTGGAATTCTGGTACGACGATCCCCTCGAAGTAGCGGTGGACGGGGTACAGGCCTGTCCGGAAGCGGCGGCTGCAGAAACCATTACCATTGCACACCAATCCCTACGTGGAGACATACCGCCCATTCGCTTCGATAATGGCGATCCGATTATTACCCAGGCACAGCTGACCCAAATGCGTGCGGCCATGGGGGAAATCGCCAGCAAGGCCAATGTGCGCTTGAGCTTTATTGGCTACAGCGAAAACAAACGTATGGATCGCCGTGAAGCCATGGTTTATGGCGATGATGTGGGGCTTTCTGGTGCACGCGCCCGTCGTGCTATGGAGCAGGTAAAAGAGCTTCTCAGCCTTGAAGACACTCAAGTGCAATCGGAAGGTCGCGGTTATGTGCAGTCCGACGATGTAGTGGCCAACGGCTTCACCTTGGATGAAGGTGCCAGGGTTGAAGTACAGGTACTCTATGATGAGCTGGCGATTCTGGCGGAGAGTGACCGCCTGGAAATCGAGCGCATTAATCGCGAGGCTATCGCTAATAATCCCTATTCGCTGAATTTAATGCGTATTACCGTGGATGGCAGCCCGGAGTATGACCCCTATAAAAACTCAGCTGATTTACAGCGCTGTACCGATGTGGCTCTGGATAAAGCCAATATCCAGTTCCGCTTCGATAACAAAAAGATGCAGCCGCGCCTGAATGTTTCAGCCTGGCCCAATACCATCCGCTATGCGGATAACCCGGATACGGAACACAGCGAGAACCGCGTAGTTTTCCGCAGCTATACTAACTATCCCACCTTTATTGAGCAGGCCGAGGTGCGCCTGTTTGAAGAGGGGCAGTCTTTGCGTGACACTCCCCTTGATGTGGTTCCGCTGACTGCTGGTGAAGGGGAGTGGTTTGCGGAATTTTCCCTGTTCCAGGCGCCGTTAAAAAAACTGCACTATGTGCTGCGGGTGTACGATAAAAAAGGCCGCTTCGATGAAACCACCGAACAGACTCTGTGGTTGGTGGATAAGGTCGAAGAGTCCACAAAAGATGTGGATGTCTCCCAGGAATTACTGGTTGGCTACGGCGAGAACCGCCTAGCGCGACGAAATATTCCTCTGGACGGCAACAGTGTGCTGGTGAACGGTGCCGAGGTGCCGCCAGGGCACACCGTGTGGCTGGCGGGCAACCCGGTACCGGTTAACGAGCAGGGCCAGTTTGTGGCCGAGCAGATTTTCGACCCCGGTATGCACACCGTGGAAGTGGCTGTTCTGGATGAAGAGGGCAATGGCGAATTGTTCCTGCGCGACCTGGAATTTGCCAAAAACGACTGGTTTACCGTGGGTATTGCCGACCTTACGATCAGTTACGATAAGACCAACGGCCCAGCGGCGCTGGTGACCGGCGATGAAACCCACTACGACAATTCTGTCAGCTACGACGGTCGCCTGGCATTTTATACCAGCGGTGGTTTCGGTGAGGGCTGGCGATTATCCGCCAGTGCGGATACGGAAGAAGGGCCGGTGGATGATCTGTTTTCCAATTTTATGGAAAAAACCCCCGATGCGTTGTTTCGCCGTTTAGATAGTGATCTTTACTATCCCACCTTTGGTGACGACTCCACCGTAGTGGAAGATGCGCCCACTTCCGGCAAGTTTTATGTGAAGTTGTCCAAGTACGACGACTACGGCCTGTGGGGTAATTTCAAGGCGACCTATACCGATAATGAACTGGCGCAGATTGACCGTGCACTCTATGGTGCCAACGGTCACTTCGAAAGCGATTCCATGACCAGCTTCGGGGAAAAGCGTTTCCAGGTGGATGCCTTCGGCGCGGAGCCAGGTACTATTGCCGGGCGCGATGAATATCGTGGAACCGGCGGTTCCCTGTATTTCATGCGACATCAGGATATTCTCAACGGTTCCGAGCGTTTGCGTGTTGAGGTGCGGGATAAAGACTCCGGACTGGTGCTGGCCGTAAAAAATCTCTCGCCGGTCATTGATTATGATATCGATTATATTCAGGGCCGCGTACTGCTGAACAAACCGCTATCCGCCCTGGCTAACGATAATTTATTAATTCAGGATGGCTCCTACAACGGCAATCCGCAGTATTTGGTAGCCCGCTATGAATACACCCCCGGTTTTGAAGAGATGGACACCCTGGCCTTTGGTGGCCGTACCCATTACTGGTTTGGAGATCACGTAAAGCTGGGGCTCAGTGCTACCCAGCAGGATGAGGATGACAACGAAACCGCGTTGCAGGGCTTCGATATAACCCTGCGCAAAACCGCCGGCAGCTGGCTGAAAGTTGAAGTGGCCAATAGCGAAGGCGGTAACCTGGATACCACCAACTCTTTGGATGGTGGTTTCACTTTTGATAATGGTCAGACCTTAGACCCCGAGGCCTCTGCGGGTGCGACCAAAGTAGAGGGTAGCCTACAGCTGGGAGATTTCTTCGAAAGCCTGCGCGGCTCCAGTAATTTCTACCACCAGCAGCGCGAAGCCGGATTCTCCGGCCCCGGCCAATTTGCCCGGGGCGAAACCACACTGTTTGGAGTCGGGGTCAACCTACCTCTTGGTGAAAGTTTCGATGTGGGCTTGAAAGCGGATAATAAAGAAGAGGAATTCGGTCTGCACACCAGTGCTACAGATCTGATGCTCGGCTACCGCCTCAACGATCACTGGCGTCTCAGCTCCGGCGTGCGCAATGATAGCCGCGAGGATTTCTCAGAGGTCGTTGCAGCCACCCAAACCGAGGGCGATCGCACCGATATGGCGGTGGAAGCCAGTTATGATTCCGGTGAAAACTGGAGTGCTTTCGGCTTTGTACAGGGCACTGTGGAAGTAACCGGCACCCGTGAGGAAAACAACCGGGTTGGTATGGGCGGCGCCTACCGGGTGAGCGACAGACTCACCATGGATAGTGAAGTCTCCAGCGGCGATACCGGCTTGGCCGCGCGCCTGGGTACCGATTTCCTGGTGAGCGATAGAACCAGCGTATACTTGAATTACACCCTCGATAACGAGCGCAGCGATACCGGCGTGCGTGCCCGCAAAGGCAATATGAGTACCGGCTTCCGCAGCCGTTATTCCGACACTTTGAGTATGTATGGTGAGGAGCGCTACAGTCACGGCGATGTCTCTACCGGCCTGACACACGCCCTGGGTATGGACTTGGCACCCAACGACCGCTGGACATACGGCACCACAGTAGAGGCGGGCACCCTGGAAGACCCACGCACCGGCGCCAAAACCGAGCGCAACGCCCTGGGTCTTAATATAGGCTATAGCCTGGATGAAATCCGTTTGGCTTCGGCAGTGGAATACCGCACCGATACCATGGAAACCGCACTGGATGAAAATACCGTGCTGGAATCCGAGCGCGATACCTGGTTGTTGAAAAACACCCTGAGCTATCAACTTAACCCAGACTGGCGCTTAGTCGGCAAGTTTAATTACTCCGACAGCAAGAGCTCTCAGGGCGAGTTCTATGATGGCAAGTTTACCGAAGCGGTAATGGGCTACGCCTACCGCCCGGTCAATCACGATCGCCTCAATACGCTATTGAAATACACCTATTTCTATAACGTGCCCACCAAAGATCAGGTAACCGTAGAAAATACCTCGGCTGAGTTTATTCAAAAGAGCCATATTTTCTCCGTGGATGCCAGCTATGACCTTACCCAACGCTGGACCTTTGGAGGCAAATATGCCTACCGTCTGGGCCAGTTAAGCCTGGATAGAGAAGACCCAGAATTCTTCGACAGCCGCGCCAGCCTCTATGTACTGCGCGCAGACTGGCATTTTGTAAAACGCTGGGATCTCTTAATCGAAGGCCGCCTACTCGACTTGCCCGATGCACAGGACAGTAAGAGTGGTGCACTGGTCGGCCTGTACCGACATATCGGTGATCATTTGAAGTTGGGGGTGGGTTACAACTTTACCGACTTCTCCGATGACCTCACCCAGCTAGATTACGACAGCCAGGGGATGTTTGTGAATATTGTTGGGAAGTTGTGATTTTAGGGTGTGGGGGGATAGCCTGAAAAGCTCAGAAAACTGCTAGTTAAGTTGTTACATCAGCACCTTTTGATTTAAAGACTTGATTTTACTTACAGCACGTAAAAAAGAAGGCCCAGTGGAGTATTGGCACTCCGCCGGGTCTTTTTTTGTGGAATTAGCCTATCAGCTTCATTAATTCACTATTGTTGAGGGCTCATAGGAGTGAGGTTTTTTGTTGGTATCTAGTAGGGTACCCATCTCTAACTAGAAAATATAAGATACCCCTGCTTGCCATACACCAAGGTTATCCAGATCGAATTCCACTCGTTCGTTTTCAGTTATTTTATATTTGCCGATCTGTCCGATATTGTATTGAATGTATTCAGTGTTCATACGCAAGGAGTCGGTGAAGTTGTAGCGAAACCCACCTCCAAGGTGGACGAAGCTTTTGTTGAATGATTTCGACTCGTGGACGTCGATACCTTCAATTATCCCTTCCATAGACAGAGACCAATCTAGCTCGCCAAAGCTATAACCTCCTAGCAGGTACAGGCAGGCTCTTTGGCAGGATTTCGATAGTTCAAAAATACCAGTCAGGGAGAATACTTCTAAATCATACTCTTGCCAGGAATCAAAGATTAGCGCCGTGACGGGATTGTTCTCATCAAAATCCCATGCGTCAATTTTATCAGTAGAAACGGTGCTGTAGCTTAATCGCAATTCCAGTGGATAATTGTCAAAGTCTGCCCCTATTGAAATACTATTCCATGACTCGCTCTCAGAAGCAGTGAATTCTAAGTAGCTAAACTCCTTTGTATTTCCTTTCTCAGTTGTTCGATAATCTCGAGTGAGTTCCATTTCGCTATACCCTGTGTTCAAGGATATATACGGATGGAAACTTAGTGGCTTTTGGTTGCCGAACTCGGCTGCGCTAGTGTTAGTTGAAATAACAAGAGCTCCGAGAAAGGTGGTTAAACGGGAATGCATGGCTTCCTCCATATGGTTACTACGCTTTTTCTTACTTTCTAAGGCTAGGCCCTAATGTTTAAAAAGGGTTGAAGCCAATCAATATGGCGACAAGGCTTCGATCGGTAATACTGGGGTCAGGAGTGGAGAAGTAGTGAATTCTTTTGGTCTTCACTGCTTAGGTAAGACTGACAACAGGTATCCTGTCTTCCTACAAAGCGGCGGATACTTCTTACATCTACGATATGCCCTACCTCAGTTACGGTAAAAAAAGGCGTAACAATACTCAAAAATCTACTGTCTGACAATGAGTAGAATTTAGACTTGGCTTCATGTAATTGAAGATTAGAAAAAGAAAGTGTTGGTGCTTCTGTACCTAATTGAACCTTCTGACCTTTCATGAGTCGAGTCTTACTTAAACGAATGTTCTCAGTGAATGATGGCTTAGTAGCTAACTCATAATTTCTATTAGCCAGTTTTGGATATGAATTATAAACTTGCCTAAATAGAAAGTGAGGCATTCGTAATCTTTTTTCCGCTATTAAGCGGTAGGTTATTTAGGTGCTTGGGGTGAAGAAGTTTTTTATATTGTTTGTTGGAAAATGAAATGATCTTACTTTAAATGTAGACTGTCTTTGATAGATATTGATTAATATCTATCAAAGACCGGCGCTCTATATTGGCGATCAACCTAAGATCGCAAGCAATCTATTTAAGATTATTTCTCGGCTAATTTTGATATATCAACTTCAAGTCCTGCCAAATGGGTTGTAAGCTCCTCAGGAATTTCAGAGCTTACTTCACCACCTAAGTGCTCTGCGAGAAATTCTTCCATTTTTATCAAATAAGCCAGCCTGTTAATACGCTTGCTAAATCCGTGCCCCTCATCTTTAGCCAAAATATACTCGACAGCTAAGTCTTTTTGATACATGTCTATAGCAATTTGATCAGACTCAAGTTGAGTAACGCGGGGATCATTTGCACCCTGAACCAACAGTAAAGGTGCTTTAATTTGATCCGTAAAGTTTAAAGGTGATCGGGCCTGCATATCCTCTCGGTCTGCTTGAATCAAAGGATCACCGACTGCTTTGAACCAGTTGGAAATAAATGGTCGATAATACTCCGGGAATGACTCAACCAAGGTGACTAGGCTTGATGGGCCCACAAAAGATATCGCGGCTGCATATACATCGGGGGTGAAAGTCAACCCGGAAAGTGCTGCATAGCCTCCGTAAGACCCACCCATGATGGCTACTTTATCTTTGTCCGCAATGCCTTGCTCCACTAGAAACTCAACACCATCAGTCAGGTCATGTTGCATTGCACCGGTTCCCCACTGGCGATTACCCAAAGCGATGAAGGTTTCACCAAAGCCTGTAGATGCACGAAAGTTGGGCTGTAATACCGCATAGCCGCGATTCGATAGCAACTGAGACACGCGATTGAAAAAGCTATCACTAAGCCTCCAGTGATCTCTTCCCCATGGGCCACCGTGAGGCAATACCACTAGCGGCAATTGACTGCTCTTGCCTTTGGGCAGAGTCAGATAAGCTTGAATAGTAATGCCGTCACGGGCTTTATAAGTAATAGAGCGTCTTTCTGCCAGAGATTCCGTATCTAACCTTGTATCTTTATCAATCAAGCGCCTCAGTGATTGGTCTGCTTGATTGTAGGTATAAAAAGCCCCCAGATCGACATCACTGGCAATATCTAGCAGCCATATGCCAGCCTCCTCATTGATGGAGACAACATCAATTTCAACTCTGCGTGAAAATTGACTGGTGATATATTGCCAATGCTTTTTGAACTCCTTACTAATTGGATAATCTTCTCGATATCCATAGTAGTAAGAAACCAGCTGAAGCTCTCCATCTTTACTGAATAAGGTTTTATAAACGTCGGATCGTTGATTAGGGTCGGTGTGAACGTCAACAATTTCCCCTGAATTTAAATCCAGTTGTTTTAATCCTGAAGTATCAGCCTCGCCGAAGCTGGATTCGAAATACACTCTTCCAAGATCTGAATTATAACTGGATAGGTGTAAAATTTCTCCCGCTTCAGTTTTCAGGGCTTCTTGCCAGGATTTATTCTTATAAATAAATAACTGCATTGATGTATCCGGGTTCGATCTCACACCAGCAATGGGAAATCCTTTAGGATCAATCAGCACATCATGAAAACGCTCGGTATTGGTCATCAGTGATGTAAGCTTACCGGCTTCAGTATCCAGCCGATAAAAATTTAATGTCATCGGATCGTCGTGATTCGCAATGAGTGTAAGGGTGTCAGGTATTTTTGAAGCCTGTCCCCAAAGTATGTAATTGACACCTTTTTTCGATGTTAAATTTTGGGTGTTCAGCAAATTTAGAGTTTTATCCTTTACCTCCAGATCCAATCGGAAAATCTGGTGCTGTTCGTTTCCATCGGAATCTTTAGAAACAAACATACCGAGCTGATGTTTATCCCAATAAAAGCTATCTGCTCCATCGGCAAAAGCAGTTAAAGGGAAGGCATCCTCAACACTCCCATCACTCGGCATTACATAGATATTTGGTGCTCCGTTGTGTTGCTGGAGCCAGGCCAGCCATTGACCATCAGAAGATAATTTGACTCCATTGATTTCAGAGTCATTAAAGAAACTCTCAATAGGGAGTAACTCCTGTTGGGCTTCTGTTGATGCTGAATCCTTTAAAACGACATTCATGCTACAGCCGCTAAATGCAGCGGCTAAGCTCAGCCAGCAGATGGTTTTACGTATTGACCAACGATGATTCTTTAATTCCATGGACTTAACTCCTTATCAGTGATGACCATGGATATACTGTAGAGCAGCTATAAATTATTGTAAAGCAATAATTTATAGCTGAATTGCAGAAACTTGATACTGTTGTATAATGTTTGCTTATCCCATAGGAGCTAACCTGTGAAGCAAAATATTCAGGTATTAAGTACGCGTCTGCGCTGGGCTATCGTCGCTGTCAGTTTGATTGCCATAAGCATTTTGCTGATCAACTACTTTGTCTACGACAAGAATGCCTTCAACAGCAGCAACCCACTTTTCCAGGAACTTTGGGCGCTAGGTGACCAGTACAGGTCGATGCTATTACTTGGGCAACTGCCAATCTTTGTGCTTTCCGGCCTGTTTATCTATTGGCTTTGGCGACTTTTTGGTCAGTACGCGAAGGGTGACTATTTTGGTAAAGAGAGTGACCGCTGCTATGTGTGGTTGGTTTGGCTCTATGGGGCTTCGATCCTAGTACGCATGCTGGAGTCTTTGTGGCTCAGTTATCTATTGTATTTGCATGAAAATGAACTAACCCTGGTGCTGTCATTGGATGTCGGCAGGCTTTTCACATTATTCGTACTTGTGAGCGTCCTCTATATTTTGCGAGCAGCAAAACAAATTGAGCAAGAAAACAAAGAGTTTGTGTAGCATGGCTATTATTGTCAACTTGGATGTTATGCTGGCCAAACGTAAAGTCAGCTCTAAATCGTTGGCAGCAGAGATAGGAATTACCGAGGCTAACTTGTCATTATTGAAACGTGGCAAAGTGAAAGGGGTCAGGTTTGATACCTTATCGGCAATATGTGAAGCGCTTGAATGTCAGCCCGGTGATATTTTGGAGTTCAAACAAGATGAGTGATCTATTTTTTTCTACCCAGTTTTACCCCAGGAAGGGAGTGCTTGGGGTACTACCGGGAAATCTTTAGTTCAGCAGTTAAGGACTGAAGTGAAAACTATTGGTCTTCTTTAGTCTCCTATACCTTCCATTCAAATATACTAAAGGGGAGGGTGCCTAGAAGTAAGTTAGCTGTTGAAGCTTCTGGGCGGTAGGTACTTTCCGGTTGTAGAAGTATCGATGCCTTTTAATTTTCCTCTCGTTCTAGCTGTTCTTGCCAATAGAATTATTATCCTCGTAAGACCTGACTACCTATTCAGTAGTGTTTAACGCAACAAGCAAAATCTCACCCTATAATCGAATTTTATAGATATGGTAATGGGTAGTCACTAAAGGTCTCAGTGTTGCCCCTTCGGTAATGCTCAACTCTCGGGTGAAAGCTTTGTCTCTAAGCCTGCGTTTTATTGCCTATTTCTACTTTCTGTTTTTATCTTTTGCAGCCTGTGCCAGTGGTTTCTCCAGCAAATCGCCTTCAGACTCTTCTCTAACAGTAGTTAGAACGAGCGTCTCTGAAACGAGCAGCCGTATAGAAAACATTCCATTTTCTTGGCTTTCACTACCAGATGTTGTCAATGAGTATCATTTGGTAAAGCAAAAAGAGGATGGTAATTGGCCCAAGTCTAGTAAGTTCACAGGGTATTCATATCAATTTAAAGGGCTATCTCAAGGGCATTGGGGGTTCAAGACGCGGCCCAGTCATAGAGCAGGCTGTGGTGGTTTTTCCAGTGAGAAACATCAAGATGGTGCTAGTCCTCTTCCCACGCCAAGAAATATCACTGTTCAAAGTGGAGAGCTGGAGAAAGTACAGTTAGTAAATCCTCCGATACAAGCTCCCCGAGTGGTGGATGCTGTTTCTGAAAATCCAGGATCTCAAGGGACAGTTGAAGTCAAATGGGTACCCCCTGGTTCAGGGATAAAAATTACCGGTTATGAAATCGAGCAGTGTAAAGATGATTGTTCGACATGGTCCTGTGTTTATTCTGGAGTAAGTACAGGCCCAATTACCTTGCCAAGGGAGAAGGGTAAGCGATTAACAAGTGGCTCCTATAAATTTAGAATTCGGGCCTTGGTCAGGACTGATGACTCAACCACCTATAGCGCCTGGGTAAGCTCTCCAAGAGTCGCCGTGATTCGGAAAGGGTTGATAAATCCTAAAGCAGTCAGATTCACTCAGGATAGCATTAAGGCAACTTTTACAGACGGACGAAAAGTGGAAGACTTGATCAGAGATCTTAAGAGTGGAAAATTGAATGCGGGTGATGTGCCGCCTATACGGGTGTTTAGTCGGGATGGTAAAATCTATTCGTTAGACAATCGCAGGCTTAAAGCCTTTCAGGAGGCAGCCAAGCCGATCCGTATAACACCCGCGACCCCAGGCGAGATTGTTGAGGGATCATTTAAATTCACGAGTAAAAATGATGGTACCTCGATCCGTATTCGCAAAGGAGATATATGAAAAAATTAAGCTTACTTGAAAATCTTAACCAGATTAAGACAAGAAATGATTTCTCTAAATTTGTTCTAGATATTCTTAATGATTATAAAAACAATCCTTCGAGTTGGGAGAATACTGATCTAGCAAGTTTTCTGGAAGCAATGGCCGCTTGGGCAGATGATATGGATGGTTTTTACGCTAATCAGGGAGAAGAAATTCCCGAGAATATTCATTGGAAAGTTTTTGCTGAAATCCTTTATGCTGCCAGAATGTATGAATAATTCCATCAGCCTGTTCATTTATTGATCCGCCATTCTGGGGATTAGTTTGCTGAACTCTCGATAAGAGTTTTCATGGGATCTTATAAATTTTAAATTAATGACTAAGTGACTGAACAAGTATTCTCGCTTTCAAAAAAATCTATCTCACCTCTTCATTACCCCTTTGTTACAAGTTGACCAGGGCCGACTGTACTATTCCTAATATTAATTGATTGGATATGGGGTGCATCCAATCGTCTGGATGCTGGCCAATTGTTCGATGAGATACCGTCATGAGTGAGTCATTACTTGAAGTTAAGACAGACCCTGAGATCATCTTCATTGGTGCCGGCATCAATTCTCTCTGTGCTGCATTCATCTTGGCCAAAGAGGGTTGGCGAGTACTGGTCCTCGACCAAAACAGTTCTCCAGGTGGTGCGATACGAACACTGGAACTCACTTTACCAGGATTCTTACATGACATTGGGGCGATGAACCTGAGTATGTTTGCAGGCTCAGAATTTTATACTGAGCACAGAGAGGTCTTGGCAGAAAAGGGCTTGGAGTTTATTGTCGCCGAGCATTCCTTTGGATCTTTTGCTGCTGATGACCATTTTTTGGGAGTTAGTACGGATCTGGATGCCAATTTGAGATCCATTGCGTGCTTCTCGAAGGCAGACGCCGAGGCATGGAAGGATTGGCGTGAAGACTATGATCGGTGCAGTCCCATCTTGTTCCAAATATTGGGCTCACCAGCAGTTCAAGCCGGTCCATTGGAACTTATTTTTGGCAGAATCGGGGATATACCCGCTAGTGTCTCTACTCCCTTACGCGGGATACTGCTTGACTCCCTTCGTGCGAATTTAGGACGACGTTTTCAGAGTGATATTGTACAGGCTCTGATAGCCGCTTGGGCAATGCACTTAGATTATGCACCTGATATCTCGGGTGGATGCTGGATGCCTTTTCTGGAGACCAATGGTGATGAGCGCAAGGGCATTCCGATTGCCCGCGGTGGTTCCGGCAACATGATCCGGGCCATTGTAGAACTTGTTCAGGAGTATGGGGGAAATGTTGCTGCCAATCAGGTGGTACAAGAGATCCTCTTTGATAAGGGGAGGGCGTCAGGTGTTCGTCTCGCGAGTGGACAGGAGCTGCGATGTTCTCGTGGAGTAGTCGCCAGTGTCACACCGCAGGCATTGGTGAGACTGACTAGAGGTAACTTGCCGGATGCGATAGTTAAAGAAGCGGAAAACTACCGTTACGGGCCAGGCACAATGGTGATTCATCTCGCTCTATCGAGGTTGCCGGATTGGAAAGATGAAGCGGCGCGACAGAGCTTCTACGTACACATAGGCCCATCCTTGGACTATATCGCAGCCGCTTATCAGGAAGGTATGGCGGGTATGCTTCCAAGCCACCCTTTCATCGTTGTGGGTCAACCGACAATCTATGATTCGGCCCGCGCCCCTGATGGTAAGCATGTTCTCTGGATAATGGTACGTGCGATACCTGCTGAGATTCGTGGAGATGCTGGGGGCCAAATAAATGAACAGATTTGGAAACCTGACGTCGCCAAAAAAGTTGCAGATCGCGTCATTCGGAAGATATCGAGATATGCACCGGATCTTCCCGATAGCATCCTTGCGATGAAGATACACACTCCATTGGAACTGCAGCAATTGAACCCAAATCTCGTGAATGGGGATTTAAGCGCTGGCAGCCTCCATTTGTCACAATTTTATGGCAATCGGCCATTTGTTGGATATGCAAACCACGAAATGCCAATTCCTGGTCTCTATATGTGTGGTGCGTCCACCTGGCCGGGAGGTGGTGTTGCGCCGGGGTCGGGAATGTTATTGGCGAGCAAGCTCTTGTGTGGGAATTCGTAAAAGTGCATTTTTTGTTTAATTGGGCGAAATTAAGTTATAGGCTCAATCAATTGGCATTGATTAATCCCTTGATAAAACCTTGGGAGTCTCAGGTGTTTAGTCAAGCGCTTTGAAGGGTATTGTTAAAAGAATGGGGTAATCTCATCTCCAGCAAAGGACTCAATATAGGCTTCTACTTCCACGGGATCCTTGACTGGATGGAGTCAGCAACCGAGAGAGATACGCAATTTTTCATAAACCCTAAACTACCGATATTTGTATCAATCCTGGTGTCTCGAAGTGCCATACATATTTCAGCACAACTAAACTAAAGACAAACTTAGCTTACGGAGTCACTCTATGCGTGCCCGCCCAATGCTCAGTTATCTGAAATTCCAACACGCCATTTTCATTATTTACTGCTTATTGGCGCCATTGATTTCCACAGCCGAGAGAAATAATTTAATCAATCAAAATAAAGTGCCTAGTGATGGAAGCTGCTATACACTTGATTGCCTTGCTCTGATAAATAGCCCTAATTTTGAATGCCTAAAGTATTATTTTACCAACAATTCTTTGGCTGCGGCCAGGTTAATTACTGGAGGCATACAGCAGTTTGATGCTATACAAACCAAACGTCATAGCTTATTTTCCTTTGGCGAGACAGACTATTTCTGTGATAAGTATGGTGAACGCATCATAGAGTTTTTTGACAAAATAGAAGATTCTCGCTCGCATTACCCTCCCGTTAGATCGCAACAATTAACACAGACAGAAAGGCTAAAGTTTGAAGAAAATTTTGAGGAGCCCCAAAATGTAATTTACCAACAATACGAAGCGAGGTTCCAGATTAATGCTAAACCCGACAGTATTGAAGAGATTGATGGGTTTGATGAAATATATTCAATGGCACCGGCCGCAAAAATAGAAATCGATAACCTAGCAGATGTGATCGCTGCGATGAATGGTGGTAGGGTTGCTAAAGTGCCGATCAAATCGAAAGATAGGGCTCGAATAAAGATAATAAACGATTATGGCGGTGATCCAACTCGAATAACAGATCTTGCCAGAAACACCATTATAGTTCCAAAAGACAATATCAAAGCCGTGGTGGGAATGCTTCAATCCAAAGGTGCAACTTTAAAAATTACAGATGGAACTCTAGATCCACTAGGATATAGTGGGGTAAATTCAAAAATAAAAACTAAAGTTGGTTTGATTGCCGAAATACAGGTAAATTCACCAGAAATGATATATGCAAAAGAGTCTCCTGAGATAGCTAAGGACTTATTAGGAGAGGATGTTTATGATTCGATAGCAAGCAAATCACCCACAAAAGGTGGAAAAGGACATGAATTGTATGAAAAATGGCGTTCTTTAGATGAAGATGACCCGCATAGAAAGGATCTTGAAGTTGAGAGCAAGATGTATTATGAGTCTATAAGGTCAAAAGTGATGTCAGTTAAAACAGGCGACTATTTAAATTTAAAAAATGTTTATATTGATTACTCTTTTGAGTCAGTGATGTTTAGGCGGGATAAAAAAACAAAAAATATTTATAGGAAGTTTTATGGGGAGAGAGAACATTCGAACCCTATTCCACACAACAATCGATTGTTTAATGATGCTATTCTATACGGTCAAGAAATTACTCGAAAGGAATACCTTGAAGGTAAGGGGGAGGGGGAGAACTGATGGTGAATCTTGATGCTGCAATTAAAATAATAGAAAAACTATATAGCCGTCAAAGGGATAGGTTTGGAAATTCCATTTCTCGCTGTTTTTTTATCAGGCCGACCTAGATTTCAGGACGGAAATTAAGCTACCGCCTCCCAGAGTTGTGCGCTGACGCGAAAAATCAAAACTAGTCCAGATATAAACATGATGGATAGGGCATAACTTTCGAATCTTTGGATGCTTATTATTTTCAAAAAATGTTTTGCTACAAACATACCTGCCATAACCCCCAAGCCAATAGTGACGCCATACATAAGTAATTTTAAATTAAGGGCGCCAAAATGAAAATAGGCGACAAGCTTTGTGGAGTGCATCATTAAAGAACTGACCCCTCGCGTAGCTACCAAGCTTTCTTTGTTGAGGCCGTAATTTAAGAAAAATGGGTTTTGAACAGGGCCAACAGCGCCAATAATTGAGGAGAAGAGTGTGGTGACAAAACCCAACATGGGAAAATATGGAAGATGCATTGTGAATGATTTTTTCTTATGCCCAAATCCAAACTGAAATACGGTCGACACTAAGAATAGACCGACAGTAAACTCTATGAGTAATGGATGCATTTGCGTGTAAATATAGGCACCAATAATTGCTCCGGGAATAATTCCTGGAAGTAACCAGAGGGCCACCTTCCAATTAATGTACTTCCAGAACAAAAAAATGCCAAATGGAGATGCAATAGCATTTCCAGTGGTTAATATAGGCGCGACAAGATGCGGTCCTACCAGAAATCCTACTAAAGGTACTAGCAGTAGAGCGCCTCCACCAGCAGCCATGATAGAGATGTAGCCAGTGATTAGTCCGAAAACAAGGAGGAGGAAAATGATCATAAATTAGTAGATATTCATGTCTAGCATCAGTATTGTTATTCATTAAAGGAAAGCACAAAAATAATGAAAGACTAGTGGTTATGGTAAAGGGAGGGTATTTTAACTATAGAAGATGAGTTTGATGCTGATAAGCTTACTGTTTGATTAGGTATGGCGCAGCTTGGTTTTTGATAATTTTATACTCCGATTGACTAAGTCGGAAAATTGTCCCCTTTTAACATGAGATTCATCTTTAGAGTAGTGGTTTGGCTAAATTATGAAATTGCTTTTTAGCTGTGTCATCTGATAGAACAAGTCCCAATTTAAAGTGTTTATTTTCAAAATAATGCGTTTGCCGGATTTCAAGCTCTGGAAGCTGTTATGAATGCTATCTGATTAATTCTACTTATCAATGTATTTGTCATGTGCGAGTACATTCAGATTTAGTCAGGAGCGTTAAATACGGTCATTCCTCGCTGCGGATTAAATGGTTCACCGTCATCCCCAATAAACTGGAAAGGCACAGAGACAGTTGATAGCCCAATATTTTTTCTGACTACAAAGTGAAGGTGAGGCCCAGTTGAAAATCCGGAGGAACCAGATCTAGCAAGAAGGTCACCAGATTTGACTTTGTCGCCAGGTTTCACCAATGAAGTTCCTTGTAATATATGTGTATATGTTGCATAGGTGCCATCCTCATGTAAAACAGATACAAAGTTGGCTTTATCGAGGAAGTACTCCTTTGCTCCCCCCATATGGTAGTCGTCTTTTACCCAGATGACAGTTCCCTCTCTGGCCGCACTTATGTAGGTGCCTATAGGCATGGCAATATCTACGGCATATTTATTCGGTCGTTGATGATGGGAAAAGCTACCATTAAAGGATTGGGTAATATGATGGCCTTGAAACGAGGAAATGGGTAAGTGATAAATATAGGGCTTTTCAAGCACCTCCGGTGAGCCCATTACCCATGTGTAATGATATTGGCCAATTTCTTCGTTACTTTCATAAAGGCTGAATTTTGAATTCCCAGGTACAACTGTTGTGAAAATTTTATCTACATTTGTAGTTGACTTTATTTTAAGTTGTACTTCGATAGGTGCGTAATAAGGGTTTTGAGCAAATATATAATTAACCTTATTGGTAGCTAGGGTATATATCTTTGGTTTGCTCTTGTATAGGTTAGAGGAGGTCTTTTTTATTGTTACTACTTCAATGTCTTTGGTTGGTTTCCTGTCAGTAAAAATCCAATTCCCCTTTTGATCCTTGTATTTATAGATTTGATCGGCACTAGTTGGTATGGAAATCAGAAGATATATAGATAATAAAGTTAAGAATCTTTCCATTGAGGTGTTTTTTTATACTCACATGAGCAAGGAGCTTTAACTATTAATAGTTGTTAAATCAAGTTTTTATACCTAAAGCTTGATTTAGCTTTTAATGTCTAAATGACAATATTATTTATTCTGGTTGCAGATAGATATATGTTTTTATGGCCGCCTCGTTGATTAACTGGGTGCTCATTTTAGTTTGATCGAATGATTGGTTGATTTAACAAGAGGTTATATTGAATAGTTATGAATAATATTTTCATGATTTTTGTTTGGGCTGAGAAATTAATAGTTGACGATATTCTTGGTTGGTAATCTAGTGGCCTTTTTTCATCTTATTAATTATGGCTTTGGTATAATTAATTCTTCCTCCAAATTTAATAATCTTGACTTCCCGTTCGGAGAGATCGCTTTTCAACCATGTCTTCCTTCCTTGAGTGAGGTTTTCTAACTCTAAGCTCATATTTCCTCTCGTGCAGCTGGAGAGATCAAAGATGCGTAATTCATCACCTTGATTAAAGTTATCAAAGTCACTTTGATTATCGAAAGTAAAAATTAATATTCCGTTATCTATTAGATTTTTACGATATAATTGCGCTACACTCTTGGCAATTACACATCGTACGCCTAAATAATGTAACGCAATTGCAGCATGTTCACGGCTGGATCCATGACCTAGGTTCTCTCCGGCAATCAGAAATATATCTCCCTTGGTACCCAACGCGCGCTTGTAAAAAGAGTCATCTATCTTGGGAAAGGTGTAACGGCTTAGCTCCGGGATGTTAGACCAATAGGGTAACACTTCTGTCCCGCCCGGGATGATTTCATCTGTCGAAACATTATCCTCCAGTTTCAGTAAAATCGGTCCAGAAATGACGCTTAGCATTTTTCTTAAAACTGGTAGTGGTTTAATGTTGGGGCCCTTTTTCAACTCTACCTTTACTGGTATTTCTTGAGGAGGCTGAATCAATGGCCTCATATCCATCAAATACTCTGGTTCTTTGAAGTTAGGGTAATCAATATCCAGGTTACGAGGGTCGGTTATTTTACCCCGCAAGGCACTTGCTGTTGCGGTTTCAGGGCTACAAAGGTAAACACTATCTTCTTTTGTTCCTGAGCGTCCTGGATAGTTACGCGGCACAGTGCGTAAGCTATTGTGCCCGCTAGCAGGGGCTTGCCCCATACCAATACACCCCCCACAACCAGTATCATGTAAGTGGGCTCCTGAGCCTAAAAGTTTTTCCAGGTCTCCACTATGGGTCAATTCGTGAAGTAATTGGCGGGATGATGGGTTAATGTCAAAGGCAACTGAATGAGGTATTATTAGTCCGTCAACTATGCGAGCAGGTATCGAAAAATCACGTAACCCAGGGTTTGCAGAAGACCCGATATAACTTTGAAATATATCCCTTCCCTCTACTTCATGAACTTTTACTACCTTATCTGGACGAGAAGGAAGGGCAATCATTGGTTCTATTTTTGATAAATCAATGTTTGCTTCTTCATCATAAGTTGCATTTTCATCGGCAATCAATTCCACAAACTCTTCCTCTCTTGATTGCTGTCTTAAAAAAAGCCTTACTTGATTATCTGAAGGGAATACGCTAGTGACAGCCCCCATTTCCTGCCCCATATTGGCTATAACATGTCGGTCCATTGCCGTAAGTTTTTTTAGTCCAGGACCATGGTACTCTACAATTTTATTCCAGCAACCTTTAAGGGTATACCGCCGTAAAAGCTCTAAAATTACATCCTTAGCACTTACCCATGGCCTAAGCTCTCCCTCTAATCGTATTCCTAAAATTTTGGGCATCACCAATGAAAGTGGGAATCCCATCATTGCCAGAGCTGCTTCAATCCCCCCTGTGCCAATGGCTAGCATGGCTAAAGATCCTGCGGAGCACGTATGGCTGTCTGCGCCTAATATTGTTTTTCCGGGAATACCAAAACATGACATGTGTACTGGGTGGCTTATCCCATTGCCCGGACGTGAATACCATATACCGTACTTTCTACAAGCACTTTCTAGGAAAATATGATCATCACCATTTCGATGATCTGCTCGAAGTACATTATGGTCTACATATTGCGCACATATTTCAGCCTTTACCTCTCTTGCTCCCAGGGCTTCAAGCTCCAGCATGACTAATGTACCGGTTGCATCCTCGCTGAGAACTTGATCAATTTTTAATTCAATGACTTCTCCTGGAACCATTTTTCCCGTAATTAAGTGTGTTGAAATTAATTTCTTTGTGAGGTTCATGCTAAATAATGAGGCTCTCGCATATTCTCATTAGATTGTATAGTTAGAGTGCCTTATTGCAGGAATCTATTGTCAATGAAGAGTTTGTTTTTTTTAGGTAGGGGCCGCGCTAGGAGAATGCCATACCATCCTTTGATTGTTTTTAGTAAATTTTACTTATGATGAATTTTTAGGGGTGTCACAGTTCTATTTGTCGATAGTTGGGATAATTTCTCTCGCGGAAGCGTTTTTTAGAAGCCTTTTTAGGCTGGCTTTGTGTATATGTTAGAACTTTTAATCTAGCTGTGATTTTATATATTAATGCGTCATATGTATTAACTGTAGGTGGGTTATATAGGGTAAATTAACCACTGTTAGTTGTGGCATTGTTTTATACGTGGTTTTCAGTGCAGATTCAGATTCAGTTTGGCGTATATATTAAAATATAGAGCTATATAATTCCTGTTGGCCACATCAACTTAGCACCACGAGCGATACTCTCTATGATGGCGAACAAGCGCACTCTCTCGGCATATCATTATTGGGGTCTATCTGTTCTGTTCCTAGCCGTGTTATTAGTCGCGGGAGACTTTACTGCTTTTTCCCCCGCCTTGTCAGCCATTGCTTCAAGCTTTACCGCGAACCTAACTTCGGTTCATTGGGTGGTTAATGCTTACTCCCTCACCTATGGGGTGATTATTGTAACGGCTGGTCGCCTTGCTGATATCTATGGGCGTAGGCGTTTATTTATTTTTGGAGTCCTTATCTTTGCTATTTCTTCCTTTGTAGGTGGTTTGGCAGAAATATTGTGGGTACTTCTCTTTTGTAGGGCTTTGATGGGATTGGCAGGTGCACTGATCTGGTCTGCCATTATTGGCATGGCCTACACGCTTCTCCCTGAAGAAAAAGCGGGGTTGGCCGGGGGGTTAATGTTAGCTGCTCTTGGTTTATCTACAGCTTTAGGTCCTGTATTGGGTGGTTTTTTTACAGAATACTTGAGTTGGCGCTGGATATTATTTCTTAATGTTCCTATGGCTTTCTTAGTTATATTTCTTGGTTGGAAAAGGTATCCTGTTGATGAAATTCAAAATATCAAAGAAGGAATAGACTTTCTTGGTGTAATGACACTGTCAATGTCGCTATTTTGTTTTTTGTTAGCTATGGATTTTTTAGCTCAAAATCAAGCAATTGATTTTTTCTCTATTTCCTTATTGATCACTTCAGTTTTGTTTCTTATATCTTTTCTCTTTCGAGAGATCAGTGAAAAGTCAAGCGCATTAATTCCTGTTGACTTACTTGAGAATATCAGTTTCCTATCTGTTGCCTTTAGTGTATTATTAGTTGCGGCTTCGTTCTTTTCAATTCTCATTTATATCCCCTTGCTTCTTATTGAGGTATATCAATTTAGTGCCCTGCTATCTGGGATGGCACTACTACCAATGATGATAGCTTCCAGTATTTTTGCATTTGTTTCCGGGGTTCTCCATGAAAAAGCCGGTGCAAAATGGTTAATTTGTGTGGGCGCTTTTGGTATGGCTGCAGGGGTCTACTGGTTATCAATACTCCATAAGGGTGCCAGTTACATACAATTTGTTCCTGGCTTGATATTGGTTGGAGTGAGTTTGGGAATTTATGGGCCTGCTGTCGTTACTGCTGCTGTTGCTCTTGTCGATCCCAGCAGATCGAGTCTCGCTGGAGCCATTATCTATATGTTCAGATTTATTGGCGGTGCTCTGGCACTAGGTATCAATGCAACGATTTTGGCCTCCACTGAAGATGTTACTGTGGGCATCTATCGGGCATTCACTTTAGATGCATATATAACTTTTATAGGATTCTTACTCCCTTTGTTTTTCTTTGGCAGGCTTGATAAACATATCCCTAAGGGGGATTAGTTGGGAGTTATTCCTGTAGGCCTTTCTAATTTACACTCTTATAAAATAGCTGTTTGTTGTATTCCTGATTATTATAGCGTCGAGTGAGACTGCATTTTGGCTGTTATTACTTGAAAACAAGATCTTGGGAGAGAGATTAATGAAAATACTAACGGCCACATTCGGCAGTTTTTCCAAAAGGATACATACTTCAATCGAGTAACAGACAAGCAGGTTCAATTTGTAATGAATCGTCGAAACAGTAGATCAAGAGCGAGTCGGGGTGGAAGGTCATCGAATGAGCTATTTATAGGACTGTAAGAGAATCTTCTTGCAGCATGAAAATATTGCAGTGATTACTTGAAGCCAAGGATATTTTTGTTTTATCTGCAGGCGAGAAATAAAGTAAATCAAAAAAATATCGGCTTTTTGCTTCAAGCCTGTTGCTGTAGTTGGCTAATGAGGAAAACCTTATTTAAGGTTGAGTTCTTTACTTTGTTTTGCCTGGTAATAGTGATGGATGTACCATAAAAAAAGCTCCGCCATTTGGCGGGGCTTTTTCTTGAGGCAGAGTTGTTACTTAAACAGTAACTTCCTGGATCTCAGTGGCGGCAATACGCTTGCCTTCTTCGGCAGACTTCTGGAAATCTTCAATCTGGTCGAAGTTCAGGTAGCGGTAGATCTCGCTAGACATGGAATCCAGGTTCTTCGCGTATTCCTGGTACTCAGCCGGGGTCGGCAGTTTACCCAGGATAGCGCCCACAGAAGCCAGTTCAGCGGAGGTCAGGTACACATTGGCACCGTCGCCCAGGCGGTTGGGGAAGTTGCGGGTAGAGGTGGACAGTACGGTGCTGTTCGGAGCCACACGCGCCTGGTTACCCATGCAGAGGGAGCATCCGGGCATTTCGGTGCGGGCACCGGCAGCGCCGTAGATGTTGTAGTAACCCTCTTCCATCAGCTGGTGCTCGTCCATCTTAGTGGGCGGAGCGATCCACATGCGGGTGGAGATACCACCTTTGTGTCCCTGCAACAGCTTACCGGCAGCGCGGAAGTGACCGATGTTGGTCATACAGGAGCCGATGAATACTTCGTCTACTTTGTCGCCAGCTACGTCTGACAGCAGGCGCGCGTCGTCCGGGTCGTTCGGTGCACAAACGATAGGCTCTTTGATATCGGCCAGATCGATCTCGATAACTTCCAGATAATCGGCGTCGGCATCTGCTTCCATCAGTTTCGGGTTGGCCAGCCACTCTTCCATAGCGCGCGCGCGGCGCTCCAGGGTGCGCTTGGAGCCATAACCTTCGGCGATCATCCAGCGCAACAGAGTGATGTTGGAGCGCAGGTACTCGGCCATGGTCTCTTCGGACAGCTTAATGGTACAACCGGCTGCGGAGCGCTCGGCGGAGGCGTCGGACAGTTCGAAAGCTTGCTCTACGGTCAGGTTTTCCAGGCCTTCGATCTCGAGGATACGGCCGGAGAAGATGTTCTTCTTGCCTTTCTTCTCTACGGTCAGCAAGCCTTGCTTGATGGCGTAAAGCGGAATGGCGTGTACCAGGTCACGCAGGGTGATACCGGGCTGCATTTCGCCTTTGAAGCGCACCAGTACAGACTCAGGCATATCCAGCGGCATAACACCGGTTGCGGCGGCGAAGGCTACCAGGCCGGAACCTGCCGGGAAGGAGATACCCATGGGGAAGCGGGTGTGGGAGTCACCACCGGTACCTACGGTGTCTGGCAGCAGCATACGGTTCAGCCAGCTGTGGATAATGCCGTCAGCCGGACGCAGGGAAACACCGCCGCGGTTCATGATGAAGTCCGGCAGGGTATGCTGGGTATCGATATCAACGGGCTTGGGGTAGGCCGCAGTGTGACAGAAAGACTGCATGACCAGATCGGCGGAGAAGCCGAGGCAGGCCAGGTCCTTCAGTTCGTCACGGGTCATGGGGCCAGTGGTGTCCTGGGAGCCCACGGTGGTCATTTTCGGTTCGCAGTAGGTGCCCGGACGGATACCTTCAACGCCACAGGCTTTACCAACCATTTTCTGCGCCAGGGTGTAGCCCTTGCCGGTATCGACGGGCTGCTCAGGCTTGCGGAACAGCTCAGAAGGCGCCAGGCCCAGGGATTCACGGGCTTTGCCAGTGAGGCCACGACCGATGATCAGGTTGATACGACCGCCAGCCTGAACTTCGTCCAACAGTACTTCGGACTTCAGTTCGAATTCGGACAGTACTTTGCCATCTTCGGCCAGGATCTTGCCGTCGTAGGGGCGGATCTCGATAACGTCGCCCATGCCCAGTTCGTCAACGGGGGCTTCGAATACCAGCGCGCCAGCATCTTCCATGGTGTTGTAGAAGATCGGGGCGACTTTACCGCCGATACAAATACCACCGCCTTTCTTGTTCGGCACGCCGGGCATTTCTTCACCGAAATACCACAGTACGGAGTTGGTGGCGGACTTACGGGAGGAGCCGGTACCCACTACGTCGCCAACGAAAGCAACGGGCAGGCCTTTGGCTTTCACTTCTTCAATCTGCTTCAGCGGGCCGGTAACGCCGGCTTCTTCAGGCTCCAGGCCGTCGCGCTTCATTTTGTACATGGCCAGCGCGTGCAGGGGGATATCCGGGCGGGACCAGGCATCGGGAGCCGGAGACAGGTCATCGGTGTTGGTTTCGCCGGTGACCTTGAATACAGCAACCTTGATGCTCTCAGGTACCTTTTTGCGCTTAGTGAACCACTCGGCGTTGGCCCAGGATTGCAGTACGGCTTTTGCGTGTTCGTTGCCAGCTTTGGCTTTCTCTTCCACATCGTGGAAGGCGTCGAACATCAGTAAGGTGCCTTTCAACTGCTCTGCGGCCAGCTCGGCCAGATCTTTGTCGTCGAGTAGCTCTACCAGGGTGGAGATGTTGTAGCCGCCCAGCATTTGCCCCAGCAGTTCTACAGCGTGTTTACGGTCGATCAGCGGGGACTCCGCTTCACCTTTGATAATGGCGGACAGGAAGCCGGCTTTTACGTAAGCGGCTTCGTCAACACCGGGCGGTACACGGTGGGTGAGCAGGTCAACTAGTTCCTGCTCTTCGCCTTTTGGCGGATTTTTCAGCAGCTCAACCAGGCCTGCTACTTGCTCAGCGTCGAGCGGCTTCGGTGGGATGCCCTGTTCGGCGCGTTCTGCGACGTGTTTACGATAGGCTTCAAGCACGGATAAGTCCCTCTTGGTGTGTGGGGTGGCACCAACAGCGGGTGGAATTCCCGATCTTTGTACTTCTGTCGGGATTTTTTTTTCGAGGCCGCTGAAGGCGGGGTGGCGAATACTACAGCAAAGCCCTACAGCTGTTAAGTTTATCGAAAAATCAATAATTTAAGTGAATTTCGACTATTCGTAGGGCGAATTTTACTGCGATCACTGCAGCTTTCCGGCCTCTTTTCTTAGGGGCCGAAACAAAATAGTCTACGCGCAATTCTAATCCAGGCCTGCGTTGCCTGATCGGCTAAATCTGGTTAATTGATGTACAAAAAAGTCCGTACACCTTGTATCGGTGTCTGCTCAACGGGAATTGGTGATGATGTCTGCCGTGGCTGCAAGCGCTTTGCCCACGAGGTGATCGATTGGAATGCCTATACCGAGGAGCAGCGCCGCATTATTGCCTCCCGGCGTGAAGGCTATTTAACCAATGCCGTGCGCAGTCAGCTGGAAATCATTGATGAATCCCTGTTGCTATCTCAGTTACGTCATCAGCAGATTCGCTTTGATGATAGTCAGAGTGCCTATTGTTGGGTATTTGAGTTACTGCGGGCGGGTGCCAGCCAGATTGGCGACTTGAGCACATTTGGGCTGCGGCCGACCGCCCAGGCCAAGGGGCTGAGTCTGGTGGAAGTTCGCCGACGCATTGATGAGGATTTCTACGCTTTATCTGTAGCTTATTACCAGCGTTTTATTGCCCCTGGCCTGCAAAAAGACTGACGGCTTCTCGCTATTTACCATTGCGTGCCTCGATCGGTGTTTTCCTGGGGCAGCTTATCCCTTTAGAATTCATACACCTTTCCCGGTAATGGAGAACCGGCTATCAGCTCAAATCAAAAAAATTCTCGCCGAGCATTGCTCGTGATCAACCCGAAAAGCCGAAATGGTGCCGAAGCGGATATCGACAGCGGTATAGAACGTTTGCGCGCTGACGGAATAGAAGTGGAAATCCTGCATTCCGGGGGTCCACAAGAAACTGAGGATGCGATCCGGCAGCGCCAGAAGGCTCTGGACTTTGTGATCGTCGGCGGCGGAGATGGCACTATCAGCTCCACTGCCAGGGTATTGAAAGAGTGTCAGTTGCCTCTAGCTATCTTGCCGTTGGGAACCGCGAATGATTTGGCTCGCTCACTGGGCATCGAGGAGCTTGATCAGGCCTTTGATGTCATTATCGAGAACCACCGCCAGCCAATTGACCTCGGTGTTGTCAATGGCCACTACTTTTTCAATGTGGCCAATATGGGGCTCGGGGTAAAAGTGACAGAGGCACAAGACTCCGAAATAAAAAAACGTTGGGGGGTGCTGAGTTACCTGAGGGCTTTCTTTGTTGCTCTGAGGCGGGCGCAAAAATTCCGGGTTAAGCTGGCGTTGGACGACGAGCGCTATCGAATGGGTTCAATCCAACTGGCGGTGGGCAATGGCCGTTATTACGGCGGTGGGAATCTGGTTGCCGAAGAGGCGCGCATTAATGATGGCAGGCTTGACCTTTATTGTCTGCGTCCACGTGGCCTGATGGAGTTGCTGGGCATGGCACTGTTGGTACGAGGTGGCAAACACCACTTGGCCAAGAGAATCTTTAATGCCAGCGCTCAGCGTATAGAGGTGGAAACCAAGCCGCGTCTGGAGATCCATGCAGATGGAGAACCGGTTACTAATACGCCAGCGACTTTCTCGGTTATTCCCAAGGCACTCGAAGTTTTGGTGCCTCGCAACTCAGAGGAACTCCTCAATGAAAGAGAGAGAGGGCAATGACACTCATTCGCACTGAATCCCAAGCCGCATTGAATGACCTGTTTATGGCGCTTACCCGCAGCGAGGATGACTACCGGGCTGCGGCGGAACAGCTCGAAGATCAGGCTGCAGCCGATTTTTTATGCGCTATTGCCTCTAAGCGGCAGATACTAGCGCAACGTCTGGAGCGGGCGATTCGCTCAGAGGGCGGCTTGCCCTCGGAACCGGACCCTGACCTGAAGACTGGTGAGCAGCTTCTGCAGATGCTTGGGCCATTGCTGGCCGACAACAAGACCAGGAAAGTCTTTCAGCAGCGTCTCGATGCCGACCGCGAGCTGCTGGACTATATGGAGTGCGAGGACCTGAGCGCTTTGGAGGGATCTCACGGCGAGCTCAAGAGTGAGTGTCGCCATCACCTCGAGGAATCTCTGACCTGGCTCGAAAAGCGCCTACAGTGATCTTCGCCGGCTGATCACCCTCAGCGCTGCTGCCGCAGAAATACCCGCAGGGCTGGCAGGAAAGGCTCATTGGCGATGGCCAGATCCCGCCTCTGCCGGCGCCGGCTTGCACTGGGTTGATGGTCGATCCGGGTAAATTCCGGTAGCTGCCCGGCCTCGTTGGCGGCCACCAGTACCGGCATGGAGGAGTAACCTACCTGACGGTATTGGTCCTCCTCGCCCATTCCTTGCGCAAAGAATATTTCCGCGACCTGCAGATTGGGACGGCTCTGCACCTGCACCTGGCGCAGGTCATCCTGCTGGCTTTTGTGCAATCCGGCGAGCAGTTGCCGTTGGTACTGGATACCGGGGTCCGCACCGGTTGGGTCCATCTGAACCAGCTTTTTCTCACACCATTGCGTTGTTACTTTACGAATAGACTTTCGCGCTTTTATCCAGGAAAGGGTGATGGCGTCGGGGTGATCATCACAGAGTAAAACCAGGCGGTAGCACTGGCGCAGGTGAGCGCGGGGGTAGCCTGCCTGCGCCAATACCTCGCGCACGTTGCGGTCTCGCTCGGCCATTGGCCGCTCAGCCAGGGCTGCACGGTATTCGGCGATGGCATTGGCAAATGCTTCCTTGGCACTGTTGAGCTGTTTGGCCAGCGACACGGTCTTTTGTGGGACCGCGAGCAAACCGGGGATTTGCAGGGTTACTCGCGCATCGCCACCGGTACCTAGGGGGTCGGCATAATCCAGTTGGGTATAGAGGGCTCCCGCAAGCGAGTAAGGGCGCTCAAAGCTTCCTTGCAAGGACTGGGCAGCTTCCAAGGCAAAGGGTGGTTGCAGCAGGTAGTGCTGCCAGGGCTTGCCGGCAGTCTGTAGAAGTTCGAGAGCGTCTCGCAACTCTGCAGCGCTGCTGTGGACCCGCTCCAGCAGAGGTGGGATGCTGAGTGCCAATTCCCGATGGTCTTTCATCGCCGAGTTCCACCATTTAAAAAATTGATATTTTAATGCACTTAATAAGCCGTTAACAAATGTCTATTTTAACAGTTTAATCCTGAGGGCCCTGCCTGGCAGGATCGAGTTCCCCAGAGGTTGCATAGGGCAGGTTGATAACATTCGGTCGGTCATATTAAGGGTTGCGCTTAGAGAATGCGGTGGTCGATTTAGCTTGGGACCTGCCTTTCTGCCACTGTGCCGCTATAATCCCGCGCCAAATGATTGATGCCAGATGAATACCGATCCCATGAGTGCTCTAGTTCCCGATTTGTCCGCGATCCATAAATTCCTCTTGTGTGCCACCCCGGATGCCTGGATTGAGGCGGCACTAGCCGAGCCGGAAATGATGCTGGTGGATCACGCCAACTGTGAGAAGAAAGCGGCGGGTACGGCACTCAACCTGATGTTTCGCTATTTGGGGGATTTTGAGCTGCTGCACAAGATGTCGCGTTTGGCCCGCGAGGAGTTACGCCACTTTGAGCAGGTGTTGGCAATTATGGAAAAGCGCGGCATTGCCTATCCCCACGTCAGTGCCTCCCGCTACGCCGCCGGGCTGCGTGCAGAGGTGCGCTCCGCGGAGCCTGGGCGTCTCGTGGATACTCTGATTTGTGGGGCCATCATTGAGGCGCGCTCCTGTGAGCGATTTGCTCGTATTGCGCCACACCTGGACGAAGAGCTGCAGAAATTTTATCTCTCACTTCTGAAGTCAGAAGCCCGCCACTTTCGCGATTATCTACACCTTGCACAAAAAGCTGCCGATGAGGATATAGAGCCTCGAGTGCAAGCCTTGTTACAGCTCGAGAAGGAGCTTGTGCTGAGTGGCGATGGCGAGTTTCGTTTTCACAGCGGCGTGCCTGGCAAAGCTTAAGGTGCGCTTTATATAGCCCAGCTTCAGCTCTGGTCCAGACTGGCCAGTAAGCGGTTAAAGTCCTGCAGATCCCTGTCGCTCCCGTAGTCCACAGAAAACTTATTGTGAAAAAATACGGTGAGCTTCACTTTGTCTGAGTTGATGAAGACGGTATAGCCGTCAAAGTCGGTGCTTACAGTCAGACCCTGATAATGCCAACCATCGGCTTCTTTCTGTCCCTCGCGGGTGACTCGATCAAATACCCGCAAGGCCTGTTTGACGTCAATTTTGCTCTCCTTGTCCATACTGACTTCCCCGTGCCGCTAGACTTGTTGTTTCGATGTCGGAAATTTCTCTCCCTTACTGTATGGAATATTAGACAGCATGGATAGTAGCGGCTATCAGCAGCCGGTGGTCGATACCCGTCTGTTTGACATCCTGGCTTATTTGGGGCTATGTCCTTTTGTTATCGGACTATTGCTGCAGATAGCCGAAGCCTCCTTGCTGGGCATCGATGCCCGCCTATTTTTTTCCGCTTACAGCGCGGTGATACTCAGCTTTTTATGTGGCATCTGGTGGGGCGGCGCGCTTAACCGGCCTGGTCATCCGCACCGGATTGCGCTGGTATTTCTCAGTAATTTAGTGGCTCTGGCCGGCTGGATTGGATTGCTTTTGTATCAAAGCGCCTGGGGGTTGCCCATCCTCGCAATTGGTTTCGCATTTGTGGCCTGGATGGAGGCTCGCTTGAATCCGAACCTGCCGGGTCGGGAGCAATACTTCCGCACGCGCAGTATCGTGACCTATTTTGTGATTGCCTGTCACCTCGGCATGATGCTGCTGTCTTAGGTCTCTGGTGGCAGTTTCTTAGCCGTTTTGAAAATAGACCTCTACCAGAAAACCGACAAGGAAAAGCCAGGAATGGATCCGATTACCCCCCCAGCACAAGACCAATTATTTTTTGACGCCAGAACACATAGTTACTGGCAGGATAAACCGGTGCCGCAGCCGCTGCTGAAAAAGTTACATGACTTGGTCAGGATGGCACCCACCAGCGCCAACTGTTGCCCGATGCGGGTTGTTTTTATTGTGAGCAAGGAGGGCAAGGCTCGACTCAAACCGGCCTTGAATGAGGGCAATATTGAAAAAACCATGTCGGCTCCGGTTACGGCAATTATTGCGCACGATATGCGTTTTTATGAACATCTCCCCAAGCTGTTTCCCCACGCACCGGCCCGGGAATGGTTTGCCGATAATCCAGAGCTGGCAGAAACCACGGCATTTCGCAATGGTTCAATTCAGGGAGGCTATTTTATTTTGGCGGCGAGGGCCCTCGGCCTCGATTGCGGTCCCATGTCGGGTTTTGATAATGCACTGGTGGATCACGAATTCTTTAGCGATAAATCCTCGGCGCCTGCATTTGTACAGGAGCACTGCCCTGAGAGCCATATTAAATCCAACTTCCTCTGTAATCTCGGATACGGAGTGGATGCCAAATTACACCCACGCAATCCTCGTTTTGAATTCGATGAAGTCTGTCGGGTCGTTTAGCGGTAAGGTGTAAAAGCCGCTTGGTTTTTATCGGTATGTTAAAAGTGGGCTGGATTAACGTTTCATAGCCAGCTAAAAAATATTTCTCGGCCTGAGAAATATTTTTCCTCAGGGAAGAAGAAATTCTATATGAGTTATTTGGACGTGACACGAGTTGGCGGGTCGTCGAGCGTTTTCTCACATTGTAGGAAGCTGAGTATTTATGCTGTGTCTCTTCTGAGCATTTAAGTATTTTTCAGGCATACCAGATGCTGTTGGACTGCTATGCCAGAAAAATCATGAATAGGCCCCTTTTATAAAAGAGACTATCGTTCAGTAAAGCCAAGCTGGATGATAAGACTTTCACAAGGTAGGTCAGTTGGGCTTAGTACGCAATCTGTATCAAGTAAAGACTGCTTAGTTTCCGATTTAGCCTAAAAAGAGGGTTTGGAGACCATCAGGTAAACGATCGCAATCGTTAGGGGGAAAGCCAGCGCACCCAGTAGGCACCATGTCCGCATAATTTTGCGAATTTTACCGTGGTTATTCTCCTGGTTGGCATGAGAGCGCAACTGATATTGCAGGTAGACTACCGGTAGCCACAGTAAAAAGACGGCGAGGGTCAGCCCCGCAGCTAGTTGCAGCCATATTTGCTGCATCCAGGCGGGATTAATCAGCAGCATGCCCATGGCACTTCCCAGTAGTCCAAGTACTGCGCTGCCTGTAAAAATCCAGTCTGCTCGTACCGTTTCCTTGCTCACCCACTGAATCACCTGTGAATCGCCGGACAGCCAGCCGCGCAAGGTATACCAGGCAATCCCGGTGCCGGTACCGAGTACGATAATGGCGCAAAGGATGTGTAATGTCTTGAGTAGGAGATAGTAATTCATAAGCGCGCTGACCAAACTAAGCGGGAGTAAGGTAGGGCTTTGAGCGGGAATTTTCAATCCTATTGGTTTTCATAGGTTTTCTTTGAGCATGATCTTCAAACCGGAAAAAATCATCAGTGGTGGGCAAACTGGAGCGGACACCGGCGGATTGATCGCTGGGCAATGCCTGGGTATTGCCACAGGTGGCGCGGCACCGAAAGGCTATTTGACCGAAGTGGGAGCACGCGCAGAATTTCTGAAAGGCTTTGGGTTAATTGAGCTAGAGACCAACGATTTGGCGGAGCGAACGCGGGAGAATATACGCAACTCGGATGCGACTTTAATTTTTACCGACAATGTCTGCAGCGACGGTACTTATTATGCCATCCAGTTCTGCCGGGAAATGGGCAAACCGTTCTTAATAGTTGACCCCGGGGAAAACTGCTGCGGAAAATTACGTACATTTATCGAGAAAAATAGACCTGGTGTGTTAAATGTGGCTGGAAATAGGGAATCAAATTCTTATGGTATTACCCAGCGAGTAGCTGAAATTATCCAACGAGTATTCAGTGATTAATTGATTGTTCCAGTGGCAGAGGATCGCGCAGGCGAATTTCTAAATCCGTATATTGGCCAACTGAATACCAGAAAAATACGCAAAGTGCGGTGATCGTCGCCCCCAGGGTAAAATAGTGTACCCATCTGGGTTCTGGGCCACCGGGCAGTAGGTGCCTTTCTTCAACGCTGCGCCGGCGATTTAATATCAACGCATAGAAAATAACGGTGCTGATGACAAAAATCAGTGACCATCGCGTCTGCTGTCCATCTGAGCCTACCAGTGCCACCAAGCAATATATGGCGGCAATTAGCAGTATTACGGTAAACAGAATGTATTGATGGTGCGGCATCTTGCCGTAGGCGAGCACTCGCAAAGCGATTGCAGAGTAGATATAGGGTAGCAGTGTCATGATGACTGCTACCGAGGCAATCTTGCCGAACTGTTGGCTGGCGCTAGGAGAAATAGTAGCGAGCACCAGCAAGGACATCAGGATGGCTACCAGCGTCAGGCCGCCAGAAGGCACTCCTTTTGAGTTGGTTTTGGCAAAGGCTTTGGAGAAGAGTCCGTCATCGGCGGCGGCCTTGGCAGATTGACCCACTAAAAGAATCCAGCCACCGAGTGATCCGATACATCCGATAGCCGCACAGATGGCCACAATATTCGCCGCAGTATTGCCTAGTGCCAGGCGCGCCGCATCGGCAAAGGGTGCGGAAGAGGCGATCAGCGCCTTGTTGGGCAGCATGCCCATAATGACCGAAGAACTCAGCACATAAGCTACCGATGCCAGCAGCACCCCACCTACGGTGGCGATGGGTACATTGCGACTGGGATTCCTTACCACTGCGGTGGACACGGAGGCAGTCTCTACCCCAATAAACGCCCACAGGGTAAAAGTTAAAGTGGTCATGATTGCGCTGGTATTGCTCTTGCCGGAGACATTCCAGCCAGCGCTGAAAGTCTGGCTGTCGAACCAGAACCACCCAAAAAGGGCAGTGCCGAGAATCGGAATCAGAACCAGGCTGGTGGTGAGAGACTGTATTCGCCCGACGATATGCGGCCCCAAGATATTCGCGTAGGTGAGCAGCCAGATCAGTGCCACCTGGGCCAGGGCAAAGGTAAAGGGGTCTTTGAGCGGTGGGAAGAAATGGGTGATGTAGCCTAGTCCGGCGGTAATCAGGGCGACGTTACCGATGACATTGGCCAGCCAATACACCAGGTTGGTCTGGTAGCCGATATAGTCGCCGAAGGCCTGGCGTGCGTAGGCATAGGGCCCTCCGGCAGCGGGGTCAAGGGCGGCAAGGCGGGCAAAAACCAATGCAAGTGATACGGCGCCAACGATAGTGATAAGCCAGCCGACCAGGGAAATACTGCCGACAACCGCCAGATTGGCCGGAAGCATAAATACCCCGGAACCCATCATATTGCCGGCCACCATCAGCGTGGCGGGTACCAGTCCGATCTTGTTACTCTCCGCAGTCTGGGGAGCTATGGCGTGGCCCCCCGGCTCAGGGCGTAGATATGGTAGTGCCCCTCGCGTACTTCCACTCCGTGGTTATCGTGGCCAAAACCGGGAAACTCCCGGTCGAAGGATTCCAATACCCGCAAGTACTCCAGGGCGGGGCTGCCCTCACTGCCAAAGTTTTCCCCCGGCATCAGCAGAGGAATGCCGGGTGGGTAGGGAATTACTCCGGTGGCTGCACTGCGTCCGGCCAGTTGACCGAGAGGGAGTAACTCTACTTCGCCGCGCACCAGGGCTTCATAGGCTTGCACTGGGCTGCAATCGGCCTGGGGCAGGGCGGAAAAACCGGCGGACATTTTCGCCGTGCTGCGCAGATCCTTCATACGGGTAAACATTCTTTGCGCCAAGTCCCGCAGACCTATATCGCTATAGCCAGGGTGTTTGGCCAGTAGATTGGGCAGGCACTGACTGAGGGGGTGGTTGGCGTCATAGTCTCGTTTGAAGGCGAGCAGTGCATTGATCAGCGTGCCCCATTTGCCCTTGGTAATACCTATGGAAAACAGGAATAGGATGGTGAAGTCGGTCGTTTTCTCGACAATGATGCCGAGGTTATCCAGATACTTGCTGATAATGCCCGCTGGAATACCCCATTGTGCGAGTTGGCCATTGCGCTGCATGCCTGGGGTGGTGATTGAGACTTTGATAGGGTCGAGCATACAGTAGCCTTTCTCCAGCTCGCCAAAGCCGTGCCAGGAGTCGCCGGGGTTCAGCAGCCAGCAGCTGGCTTCGTTACAGAGCAGCTCTATGGGTGCGCTGTGAAAGGCGTATTTCTGGCCACTCGATAGGTCAGTCACCTGATCCGGTTGCCAACCGTCAAAAAACCACTCCCCCTTGTCTTCATACTCCCGTTTGAGCCGTGCCAGCACCTGGCGAAAAGCCACCGCCTCGGCAATGGATTCACCGGTGAGTGCCGTGCCACCGGGGCCGTCCATCATCGCGGTGCTGACATCATTCGAAGCCATGATGGAGTAGAGCGGCGAGGTGGAGGCGTGCAACATAAACGCTTCGTTAAAGCGGCCGTGTTCGATGGGGCTGCGCCCGTCGCGGATGTGGATCATGGAAGCCTGTGATAAAGCTGCCAGCAGTTTGTGGGTGGATTGGGTGGCGAATTTGGTCGGTCCATCATGGGGCTCGGTATCATCGCTGTCATACATAGCGAAGCGATCCCGGTAGATGGGGTTGAAGCGCGCATAGGCATACCAAGCTTCATCAAAGTGCAGTCGGTCGACGGACTCACCCAGCAATTCCTCCACCCGGCGCACGTTATAGCAGAGACCGTCATAGGTGGAGTTGGTAATAACCGCATGCACCGCGCGCTGGCTGTCGGCGGTGCCTGCCAGGGGATTGTTCTGGATCGCTTGGGACACCGCCTCCTTCGTCAACTGATCCGGGGGAATCGGTCCGATCAAACCGTAATGATTACGCAGAGGCACCAGGTAAGTGGGGATGGCGCCGGACATGGTGATGGCGTGCTCCACCGACTTGTGACAGTTGCGATCGCACAGGGCCAGTTGGCCGCGGGTCACAGAGGCCATCACAATCACGCGATTGGAGGTGGAGGAGCCGTTGGTGACATAGTAAGTACGGTCAGCACCGAATACCTTGGCCGCGTAGCGCTCTCCGGCGGCGATTGGCCCGGTGTGATCAAGCAGGGAACCCAGCTCTGTCACAGAAATGGACAGGTCCGAGCGCAGCATGTTCTCACCAAAGAAATCGTAGAAGGCGCGGCCTGCGGGGGATTTTAGGAATGCGGTGCCGCCGGTATGGCCGGGTGTGTGCCAAGAGTATTCATGCACGCGGGCAAAATGGGTCAGGGCGGCAAACATCGGTGGCAGTACCGCGCGGCTGTATCGCTCAATCGCGCCTTGAATGCGCCCGCCGATAAAGGTGGGGGTGTCCTCCAGTATCCAGATAAAGTCATTCGCCAACTCCAGGGCGCGGCGTGGCATATTGCTGACGGTTTCGCGATCAGCCAGTAAGAATACCGGCAGTTGCAAATTGCGCGCCCTCAGCTGTTCCAGCACATTCAGTGCGGGCAAATGGCCGCTGCCCGGCAGCTCCCAGTTCAGCAACAAGCATTGTATCGCTGGGTTGGCGCGTAGCATGGCGCTGGCGTCGTCACTGGAGACCGTGGTGATCAGGTCGATGCGGCGCTCGGCCAGCTCCTCTTGCAGGCGCGCGGCGGCGCGACCCGAAGCGCTGTTGCTGGCGATCTCTCCGCTGGCGAGCAGGGCCAGCATCCCGGTGGGTACTTGTTTTCCGAGTTGGTGCATGGACCTCCCGCCTGGGTTGCGTCTCGGGGCAAGCTGGGTGGCTCGCGTCAGCGCAGGAAGTTGTCTTTCAGAAGGTCGACCACCTCATCCGTTCGTCCGCTGAGGATGGCTTTGAGCCCAAACAGTGCTGTCGAAGTCACCTGCTGGGCTGTTACCTCTGGGGGCATAACCAGTTCCAGGCGATTTACGGCAACATCCAGCAGGGCTGGCCCTTTCGCGGCCAACCATCGCTTCATGGCATCCTCCAGATCCCCGGCTTTTTCGACCTTCTCTCCGTGGATACCGATCACTTCCGCCATGCGACTGAAGTCGGGATTTTGCAGATCGGTATAGCTATCCAGCAGCCCTTCGATACGCTGCTCCATTTCTACAAAGCCGAGGGAGTGATTGTTAAAAACCAGCAACTTGAGAGGTATTTTTTCCTGCACCAGAGTCAATAGATCCCCCATCAGCATGGTCATCCCACCATCGCCGCACATAGCAATCACTTGACGGTTGGGGTCGGCTTTGGCCATGCCCAGGCCCTGAGGGTAGGCATTGGCCATGGTGCCGTGGGAGAGGCTG
Organism: Microbulbifer variabilis; assembly: GCF_020524905.1. Classification (GTDB taxonomy): domain Bacteria; phylum Pseudomonadota; class Gammaproteobacteria; order Pseudomonadales; family Cellvibrionaceae; genus Microbulbifer; species Microbulbifer variabilis_A. Next base: position 33,943 of record NZ_JAIVKI010000013.1, on the reverse strand, counting down.
GTGAGAAAGGAGCGTTTGCCATTGGCGCGCAGGTGGCGCAACAACCAAACCATGGGGGAACCGCCATCGGCAGTGAATACGGCTTCGTCGCTGGCCAGCTTGTCCAGAGTCCGGGCAACATACTGGGGATGGATCAGTTTGGGGTCGGGCTCATGGCCGCGTTCCTCTAATTGCTCTAGGTCTTTTTGATAGCGGCTGAGCAGGTCTTGGAGAAACTTTTTGTCGTTGCGGGCCTTCAGTCTCGGCAGAAGGGCCTCAATGGTTGCACCGATATCGCCTACCAGGCCCATATGGATGGGGGTGCGGCGGCCGAGGTGAGAGGCTTCTATGTCCACTTGGATGATGGTGGCTTTTTCCGGATAAAACTGGGTGTAGGCAAAATCGTTGCCCAGGCATAACAACAGGTCACAGGTCTGGATTGCGCGATAACCGGCGGGGTTGCCGAGAATGCCATTCATGCCCACGTTGCATGGGTTGTCGTACTCCAAAAACTCCTTTGAGCGGGTGGTATGCACGATTGGAGCGGCCAGGTGTTGACCCAGTTTGACCACTGCATCGTGAGCAAAGCGGCAGCCAATGCCGCCATAGATCGCAATCTTTTCCGCTTTATTGAGTTTTTCCGCCAGCGTATCCAGCTCCTCGTCTGTGGGGCGCGCTAACCACTGGGGGCGATGTACCGCCCAAGGAATTGAGTCTTTCACCTTGGTTTTGAATGTATCGCCACTAATCTGAACCACGGCTACCCCTCGGTGGTTGAGTGCGGCCTGGGCGGCTTGGCAGATGATACGGCGTGCCTGTTCTGGGTCGGAGAGGGTTTCACAGAATACCGAGCACTGCTCGTAAAGCTTGATCTGATCGACATCCTGTGGAAATCCCAGCCCCTGCTCCGCGCGGTCGATACGGGAGGCAATCAGCAATACCGGCGCACCATTGCGGTGGCTCTCAAAGATGCCGTTGAGAAAATGCAGGCTGCCGGGGCCGGCAGTGCCGGCACAGACACTCAACTCACCACTCAGATAGGACTCGCCGCCGGCGGCGAGGGCGCCCACCTCCTCGTGGCGGACATGCACCCATTCCAGCTTGGACTGGCGTACGACAGAGGTAAAGTGGTTGATGGTATCACCGACGATGCCATAGCAGCGTTTTGCCCCGGCCTTTACCAGGGCATCAACAACAATCTCCGAAACGGTCTCCATGGAACTCTCCACAATAAGGGGCTGGGTCTATAGGCGCCGCAAGGCGGAATGATCATCGTGATGAGCCAGATTAACCGCAGGCTTAAATGTGTTAGCCCTCGCGGCCTGCCACCAGTGTCGGTAAGGGGTCTCATCCGGTGCGTCTATCAAGGCTTTATCGTCGAGGAAATGCCAGATTCGATCGATAGGGTATGACTCGGTGCCATTGATGCGATGGTATAGGTGGTAGGGCTGTAGATCCCGCGGTTCGGTTAAACCGGCGGCGGCGATAATATCTCCCAGGGCCTCCAGGGTTTTCGCCTGAAATGCCGCGGCGCGCTTGCTCTGCACATCCACCACCAGACCGCGCTGGCGCTTAGGGTCCTGGGTGGTGACGCCGGTGGGGCAGGTATCGGTGTGGCAGCGCCGCGACTGGATACAGCCGATGGAAAACATAAAGGGCCGCGCGGCATTGCACCAATCTGCACCAATCGCCAGGCAGGCAGCCAGTTCAGAGGCGGAGTAGATTTTGCCGCTGGCGGCCAGCCGCACTTTATCCCGTAAGCCGGTTCCTACCAACGCATTGCGCACTACGATCAACCCCGCTAACAGCGGCATTCCCACATGGTTGGATAATTCCAGCGGTGCGGCGCCCGTGCCACCCTCGGCGCCATCCACCACGATAAAGTCGAGATACTTTTCCGTTTCGAGCATGGCTTTCATAATGGCCAGCACTTCAAAAACCTGTCCCACACACAGCTTGATGCCTACCGGCTTGCCTCCAGAGAGGGTGCGCATTTGGTCGGCAAATTCGAGCATTTCAATGGGGGTCGAAAACATCGAGTGTGCTCGTGGAGAGACACAGTCCACTCCTGGTTGCACTTTGCGAGTGGAGGCGATTTCCTGGGTGACTTTTGCACCGGGCAATACGCCGCCATGGCCGGGTTTAGCACCTTGGCTCAGTTTAATTTCGGTCATCTTTACCTGATCATCACAGGCTTCGCGAAAAAGATCGGGATCGAAGCTGCCATCATCGTGACGGGCACCAAAGTAGCCGCTGCCCAATTCCCACACCAGGTCACCACCGTGTTTACGGTGATAGGGGCTGATGCCGCCCTCTCCGGTATCGTGATAGAAGCCGCCGATAGCGGCGCCCTTGTTCAAAGCCTCAATGGCTGGGGCTGATAGGGCGCCGAAACTCATGGCGGAAATATTTAATAGCGTGGCCGAATAGGGCTTTGCACAACGACCGGAACCCACCTCGATGCGGGACTTCACATCTGCTTCTTTGGCTGGATTAATGGAATGTGTGAGCCACATATATTCATCGCTCTGCACGTCCAGCTGGGTGCCAAAGGGATGCATGTCCGAGAAGCCGTCGGCGCGAGCGTAAACCAGCCGCCGCGCCTCATAGCTGAATGGTTTGCCTTCCTCGTCACCCTCCACCATATAGGCGCGGAAGTAAGGGCGTAGATTCAGGAATATCCAGCGGATGCGACCGGCCACAGGAAAATTACGTGTCACATTCCAGTAGGGTTGGAGCATGTCGTAGATACCCAGGAGAACCAATGACAGGCTCAGCAGCAGGGCGATTACCCACCAGGCATCAACTGCAATGGTGAGTATTAGAAATATCGGAGTCAGAACCAGGGCGGTTACCGGAATGATTGCGCGCTTGATTCCATTTCTACTGGCGTAGGCGCGCCAGGCCGTGGAGATGATCATAGTGGGTGGGTTCAATCTCATTACAGGGAGTTCCGATAATGAACCTAGATCATCGTGAGGGGCTTTGCTGCTATATGCCCTCGATCTGCCGCAAAACAGGCCGCTCCAAGTGTGAATCAAGCCAAGCGACTTCTATCTAGGCGTGTAAATAATGCTATCGGGTAGTTAGTGCAGGGCGAGCGGCACTGTGAGTGACTCATTTCTGACCCCCTCGAGCATGCAATACTCATTAAGGGAGTTTCTGAGTAACTTCGAAATTCTTATCCAGGACAAGATGGTCTTAGATATTAAACGCAGCTCGCCGTGAATGGTCTCGGTCTAATTTTAGAGCTGCTAGGCAGAAGTTTGGCAGAAAGATCATTGAGTGTTCACAGGAGAGAAGCATGTCGGGATGGGAGCAGTCTGCAGATGTGCCTCTGTCAATCACAGAGCGGAGTATCTACAACTTACATTTCCGCAAAGCCTTGGCGGATATGATTGCCCGCGCCATAACTATTAAAGGGCCCCTCCAAGTTGACCTATTCAGGGAGGCGGTTCATAGAACCGTTAACACTTATCCCATTTTTCGCTGCCGTTATACTAGGGAGCCCATTAGGCGCATTTTTGTCGATGTCGAATTGGATATCATTGATGTCTGTGAGATGAGTGGCGCCCATGTCATGAGTTTTTTAACTCAATACAGCAATGCGCCAATAGCATTGCAGTCGGATCAACTCTTGGGGTTAAGTCTGATTCGTACGGGAGAAGCTGAATACATCCTCTTAGCAAAATGTCATCATATTATTGCCGATGGCATTAGCTTGGCTCTGCTTTTAGAGTTAGCTCTAGATGCTTATTTAGGTCTCGAGCGTGGTGCAAGCTTCCGGCCACAGCCCGAAATGATTGATTTTGCAGACTATGTAAATTTCGAAAATAACTATATCGACTCACAGCGTGGGCAAAAAGCCTTGCAGTACTGGCGGGACAAACTCAATCGGCAAAGAGACGCTGTTGAGCTGGCTTCTACGGGAGAGATGGTCTCTCTTTACTGCGAAGACTTGGCTTATACCTTGGAACCGAAAGAATTTTTACATATAAAAGAGCGCGCTAGGATTGCTGGGGTCAGTCACTTTGCTTATCTGTGTGCCGCATTTCAACAGGCTTTGTGCGAACTCTTGCAAAAAGATTTTTGGATGAATGTGAGTTTATCATTGCGGATAAAAAGGGAGTATAGGCAGGTTTTTGGGCCAATGTTTCGCTTGGCAAATATGGCTGTGGTAAGTGAAGAAGTCTGGACGGAAAAATTACGGCGTTTGTCCAGGGAAATTCAATATGCCGTGCGTACAGTTTATGTGGCGGATTCAATAGGTCCCCATGGAATCATCGGTAATAACTTGCCAGCCCCCTGTACTTATTTAGTTAACTACTTGCAAACAGAAGTGCGTCAAGAAGGATTACAGGCTGCTTATAGTGCGGCAGCCTCTAAATGGATTGCAATTAATGAAAAAATTAAAATACGTTCGATAGATCTTCCCGCCCGAATCAGTCCCTATGGTATTTACCTTTCCTTGGCGGTCTATAGTGGACATCTTCATAGTGATTTTGTTTATAACGCTAATTGCTTTTGTCGGGATACCATTCAAAAACTTAGTGCTCGCTGGCGCTGTATTTTAATGAAAGGGTATTAGGGGCCTATCAAGATACGCTGACGTTAAACCAAAGTCGTAAATTACAGAGAAGTGCTGGTGAAATTAACTGTATATGACTTTGTAAGTCTCCATCTTTAGCCCGTGAGCTTGCCAGGAGAGCCTCTGAGAGGCAGAGGCCTCCCAAAAATTTTCTAGTGGGTAAGTGCCGGCATGCGCTCGCGGGAGTGGCTTTCTATTGAGGTAACAACAGAGTGATCATTTAGCTCAAGCAGAATCTCATCCAGGCTTAGGAGCTTCCAGCAGGCCCTTGCTCCGGCTTCTACCATTTCACCACGCAGAAACTTTCGTGCTAGAGCTGCGGCGGGCGCTGCTGGAATCCAGGGGCCATCACCATTCAGGCCGAGTACCTGCCAGCAGCGTGTAGCCGTTTCACCATGGGTATTTTCACCCATGGCACGGACGATCATTCCACCATGTGGAGTTCCCCCCGGCCAGCGGTCGCTGATCTTAAGTCCCAGCTGGGCGATGCGTGCGGTAGTTGCTGGTAGTTGTAGGCGAGCTAGCTGCGCACAGGCGGACAGGCCTATTTGCAGGGTGAGTGGTTCCAATCCAGTAGCAAAACGGGCGCTGTGTATCTCGGGAAAATGCTTCGGGCAGAGCTCCAGGTCGGGCACATCAAAGTCACACAGCCAGCGCTTACCCACTGGGTGGGCGAGCTTGATCGGGCGTAGATTTTTTCCCGCGTGAGATTCACGCCAGTGGCCGCGTTGCAGCTGTGGGAAACTGTGGCCGAGGGATTCAAAACCGGCGCGAACGGTTGCCAGGCCGCGGTCTATACGGTGTGCTGGCGCTATCGCAATGTCGATAGAATGAATAACCGGTAACTCCCGCTGGATTTCAGCGAGTGCGGCGGAACTCAGGCCGGGCAGGCTGCTGGCGCCAGATACCATGGCAATTCCCGCAGCTTCTGCCGCGGGCGAAAGGCGATGGAAGTCGCACACGAAGCGGCGGCCATCGGAGATATCGATGTAAGGTGTGCGGGACTCGATACAGGCTTTGGCGACCCGGTAATCACTCTCTTTTTGGAAAGGCCCAGCGCAGTGAATCAAAAGATCCAGATGAAGGGCTTTTAGTTGTGCGGACAGGTTGATGGCATCTTTTTCCAGGCGCAACCCTTCGGCAAGCCCGCCGAGCTGTTCGGCGCACTGGTCCGCCTGTGCCTTGTTACGGCCGGCAATAATCAGCTGAATATCTGGCTCGGAACGCAGCATATGCGCGATGCGCGCGCCAAAGTTGCCGTAGCCGCCAAGTATTAATACGCGTTTGTTCAGGTTGTTGATCACCTGGATCGCACTCCTCTCCCCTGAGGTCAGAGGGGATCATGCAATGGGGTGGTGGCGTAAATCAAGAGAATCTTGGTGTCGGAGGTCAATCAACAGGGTAGTGGTTAGGTCCAATTTGACCTGGGAAAAGAGGAGTTTGGTGAAAAAATGATAGTCGTATGGGAGCCTCTCCTTGCGCTTTAATGGCACAACCTTCTTTGCAGGACTATATTCCTTATCCGCCCAGTTCCTAGGTTTCTATTCTTTCTCGCAGTTTTTTCCTCTGTGGAATGTGGGTGGATTGCAGGCGCTTATCAGTGATACTAACCAGCAGCTGTCATCCTTCTGGTGGGTGGTCTTGTATATTATTTATTCATAGCTTTCGGTATTTGGCGCGAATTTACTCTGGGGAGGCAAATATGCGGCAAAACAACAATGCCCGCATTTTGGTATTGGGGGGGGACGGCTTCTGCGGTTGGCCTACAGCATTGTATTTATCGAGACAGGGTTACGCTGTCACTATCGTAGATAATTTTTCACGACGCCTTATAGATGAAGAGTTGGGAGTGGAGTCCCTGACCCCCATCGAGAGTATTGGTGAGCGTCTGCAATGCTGGTGGGAGATGACCGGGCTTAATATTGAGCTGCGCAAGCTGGACCTTGCCTGTGACTATGAGCCGCTTGTGGAGTTGATTGCGGAGACCCGGCCCTACGCAATAGTACATTTCGCCGAACAGCGCGCTGCGCCATATTCCATGAAATCCTCGCGCCATAAGCGCTACACGGTTTCCAACAATATCAATGCCACCAATAATCTTCTTGCTGCAGTGGTGGATGCCGGTGTCGATACTCATATCGTCCATCTCGGTACCATGGGAGTCTACGGTTACGGCTCTGCGGGCATGAAGATTCCGGAGGGTTACTTGGATGTGGAAATACCTTTGGAAAACGGTCAAAGGGTTTCTCAGCAGATTCTCTACCCGACTAACCCTGGCAGTATTTATCACCTGACTAAATCTCAGGATCAGCTGCTCTTTGCTTACTACAACAAAAACGATGGTGTGCGGGTTACTGACTTACATCAGGGTATCGTCTGGGGCACTCAAACCGCGGAAACCTCCTTGGATGAGCGTTTGATTAACCGCTTTGATTACGATGGTGACTACGGCACTGTACTGAATCGCTTTCTTATGCAGGCTGCCATTGGTCATGAATTGACCGTGCATGGCACTGGTGGGCAGACCCGTGCGTTTATTCATATCTCCGATACGGTGCGCTGTATTCAGTTGGCAATAGATTCGCCACCTGCTCCCGGTGAGCGTGTGCGCATCATGAACCAGATGACTGAAACTCATCGGGTACGTGATCTCGCCAAGATGATCGCCGATGCCAGTGGGGCCAAAATGGCGTTTGTCGATAATCCCCGTAATGAAGATGCGGAAAATGAATTGTTTGTGGAGAATGCCAGCCTTTGCAATCTGGGGCTGAAGCCAACCTTTTTGGCTCAGGGGTTGATGGAGGAAATCTCTGAAATTGCTGAAAAATATGCCCACCGCTGTAATCCCGATCTGATTCCCTGTCGTTCCTACTGGCGTACACGTAAAGACCTGGGGCCTACCCAAGCCGCGGAGGCGCCCCACATGCGCCGGCTACTGGAAAGGCCCTCAAGCTTGATCAGGCCTGATAATCAATAGCGGAAGTCTGAGATGGCGGGATGGGACAGCTCCGCGCGTGTGCCACTATCTATCACGGAGCAGAGTATTTATAACCTGCATCACCGCAAAGTGCTGGCGGACTTGATTGCCCGGGCCATGTGTATCAAGGGTGATGTGGATGTCGCGTTGTTTGAGTTTGCCGTTCCATTGGTGGTAAATACCTATCCTATTTTTCGTTGTCGTTACCACGATGAGCCAGCTGTTCGAAGCTTTGATGATATCGAGCTGGACTATATGGATATTCGCCATATGAGCGAAGCAGATATCACCAGCTTCCTGCGCCAGTTCAGCAGTTCACCCATGGATTTAAATTCGGATCAACTACTTGGCCTCAGCCTTTTTCGTACTGGTGAGGATGAATATATTTTCTTGACCAAGTGCCACCACATCATTACCGATGGCATTAGCCTATCACTATTGTGGGCCGAATCATTGACTGCTTACCTGACTATGGGAGCTGGGAAGCCTTATAAGCCCCGTGGAGAAACTACGGATTTTGCTGACTATATCAATTTTGAAGAAACCTATCTCGAATCGGAGCGGGGGCAAAAAGCCAGTTATTACTGGCGCAACAAATTGGAATTGCAGAGAGAAACGGTCTGGCAAGCTTCGCATCAAGAAATTGCCTCAATTATTTGCGGCGAAGAGACTCTCAATATTGAGGGGGTGGAGTTCGTACAGATTCAAACCAATGCCAATGATGCAGAAGTTAGTCTGTTTGCCTACTTGTGTGCGGCTTACCAACAAACTTTATGTGAATTTCTCCATTATGACTTTTGGATGAATACCAGCTTGTCTCTGCGCTTAAAACGGGAGCATCGGTATATTCTGGGGCCTATGTTTCGTTATGGGAATTTGACTGTTTGCAGGAATGAATCCTGGTCGGAAAAGCTGGCCCGGTTGTCGCAGGAGATCAAACACGCAGTGCGCACGGCTTATGCCGCAGATTCTATCGGTCCTCATGGCAGTATCGGCCATAACCTCAATGCTTCGAGCTGTTTTCTGATTACTTTTCTTCAAACGGAAGAGCACCGCGAGGGTTTTACCGCTGTGTATACCGGCGAAACTTCAGAATGGGTGGAGGTTGGCGAGAAATTGAAAATTCATACGACCCCGCTGCCCACACGGCTAACCCCCTACGGAATCTACCTCTCAATGGCGGCTTATGGAGGCCAACTAAGGGCGAGCTTTATCTATAATGTGAACTGTTTCAGTCAAAATCAGGTGGAAAGCATTATGGATCGATGGCGCCTCCGTTCGATCCATGGCTCGGGCGATAAGATGCCTCCTCTGTGATCCATCCCTTATGTTTTTTCTGAATACTTGGCAGTGCGTATCCCAGTGAGTTCAAGTAGTTTGCAGTTGTCGCCATGTCTCGTTGTGCCTTTGTTACCCTCGTTAATAGCCCGGATTATGTGATTGGTGCAGTTGTTCTTAAGCGCTCACTGGAGAGGGTAGGCAGTGTCTATCCGCTGATAGCAATGGTGGCCGCGGAGTGTGTGGATACTGAGCATCTGGAATCCTCTGGGTGCTTGGTGCGGGAGATCAGTCCACCGGATTTATCTGAGGCATTTATTCTGCGTCATGGGCGCGAGGGGCTACACCGGTGTGCGCCTTTTGATAAAGGGGAAAAGCCCCAGTTCCATATTCCACTGAATAATTTCTCAAAGCTGGCCCTTTGGCGTCTAGAGGAATATGACAAGTTGGTGTTTCTTGATGCGGATATTTTAGTGCTTCGCAATATTGATCACCTGATGGAGTACCCCGAGTTTTGTGCCGCCCCTAACCTCTATGAAGGCTTGGATGGGTTTGCGCGGATGAATTCGGGCTTGTTCACCGCTGTACCCTGTGAGAGTACTTATCAGAAAATGCTAAAGTTCCTGGATCGACCAGGCGTATTTTGGCGTCGTACTGACCAAACTTTCTTACAGGCGTTTTTTCCCCGTTGGCACGGTATACCTTATATCTACAATGCTTTGCAGTATCTGTACCTGAACTTACCGCAATTATGGCTGTGGAGCAGTATTCATGTGATTCACTATCAATACGAAAAACCCTGGCAAAAGGACCATGCAAAAGCGGAGCAACTCAGGCCACTGATCGAGTTGTGGTGGGCGGTCAAGCAAGGGCGCGATATCAGCTTGAGAATCGAACAGTTTGCCCGTGAGCAGCGTCAATCGTCGGATGGTAGTTTGTGATTATTGGTATCACTGGCGCCAGTGGTTATGTTGGGCAATTTATTGTTCGCTACTTTCTTGATCATGGCTACAAGGTGCGGGCGTTGTCTCGTTCGGGGCGCAAGTCAGGATTATTTCCTTTTGCTGCGGGCAGTAACTTCGAATGGGTTGCTGGCGATATGGGGGATCGCAGTGTTTTAAATAAATTTGTTAGAGGGCTGGATGCGATAGTGCACTGCGCCTATGACCATCTACCCGGTCGTTATCGCGGAGGGGAGGGCGAGAATCTCCCCAAGTTCCTCGATTCCAACTTAAACAGTACACTGCTGTTAATGCAAATGGCCCACACAGCGGCCGTGGATAAATTTGTTTTTATTTCCAGTAGGGCGGTGTACGCAACAGGCTGTCTGCACGGCAGTTTATACGAGCATCAGGCGGCGCGGCCCGATACGTTTTATGGGGCTTATAAATCGGCGGTGGAGGCGATGATCTCAGCCTGGGCTCAGCAGCGTCAATGGCACGCGGTTTCTCTGCGTCTCACCGGAGTTTACGGTGTAGTCAATCCACTGGAGCGTAGCAAGTGGTATGACATTGCCCGTGCGGTGGTTAGTGGAGAGCCCTATACCCAAGCTAGAGTTGCCACCGAGGTACATGGAGAAGATGTCGCCAGGGCGGTAGAGTTGGTGCTGTCTGAGGAGGATGCTCGGGGCCGGGCGGTAAATTGCAGCGATCGCCTGGTGAGCTATCGGGAGGTGGCGGAGATTTTGCAGTCTATGGTGGGAAAACGTAGCCCTCTACCCCCAGAACCCCAGGATGAACCGCCAGCAGTAATGGATTGCGCCTATTTACAGGGTAAAGGATTCCAATTTGGTGGGACTGAGCGTTTGCGTCACAGCCTGCGCCTTTTGGCGGAAGCTGTGAAGCTCGAACAAAGACTCTACCATTAACAGGGAGGATTGATGGGGTGGCGGCCAGGGCTTAGCCGATTGGCCAATGCATTAGCTCCAATGTTTCCCCGCTCGCCTTTAGGCACCAAGCATTGCTTTCCCAGTCTCCCAGTACAATGCGCTCTACAGGGGCGCCATCGAGTGAGAATGGGTGGCGGCCTGGCCTGTGGGTGTGGCCGTGGATCAGAGTGTCCGCGTTGTATTCAAGCATGACTCTTTCCACCTCCTCGGGGGTGACGTCCATGATGTCTTCCGCTTTGCGGCTATTCATGGCTTTGGAGGCGGCGCGAATCTGTGCAGCGATAGCGCGGCGCTCTTCGAGCGGTTTGGCCAACAACCCCTGTTGCCAGTTGGGATTCCGCGCCTGGCGTCGGAAGGCCATGTACTCTTGGTCTCGGGTACACAGGCTATCGCCATGCATCAGCAATACTCGCTGGCCTGCCAGAGTGAGAGTGGTCGGGTCTTGCAGCAATATTGCCCCGGTGCGCTGGGCAAAATCGGCACCGAGTAGGAAGTCGCGATTGCCGTGCATCAGGTACAGTTCCACCCCGGAGCCACTGTAGTGGCTCAACTCCCGCACCACTTCATCGATCAGGGGAGCATCGTCGTCATCGCCAATCCAGGCCTCGAAGAAGTCACCGAGAATATACAGTGCCTCGGCACCGGCGGCGGGGCCGCGCAGGAAATCAAAGAAAGCCTGGGTGATCTCCGGACGGCTCTCATCGAGGTGCAGATCGGAAATAAAATAAATAGACAATGTCCCCGCCTTAGAGCCTGAGAGGGCTCGAAAAATTACTTATCCGCGTAGTCGTCAGAAATGCTGATGCCGGTGATTTCGATAGTTTCCAGCGGTACGTCCTGGTGGAAGCCCTTGCTGCCAGTTTTTACGCTCTTGATCTTGTTGACCACGTCCATACCATCGGCCACGTTACCAAACACGCAGTAACCCCAGCCCTGAGTGTCCTTGCTGCGGAAGTTCAGGAAGTCGTTGTCCTTTACATTGATAAAGAACTGGGAGCTGGCGGAGTGTGGGTCCATGGTGCGGGCCATGGCCAGGGTGCCGGTGTCATTCTTCAGGCCGTTGTCCGCTTCGTTCTCAATGGACTCGCGGGTTTCTTTCTGCTCCATATCGGGGGTCATACCGCCACCCTGAATCATGAAGTTGTCGATCACCCGGTGGAAAATGGTCCCAGTGTAAAAATCATCACGGCAGTACTGCAGGAAGTTGGCTGCAGTCTTTGGGGCCTTGTCGAAATCCAGTTCGATAGCAATATCTCCGTGGGTAGTGTGCAAGGTGATCATAAAATGTCCTATGAGGGTTGATTTCGGCCGGCATGATACCTTTTCGTCAGGAGCTGTAAAACGCCGAGTCACGATATCATAATGGATTGCCTAAAAAGTGTGCGCCAACAGTAAAAATCATCGTCTGACGCTCAGCTAAATAGGATATTCTGTGGCTCAACTAGGGTATAATTCGCCGTTTATGTTCGCACAGCTGTAAATAAGAGAATCCTATGACATCCGAGAGCAAGCCCGCTCACTTTTTACAGAACCTTATTCGCGAAGACCTGGCAGAGGGCCGGGTATCCCAGGTGGCAACCCGCTTTCCACCGGAGCCGAATGGATATCTACATATTGGACACGCCAAATCCATTTGCCTGAACTTTGGTTTGGCACAGGAGTTTGGCGGCACCTGCAATTTACGCTTCGATGACACCAACCCAGCTAAGGAAGAGGAAGAGTTTGTCGATGCGATCAAGCGCGACGTCTCCTGGCTCGGTTTCGAGTGGAATGGCCAGGCGAAGTACTCCTCGGATAATTTTGATCAACTGTACGAGTGGGCACTGCACCTGATTAAGGCTGGCAAGGCCTACGTCTGTGATCTGTCTGCGGAAGAAGCTCGTCACTACCGCGGCACGCTCAAGGAGCCGGGTAAAAACAGCCCCTACCGCGAAAGAACCGTGGAAGAAAACCTGGCGCTGTTTGAAAAGATGCGAAATGGCGAAATGGAAGAGGGCCAGTGCAGCCTGCGCGCCAAGATCGATATGGCCGCGCCCAATATCAACCTGCGTGACCCGATTATTTACCGCATCAAAAAAATGGCTCACCACCAGACTGGTGATAAGTGGTGCATATATCCCAGCTACGATTTTGCCCACGGCCAGTGCGATGCGATTGAAGGCATCAGTCACTCTATTTGTACCCTGGAGTTCGAAGATCACAAGCCGTTGTACGACTGGCTGATCGAGAACCTGCCGGTGCCTTCGCGCCCGCGCCAGTACGAATTTGCACGCCTGCACCTCAACTACACCGTGGTGTCCAAGCGCAAGCTCAAGCAGCTGGTCGATGAAGGTCATGTAGATGGTTGGGATGACCCCCGTATGCCGACCCTTTCGGGTATGCGCCGTCGCGGCTTTACCCCGGCCTCCATCCGCAATTTCTGCGAGATGATCGGTGTAACCCGCTCTGACTCGGTGGTGGATGTAGGCATGCTGGAGTACAGCATCCGCGATGACCTGGACAAGAAAGCCCCGCGCGCAATGTGTGTGATGGAGCCGTTGAAAATCACCCTGAAAAACTACCCGGAAGGTCAGGAAGAACTGCTGTCGGCACCGGGCCACCCGGTGCGCGATGATCTGCCAGCTCGTGAACTTCCGTTTGGCCGTACTCTCTATATTGAAAAAGAGGATTTCCGCGAAGAGGCCAACAAGAAGTACAAGCGCCTGGTGCTGGGCAAGAAGGTTCGCCTGCGCAATGCCTATGTGATTTTTGCCGAAGAAGTGGTGAAGAACGATGCTGGCGAAATTGTGGAAGTGATCTGCTCTGTCGATCTCGACACCCTGGGTAAAGACCCGGCCGACGGCGTTAAACCCAAGGGCGTAATTCACTGGGTTTCTGCGGATAACAATGTCGATTGCGAAGTGCGCCTCTACGATCGCCTGTTTAATGATGCGGCGCCGGATGCCGGCGGCAAGAACTTCCTCGACTGTGTCAACCCGGACAACCTGCAAGTCCTCAAAGGCTGCAAAGCAGAAATCGGCCTAGCCAAAGCTGAGCCGGAGCAGGGCTACCAGTTCGAGCGCAACGGCTATTTCTGTCGCGACAGCAAATACGGCAGCGCGGAAGCGCCGGTGTTTAACCGCACTATTGGTCTGCGCGACAGCTGGGCGAAAGAGCAAAGCAAATAACATAACAGGTCACTGTCCGAGGGCGGTGTTTGGAGGCTGGGCCAATGATAGGCCCAGCCCAGTCAGCAAAAGAATTTGAGAGAAGAGATGTCTCTACAGGTCTACAACACGTTTTCCGGCAAGAAAGAACCTTTCGTACCACTGGTGGAAGATCAGGTGCGCATGTACGTGTGTGGCCCCACCGTGTACAACCGCGTGCATATCGGCAATGCCCGCCCTGTAGTGGTGTTCGACACCCTTTATCGGCTACTGAAAAGAAATTTCAGCGATGTGCTTTACGCGCGCAATATCACCGATATTGACGACAAAATCATGAAAACCGCACGGGACAATGGCGAGGAGATCGCTGTGCTGTCAGCCCGCTATGCCCAGGCTTACTATGAGGATATGGCAGCGCTCAATAACCTCGAGCCGGATATTGTCCCCTATGCCACCCAGCACCTGCCGGAAATGATCGCTATGATCGAAAGCCTGCTGGAGAAGGGCCACGCCTACGCCGTCGAGGGCCATGTGCTGTTCGCGGTGGAGTCGATGCAGGAATACGGTCAGCTGTCGAAGCGCTCCCTCGACGATATGCTCGCCGGTGCGCGTGTGGAAGTGGCGCCTTATAAAAAATACGCGGGTGACTTCGTACTGTGGAAGCCTTCCTCTGATGAAGAGCCCGGTTGGGATAGCCCCTGGGGTCGCGGTCGTCCGGGTTGGCACTTGGAGTGCTCGGCCATGATCAAGAAGCATCTGGGTGAGACTATCGATATTCATGGCGGCGGTCGCGACCTGACCTTCCCCCACCATGAAAACGAGCGCGCCCAGAGCTGCTGCGCCAATGGCGTGGACTTTGTGCGCTATTGGATGCACAACGGCTACGTGAATATCAACGGCGAGAAGATGTCCAAATCCCTGGGTAACTTCCGCATGGTGAAAGACCTGCTGGCGCTTTACCCGGGTGAGGTGCTGCGTTTTGCGCTCTTGTCTGCCCACTACCGTTCGGAATTGAATTTCAGTGGAGACCTGCTCGATCAAGCCTGGCGTACACTGGATACCCTTTACGGCGCCCTGCGTGAAACCGAAGCGGTTGAGGCGCAAGTGGCAGACTTGACCGACACCGCTTTCCTTAAAGCGCTGGAAGATGATCTGAACACTCCCATCGCCATTAGCGAGTTGCACCAGATTGCCCGTGATTTGAACAAGGCCGAAGATGTCGATAAAGCGCACTTGAAAGGTTTGCTGTTGGCCGCTGGCGATATGCTCGGTATTTTGCAGCAGGACCCGGAGGCCTGGTTTAAGCAGGTCCGCGGTGGCGAAGAATCCATTTCCGCAGAGGAAATTGAAGCGCTGATTGAAGAGCGTGTGCAGAGCAAGAAAAACCGTGACTTTGCCCGCGCCGATGAGATTCGCGAAGAGTTAAAATCCAAGGGTGTAGTGCTTGAGGATAGCCGCGAGGGCACCAAGTGGCGCCGCGAGTAGGGCGCTCCTGATCCCTAAACTACATCCTTAAACTACGCTCACTGATTTCTCCCTGACTAGTCGCAGCGTGGCAGCTGGGGAGAAAACGTCATTCGAATTTCATTTGTAGAAGCGAACCATGAAAAAAGTACTCGTTTTAATCAGTTCCGCTGTAGCCCTTGTCGCACTGACCGCCTGTGAGCCCAAACGCGGCTCCGACGCCTGGTGTGAAAAAATGGATAAAGTGCCCAAGGGCCAATGGACGTTGGATGATTCCGGCGACTACCTCAAGTACTGTACATTTAATCAAAAGCCGGAAGAAGAATAAGCGGGTCTGCAGTCGTTGTTCTTCGTCGATTCCTACCAGCACTTCTTCCGCCCGCTGACCGGTAAATACCGCGAGCAGGTGGTTGAGTGCTTGCGTTTGTTATACGAGCGTCTGTACACCGCCAAGGCTGATTACGGTGAGTCTTTGCTGCGCGAGCAGATCTTGGAAATTTTTGCCGAGGCCCTGACCCGCGCTCCGCAGCTCGATAGCGAGGACGGTGTACAAGACCCAGAGGGCCGCTTCCGCAATCTGCGTGATCAGGCCGTCTGGGTACTGAACGGTTTGGTGGAATTCGGTTGGCTGGAGAAGCAGGTGGACAGCGCCACGCTCACCGCCACTTATCCATTTAGCCGACGGGGCCGACTTTTCACTCAGCCGTTAGTGGAAGTGAATGGCACCCGCGTGCGCACCCGCCACCGCAACACCCGCAATACCTTAAATGCCCTCGAAGCCTTTGCCAGCCGAGGTGAAATCCACGATTTAATCGATGCCTGGGAATATTCCGAGCGTATCGTGGCGGACTTCACCGATATGATTGCCGAGCTGGAAGAGCGCAAGCGGGAAATGGTGCGCGAGGTGGAAGCCCAGTTACTGGTGCAGCAGGCCACCGATGAGTTTTTCTCCTTTATGGAGAGCCGCTTCCAGCCGGATCTGGCTATCCGCTTGTCTGCGGACAGCGTGGAAAAGCACCGCGATGCCATCAACCGGGTGATTGAGCGTATTCGCCGCAAAGAGGATGTGCAGAAGGCGGAGTGGGAAAAGCGCCTGCGCCAATTTTTGCCGGAATTGGTGGAGCAGGGGCAGTCTTTATTGTGGCTGATGCTCGATACCATCGAGGACCGCATGCGCCGCGCCTGCGAGGTGAAACTGCCCGCACTGCGCCGCGCACTACAGGGCTTTACCAAGCGCGCCGATATTATTATTCGCCAGCTGAGTTACCTTCACAGCCAGGCCGAGGGCGAGTTTGCCGACCTGTGCCAGCGCCTTGGCGAAAGCCAGCAAAAAACACAAATTCTCGAACAGCTGGGTGAAGAGCTGGGCGGTTTTCAGCTGCGCTTATTCGACCCCAAGCAAACCCAGTTGTGGCAGCGCAACCGCCGCCAGCCGGTCAATACCCGGGTCGAAGATGAAACCCCCATTGGTGAAGAAAACCGCCGCGAGATTGAGCTACAACAACTGCTCGATCAGGCGTTTAACTTCAACAACAGTCACCTGCGCGATTATCTGAGTGATGCCCTCGGCACCGGCCGACAGATCAACAGCCGCAACCTGCCACTGCGGGATGCGCGGGATTTGCTCGCCATGAGCCATGTGATCGAAGCGGCCGCGGTGAACCAGAGTGGCGCCGCCGATCTGCAGGTGAAATTTACCGGTGAAATTGCCAGCAATGATTATTTCACCGAGTTTGACGAATATATCCTGGAGCTGAAAAACAGTGATTGAACAGGCTTTGGAAGAGGCTCTGGCGCAATGCCGCCTGAATCGCAGTGAATTCTCCGAGCTGATGGTGCGCCTGTTGGATTACGGTGTGATCTGCCGGGATGAAAGCGTGATTGAGACCACCCTTTACGATCGTTTCCAGCGCTGTGAGCCGCTGGTGCGCGAGTGGTTGGCTCCGCTGGGATTGCGTTTGCAGCACGACAGCCGTTTCCAGTTTATCCGCGTATACCCGCCCGGTGCTGAGGTGCCCGGTCTGCCGGATCAGGAAGAACCGCACCACGGTGGCTTCCGCGCCCGCCTGAGTCAGCAGGAAGTGGCGGCGATTCTCGCCCTGCGGGTGGAGTACGACAAAGCGCTGCGGGAAGGGCAGGTGGATGAGGGCGGTTGTGCCGCGTTGTCTCTGGAAGCCCTGGAATTGGGCATGCGTAATTTGCTGAAAATGTCCCTGCCGGATAAACACGCCGAGCGCAAAAACCTGCTGAAGAAATTACGCCAGCTGCGTTTGGTGCAGTTCAGCAGCGAAGAAGTGGAGACCAGTGCGGAAGTCTGGCTGCGAGTGCGCCCGACGATCGCGCACTTTGTCAGCGAGTCGGTACTGCGCCAGTTGATCGACAATGACATTCCACCGGCTTCCCACGAAGAGAAGGATGATGATGCTGAGGAAGAAAAACCCTCCAAACGTATAACCCCAGAAGTTGAAGACCACAGCCTGTTTGAGAGCGAAGCGGCCTCTTAGGGTGTAATAAAAATGGCCGGGACTGCCGGCCAAAAAATCGAGAAATATTCGACCACCTGGGGCTGTGTGAACTGCGCCCGGGAGCCTTGCAAAAGGTTGTCGGGTTCCCGCCTGCGAAAAGACTGTGTTTTTGAAAAGACTATGTTCCTAAAAAAACTGATCCTGATTAACTGGGGCAATATCCCGCAGTTGGAATATGATTTCGGCCCGATCAACCTGTTTTCCGGGGGTAACGGTTCCGGTAAAACGACAGCGGCCGATGCCATCCAGACGCTGATGACCGCCGCCCATGACACCCTGTTTACCTTTAACCCAGGGCAGGATGAAACCACCCAGCGCGGGCGCGGTGGCAAACAGGTGCGCACCCTGGCCTCTTATGTACTGGGTTGTGACGACGGCAGCTACGCTCGTGTGGAGCCCACTGATTGTTATATCGCCGGTATTTTTCATCCCACCAGTGGTGAAGAGAGCGCTGAGCCCTTTACCGCAGTGATGGGCATCCGCGCACACCTGGATAGCAGCAGTAAGCCCGCCCAGGCCCGCCAGAGTGATTTGCGCTTTTTTGTATTCCCCGGCGAACAGTTGGTGATGGGGGATTTTGTTCGGGATTACACCGATGGCAAACACCTGCTGCCCCTGGATAAATTCAACCAGGTCCTAAGCAAGCAGTTTGAAAAAGTTGAGCAGTACGATAAGAAAAAGGCCTACCTGCGCCGCCTTTACGGCGCCCTGCGCGGACGCCGCGATGCAGTCTCCGATCGCGAGGCCACGCACGCCGCGCGCACCTTTGCCAACTTTATGGCCTACAAGCCAGTAAAGAGCATCAACGATTTTGTTGCCCAAGAGGTGTTGGAAAAGCGCGATCTGGGCGATGCTATTCGCTCGGTATCCGAGTTGATGAAAACCATTCACAGCATGGAACAGGAAGCCCGCCATATTGTGGAGCGAGTCAGTTCGCTAGAGGCCATTGCCCAGTCCGTAGAGCTCTATCGGGAGCAGTGGTTGCAGTTGCGGGTGCAGGAATATTTGTGCGCGCGCCACCGCCAGCAGCGGGTACAAAAAAGTTACCTGAGCGGCAAGAACGACCAGAAAAAATTGCGCAGCGATCTGGACAACAATGAGCGGGAAGTGCGCATCGCCTCCGAGCGCGTCGAGCAACTCAATGGCCAGCTCGTTGAACTCCAGGCCCAGCGCCTGGGCATCGATGCGTTGCGCAACAAGGACGAGCTGGAGCAGCGTATTAATAATGCCCTGAGCCTTCTGTCCCAGCAGCACACCCCCATGTCTGCCGAAGAGGCCCGCTGGCGTGAGAACCGCGAGGCCGCTGAAGAATTATTAAACCTGCTCAACTCCACCTCCGCCGAGCTGGAAATTCCCGCCTTCTCCGATAAGGCGCTGGTGCAGGCTATCAAGCAAGTAGCCCGCGAGGAAGACCTGCCGGACCTGCACAAATTGCTGGGTAAGGACTGGATTGACCTGGCCGCACTGGAGCCCCTGCGCGAGCGTGCTGCCAGCAGTGAGGCCCTACAGAACCGCCTCTTCGACCTGCTGGATAGCAGTGGCAAAGCTGGCACCAGTGATGAGGTTTCTCCCAAAGAGCAGATTGCCCAGCAGGCCTCCCGCTGGGAACAAAAAGTGCAACAGCTGCAAAAGCAGCTGCGCACCCAGGAAAGTCGTATCCAGCATTTGCAGGCCAACCGCGTTCGCTACCCCCAATCGGTAGAAGCGGCCCTGGCCGCTATTCGCGAACAGTGCTCGCAGGCGGAACCCCGCGTCCTGTGTGACTATGTGGAAGTGTTGGATGAGCGCTGGCAGATGGCGATTGAGGGCTATCTGGGCGGCGCGCGCTTCTCAATTATTGTGGAGCCGGAACACGAAGCCCGCGCAATTCGTATAGTGCGCAGCCTGCCCGGGCGCAACAACCGCGCCCGGGTGATCCAGGGGGATAAAGCCCGCCATGATGCTGAGCGTCTGGAGACACCGTCCAGCTCCATTCTCGAATTGATGGAGTTCACCCATAAAACTGCTGAGCACTATTTGCGCGCTTCCTACGGTGCTGTGGTACAGGTAGAGGATGAACACGAGCTGCGCGGTACCCGTCGAGGCCTGACCGCCGACGGTATGGCCAGTGGCAACTACAGCATGTGGCGCTGCGATATGGACGATGCCGAGCTGGTATTCGGCCAGGGCGCCCGCGCTCGCGCATTGGCCGCACAGCAGCGCGCCATGGAGCAGTTGCTGGAAGAGGCCGCCCACGTCAACGAGCGCCACCAGCTTTACCGCCGCGTCACCAACGCGGTGCGTGGGCTGGCCAATATTAAGCTGTTGTCCATAGTGGATTCCGCACTGACAGCCCAGCGCGAATGGCGCAGTGCCGAGCGCGCCCTGGAAAACCTGGATCTGAAGGATTTCGAGCAGTTCGAGCAGCAAGTCGATGAACTAAAAGCCCAGCTTAAAAACCAGCAGAAGCAGTTGTCTGATCTCCAGCGTCAAACCGGCTCCCTGGAAACAAAGTTAAAGAGCAACGAAAAACTTTTGTATGCCCTGTCTGGTGAGTTGGAGTCCCTGGACGATGCCGCCAGTGACAGCGAGGAGATGGTAAGGCGTATTACCGCCATCGATCCGGCTTTCGATGCCGAGAAAGTGCTGGTTACTGCCGACGAGCAGGTGGAGCGCGTCGCCGATAACTTCGATTTCTCAGCGGATATTGAAAGCTGGCAGGGGCAGCTGGAAAAATACAGTCGTCAGCTGGATCGTGCGGTCATGGAGTACAACGCCACTTGTGCCAGCGTTGATACCCTGGTGTTTGAGCCAGACCTGAGCGGTGGCCATAAAGACAACCTGTTCAAGTTGATCAGTGGCCTCGGCAATCAGGTTGAGACCCTGCGTAACCGGCTGAAGAATAATCTGCTGGTGGAGCGTCACGATCAACTGCTGGGATTGAAAAAATCCTTCAACACCACTTTTGTCACTCACTTGTGCCACGCTATTTACCAGTCCATCAACGACGGTAAGCGCGTGCTGGATGATCTGAACAAAGAACTGGAGCACCACCGTTTCGGCGCTGATCGCGAGCGCTTCCGTTTCGACTACCAATGGGTAGCGGAATTTAAGGAGTACTGGAGCTTCTTCAAGGCGGTGATCGAGCTGCCAAGTCTGGGTGAAGAGCAGAGCCTGTTTGATACGGATTTGGCACCCAAGCACCGTAAAGTGCGCGATCGCCTGCTGGATATGCTGCTGAGTGAGGACGAACAGGTGGCGCGGCGCGAGCTGGATCGAATCAGCGATTACCGCAACTACCGCAGCTACGAGATCTACAAAGAACCGGAGGGCAAGGAACCGATTGCCCTCAGCCAGTACGGCACCGGCTCTGGCGGCCAGCTGGAAACCCCGGCTTATATTATCCGCTCCGCAGCGGTCACTTCCGCCTTCCGCTTTGGTGAAAGTGGCAGTCATTTGCAAATGGTGCTGGTGGATGAGGCCTTTTCCAAAATGGATGAGTCCCGCTCTAAGGAAGTGATCCGTTACCTGACCGAAACGCTGGGCTTACAGCTGCTGTTTATTATGCCCAGCAGTAAATCCGGGCCTTTTATGGATCTGATCTCCAACCAGTTTGTCTTCAGCAAGTGCCCCAGTGCCAAGCCTATCGGCCAGCTGAATACTCGGGTGTATGTGGATCGCAAGGTGTGCAACCAAGAGCGTATCGCCGAACTCTGGGCCAATCACCGCCGCACGATTCGCCAACAGGCATCGCTGGATTTTATGGACCTGGTAGAAGTAGATTGAACTGAGCAGGCGTTTTTCGGGGGAAACCCCTCCATTGGCAGGGAGGCAACCGATGGAAAAGGCATTGCCCTATTGGGTAAAGGAAAACCCGCTATTAATCGGTATCCTGAATTTTATTCTGGATCGGCGGGACAGCCAGCTGCAACGCGGCAAGGAAGCCCGCATTAGTTTCAGGTTGGATTTGCGCGCAGGCAGTAAACTCTGGCAGGAAGTACTTGAACCGCTCAGGGACCCCACTCAGGATGAGCAGGAACTTTGGAGCGAGCTCCAGCACTTCGCCAATGAGTATCAATGCTTTGCGGTAAAGCCGAATCCCAAACGGCGACCGGGTATTGCAGAGTGGCAGGGCGCCCAGCTGATCTTTAAGGATGCCAGTGAAGAGCAGCTGCGCCTGTGGCTCGATCGCCCATCCCCCAATTTGCGCCAGTCTGCCTGGACCAGTTTACTGGAACCCTATGCCGACCGTTTTGAGAACCCCGCTGCTTTTCCCATTGAAGGGTTGGAGCTCCAGCCGGGATTCGACTCCGTTGAAGAGTTGGTCTCTTGTTGGGCCTCTATAGGCCGGGAGTTGGTATTTGCTGAGCAAATCTCCTGGCGGCAGTTGGCCGCGCGCTGCTTTAAAGGCGACTCCAAGTATCTTGAATTACATAGTCGCCAGTCCCTGGTGCGTAACTTGTTCCCGGAGCTGAGCCGAAAAATCCGCGAGCGCCAACTGTTACTCCATGCCTACCTGCCTAAACAATTTGTGCAGGTCATTTTTATAGAAAACCAAGATACTTTTATCAGCCTGGCGGAATTGCAGCCCAACCGCACGGGCCTGGTGTATAGCGAGGGCTATCAGGGCGGTGCAGAGCGGATTCGCAATCCTGGCATTGCTCGCTTTAGTACATTTAATGTGGTTGATGAAGCGTCTCGGCAGCAATTTCTCCAATGGTGGTATGGCAATGACTCGAGTCCATTGCCAGTTTTTTTCTGGGGGGATCTGGACTATGAAGGCTTGCGTATCGCTGCCGCATTGAGAAGAAGCTTTCCTGAGCTGCAGTGTTGGCGTCCCGGTTATGACTTATTGCTCGACTCTCTTCGCACTGGCAAGGCCCATTCCCCCGACTTGGCAGAAAAACTAGGGCAAAAACCCATCGAAATGATTGGCTGCCAATACGCGGATCAATATTTGATCCCGGCTCTCTCGGCAACCACTTCTTTTGTGGACCAGGAGGCTGCCAATTTAGGTGCTTTACTGGAAACCCTTCCATAGTCTTTAGGAAAGATTGCCTTTGTCGCTAATCGATAAATTTCTCTACAGTTTTTTCGCTCAGTGGCCCATGCAATAGCTTCAGTCAGCTTTAAAGCTTGTTTTTTATGCGCAACATCTCGGAAGATGCAGGAAATATGCGGTAAAAATGCCCTTTAAAAATAACAAGGGAAGTTCCTGGAGATCTCTATGCGTCAGTTTTCCATTTTGGTCATTTTTGCTTTGGCCTTTGGCGGCGCCGCTGTTTTATATGAGAAGGAAAGCCGCAAGGTTAAAGGCGTGTTATCCCAGATTACCGAGCTGCAGGCGCAAATGGGGGATTTGCAGGCGGAGGTCAATCGACTTAACAGCGAGCTTGAAGCCGTGAAACTCGCAGAGCGTCGCCGGCCGAATTTGTCCACTATGGCCAATCGTATCCGCCGGGAGTCCAACTCGTCCATGCCTCCCAAACCCGTAGCGGAAAAGCGATTCGAGCAAAAACGCTCCGCTCTGATGGCCTCCGATGTTACTACGGCCCCGCCTGCAATCCATTCGGGAGAAGGGCAGGGTGAGAACGAGGGTGATGAGTGGTCGCGCCCCACTATGGATGCAGACCAGTATCAAAAGGAGTCTACGGACAAGGAAGTGTTGGACCCCTACCAGTAATTTACCTTCACCGGTTGATTCCTGCTGTAAAGCCCGCAAAATACCTGCCTCTTGGCGCACACCGTGCCAGGTATTTCGCGGGTTTGCTGTATCTGGCAAATGCGTTTTACAGCCACTGATTGTGAGGGGGCGCCCCGGCCAATGTCGTTAAATAAATTCTACTCATCGCTCAATAGTCAACTCGAAGGCCTGTTATCAGCGGAGAATGATTGGCTAGCCAATACTGCTAATGCCAGCGCCCTGCTGTTTATGGAGTTGGAAGATATCAACTGGGCGGGTTTCTACTTTTTACATGAGGATGAGCTGCGCCTGGGGCCCTTCCAGGGTAAGCCCGCCTGTACTCGGATTCCGGTCGGTGCCGGCGTTTGTGGCACAGCGGTATCCACTGGTGAGTCCCAGTTAGTGGAAGATGTGCATCAGTTCCCCGGCCATATTGCTTGCGATGCGGTTTCTGCTTCTGAAGTGGTTATTCCGCTTTACGATAATTACGGCCGCTGCCTCGGAGTGCTGGATATCGATAGCCCTACCGTTGCTCGCTTTACTCAGGAAGACTTGGCCGGCTTACAGGGCTTTGCCCAGGTTTTGCTGAAATCCTCCGATCTGCCGAAAAGCTAATGGCGCTGTTGTGGCAGAAGCAGGTGGGAGACACCTGCTACGAGGTGCGCAACCACGGCGCCAGTGTTCGCTTGTACAGTAACGGGGTTTTTCACTCCCAGTGGAATCCCCGCGATCCCCTCAAGGGCTCCCTGTGGGAGCTGCTTCTGCTACCGGCTTTCTTCCTCCCGGAAAAGCGCCTCAACTCGGTATTGCTGTTGGGGGTGGGGGGCGGTGCCCTGATTCGCCTGCTGCAGACCTATACCTCAGCAGAGCGTATTGTTGGGGTGGATTTGGACCCGGTACACCTGCAAGTAGCCCGCCGCTTCTTCGGTGTTAGGGATGTTGAGTTGGTGCATGCCGATGCCAATGAGTATGTGACAGATTACCTGGAAAACCCCTCCAATGAGCCGTTTGATCTGGTGATCGATGATTTGTTTGGTCACTTCCAGGGGGTAGCACAGCGTGCCGTACCCGCAAATCAAGAATGGTGTTCCAGCTTAATGCGCCTCCTGCACAAGGAGGGTGTTTTGGTCAGCAATTTTGGCGATCTCCAGGAGCTTCGAGGCAGTGCCTGGCGTCAAAAAACTTTGCGCAGTCTTCTACGTGGCGCCTGGATGGCCTATATGCCCCAATATGAAAACCATATCCTGGCGGTAAGTAGAAAGACACTTTCCCTGTCGGAACTGAATGCCCGCGCTCCAGCCAAAATCAACCCCAGTAGATCCAGCTGTCGTCTGTATACCCATCACCGAATTTTGCGTTGAGTTTCCTGACTGGCGTGCCCAAACGGCAAACTAGATAGGGAGAAAAATGCCATTGTCGTTTTTTTGTGGGGTCTTGTTGGCGCCCTTTCTCACAGTCTGTCTATACTGACATTAGCGACTTATTACTCCAGGGCTCGTTAATGCGGTACAAAACAGTTGAGGAAGTTATTCAGGAAGGAAGGGATTTTCATGCCAAATTGGCGCTGCAATACGAAGAGTATGAGCAGCTTGCCACCAACAAGCGGGTTGAGCTGCTTCTAGATCAGCTTCGACGACGGGAGGACTCCATGAAGCACTCGCTGGAGAACTTCCACGCCGACCTGCCCCCTGGTGCCCTGCATACCTGGGTGCAATTTGCCCCAGAAGGGCGCGAGAAGGAGTTCCTGCAACGTCTGCGCAGTATTGATATTGATAATCTAGACGACATTGCCAAACTGGCTATGGATATTGAAATCTACCTGGCCGATCAATACCGGGATCTGGCTCAGGGGGCGGAGACACCCTCTGCCCGTGAGGCTTTTGAGCGCTTGCGGCAACTGGAGGAGTTGGAGGAGCACACCCTCTCTATGAATCTGTTTAATTTGCGCGACTATTGATTGTGCTAATTCTGCAGACTTTGCAGATCGCGTTAGTCATGAAAGCATGATTTCTTGTCCTGGCGACTGCTCGCCTTATTTGGACGTCGGCAAACTGCGCCCTAAGGGCGCAGCCGATATACACAGAAGCCCTTCTCTTTGGTGATCAACTGCACCTCAGAGAAGTAGCGTGGCCCCTTTTTGGCCAGCGGAATAAACTCATTCACCACAAAGAGCGCCGTACCGGTTATTTTCAATAACCGTGCGCTTTGTTGCAGAAAGCGATCGGTGAGATCGCCCTCCACCTGGAACCCCTGATGGAAGGGTGGGTTGCACAGCACCAGATCGGCAGCACCGCTTTCCAGCTCATCCCCGACATCCGAGGGCAGTACTACCCCTTTTATCCCTAGAGTCTGAAAGTTTTTCTTACAGGCGAGCAGGGCGGCGGCATTATTATCGGTGGCGGTAAAGTGGAAGCTCCCGAGTGATGCCAGCCGTGTGCTGAGGTAGCCGTAGCCACAGCCGAGGTCCACTACCTGGGCGTTTTCCTTGGGCAGCTCGGTGGTGAGTTGCTGGGCCAGCAGGGCGCTGCCCTTGTCAATCTTGTTCCAGCCGAATAGACCGGGCTTGCTGTAGAGGCCGCCTAACTCTGGCAGACTGCGGAGCTGCGGGTAATCCTCCTCAGCGATGAGCTTTCCGCCCTGGGGATGCTCCACTCGGTTAACGCTGCAATAATCGTTACCGCATTTTTGCAGGTGCTTACCGCTATCCAGGCGCTCCGCAACTTTCAGTGCATAGCTTTTAATGCCGCTCTGCTTTTCACCCAGTAACACCAGTTCGCCACCCTCACCGAGGAGTGGGGGGGCCTGATTGATGATATGGTGAACGATTGCCTTCTCTTTAGAAACTGAATAAACGATGCGGCGATAGCGGCGATCCAGCTCTTCAAAGTGAAAGTCGTTATAGAAGCTGCGCCCAACCTTACCCTGTGCCAGCTCGGCAATATCCCAGCGGTTGGTAAGGAGATCGCCTTCGAAGTGGAAACCCGGCTGTAGCAAGGGCTTGCTGTTTTCATCGGCGATCCACAGGGTTTCACTCGGCACCTGTGAGATTTCCTGGAGGAGAAGCGAAGACATATTCTTTATTGTACCGAAGCGATTTCTTCAGGAGTTAACAACCGGTATTCGCCTTCCTGGAGTTCTTCATCCAGGAAAATATCGCCGATTCTCTCCCGGTGTAGTTCGATTACCCGGTTACCCAGGGCGGCAAACATACGCTTGACCTGGTGGTAGCGGCCCTCACCGAGGGTGATGCGCACCTCGTTGGCATAGAGAATCTCAAGCTTGGCCGGCTTGGTTCTTTTCTTTTCATTGTTGAGCCAGATGCCCTTGGCAAACTTTGCCACTGCATCCTCCTCAATTTTCTCTGCCAGCAGAGCGTAGTAGGTTTTCTCACAATGGTGGTTTGGTGAAGTCACCTTGTGGGACCACTGGCCATCATCAGTGAGCAGTACCAGCCCGGTGGTATCGATATCCAGGCGCCCGGCAATATGCAGCTTGGCTTTGTTCGGCTCGTCGATTAAGTCCAGTACCGTGGGATGTTCGCCATCTTTGGTGGCACTTACATAGCCCAAAGGTTTGTTCAGCATAATATAGCGGGGCCCCGGCTCATGCAGGGGCTCATCATCCAGGCACAGTTCATCACTGGGCTGTATCTTGGTAGAGGCATCCGTGACTGTCACACCATTCACAGTAATGCGCCCCGCCCAGGCGGCGCGCTTTACATCGGAGCGGGAGAGATCGGTGACCTGGCTGACCGCTTTGTCCAATCGTATAGAACTAGCCAATCTTGCGCTCACCGGAATCGACAGACTGGTAGATCAGGGTATTGATGGTCATGGGGCCAACACCGCCGGGGACTGGAGTGTAGGCGGCAACGCGCTCAGTCAGCGGGCCCAGTTCGATATCGCCCACACCGCCTGGATGGTAGCCGGCATCGACAACCACTGCGCCATCTTTAATCCACTCAGCCTTGATAAACTCCGGTTTGCCCACGGCGCCCACTATGATATCGGCGCGGCGGATATGTTCGGCCAGGTCTTGAGTGCGGGAGTGGCAGATAGTTACGGTGGCGTTGGCGTTCAATAGCATGGCTGCCATCGGCTTGCCTAGGATAGGGCTACGGCCCACGACCACGGCGTGCTTGCCTTCCATTTCGATATTATAGGCCTCCAGTAGGCGCATAATGCCTTTAGGGGTTGCACAGCCATAGGCCTCTTCACCCATGGCCATACGGCCAAAGCCCAGGCAGGTCACGCCATCTACATCTTTTTCCAGGCTGATCGCGTCAAAACAGGCACGCTCATCGATCTGTGCCGGCACCGGGTGCTGAAGTAGGATACCGTGGACGTTGGGGTTGGCGTTGAGCGCCTCAATCTTGGCGAGTAGCTCCTCAGTAGTGGTGGAGGAGGGCAATTCCACCTGCATGGAATCCATGCCGATGCGGCGGCAAGCATTGCCTTTCATCTTTACATAGGTAGCGGAAGCGGGGTCATCACCCACCAGGATGGTCGCCAGGATTGGCGTTTGCCCACCGCTCTTCTCCTTTAGTACGGCTACCCGGGCCGAGAGTTCTTCTTCAGTTTTCTGTGCCAGGGCCTTGCCGTCCAGAACCAGTGCAGACATAGATGCTATCTCTAACAATAAAAAATCGATGGCTAATAGACCGGAGTCTGCTCCAGCACCTACTGTTAATAGAAGGGCGGAAGCAGGCGATTTTTAAAAACGCTTACTTTTTATCCGGTCGGATTCGCGAAGTGCGCCATTTTCGCACAGGTTGGAAATAATTTCGCCACTTCTGGGCCCAGATAGGCAAAAGGATAAACTTCTTTAAAAATAATAGCTTAGAAGCGTTGACATGGGCCGGGGGTATCATTACTATGCACGCACTTCGCAGCTACAGCGACTTACACAGCCACCTACGGGGCGGTTAACAGGGTCAAAGAGGTGCGAATGATTGGGAAAACGGGGCATAGCGCAGTCTGGTAGCGCGCCTGCTTTGGGAGCAGGATGTCGGGGGTTCGAATCCCTCTGCCCCGACCAATTTTCCGGGTTCACCTTGCGCCCGTAGCTCAGCTGGATAGAGCATCCGCCTTCTAAGCGGATGGTCGCAGGTTCGAGTCCTGCCGGGCGTGCCATCTTCACAAGATGGTGCTGGTTTGGCAAAAAGGACTTGGTCTGAAGCCAGATTGGCTGCAAGAGATATCCGGCAATCAGTACTGCCACAAGGTGCTGAAGTATATCACTGTTATGGTGGCCGTAGCTCAGTTGGTAGAGCACAGGATTGTGGCTCCTGAGGTCGCGGGTTCGATCCCCGTCGGCCACCCCAGATTCTTCCTTGTTTATCAAGGACTTAAAACCTCGCCTAGTGCGGGGTTTTTTCGTTTTTGGACTTGTGGTGCCAATCCCTGGTGCCAATTCTGGTTTTAGTGAGTGTATCTACGCGGTCTGGAGTGCGATTGTAGCGCTCAGCCATGGACCTTGTTTTATGCCCAGAGAAGCGTTGAGTGTCACCCTCAAAATCAGAGATTGCTTTAATTTTGAGGTCATGAAACCGAAAGCGCTTCTTGATTGCTCCACTTTCCAGAGCTGCGCGCTGCTCCCTTTGCCATACCGCATTGAAGCCGGTGCGTGTATATCCGCGACCGGTACGGCCTCTTAGTATGTGGGAAGTCTGCACCTTGGTTTGAGTATTGGTAGACAGGGCCATTTCAACGGCATCTTTTAGCCGAGGTGACCATAACTTAATCTGTTGCTTTCCCGTCTTGGCTTGAACAATTAATAAACCCTCCTCTTGAATATGCTCCGTCGAGAGGGCAAGTACGTCTTGTTGGCGCGCGGCACATAGGTAGGCTATCTCCATGGCGCACTGATGCATGAGGTGCCCCTTAGCACCTAAAAACTCCCAGAAAGCGTCATACTCCCAGTCCTCAACATACCGGCCTCCAGGGTTTTCCGGCATTGGCTTCACAGCATCACATGGGTTGCTGATATTCACGAGGCCGCGGCTTTTTCCCCAGGTCATTATTATTCCCAGAAAAGTCTTCTCTCGATTAGCTGCTGTAGGGTGTTCAGCCCCACGTGCATCCAAAAACATCTGAATGATAGGGGAGGTGATATTGTCTGGGTCCATCTCACCGAACACTTTGCGAATACGCTTGCTGTAGCGTTCGTAGTCTCGCTGTGTACTGGGCTTAAGGTGCTTAGTGTATTGGGGTGATGCGAAGTAGAGGTCAATTAAATCATTTACGGTAGAATTTTTGACCTTCTGGCCAGTCTGCCAGCGCTCATATGCTGCCCACACTTCAGAACGACTGGCGTCAGGTCCGGCCAGGTGTTGAATTGGGTATCCCCGCCTGCGTACTCGATAACCGCGGGGGTATCTCACAACATAGGGCGGCATCCAAATATTTTCAGGCTTTCTAAGTCTCCCCATTAACTAGCGGCCTCCAGATTAAATCCAAGAGGGAGTGCTTTACCCCTTGGTCGTGAAGCTAATTTGGATTGGTTGACCATGGCCCAGGTTACGACTGGTGTGCCATCCCTGCGGCGTACATAAGGAATCTGATTTTCCTCTAACACCGACTTCTGTAACTCAGAAGACTTTGCTCCGGTCAATCTACGCAGCTGGGCATCGGTAAGTATCTCGCTCATAATCCTTTCCTGTAAGCTAACGCGCAAACATAGTGGCTATGCCACCCTCAATAATTCCGGTCTGTACTTTCATGCTGCCACCTCTGCCCGTTCAACCCTGCGAAACTCAATCACCCATACCCATGGGTTTTTGTCCCAGTAGTCGTCGCCATAAATGGATTTCCACATCCGGCTAAATGCGGTAACTGGATAACCACCTAAATTGCTATTCTGGTGATACGTTGGCCGCGCTTTAAAGCTGTCTATCCAAGATTGAATCCCCTCAGCAATGGCATCATCGCCGTTGATACCTTGAATACGCTCAACGCGAACATTAGTTATTTCTAAGGTGATACGGCTGGCCCAGCGGGGCATGTGGATTGATGGCTTCCACTTTATGGGTTGTTCCATCCCATTGCAGTCATAACAGCGCACGGCATCTGGTTTAGAGGCTCGATAGACGATCTGTTCATGTGGCGAGCCTCCCAATGAGCGAACCTCATAACCAAATGTCTCACGCACCCATAGGCGGTCACCGGGTTCACCGTAGGAGCAATTAATATCTACAAACCCGCTTTGCCAGGCACTGTTGATCTCCTGATATAAGGAGCGGCCAGCAGGTAAACCACCCATTTGCTTGATAGCCTCCTCATCGTTTACACCATTAAATGGCTGTGGCTTTATAAGCCTGCGCGTCTGGGTTTTGCGGCCATCCAGAATTGCCCGCACATCTTGGGCATTAAATAGGATCGGCTTTTCCTGTTTTGGTGAAATCACAGGAGTGCCTCCAGCTCTTCGCGCAGCTCTGAATACAGTTCCTTCGCATCTTCTAACCCTTGCAGCCCCTCTAACAGGGCTCCATTCGACTCATCTGTGCGAGCAGAGACATAGGTAGTGATAAGGCACTCAACCTTCTTCATCAGCGCATCCACTGGGCTCTCGTCTTGCTGCTCTGCAGCTTTTTCAGTTTCACTTGCCAGGGGTAGGAGCTTGTAATCGCATCGATAATCGACACCATCATCCCAGTAGTTGCCATCCTCATCACAGCCATCGTCGTCAAGCTGATCCTCTGGAGGTCTATGCTGCAGATCGGTCTGGGTCGCCACTAGCGAAACCCTGCCCACAAGAACCCCTTCAACTTCTTCATCCCAGGTGTCCTGGCAGTAATCTGGAATCTCGCCCTCTGCATGCTCCTTGGCCTCTTCCTCAGTGGAAAAAAATAAGAAGTCGCCGTCAGGGCTATACGAAAACCACGGCTTATCTGCAGTTGGCTCTGAGTGTTTCCGGAAAAAATCCCTATGAGCTCTCTGTTCAGGTGTCATCACTTCATTCCCCCATTCCGTCGATGTTTTGCGTTGCGGTAGCCGGTCCAAACAACAGCCCGCACCATATCCCCATTAAATAAAATAGGTCTTTCCTTCATTATGCTGCTCTCCCTTTTTCTTGCTTACGGTTCGGCAGAATCTCCGCCTGCCAGCCGTGGTCTTTGTAGTGGTTGGGGTTGGCTTGGTTTTGGATATTGTCCAGCTCTGGGCGCACCAGTTCGGCCAAGTCGTTTAGGCGGACTCCGCGGGCTTCGAACTCGGTGGAGTCGGTATAGCGTTCGCCCTTTGGGGTTTTGCACTCAACAAAAACCGTTACCAGCCAGTGGTGTTGCCAGTTGAGGATTTCGTGCTGTAGCTTGGCGCGGGCAATATCACCAACAGCGCCGCCTTGACGTCGATGACTGATGTCGAGAATGGGGTCGCCATCGGTATCCAGGCCGGTGCTGCTTCGGGCGGTGAGGACCAAGCCGGGCAGCCAGCGGTTAACCAGGCGGGCGTGTTGTGCCTGCTTGCTCATGGGTTTGCGGGGTTTACGCTTGGCCACTGCTTTCTTCCTCTGGTGGGTGTCCTGCGCAGCGCCCAGTAGAGTCCATGTTGTCGCAGCCGCTATAGTAGCTAAGTCCTTTCTCCTGCTGTTTGCGCAGAAAATGCCGTACCTCATTTGGGGACATTTCTCTCCCGGTTTCAGCATCCTGCAAAATCCCATCTAGCCATTTGTCGGATTTCCTCAACGCGCCTTGGATATCAATGCATATATGACGAGTTACTCCTGAAACAAAGTTTGTCATGTTCTCCACCTGATTAAGTTATTAATTACCTCTACCCACTTAGCCCGCACTGGGCGGGCTTAGGTCAGTATTTAATTTTCAGCAGGCCTGAGGCTGGGCGGTTTCGAATAACCCTGCAGGGCAAGTCTTATCTTTCCGTTCTTTCAACTTTCCATCCACCACGCTGTAAATCTTTGCGGTGTCTGTTTTCTTGTCGAATATCTGAATCCAGCTGGTGAAAATATCGTTTTTGGCAATTTGTGTTGCCACTTCAAAGGCTTCTTTTTCTGTGTGGTATGACTGCTTAAAATCTATTACGCCACCCATCTCAAGGTTGTAGGCGCCGTAAAATAGGGCGTATGGTTTCATTGGATCTTGGTCCTGTATTAGGGCCCAGTATCTGCGGCCCGAAGCAACTAAGTTTGTGGTTAGGGTGAGAAGGTGCCGATATAGGTGTCTATTATTGGGCTGGTTGTATCATCTAAACTGAATGCTTCGCCGAGTTTGGTTTCAAGTTCTCTGCCCATATCTTCTTGAATGGCTTCCAGCCGTTTGATGCGAACGCTGAGCATAGGAGCTTCACGTCCGGTAATTACCGATAAGCGCAGATCAAAAGCTCTAAGTTTTAGATCGTTGTAAGGCTCACACTCAAAAATAAAGCCGGCTGGTAATCCCTCATCACTGCGGGCTTCGATATTTTCCAAGGCACTACGGCTAGATTTAAAGTCTTCAACGGAGTGATCCTCTTTGCGTGAGGATTCGATAGTGAGACGACGCACGGCGGCGATGGCTTTGCTGTTATTTATCGTTTCGCCGTCTGCGGAGTAGCAGACAATGTTGTCGGTGTAGTCTTCCATAAATTCAGCCAGGTGTTTTTGACTGAGTCTTTCACCGTTGATGCCTAACAGGGCGCGATATTCTGCAGTTTTGACAAGTGCTACTTCTGCAGAGAAATCTGCATGGCCTGGTTGGGTGCTATTACCCAGGTTAAAAATTGTTTCTGCAGACATTCTCTCAGGATTGACAAAACATGCTGAAGAACCTGCACAGTGATGCCCGAGGGAGTACTCAATAAAATCTTTCAAAGCAGTTGTGTGCATTGCGCCTCGCAGGCGGGTTCTGCCAGGCAAATAACCCTCGAGGTCGTGCAGCTTGAAGTCTATGGGCGCAGCCAAAATTGGCGTTTGGAGCTGTTTTCCGTGAATGGCGGCATCGAGTGTTGCTACAGTTTGGCATTGCTTAATTTCCTTTACTGCGCTTTGATCCATGGTCATTGGTAAATCCTTCTTTTCTTTTTTAGGTTTGACTTGGGTTTGAAAGAAATGGGTTTTAAGGCTTAGCCGTTGCTTTTAAGTTTGGCGACGTTGCCGTTGCTCTCTTGGTCAAACAGCGGTGGCTGCTTTTCAGGGTAGAGACTTAGGGCGCCTTTGGTGCCGACGTACATTGGTGTAGAAGTGGCGTCATCTTGGATAATTGAGCCGCGCATGGTCGGCTTCTTGAATTTCACGGTGTGTTCAATTTGGACCTGGGCGCTGTTCTTGATTGTTGACATTTTCAGGTTGATATTCACCTCGCCTTTTTTCTCGTGGTCGCTGACAGCGCCGGCTACTTCACTGAGGGTGTGAGCTAGTTTTTCTATAAATAGTCCGCCGTCTAAGTCGGCGAAAAGCTGGGTGACGTTTGTGCTCATTGGATGCTCCAAGTTTTTTTAAAGTAG
>NZ_JAIVKI010000012.1 GCF_020524905.1 Microbulbifer variabilis | reverse complement strand
ATCCAGCTTTCCAGGGTCGCTGCATCATGAGCGGTAATTGTGAAAACGTCAGGAGTATCCATGGGGCAAGTATACGCGAACTCAAATTACGTAACCTTATTTTCCGCATGGACCACTAGCTCTTTCTTGATGGCCTTTAAGATAGCCTGAATGGGCTTGTGAACAGACTTAGGCATTCTCCTGAGACGATTCTTTTGCATTGTACTCATCTCTAAGCACTGGTTCCTGACCGTCAGCAAATCACTGATATTTCTGAGTTTTTCTGGTTTGATTGATGACAATCTTGGCTTCATTGCTTCACCAAAATGTGCGATATCAATTGCATCTAGCTTATCTGTTTTGGCGAGCCGCCCCGCTGATTTTGCAAAGTTTCTTACTTGCGAAGGATTGCAAACAACTATCGGCAGTCCCGCTTTATGAGCAGCACAGACGAATTCTAATTCTAGTCTTCCTGTGGACTCGATTAATACTCTTTGAGGTTTAAGCGGTTGTAGTTGTTTAATGGCGTCTTTAATACCTTCTTTGTTATTGGTAACACTAAAAAACTGGCCACTAGGTCTCACATAAATATCGAGTTGTTTACTGCTGGTATCGATACCGACATTGATCTCTTGAGGTTCCATAAGATAAGCTATCTCCGCCTTGCTATTCGGGCTCGAGGCCCACATGACTATTCGAGTTATGCCTAGTGAGTGTCTGTCACGTTCATACTTGTTATCGGTCTTTATGAACCGGCGCAGCAACGAACTGTGACAAACAAGGCCTTCGGTGGCCGCCGAAGGTGGGTCTCAATTTACCCGTTAGCGAAAAGGATTTTCAACATCAGAATCGGACAAGAACAACCATACAAGGCGCTCAAATCTGACGTGCTAAAGCTGTCTTCCTTTTTTGCAAAAAGCAGCAAAAAGGCAGCCACTTTCATCATGCAGCTTAGCGCGGCGTTCAGGCTTTAGAAAAACTCTTAAAAGGTAGCTTTTTTGTTAAAATGGAGGTCTTGATGTCGAGATTATCCATATGCCCAATTTCAAACATTACGATTACAACCAAGATGCAATGGTCGTCATCAATTTTGAAGAACAACTACAACCTGAAACTTTTGAGTTTACACTTCATCATTTGATTGATGACCATATCGATCTCTCTGTCTTCCATAAAAAATATCAAAATGATAGCAGCGGGCGAACCGCCTATGATCCGGCTATCCTACTGAAAATCATATTGTTTGCTTACTCAAAAGGCATTACTTCAAGTCGTGAAATTCAATGGCAATGTGAAAACAATATTCTCTTCAAAGCACTGTCATGCGATACCGTTCCGCATTTTACTAGTATTGCGAGTTTCGTAAGCAGTCATCCTGATGCGATTGAGTCGGTGTTTGAGCAAGTGTTACTAGTCTGCGATCAGCAGGGGCTGCTTGGCAACGAACTATTTGCAGTAGATGGATGCAAGATGCCATCCAATGCCAGTAAAGAACATTCGAGGACTTTTAAAGAGCTAGAGCAGAAGCAGGAAAAAATTCGCAAGAAGATCAAACATTGCCTCAAAGAGCACAAGAGGCTTGATGGCAGGGAACCTAAAGAAAAAGAGCGAAAGCAAGCGTTCAGGCTGTAGAAAAACTAATGTGTTCCTATGATTCTTCAGATGTGATCAAATGTTGACCACAAATGGTGATTTTACGTGAATTCTGATTTAGTTTTCACTGATGAGTAAGCTATTTTTCACGTAGAAGCACAATATAAAATGAAGGCTGAGTTTTTCTACACCCTCGTTAGCTAAAGCAGCTGATACCCTGCAGAAACACTTTGATAAAATTGATCAGTTCTTAAAGAATCACTCCCCCAGGATGGGGCAAGGTAAAAACCCTAAAGAGGTAAAAAGTAATATTACGGACAATGAATCAGCCAAGATGACTACCAGCAAGGGAACCATCCAAGGCTATAACGGTGTTGCCGCAGTTGATAGGAAGCATCAGATCGTTGTTGAAGCACAGGCCTTTGGTGAGGGGCAGGAACATCATACACTGAAACCTATTCTCGATGGCATCAGTTGCCATTATCAGAATATAGGAATAGAAGAAGACATCTTGGTCAAACAGGTCATCATTACTGCTGATACTGGATTCTCCAACGATGCTAACTACAGCTACCTGCGAGAAAACGGCATTAATGCCTACATACCTGACAATAAATTCCGTTCCCGTGATAAAGCTTTTGCTAAGCAAAAAGCCAAGTATGGCAAGCGTAATCAAAATGGTAGAGCTAATGCTGATCAGGCTTTCCCAGCTAGTGAATTTACATTCAACAAGAAAAAGAAAACCTGCATCTGTCCGGCAGGAAAATACATGCTCTTGTTAAAAGAAGAGCATGTTAATGTCTGTTGTCGAGCCAATGTTTGGGAACATTGGTACCAACAAGCGATTGAATCGCTTCTCGCTATGAGGAAAAATTAAGGTTCAGGGACAATGGCAGATGTTCTGCTTGGTACTTAACATTGAAAAGTTGATGAGATATGGCAGTATCCACTGATTGAGTATAAATTAAGGGCATCAAGACGCCTAAATTTAATACAATGAAAGAAATTTGGTGATATAGCTACATTTAGGTCGAAATTTTAATTGGAGGAATCTGAGGAGTGACAGCTTTTCTAAAACTGTTTTTCTACAGCCTCGTTATCATTTGTAGCTTTTGAAAATTGAGGAGCAGATCATGTTTCATTTACTGGATCAGGCTCAATAGTTGTATTAAAGCGTGCTTTGAACTTCCCTTACTACGGAGCCATACCTGACTAGCGCATATTTGATCTTCATGTTTGTCACATTGATCTCAGTAGCGTTAAAATTGAGAACTTAGTATATGATAATAAGTTGTTTAAATTCTTTCTGGGCGCATATGTTGCGCCCTGCACCAGACAGCCTACACTGTGTTCCGGCTGCCGTTTAGCAAAGTGTTAGGCAACGCAACATCATCTGAAAACAAGGTAGGAATATATGAGTAAGCAAATATACATTAATTTGCCAGTTGCTGATCTACCCAAGTCGCTCGATTTTTTTAAAGCCCTCGGTTTCTCGCAAAATTCTCAGATGTCGAATGATGCAGGCGGGTGTATTGTTATTAGCGACTATATTTACGTCATGCTGTCCACACACGATTTGTTTCGTAACTTTACGCCAAAAACCATTTGTGACACAAAAAATGAAGTTGAAGTTTTAATCTCATTGGCCTGTGGAAGTCGAGAGGAGGTGGATGGGCTTGTTGCCAAAGCGCTTGCGGCAGGCGGCACAACATATGATAAACCCGAAGATTTAGGTTTCATGTATTCACACAGTTTTGTCGATCTAGATGGTCACGGATGGGGTCTTTTCCATGCTACAAATGATTCACATTCGCATGCCTAACAAGTGACTATGGTCCTTTGTCAAATATTTAAGCCCTTTTCTCATTCTAGTAAGTGTTGTTTTTACCATTGTATTTATGATGGTAAGTTGCTTCCTCATACATGGGGTAAGGGCTACTTTCTTTGGTTTACCAGCAGCGACCAGGCGCTCATATTGAAAGCAATTCGAGAAAGAAAAATTAATTATTAGCATTGAGTTTTGTTTTAATTTTTCCGACTTTAACTCGATGGAAGGTTAACTGTGATTCTGCTCTTGGAGGGAAGGATAGTGGGGCAGATAGATACGAATATGACCTTGTAGTTCCAATTTTTTTGTCTACAAGCCCAATTTGGGTATTGGTAAGTATTGCCATCTCTTGGTTAATTTTCAAGGTTTGGGCTAGAAAGTGTAATACCAAGATATAGGCTATATCGTCAGAAATGTATAACAAGCGCAAGCAGTTTACTCCGGCCCTTTGGGCCTCCACCGGACTGCCTTCGCGTTGCTTTGGCAGCCGTTTATGGCGGCGTTAACTACAAGACTTACCCTGAGGTTCGTTTAATGAAAGTAAAGAGAATAGTTTTAAATATCGAAGCGGCAAATCCAGATAATGCCAAAAGATTCTATGAGTCTATCTTTGACCTTGATCTTGTTATGGACCACGGCTGGATCAAAACATATAGCTCAGGCGAAGAAATGACCACCCAATTAAGTGTGGCATCTGAAGGTGGCTCCGGGACTGCTGTTCCTGATGTGTCAATTGAGGTTGATGATCTTGATTTCGTTTTAAAGAAAGTACTGGCTGAAAACATTCAAATTGAATACGGACCGGTATCAGAACCGTGGGGGGTTCGCAGGTTCTATGTCCGTGATCCATTTGGAAAGCTTGTTAATGTACTCCAACACGTATAAATAGTAGTTGCGCGATAACGGGTAACTATGGTCTTTATTTGGATGTCCTACTTCTTCTTTGAACTTGATTTGTCTTTTGATCGGCACTGTGTTTAGTATTGGTCATTCAGTTTCTTGGTTGGTAGTTAGAAGTTATGTTGCAGAAGTTGAAAGCCTCTTTGGGGATTGGTGCGGCTAAGGTCGATACTGTTTTAGAGAGCGCTAGCCTATTTCAGGGGGAGCTAATCAAGGGAAGTATCCACATCCTGGGGGGTAATGTTGAGCAGGAAGTTGATGCAATCAATTTAAAGCTCTGTACTGAGGCAAAAGTAGAAAATGATAATGGTACCGGCTATATCAATTTCACTTTAGATGACATAAAGATTGTAGAACCATTTACAATTGATGCCGGCGAAAGTATAGAAATACCCTTTGAGTTCAAGTTAAACGATGAGGCACCAATTACTGCACTTAGGGCCCATAAGAACGAATGTCGTGTTTGGTTGGAAACTACACTCGATATAGATTTCGCCATTGATCCCAAAGATAGGGACTACCTGGAAGTTAAGCCCCTGCCGGTGGTGCAGTCAATTTTCACTCTGATTGAAAACGAGGGTTTTGATCTGGTGAAGGCAGATGTTGAAAAAGGCTATTTGAATGGCGGTTCCTTTTCTTCAAAATCTGGCTGTTATCAGGAAATTGAATTTAAGGGTGGGGGATTTTTGGGAGCTAAGGAAATCGAACTTTCATTTATTTTGGATGGAGAAATGATTCACTGCCTGGCCGAGATTGACCGTAGGTTCGGGGGTCGGGGCGATGAATATCTGTCTTTTTCTCTCGCTATCGATGCCAATGATAGTGAAGTTCAAACTGCGGTTGAGGCAATTCTCTCCCGCTGACCTCGATAGTTATGTAGCTTTAGGGCGATAGCCTCAGATGATAAACCATGAACAAAATATTGCCGGGTAATAGCCCGGCTATATTTTGACTCGCTGCTCCTAAAAAAATATCTTACGTCAATTACCCTAAACAGGAGTGATTGTAGTGATTTCACATATCTCTCTTGGTACGAATAACCTGGAGCTGGCTCGCAGTTTTTATGGCCAGTTAATTAGCTTGCTTGGGGTAAGGAAATTTATGCGTTTGGTAGAGTGGTCTTTGGGGAATTTCCCAATTCCTCTAAGAAACTCGCGCTAACTGTGCCGTTCAATAATGAGTTTGCCAGCTTTGGTAATGGCACTATGGTTGCTCTTAAAGCCGAGAATGAAAAGGAAGTTGATCGTGTTTTTTCTATGGTTCTTAACTTGGGTGCTGTGAGCGAAGGTGAGTCAGGCCATGGAGATCCTGGAGCTTTCCTTGGTGCTTATTTCCGTGATCTGGAAGGGAACAGGATAGCGATTTTTACTCGGTGATTTTCCCCGAGTCACAATATTCTCGGGGAAAAGCATATTTGGACAATAATTATTGTGTGGCTTCCAGTTCTGCGGCCAAGGTGGTAATTAATTCTGTTGCTGGTAGGGCCCTGCATAGGGGGGCACCCTGGCCAGCCCATTGCACCGCAAAACTATCGCTGCCAGCTGCAGCCGAGGCGTTGGCGAGAGCCTTGCCGGCGCTGTAGCAAATGGGGTAATCAGGCCTTGCTGGCGCATTGCGGTTTAAATCCCGATAAAAACGATTGGCAATACCGCGAGCGGGACGCCCGGAGATATTGGCGGTGATTGCGGTGTGATGGGCTCGCTCGCTTTTAAGAGCTGCCCGGAAGTTATCGTCAGCGGCGGATTCTGGACAAAGAATAAAGGCGGTTCCCATCTGCACAGCGCTGGCGCCGAGTGAGAGAGCTGCGTGTATACCGGCTCCATCCATGATGCCCCCGGCGGCAATAATGGGCAGATTGCTTTGGCTGCAAAGCAGTCGGACTAGAGCGAGCGTCCCTATTTCTCGATCTTCTTCTGGATCAAATACCCCTCTATGACCGCCCGCCTCTATACCTTGAGCGATCAAGGCATCCATCCCCGCGTCTTCTGCGAGCTTTGCTTCTTCGGGAGTTGTGGCGGTGGCTATCAGGATTATCCCTGAATCTTTGAGCGCGCTGATGGCGCCTTGCTCGGGCAACCCAAAATGAAAGCTCACCACGGCGGGCTTTTCTTGCAGGAGCACTTCCAGCAGCTCGTTGTTACCAATGAAACTCGGGTAAGGTTCGTGTAACGCTTGGGGTGGTGTTGCATCCAGTTCCGAGAAATAAGGTGCCAGGTGGTTGAGCCAGGCGGCTTCACGCTGGGGATCTGCAACTGCTGGTTGATGGCAGAAGACATTGACGTTAAAGGGATGCTCGGTGAGTTCGCGGGTTTGTTGGATTATTTCGGCGACTTTCTGTGGGGAATAGGGGCCGAGTCCGATGGCGCCGAGTCCGCCGGCATTGGAGACTGCGGCAGCAAGTTCTGGAGTTGAGACACCAGCCATTGGCGCTTGAAAAATGGGGTGGGAAATTCCCAGTGTTTGCAGAATAGATTGCACTGCCCGTTCGCCTCGCTGTTCTTGCTCTAAGGAAACTCTGAAGAGTTTATTGTGTTTCTGCGGCCCTCAAGAATGTTCAGTGGGATTTTAGCCGGTGGCATTTGGGGGAGGTTCCCGCGCTACCTAGTGGTTTCTCAAGGGGCAAGTTGAGAGCCCACCTTAGGGGAATTCCGGCGCGCTAGCTATAGCGTGCCGGAAGTAATTTTTGAATTGGTGGAGATGAATTAGGCCTGAAGCCTAGATGGATAATTAGAGGTGCAGATTTAGGCCAATATAGGGGCCTTTAATTTCAACATCACTCTGCAAGTCATCCAGTTCATCCAGGTCCAGGTTCATCACACGATAGCCAGCCTCAATCGCCAAGTCCACGGCAGGTACGAAATCCCAGCGCACTTTTGCGGTGAAATCGGTGAGGGTATCGCCGCGATAAGCGGTGCCATTGCCCTGTGCAATAACAGACCAGCCGCTAAACGGCAGGTCAAAACGCGCCATTCCATAGGCCATTGGTAGGTAGCCTGTTAGCTGGATGGTCTCTGTGCGATCTTCACTAATGGCGGTAAATTCACCGTCGTATCTACGCGCGGTAAGGCCCAGATCCAGGTTTACCCAGTTGTCCAAAATTTCGTAATAGAAAGTGGCGTCGGTGTGGGTGAGGTCGAGGTCCGTGTTGATGGTTGTGCCACTTTGGAAAGTTACATCGTCGAAAGTCACGGTGCTTTGCAGTTCGGCGCTGCCATCGGTACCAATGTTGCTGTGTGCCAGCATGATATTGGGTACCAGCGGAATTGGGTGTTCCAGTGCGACCTGAATAAAGGTGATGTGGTCTTCGCTGAGGGAGAGTTTGTCCAGGTTGTAATCGTCCTTACCAATATTACCGTCGTAATTTGGCAGCCAGGCACCGAGGGTGGCATCGAAGCCGAGAATCGTATCAGCGCTGGCGGCACCGCTGCTGAGAAGGGCGCACAGGGCAATAGCAGATTTCTTCATGAGTTACTCTCCGTGATAAATTTGCCGCGGAGTGTACAGGGTTATTTTTAATGTGTTGCTGTAAGTTGCACATTTTCACAAATTTGTCGGCCGATTAAGCATAAGTGTCGCTTGCGGTGGAGTTGTAGTGCCGCAGAAAGAGTAGGGCGTTGTGCTATTTAAGGGGTGGGCGAAGTTGGGCGGAATTTATACGGGGCTTAGTCATGTTAGCCGCCGCCGGGCAATTTAGGGATTTGCTTCAAATAACATTCGCTGCAGTGCGCTGGCGGCATTACTCAGCGTACGGCCGCGATGGCTGATCACACCGAGGTTGCGCAAGACCTGCAATTTTCTCACCGGCAGTACTGCCAAGCTTTCATCCACCAGAGTTTGGGGTAAAACACTCCAGCCCAGTCCGACACAGGCCATCATCTTGATGGTTTCCAGAAAATTAGTGGCCAGCTTGGAGGTGAGCTTCAAGCCCTGGGCATCGAATTCCCTTTTGATCAGGCGTCCGGTATAGGTATTGAGGTCTGGCAGTATGGCGGGGTAATTGGCTAGGTCAGCCAGCTCCAACTCCGGGATTCGGGTGAGTGGATGGTTCGGTGCAGCGACTACTACGCAGGGGTCCGGCCAGATCACTTGTGCATTCAGGTGTGGGTAATCCTTGAGGGCCAGGGTGACCACGGCCAGTTCGTATTTGGCAGCCATCAGGGCTTCGTAGGCTTGCTCGGAGTCCACGAAGTCAATATCCAGGGCTACTTTCGGGTAGCGATTACTGAACTCCTTGAGTACTGGCGGGAGGTGATGTAGACCCACATGGTGACTGGTGGCGATGCGCAGGCTACCGCTAACGGTATCGCCAAGGGCGCGCAACTCTTGTTCGGTGTCGGAGATTTCATTGAGGATATGGCGGGCGCGGGGCAGTAGGGCGCGCCCGGCATCGGTGAGCTGTAGCTTACGGCCTATACGATCAAACAGCGGCGCCTGCAGCTGCTGCTCCAGAGCGGCGAGGCGCTTGCTGGCGGCGGGCTGGGTCAGGTGCAGTTGTTCTGCCGCCCCCGAAACGGAGCCCTGTTCGGCAATTGCCAGGAAAGCCTTCAACCACTGAATTTCCAATTGCTATGTCTCCCGCAGATGGAACTCTGGGCCCAATAGTACCTCAAATTCCATATTGGAATACATTGAATAATAAATATAAATTGGTGTTATTTTTGACTCCTGGTTAGACTCAGGCGCATAACTACTGAGAGGAAAGGCTGTGGCAGGGCAAACACTCTACGACAAACTCTGGCAGGACCACCTGATTAAGACCCGTGACGATGGGTCTGCGTTGATCTATATCGACCGCCACCTGATTCACGAGGTGA
Organism: Microbulbifer variabilis; assembly: GCF_020524905.1. Classification (GTDB taxonomy): domain Bacteria; phylum Pseudomonadota; class Gammaproteobacteria; order Pseudomonadales; family Cellvibrionaceae; genus Microbulbifer; species Microbulbifer variabilis_A. Next base: position 144,423 of record NZ_JAIVKI010000012.1, on the reverse strand, counting down.
CCTCTCCGCAAGCCTTTGAAGGGTTGCGTCTGGCTGGCCGACAACCCTGGCGCAAGGACTCCCTGGTCGCGACCCCCGATCACAATGTGCCTTCCGAGAGCGTTGAACGTGCGGCGGGTGTCAGCGGTATTCGCGACGATATTTCCCGAATTCAAGTGCAGACCCTGGATGAGAACTGCCGGGATTTCGACGTGGTGCAGTTCGGTATCAACGAACCGGGGCAGGGTATCGTGCATGTGATTGGACCGGAAACCGGCGCCACCCTTCCGGGTATGACGGTAGTGTGTGGCGATTCCCACACTTCTACCCACGGTGCGCTGGGGGCCCTGGCTCATGGTATTGGCACCTCCGAGGTGGAGCATGTGATGGCCACCCAGTGCCTCATCCAGCGCAAAATGAAGAATATGCTGGTGCGCGTGGATGGCGAGCTGCTTCCCGGCGTCACAGCCAAAGACGTAGTGCTGGCGATTATCGGCAAGATCGGCACCGCCGGCGGTACCGGCTATGCCATTGAGTTCGGCGGCGAAGTCATCCGCAAGATGTCCATGGAAGGCCGCATGACTGTGTGCAATATGGCGATAGAGGCCGGAGCCCGCGCGGGCATGGTGGCAGTGGACCAGATCACCCTCGATTATGTGAAGGGCAAGCCCTATGCGCCAAAAGGAGAGCATTGGGATAGAGCGGCTGAAGCCTGGAGCCAGCTGCACTCCGATGACGACTCAGTGTTCGACCAAGTGGTTGTGTTGCGTGGTGAGGAGATCGAGCCCCAGGTGAGCTGGGGGACCTCGCCGGAAATGGTTGTTCCTATTAGCGCCAATGTGCCGGACCCCGTTGCCGAAGGCGATTCTACCAAACGCACCGGTATGCAGCGCGCACTGGAATATATGGGACTGAGCGCCGGGCAGAGGATCAGTGATATCAAACTTGATCGCGTCTTTATTGGCTCCTGTACTAACTCCCGTATTGAGGACCTGCGCGCCGCTGCCGCTATAGCCAAGGGGCGCAGTAAGGCCGACAGCGTTAAACAGGTATTGATTGTACCCGGCTCCCAGGCGGTCAAGGCCCAGGCGGAGCGTGAGGGGTTGCACAAAATTTTTATCGAGGCCGGTTTCGAGTGGCGAGAGCCCTCCTGCTCCATGTGCTTAGCAATGAATGCGGATAAATTAGGGGCTGGTGAGCACTGCGCCTCCACATCCAACCGCAACTTTGAAGGCCGCCAGGGTTACGGTGGCCGCACACACCTGGTCAGTCCCGCGATGGCGGCGGCAGCGGCAATTGCCGGACACTTTGTGGATGTGCGTGAGATGGCACCAGTACAAGCGCAAGAGGAGATGGCCTGATGAGAGCATTTACCCAGCACGAGGGCCTTGTGGTGCCCATGGATCGTGCCAATGTGGATACGGACCTGATTATTCCCAAGCAGTTTCTGAAGTCCATCAAGCGTACTGGCTTCGGCCCCAACCTGTTTGATGAGTTGCGCTACCTGGATGAGGGTTTTCCCGGTCAGGACTGCTCGGCTCGCCCGATTAACCCGGATTTCCCCCTGAATTTTCCACGCTATCAGGGTGGCTCGGTGCTGCTGGCGCGGGAAAATTTTGGCTGCGGCTCCAGTCGTGAACACGCTCCCTGGGCGTTGGAAGATCACGGTTTCCGCGCAATCATCGCCCCCAGTTTTGCCGATATCTTCTTTAACAACTGTTTTAAAAACGGGTTGCTGCCAATCGTTTTGCCCGAAGCCGTGGTACACCGCTTGTTCGAGGAAACGCACGCGCAGGAAGGCTACACCCTCACTATCGACCTAGAGCAGCAGCATATTCACAAGCCCTGTGGCGAGACGATTGCCTTCGAGGTGGATGCCTTCCACAAACACTGTCTGATTAACGGTCTCGACCACATCGGCCTGACTTTGGAACATGCCGATGATATTCGCGCATATGAAATGAAGCGACGTGAAAAAGCGCCCTGGCTTTTCGATGCGGTTCAGTACTAAAAGGAAATTCCTGTGACAAAAAAAGTAATGATTCTGCCGGGCGACGGCATTGGCCCGGAAATTGTTGAGCAGGCTATGGCGGTGCTGGAAGTTGCATCGGAAAAATACAATTTAGGGCTGAGTTTTGAACAGGGCCTGATCGGCGGCGCCTCAATCGATGCGCATGGTGAGCCCCTCACCGACGAAACGCTCAAGGCCGCAGGCGAGTGCGATGCGGTATTGCTCGGCGCTGTCGGTGGCCCCCAATGGGATACCCTGACGCGGGAAATTCGTCCGGAAAAGGGATTACTGAAAATTCGCAGCGTGCTAGGCCTTTATGCCAATCTGCGCCCGGCCATTCTCTATCCGCAACTAGCCGACGCCTCTTCGCTCAAACCGGAGGTGGTCGCTGGGCTGGACATTCTGATTGTGCGCGAACTCACCGGCGGGATTTATTTCGGTGAGCCCCGCGGTATTCGCACCCTGGAGAATGGTGAGCGCCAGGGCTTCAACACCTATGTGTACAGCGAATCGGAAATTGAGCGCATCGCCCGTTCGGCTTTTGAGGCGGCGCAAAAGCGCAGTGGCAAACTCTGTTCTGTCGATAAGGCCAATGTACTGGAAGTCACCGTACTCTGGCGCGAAGTACTGGATCGCCTGGCGCCGGAGTACCCGGATGTGGAACTGTCACACATGTATGTGGACAATGCCGCGATGCAGCTGGTGCGCGCACCCAAGCAGTTCGATGTAATGGTGACTGGCAATATGTTCGGCGATATTCTCTCCGATGCCGCCGCCATGCTCACCGGTTCCATCGGCATGCTGCCATCCGCTTCCCTAAACGAAAACGGTTTCGGTTTGTATGAACCCTGCCACGGTTCCGCTCCAGATATCGCCGGGCAGGGCATCGCCAACCCGCTCGCCACTATTCTGTCGGCGGCGATGATGCTGCGTTACTCCCTGGATATGGGCGAAGCGGCGGATGCCATCGAGGCCGCAGTCAGCAAGGTGCTGGAGCAGGGGCTGCGCACTGCCGATATTTACACAGAGGGTTGCCGCAAAGTTTCCACGGCGGAGATGGGTGCCGCTGTCGTCGCCGCGCTTTGAGTGCGAGTGACCGTAAGAATTTGCCCATTTCACTATCGCGCCACTTTCTCGGTGGCGCACTCTGATCACATCACAAACAGGACAAAGCAATGCAGAAAATAGGTTTTATCGGCTGGCGCGGTATGGTTGGCTCGGTATTACTGGAACGCATGAGCGCCGAGGATGACTTTGCGCATATCGCTGAACCGATCTTCTTCTCCACCTCCAATGCTGGCGGTAAAGCGCCGGATATCGGCCGCGAGTTGCCGCCGCTCGGCGACGCTTACGATATCGATGCACTCGCGGCGCTGGATGCCATTGTCAGCTGCCAGGGCGGCGATTACACCAAAGAGGTTTTCCCCCGCCTGCGCGAGGCCGGCTGGCAGGGCTATTGGATCGATGCGGCATCCAGCCTGCGTATGCAGGAGGACGCGGTGATCGTACTGGACCCGGTCAACCGCGATGTGATCGACCGTGCCATCGATGCGGGGCAGAAGAATTTTATCGGCGGCAACTGCACAGTGAGCCTGATGCTGATGGCTTTGGGTGGCCTGTTTAAGGCGGATCTGGTGGAGTGGGTCACTGCCATGACCTATCAGGCCGCCAGTGGTGCGGGAGCTCAAAATATGCGCGAGTTGATCGCGCAAATGGGCGCGATTCGCGACGGCGTGACACCGGAGCTGGAAAATCCCGCCAGCGCCATTTTGGATATCGATCGCAAGGTGGTTGCGGACATGCGCTCGGCGGAATTCCCCACTGCACAGTTTGGTGCGCCTCTGGCCGGCAGCCTGCTGCCCTGGATCGATACTCAATTGGACAATGGCCAGAGCCGCGAAGAGTGGAAGGCCCAGGTGGAAGCCAACAAAATTCTGCAAACCCAGAGTCCAATTCCGGTGGATGGCACCTGCGTGCGTATCGGCGCCATGCGCTGTCACAGCCAGGCTTTTACCGTGAAGCTGAAAAAAGATCTGCCGCTGGAAGAAATAGAGCAGTTGCTGGACAGTGCTAACGATTGGGTCAATGTGGTACCCAATGAGCGTGAGGCCACATTGCAGCAGCTGACGCCCACAGCGGTCACCGGCAAGCTGGATATTCCTGTGGGGCGTCTGCGTAAGTTAAGCATGGGGCCCCAATACCTGAACGCTTTTACCGTGGGCGATCAATTACTCTGGGGGGCAGCCGAACCGCTGCGCCGTATCCTGCTGATTTTGCTGGGTAAGCTGTAACTGGTACAGCTTGGTATAAGTTCTCTAGCGGCGCATGTTGCTGTGTTTGTTAATAGAGGACATTTTGCCAAGCTGTGAACCCCATCAAGTAAAAAGCCGCTACTGGTTGTCATAGCGGCTTTTTCGATTTTCCCCCACGGGTATAATCGCCCCCTCATTTTTTCCTTTCCAACCCAACGAAGTGAATAGCCATGTCCGAAGCCGCCCGCAAACTGGTCATCGTCGGTGTCGATAACGCCGCCTTTGCCCCTCTGCTGGAAATCCTGGAGGAGCGGGAAATTATTACCGCCGAGCAGCTGTGTTTGCTGGAGAGCGAGGAGCGCGAAGTCGATCCGCAGGTATTTGCCAATCGCAGTATCCCGGTACAAGCCCTGGAAAAATTCACTTTTGCCGAGGGGCAGGTGGTCATTTTGCTGGACTCCAGCGAAGCCATTAATGTGGCTATGAACAGCGCCGAAAACAGCGGTGCCTGGATAGTGGATGCGGCGAACAATACCCGCGGCGACGAGAGTGTTGCCCTGATCCATCCCGCATTCAACGCAGCAGAATTAGCCAGCGCGGAGCGCCGCGTAGTGGCAGTGCCCAGTGCCGGCGCCGCCATGGTAGCTGAAGCGCTATTTCCCCTGGCAGAAAACCTGCAGGGTGTGCAGGTGCAACTCAATCAACCGGTATCCGCCTTAGGTAAAGCAGCCATTGATGCCACTGCGGCGCAGACCGCGCGTATGTTCAGTGGCCAGGATGCGGAGGTCGATCCCGCCATTGGACACCGCCTTGCATTTAATCAACTCAGCGCCAGTGAAGCCTTGCTCGCCAGTGGCCACACCCTCGGCGAGCTGACTTTGATTCACGACTTGCGCCGTTTGCTCGGCGATGACGTCGCTATTGATGCCAGTATTAATACGGTTTCTGTCTTTCACGGCCAGCTGGCCAATTTAGGCATTGTTTTGCGCGAAGAGACGGACCTGGAAAAAATACGCGCACTGTTAGCCAATGGTGTGCGCCTTCAGTTGGCGGAACAGCCCTCGGCGGAAAATGCCGTGGGTAGTGACGTGACAATCATAGGTCGCTTACGCCAAAGCCTACTTGGCAAGCGGCAGATAAACCTTTGTGCGGTGTCGGATAATCTGCGCAAAGACGTTGCAATGAACTGTGCACAAATTGCTCACTTGTTGCTAAAAAACTACTGATATTTAATACTTAGCCGCCATAGTGAAGGTGTAATCTTAACTTTGGTCCGGCTGCGAATGGCGAATGATTCGCCCTGGTTGGTGGCCGCCCGTATGGCGGTCAAATAGTCGAACGATTACTGTTCAGTAATGGGGATTTTCTGAAGGCGCGCTTTTCGGAAGCCCTGGGAAGATTCTAACAATAAAGGGAATCGGATATGCGTGTGCGTAAGTTGGCACTTGCAGTTGGTCTAGTCGGTGCACTGGGAAGCAACGCGACTCTGGCGCTCGGACTGGGGGAGATCAAACTCAACTCCACCCTTAATCAACCGCTCGATGCGGAGATTGGCCTGCTGCAAACCCGCGGCCTGGACGATGCTGAGATCAAAGTACGTCTGGCGGGGCCGGATGAATTTGACCGCGCTGGAGTGGAGCGCTCCTACCTACTCACTTCACTGCGTTTTGATGTGGATTATTCGGGCAGCAAGCCGGTGGTCCGTATTACCAGCCGCGAACCGATTCGCGAACCCTTTCTGAATTTCCTGGTTGAAACCCGCTGGCCCAGTGGACGTTTGCTGAGGGAATACACCCTGTTGATGGATCTGCCGGCGTTTTCACCGAACAGCGCTCAACAGCCGGTGCGCGCCGCCGAACGCGAGCGCCAGCAGGTGCGCCGTGACACCCAGACGCAGAGACCAGCTCCGCGTCCAGCGCAACCCGCACAGCAGCCGGTTGCCGAACCAGAAGTGGAGCAACCCGCTGAAACACCTGCAGCACAGCAACCCGAGCCTGTGCGTCGCCAGCCGCAGCGCGCTTCTGCCGATAGTGGTGACAGCAGTCAGGTTTACGGCCCGGTTTCCTCTGCCGACACCCTGTGGGAAATCGCTCTTGATAATCGTGTCAGCCGCGAATTTTCCGTGCAGCAAACCATGTTGGCGATCCAGCGCCTGAATCCGGAAGCTTTTATCAACGGTAATATCAACCTGTTGAAAAAGGGTGCGGTGTTGCGTCTGCCCAACAGCGAAGATTTGCGTAGCCTGAGCCTCACTGAGGCAATTTCCGAAGTGGCGCAGCAGAATGATTCCTGGCGTCAACGTAACCGCTCCGAGGAGGTCGCTTCAGGAGCGCCGCTGGATGCGCGCCCGGCTGAGGAAGAGCGCCTTGCCAGCACTGAGATTGAAGGTCGCGTAAGCCTGACGGCCCCCGGCGACAACGAATCTGTTATCTCAGGCTCCGGCAGTGGTTCTGAGGATAGTGAGGCCCTGGAAGGCGACCTGACGGTGGCCGAAGAAGAGCTGGATAAATCCCAGCTGGAAAATACCGAGTTGCGCGAGCGTATCGCCGAACTCGATGAACAGATCGATACCATGGAGGCCTTGGTAGAGGTTTCCAATGATGAAATGCTCGCTGTGCAGGCCGCCGCCGAATTGTCTGACCCGCTCCTCGATACCAGTGAAATTGACAGCGACGAGCTGGTCGACAATGAGTTGGACGGTGAAGAAGGGCAGTCGGACGAAGCCCTTGCAGGCGAATCCCTCGATGACTCTATCGAGCAGAATACTGCGCAAGAGGCCGAAGCTGAGCCGGAATCCCGTAATCGCGTAGTATCTGTTCAAACCCAGCCTGAGCCCAGCCTGATGGAGAAGCTCGGCGAAAACATGCAATTGGTCGGCATCGGTGCTGCAGGTTTGCTGGTGGGTTTGTTCGGTTTCTTTACCTGGCGCCGTCGCAAGGCTGAGCAGGAGGCCGAGCAGGAACTGGAGCAGCAGTTGGCCGCAGAGGAATCTTCCCTGGGGGTGCCTGACACGGTTACCAGTGCCGATGAAACACTGGCTGCAGTGGAGAGTATGGAAGCAGACAATGCTTTCGATCTCAGCGATCTGGGTGATGTAGGCACCGATGATCCCATCTCCGAGGCAGAAATTCATTTGTCTTTGGGGCAGTACGAAGAAGCAGAGAGCAAGCTGCTGCTTGGCCTGGAAAAAGACCCTCAGGTAGTGGATGCGCGTCTGATGCTGATGGAAGTCTACGCTCACAATCAGGATATCGAGAAGTTCGACGACCACTATATCCAGTTGCTCGCCATCAGTGATGGCCCTGCCGCCGACCGCGCCGCGCGCCTGCGTGAGACGATTGCCGGTGCGCCAGACTTTGAAGCTCCGTCGATGGACTTCTCCAGCGAATCCCTGGAAGCGGCACAGCTGGATGATATCGGCGCTGCTCTCGATCAGGATTTCTCCACGGCCGAGCCTGCCCGGTCTAATGAGGATGGTTTTAACAGCGACTCGCTGCTCGACGACCTCACCATGGACCTGTCTCTGGACCATGAGCAAGCGGATGGCGAATTAGCTACAGAAGAATTGTCCCTCGACTTGGGCGACACCTTTGCGGAGCCGCCCCTGGACACGGGTGATTCTCTCGACCTGGATAGTGAATTCAACCTCGATGACTTGGATCTCGATGGTGCTTTGGATGCTCAACAGGATAGTCTCCAGTTGGCGTCTGAAAGTAATGAAGAGTTAAACCTCGATGACCTCGATTTTGGCGAGCTGGATCTCGGTGACCTGAACAATGTCGAATCTGATGAGCTGGCGCTGCTAGATCCATTAGCAGAAGAAGCCTCCACAGAAAGCGAGGCAGATCTTGCTCCTATCGATTTTGATACCTCTGAACTGGATCTAGACTCCTTGGCACTCGACGCCGCTGAGAGCCCTGAGGCTGGCATTGACGAGTTGGCTGCTGAGTTGGAAGTGGCTGGTTCAGAGGCTGAAAAAAGCAGGTCCGGAGGCTCCATCGGCGGTCTGGATTTTGAACTGGACCTCTCCATGATGGATGGGGCCGCGAAGGAATTGCACGCCGATGAGGCTCTGGAGGCTGTTGTCGACGCAGCGCCAAGCGCGGGTGCCGAGGATGAGTTCTCACTGGAGGCTTTCTCTGAAGACGATCTGGATATGATTGGTTCAGAGTTGGATGGTGAGCTTGATCTCGACAGCATTGATCTCGACGATATTGCCGGGGAACTCGCCTCGACAGAATCACTGGAGGTCGCAACCAGCGCCGCAGTTGCCGACAATGCGGAAGCTAATGGTTTGTCACAGGAAGACGACCTCGAGTTTGATATGGCTTCCCTGGAGGCTACCGGTGAGGAACTGTCTCTTGGTGAAGGCGCTGTCGAAGAAGAGTTCTCCCTCGAGGACGAGTTGGCCCTGATTGATGAATCCACCGATGGGGATCTGGCTTTTGGTCTGAGCACCGGGAGTGATATCGAGCTAGAGTCTGCAACAGATCGAGAGCCATTAGGCCGTGAACAGAGTGGTGAAGCGCTAGCCACTCAGCAGCAAGACGCCGAGTCCGAATTTGCCGGTTTGGATTTCAATTTGGAGAACGACCTTAATTCCGAGCTTAGCCTGCTAGAAGGTGGCGACGAGATGGGTACCAAGTTGGAGTTGGCTCAGGCCTATATGGATATGGGTGACAAAGAGGGTGCTAAGGATATTCTCAAGGAAGTGGCCCAGGATGGTGGTGGCGAGCATAAGAGCCGCGCCGAGGAGATGTTGGAGCGCATGGTTTAACTGTTCCATAACTCCGCTTAAAAAAACCTCGCACTGGCTGCGAGGTTTTTTTATGTTGCCGGGACTCCCGGCTTATTTCCGGGCTCTACTCGAGTTGTCGGATTTTTGCTATTAAACGCTGTCCTCGGCTTTGGGGGCGGCACACTGACTGAGTAATTTTGCCGTTATGACACAGGCAACAGAACGCGAATATATCTACAAAGCCAATGGAGAGGTCCCCCCCGGTGAACAGTTGCCCGAGGGGCTGCGTCGAATTGCACTGGGTGTCGAGTATTGTGGCGCGCGGCTGCACGGCTTTCAAAAACAGAAGTCTGCCGCAGAAACTGTACAGGCCCACCTGGAGTGGGCCCTCTCCAATATTGCTGCGGAAACTATCACCCTGGTTTGTGCTGGGCGTACCGACGCTGGAGTGCATGCCACGAATCAGGTGATCCACTTCGATACCCGTGCTCAGCGCCCGGAACGCGCCTGGGTCCAAGGCGTGAATACAAAACTGCCGGACTCTGTGCGGGTACGCTGGGTTCGTGAGATGCCGGCGCAATTTCATGCGCGCTTTTCTGCCCATGCGCGTAGCTATCGCTATTTAATTCACAGTTCGCTGACCCGCTCAGCTCACAGTGCAGCGGAGGTCACTTGGACTCAGCATGCACTGGACGTGGATGCCATGCGCGAGGGGGCGAAGCACTTGATTGGCCGCCAGGATTTCACCAGTTTCCGCGCCTCCCAGTGCCAGGCCAAGAGCCCAGTGCGGGAAATCACCCGCCTGGATATCGCTCGTGTGGGGCAGCTGATCGTGTTGGAGGTGAGCGCAAACGCTTTCTTACATCATATGGTGCGCAATATTACCGGTGTATTGATGGCGGTGGGCCGCGGTGAGCGCAGCCCGGACTGGGTACGGGAAGTACTGGAGAAGCGCGATCGCTCTGCCGGGGGAGTCACTGCGCCGCCATTCGGTTTATATTTGGTGGATGTGCAATACCCGCGGGAATTTCCACTGCCTGTCTGTGAGCCGGGACCTTTGCTGGTGCCTCTGGCACTTGGTACGCTTCCGCAGCTTTAAATAATTGGCGGATTTTATCGAGTCTCCCTTAAGTTGGATTCTCAAGTTGCGCTTTCGCCGAAATAGCACGCGTTTCGCACCCGGTGTCAATCTGCTAGTATCCTGGGTTCCCTCATTTTTGTTGGCCGCTCGGCCGGCTCCAGGTTAAGCGATGCAAGTGAAGATTTGCGGCATCACCCGTGTAGAAGATGCCCTGATGGCTGTTGACGCCGGCGCGGATGCGCTGGGATTGGTCTTCTATAAGGCCAGTCCTCGCTATATCGACCCAATGGCTGCTGCAGTAATTGCCGCAGCAATTCCTCCCTTTGTGACCCTGACAGGCTTGTTCGTGGATGCCGCCCAGAGTGAAGTAGACCAGGCACTGGGGAAGGTTCCTCTCAATCTATTGCAGTTTCACGGTGAGGAAACGGCCCGTTACTGCGAGCAGTTTCGCAGGCCCTATATCAAGGCCTTGCGTATGAAAGAGGGCTTGGATGTTGTTGCTGCAATGCAGGAACACCCCAAAGCGCGCGGATTTTTACTGGATGCCTATCGCCCAGGTGTTCCCGGTGGCACCGGTGAGACCTTTGACTGGGACAGGGTGCCGCAGAAAAGTGGCCGGTCCATAGTCCTTGCCGGCGGACTGAACGCGGACAATGTTTCCAAGGCGATATTAGCAGCGCGCCCCCAGGGAGTGGATGTCAGCGGAGGCGTAGAAGACGCGCCGGGTATTAAAGACCTGCAAAAAGTGAGTGCTTTTATTCGCGCAGCTAAAGGCTATTAGTTTGCGAGACTGAATAAATTAGCGTCACAAGAGTGTGTCGCTGCCGGTAAAGCCGGCAAGATCCAGGAAATACAAGCAGCTCTGGATATCTGCACCAGTATTTTCTGGTGATGTTTTAATTGTTCAGAAAGAGCTATAGCTACATAAGACGAAAGCGGCACAGGGAAGTGCCGCCGCCGGCAGTGCCGGCGCGAGCCAGCAAATACCAGCAGATCCACGTATCTGCGCCAGTATTTTCTGGCGACGTTTGAATCGTTCAGGAGGAACGATTCAAACATTAAATAGACAGGCGAATTTTTAAAAACCACGTGACCCACGGAGTATGAGTGTGAGTAAGCCAGGTGCTATTGATTTTTCCACCTTCCCGGATGCGAGCGGACATTTTGGTCCCTACGGCGGTCGCTTTGTATCGGAGACGCTGATCAGCGCATTGGATGAGCTTCAGGCAATGTATAGCCGCCTGAAAGATGATCCGGATTTTGTCGCTGCCTTTGATCACGATCTGGCGCACTATGTAGGCAGACCATCACCGCTGTATCTCGCTGAGCGATTGACTGAGCAAGCGGGCGGTGCGCGAATCTGGCTTAAGCGGGAAGACCTCAACCATACCGGTGCGCACAAAGTAAATAACACCGTTGGCCAGGCACTGTTGGCCAAGCACAGCGGTAAAAGTCGTGTGATTGCTGAAACCGGCGCGGGCCAGCACGGTGTGGCTACCGCCACAGTGGCCGCGCGTTTGGGATTACAGTGTACGGTTTATATGGGCGCTGAGGACGTCAAGCGTCAGTCTCCTAATGTCTATCGTATGAAGCTGCTGGGTGCCGAAGTGGTGCCGGTGGAGTCCGGTTCCAAGACATTGAAAGATGCCATGAATGAGGCTATGCGCGACTGGGTGACCAATGTCGATAACACTTTCTACATTATCGGCACTGTGGCTGGCCCCCATCCCTATCCTCAGTTGGTGCGGGACTTCAACTCGATTATTGGACGCGAAGCGCGCCGCCAGAGCCTGGAACAGTTTGGCCAGTTGCCCGACGCCCTGGTGGCCTGTGTCGGCGGCGGCTCCAATGCGATTGGACTGTTCCACCCCTTCCTCAATGACTCTGAAGTGAAAATGTTTGGCGTTGAGGCCGGCGGTGAAGGTCTGGCCACCGGCAGGCACGCGGCGCCTCTCAATGATGGTATTCCCGGAGTTCTGCACGGCAACCGCACCTATTTGATGGAAGATGAAGACGGCCAGATTATCGAAACCCATTCTGTTTCTGCGGGTCTCGATTACCCCGGTGTTGGCCCTGAACACGCCTGGCTCAAAGATATCGGCCGTGTTGAGTATGTCACCGCCGATGATAAAGAGGCGCTCGACGCCTTCCGTCGTCTCACCCGCACCGAGGGTATTCTGCCGGCGCTGGAGTCCAGCCATGCAGTTGCCTACGCGATGAAACTTGCGGCTGAAATGGCGCCTGAACAAAACATTGTGGTGAACCTCTCCGGTCGCGGTGACAAAGATATTTTCACCGTTGCCGCGATTGACGGTATTGAGGTTTAACCGATGGCCGTCCACCTTTTGAGGCGGGCGGGTCGCAAAGAATACTGACCAAGTGAGCTGGCGCTAGGCCAGGAGTAGCTCAGGGAATACACAGTGACAGAACAAAATAGAATTGATTGCCGCTTTGCCAGACTGCGCGGCGAGGGCCGCAAAGCCCTGGTAACTTATATCGTCGCCGGTGATGGCGGCCTGGAAAATACCGTACCCATGATGCACCAGCTGGTGGCCAGTGGTGCGGATATTATCGAGTTGGGGGTGCCTTTCTCCGATCCCATGGCCGAGGGGCCTGTGATCCAGAAGGGGCATGAGCGCGCCTTAGCCAGTGGCGCCTCGTTGCGCAAGTGTCTGGCGCTGGTTAAAGAATTCCGTCAGGTAGATGAGGAAACCCCGGTTATCCTGATGGGGTATGCCAACCCGATCCAGCGTATGGGTGAGCGGGAGTTCGCCGATGCCGCCCTCAATGCCGGAGTAGATGGTGCTCTCACGGTAGACCTGCCGGCGGAAGAGGCGGGGCCTCTCAACGAGCTCCTGGCCGAGCGCAATCTGCGCAATATCTTCCTGCTGACGCCTACCACTACTGAAGAGCGCATTCGCGAGATTACCGGCCTGGCCAGTGGTTTTGTGTATTACGTCTCCCTGAAGGGCGTTACCGGTGCCGGCCATCTTGACCTGGACTCAGTGCGCGATAATCTCGAACATATTCGCCGCTTCACCGATTTGCCCCTGTGCGTGGGCTTTGGTATCAAAGACGGCAGCTCGGCGCGATCCGTCAGTGCCCATGGCGACGGCGCAGTTGTGGGCAGTGTGTTGGTCTCAGCGGTGGCTCAAGCCGCGGACCTGGCTGTCGCCAAGGCGAAGCTGGGGGAGATCGTCAGCGAGATGCGCCGGGCTCTGGACCGCTAGGCACTATCCCGGGCTAAGGCAAGGAGCTGGCCAGATCGCCAAAAATAGCGGCTGATCTGGCTGGGTTTGATGTTCAGCTTAGTGTTTTAATTCGTAGCCTGAAACTCACCGGTCGGTAAAATGCGCCGACCTACAGAAAGCATCCGGATTTGGAAACGAGATGAGCTGGTTAGAAAAAATTGTTCCCGCGGTTATTCGCACCGAGCGACGCGCCGGCAGCAGCAAGGTCCCAGAGGGGGTATGGAAGAAGTGCGTCAAGTGCGACGCCATGCTTTACCGCCCGGAGCTAGAGCGCAACCTGGATGTGTGCCCCAAGTGCGACCACCATTTGCGCATTGGTGCTCGCCGTCGCCTGGATATTTTCCTCGACGAGGAGGGGCGTGAAGAGCTGGCCACCGATGTGCTGCCAGTGGATCGTCTGAAATTTAAAGACGTTAAAAAATACAAAGACCGTCTGCTGCAGGCGCAAAAATCCACCGGTGAAAAAGACGCACTGATTGCCATGCAGGGCACCTTGAAAGGGGCGCCCTTGGTGGCCGTGGCCTTTGAGTTTGCCTTTCACGGCGGCTCCATGGGTTATGTGGTGGGAGAGCGTTTTACCCGCGCGGCCCAGCGCGCCTTGGAACAGCGCATTCCACTGGTGTGCTTCTCTGCCACTGGCGGGGCGCGAATGCAGGAGGCTTTGATCTCTCTGATGCAGATGGCCAAGACCTCTGCGGTGCTGGAAAAAATGAAGATGGCGGGCGTGCCCTATATCTCCATTATGACCGACCCCGTATATGGTGGCGTTTCGGCCTCCCTGGCCCTGTTGGGGGATATCAATGCGGCCGAACCGGGGGCGCGCGCCGGATTTGCCGGCCCCAATATTATCGAGCAGACCATCCGCCAGAAATTGCCCAAGGGCTTCCAGCGCAGTGAATTCCTACTGGAGCACGGCGCTATCGATATGATTATTCCGCGCAAGGATATGCGCACTACCGTCTCGCGCCTATTGGGTAAACTGAGCGGTAATTAATTATTTCCCAATTCCCCGGAGGCGCCTAAGAGCAGTCAGGAAGAAAACCTGGCTGCTGCCTCCCACCAGCGATCTATCCGATTATGTCCTCATTACAAGATTGGCTCGCCCGCCTGGAGCGGCTGCACCCTACTGAAATTGAACTCGGGCTCGAACGCGTCTCTTCTGTCGCCGCTACCCTGGGGGTGCAAAAACCCGCGGCCACGGTGATTACAGTGGCGGGCACCAATGGCAAGGGCTCCTGCGTGGCGACTATGGAGGCACTATTGTGTCACGCAGGTCACTCTGTTGGGGCTTACAGCTCTCCGCACTTGCTGCGTTTTAATGAGCGGATACGTATTAATGGAGAGGAGGTATCCGATCAACAGCTGGTCGAGTCCTTTGTGGCGGTGGAAGCCGCTCGCGGGGAAACCAGCCTGACCTATTTCGAGTTCACCACTCTAGCCGCATTGTGGTTGTACCAACGCGCGGGAGTGGAATATGCCCTGCTGGAGGTCGGCCTAGGTGGCCGGCTGGATGCGGTCAATTTGGTGGATGCCGACCTGGCGATTATCACCAGTGTGGCGATCGACCATGAGGATTGGTTGGGCAGCGATCGGGAGGTTATCGGTCGCGAGAAGGCGGGCATTCTGCGCCCGGGTGCACCCTTTGTTTGTGCAGATAGCGCGCCGCCCCAATCTGTGCTGTCCGCATCCGAAAAGCAGGCCAGCTCCAGTTATTTTATTGGTCAGGATTTTGGTATTACTTCGAGTGGGGGAAGTGAGGCCTATCACTTTGGTGACCTGGTATTGTCGATACCGAATATCAGCTTGCCGCGTCCCAGTATCGCTGCCGCACTTACTGCTCTGGCACTACTGGATGCTCTACCCCAAGAGGGGGTCGAGACAGCCCTCGGTCAAATAGCCCTGCCCGGGCGCTGCCAACAAGTCGTTTGGCATGAGCGAAATCTGCTGCTGGATGTGGGACACAATCCGGCGGCGGCGGAGTACCTGTCAATCTGGCTGGCAGCCCATCCGGTAGAGGGGAAAACTCATGCCCTGGTGGCGGCTATGAAAGATAAGGATCTGGTCGGTCTGTTTTCCCCTGTTCGCGAATTGGTGGACCGATGGCACCCGGCCCTGCTGCCGGAAAATAACCGCGCTGCGGATGGCGAGGCACTGTGCGCCGCTCTTCAAAAGGCGGGTGTGGATGAGACGAAAGTGGATCGACGCTGTCCAACTGTGGCTGATGGGTTGCGGCAACTGCTGCCGACCCTTGGTTCACAGGATAGGTTGCTTGTATATGGATCCTTCTTTACTGTGGCGGAAGTTCTGCAGCAGAGGCGAGACGAGGGTAATGGAGAATTGCGAGGATAAGTCCCCCCGCAGAGGGCGGCTGAACGACGGCTTCAAACAGCGCATCGTTGGTGCGCTGGTGCTGGTTGCGCTCGCAGTAATATTCCTGCCGAGTCTACTGGACCGGGAGTCCAAGGGGCATATCAGTGAGGTGAGCCAGATCCCGGCGGAGCCGGATATCCGCCCCATTGAGATTGGTAAACCCGAGCCCGTTGCCGGTGTGGCGCCGGCTCCTGCGGCTGGAGAGATTTTTCAGCCGGAAGTGCCGGAGAAGTTTTCCAACCCTGCGGAGGGTGCGGCCAAGTTTGCCGCTTCCGACTCTCAATCCAAGCATGAAGAGGTTGATTCTGCCCCGATAGCCGAGAGTGACGCTGCTAAAAAGACGGCTTCGCCATTGGTGGACGAACAGGGGCAACCGATTGCCTGGGTGGTACAGGTGGCCTCTTACAAGGATGACTCCCGCGCGCAGCAGCTGCGTATGCGCCTGATGGATAAGGGCTATCGGGCCTATACCCGCGGGGTGCAAACGGACAAAGGGCGTTTTGTACGGGTCTTCGTGGGGCCCAAGGTCAATAAGGCCGATGCTGAGAGTATCAAGCGGGAGCTCGATTCACTGCTGCAAGCACAAACCCTGGTACTCCGCTTTAAAGCCTGATGGCTTATTGGCTCGATATGGGGTTGTTACAGCCTTGCTAGACAGAGTGCCAGGCGAGTCGCTTTTGCTCTTCTGGGCCTCTCTCTCCCAAAGAAGCGGCAAATTTTCTAACCTGTGCCAGTATTTCGCGGGTGGCTGTGAAACTGGCTGGGTGTCATTCATTTCTTATCAGTTTCGCTGCCCGCTTGTAGATAGCCTCACCCCGGTGGGTGACGCGCTGAAAGCGGCTATAGCCCTGTACTTTTTTCGGTATAAATCCATTGCGGTAAGGCGATTCGTCCACGAAGTTTTGCTGTTGGGGTCGGAAATTCCAATCGATTCGTCTACGGCTTCACGCGCTTAGTCCCTTAAGTTAGAATGCGCGCTCTTCGCGGCAGCAGCCGCCACGCAGGTAGGGTTGAATGAATTGGGCTGACTGGACCATCGTGGCTATTGTGGGTGTTTCCACACTTATCGGCCTTAGTCGAGGTTTCGTGCGCGAAACCCTGTCACTGCTCACCTGGGTCGCCGCTTTTTTGGTCGCGATGATGTTTCGCGAACAGCTGGCGCCACTGCTTTCAAACCTTGTCGACACCCCGTCTCTCCAGGCGATCGCCGCCTTCGCCATTCTGTTCTTTGGTACGCTCCTGGCCGGGGCCGTTCTGAATATGATGCTCTCCGCCTTTGTTGAGGCCACTGGTTTGTCCGGTACCGACCGGGTTCTGGGTATGGTGTTCGGTCTGGTGCGGGGGGCGATTGTGGTGATGGCACTGCTGATTCTGGCCCCAGCACTGGCTCCGGTGGAGCAGGACAGCTGGTGGAGTGAATCGGTGTTGATTCCCCATTTCCTCGAGTTCGAGGGCAGTGCACGGGAGCTGGCCAAGTCTGTGAAGGACTATTTCGTAGAGTTATTTTAATCGGGCGCTAGCGCCGCTTTTTCGATCAATAGGGTCAAATATATGTGTGGTATCGTCGGTATCGTCGGTAAGAGTGATGTCAATCTGCAGCTCTATGACGCGCTCACTCTGTTGCAACACAGGGGGCAGGATGCTGCGGGCATCGTAACCTGTGACGATGATCGCCTGAACCAACAAAAAGCCAATGGCCTGGTGCGTGATGTATTCCGCGCGCGCCACATGGAGCGCCTGAAAGGTAACTTTGGTATCGGCCATGTGCGTTATCCCACCGCGGGCAGTTCCGGTCCCGCTTTGGCGCAGCCGTTCTATGTGAACTCTCCCTACGGTATCGCCATGGCACACAATGGCAACCTCACCAATGTGGGGGATGTGGTGGAAGAGATCTTCCAGCAAGATCTGCGCCATATCAACACCGATTCCGATTCCGAAGTACTGCTCAACGTATTTGCCCATGAGCTGCACAAGCTGCGCAAGCTGCACCCCAAGGCTGAGGATATCTTCACCGCTATGCGCGGTGTGCATAAACGTGTGCGCGGCGCCTACGCTTGTGTGGCCCTGATTGTGGGTTACGGCATCGTCGCCTTCCGCGATCCCAACGGTATTCGCCCGCTGGTCTACGGCAAGCGCGAGACTGACAAAGGCACCGAATATATGGTGGCCTCCGAATCTGTGGCCCTGGATGTACTGGGCTACACCCTGGTGCGCGATGTGGCCCCCGGTGAAGCCTTGTATATCGAACTGGATGGTACCGTGCACTCCGAGCAGTGTGCTGAGAATCCGACCCTCACCCCCTGCATTTTTGAGCATGTGTACTTCGCCCGCCCGGATTCCATTATGGATGGCGTCTCTGTACACAAGGCGCGCCTGCGTCAGGGTGAGCACCTGGCAGACAAGATTCTGCGCCTGCGCCCAGACCACGATATCGATGTGGTGATCCCCATTCCCGATTCCGCCCGCACTGCAGGCCAGACCGTGGCGCACCGTCTGGGAGTGAAGTTCCGTGAGGGTATGGTGAAGAACCGCTATATCGGCCGTACCTTTATCATGCCGGGGCAGAAGCAGCGCAAGAAGTCTGTGCGCCAGAAGCTGAATGCCATCGAACTGGAATTCCGCGGCAAGAATGTGTTGCTGGTGGATGATTCCATTGTGCGCGGTACTACTTGTAAGCAGATCATCCAAATGGCCCGCGATGCGGGTGCTGCAAAAGTGTATTTCGCCAGCGCGGCGCCAGCCGTGAAATACCCCAACGTGTATGGCATTGATATGCCGTCTGCCAGTGAGCTGGTGGCGCACAACCGCACCACCGAAGAAGTCTGCAAAGAGATCGGTGCAGACTGGCTGATTTACCAGGATCTGGAAGACCTGGTGGTGAGTTCCAGCGGTGGTAAGCAGAAAATTGATCAGTTCGACTGCTCTGTTTTCGACGGTAACTATATTACCGGCGATGTGGATGAGGAGTACCTCAATAATCTTCACGCGGCGCGCAACGACGAAGCCAAACACAAGAAGACCGATAGCAGCGCTCTGTAAGTTTTCTCCAGCGGCGCTCTGTTCACGGCAGAAGAGGGCGCCATGCACAGCCGTTTCGGTTAATATGACCGCTTCCAAAAATACTGACCAGGAAGCGGTATATGTTTGAAGACGACGGTTACGCTCTGGAAACCCTGGCCGTTCGCGCCGGGCAGGTCCGTTCGGAAGAGGGCGAGCACTCTGAGGCCCTCTATCTCACCTCCAGTTATGTATTCCCCTCTGCCGCAGAGGCTGCCGCGCGCTTTACCGGCGAGAGTGTCGGCAACGTCTATTCCCGCTACACCAACCCCACCGTTCGTATGTTCGAGCAGCGCATCGCCGCGCTTGAAGGTGGTGAGGCTGCGGTAGCCACGGCCAGCGGTATGGCCGCGATCCTCAGTATTTGTATGGCCCTGCTGAAAAGTGGCGATAGGGTGATTTGTTCCCGCAGTGTGTTCGGCACCACGACCGCGTTGTTCGGGCGCTATATGGAAAAGTTTGGTGTGCGAGTGAGTTATGTGGATCTCACCGATATGGATGCCTGGAAGCAGGCGGTGGACGGCTCTACCAAACTGCTGTTTATGGAAACGCCCTCCAACCCCCTGTGTGAAGTGGCGGATATCCGCGCCCTGGCGGAAATTGCCCACAGCGCCGGTGCCCTGCTGGTCGTGGATAACTGTTTCTGCACGCCGGCGCTGCAGCGCCCACTGGCACTCGGTGCCGATATTGTGGTGCATTCCGCCACTAAATTCCTCGATGGCCAGGGTCGCGCCCTGGGTGGTGTTGCCGTGGGCCGCAAGGAGATCATGGATGAGCTGGTGGTATTCCTGCGCACCGCTGGCCCCAGTATGAGTCCGTTTAATGCTTGGGTATTCCTCAAGGGTTTGGAGACGCTCAAGCTGCGGATGCAGGCCCACTGCACCAACGCCCTGGATCTGGCCTGGTGGCTCGATGAACAGGAGATGGTGGAGAAGGTCAACTACACCGGCTTGCCAAAGCATCCGCAACACCGCCTGGCCCGCGAACAGCAGGATGCCTTCGGTGCGGTGTTGAGCTTTACCGTGCGCGGTGGCCGCGAGGAAGCCTGGAAGGTGATAGACAATTGTAAAATTCTATCCTGTACCGCCAATCTCGGCGATGCAAAGAGCACCATCGTGCACCCGGCCACCACTACTCATGGGCGTCTCAGCGATGAGGACAAGGCCCGCGCCGGTATTACCGAAAACCTGATTCGTATTTCTGTGGGGCTGGAGAATGCCGAGGACCTCAAACGCGATCTGATGCGAGGCCTGTCCCTGTTGTAAACAAATCGCCGGGCTTTGATAGGGCCGGGTCGGTCCCTGACTTCCTATGATTAATAGCGGGTGCCAAATCCGCTTTCTCACGGAATTGGCACTATGGCGCCTGCCGTACAGGGTTGGCGGGTGCTTACACCGGCCTTTTTGGGGCCTGAGAAAAAATGAGCAGTAATGGATTTGCCGTGCAAAAAATAGTTTCCGCCATCGTTTCCGATATTGGCAGTGTTTTGCTGGGAAAAGAACGCCAAGTAAAACTGGCCCTGGCCTGCCTGTTGTCAAAAGGCCACCTGTTGATCGAAGACCTGCCGGGTATGGGCAAGACCACACTGGCACATGCCCTGGCCCAGGTGTTCGGCCTCTCCTATAAACGGGTGCAATTCACCAGCGATATGCTGCCGGCGGATATCCTCGGCGTATCCATTTTTGAGCGGGAATCCGGCCAGTTTCATTTTCATGAGGGGCCGGTTTTCAGCCAGGTATTACTGGCCGATGAAATCAACCGGACTTCACCGAAAACCCAGAGTGCCCTGTTAGAGGCAATGGAGGAACGCCAGGTCAGTGTGGACGGCGAAACTCGCGCACTGCCACAGCCCTTCTTTGTGATTGCCACCCAGAATCCCCTGCAACAGTCCGGTACTTTTGCCCTGCCGGAATCGCAGTTGGACCGCTTTCTGATGCGTATCAGCCTCGGCTATCCCACCCGCGAAGCCGAGCGGGCGCTGTATTTAGGGGCCGATCCCCGCCAGCAGCTGGCCAAGCTAAAGCCGCGTATTGACCTGATTACCCTGAAAAAAATGCAGAGCCTGGTGGGACATGTGAAGGCCTCAGACAGTCTGCTGGATTATTTAGAACGTCTGGTGTTGCACACCCGCCAAAGCCCTGACTGCGCCGTGGGTTTGTCGCCCCGAGGGGCCCTGGCGCTGCTACGTGCCGCCAAGGCCTGGGCGTTGATTCACAATCGCGGCCATGTCCTGCCGGAGGATATCCAGGCGGTGTTGCCCTCGGTGGCCGGGCACCGCTTGCAGAGTGATGGCGGCAATGGCGATCAGTTGGTGGAGCGCCTTATGCGCCAGGTGGATATTATCGCGGCCTAAGCAGATGAGTGTGAACCGCGATTTTCCCTGGCAGGCTTCCAATACAGGCTCGACAGCCTCGAAAAGCTCGCGCAATTTTTTTCGCGGGCTGAGTGAGCGCTGGCTCAGCCGGCGCGCGCCTCGCTCGCGGGACATCACCCTAAATCACAGCCGCTTATTTATTCTGCCCACCCGTGCTGGGCTCGGTTATCTATTGGTAACCGCTTTGCTGTGGCTACTGGCCACTAATTACGAGAACAATCTGGTTTTCGCCCTGACCTTTCTGCTGATCAGTGTCTTCGTTATTTTGCCGGTGCATACCTTCGCCAACCTGAGTGGCCTGCGCCTGCAGTTAATAGGCACGGAGGACACTTTTGCCGGCGACTTTGCCGAGGCGCAGATCAACCTGAGTCGAGCGGACAAGCGCCAACGGGAGTGGATACAAATTTGTTGGCCACCGGAGGAGGGCGCCTATGTGGATCTCTGTGAGGAGTCTTTGGCGGACTTTCGTATCGCGCTGCCAGCCCTGCAGCGGGGGCGAATTCAGGCGCCTCGCTTAAGGGTCGAGAGCCGCTTTCCTCTGGGACTGTTTCGCTGCTGGAGCCGTATCGATCTGGATGTGGAATTCTTGGTGTATCCGCGGCCGCTCGCCGCCGGGCCCTTGCCGTTGGGAGAGGCCATGGTAGAGGGTACATCCGGCCAGGTACGTCGCGGCGGGGATGATTATGCCTCTCTCAAACCCTACCAGCCCGGTGACTCCCTGCGCCACCTGGCCTGGAAACAATATGCCGCCGGCCGTGATCTCTATAGCAAGGAGTATGAGAGCCGTACCGATACCCGTCTCTGGCTCGACTGGGAGCTATTGGATGGGCGCGATGTGGAGGCCCGACTGAGCAACCTGTGCTACTGGGTCTTGCAGGCGGAAAAGCAGAACATTGCTTATGGCCTGCGCATCCCTGGCACTACATTGCCGCCCTCTCTCGGCGCTGAGCATCAGCATCGAGTGCTGGCGGCACTGGCCCTGTTTCCCAGGTGGGGTGGCTGATGGCGAGCAACCGGGATCTAATGCCCCGCGAAAGCCTGTTGTGGATTTTCGCCGCACAGTTTGTTGCTCTGCTGCCGCAGCTGAGCCAGCTGCCCCTGTGGATTGCTTTTGCCTGGGCGTTTGCGGTGTATTGGCGTTTGGAAGTCTTTCGTGGGCGCCGTGACCTGCCGGGGCGCGCCCTCAAGCTTTTGGTGATTGCGCTCACGGTGGCGGGTTTAGCGCAATCCTACCAGCGTTGGTTTGCGCTGGAGCCGATGGTGGCTTTATTGGCGTTGTCTTTTACCTTGAAAAACCTGGAGCTGCTGAGCCGCCGGGATGCCTTTGTCAGCTTGCTACTGGCCTACTTTGTTGCTGCGACCCTATTCGTGCGCGAGCAATCGATTCCCTATGCCCTGTACGGCTTGATCAGTGCCCTGGTGATTACCGCTGCACTGGCGGCTCAGTTGGGAAGCTTCAGTGCGCGGCCGCGCCGGGCCCTGGGGCTCTCCCTGCGGCTAATGGCGCAAGCCACACCGTTGATGTTGTTGCTGTTTGTGGTGATGCCGCGTTTGGGCCCCCTGTGGAATGTACCCCAAGATACCTCTGCCGGCCGCACGGGCGTGAGTGATTCCATGGCACCGGGCGATTTCACTCGCCTATCCAAATCCGACAAGCCGGCACTGCGTATTTCCTTCGATGGGCCCATACCACCGCCGGAGCAACGTTACTGGCGCGGGTTGGTGTACTCCGAGTTTGACGGGCGTACCTGGCGCCAGGGTGTTGGCGTGGACCCGCGCAATGGTGGCCAGGTGTACTGGAGCAGTGGCGAACGCGCGTTGCCCCAAATCGGCCCACGCTTCCGCTACCAGGTAATCCAGGAAGCGAGCCGCAGTCCCTGGTTATTCGCCCTGGCAAGGCCTGCCTCGGACAGTCCCGGTGTGGGGGAAACTGTGGACGATCGCCTGGTAAAGCGCACACCGGTTTACAGCCGTTTTGCCTATGAGGTGCGTTCCTGGCCTCGTGACTCCCAGACTATTCCCTTACCACTGAATAGCGCTGAGCGCCGCCGCAATCTGCAACTGCCGGCGGACGGGAACCAGCGAACCCGCGAGTGGGTGGGGCGCCTGCGCCGCCGGGGATTGGGAGCTGAAGAGATCTCGTCACAGCTATTGGCTCTCTACAACCGCGAATTTACCTATACCCTAAGCCCACCGGCACTAGGCAGTGACAGTGTGGACGAGTTCCTTTTCGACAGTCAGAAGGGGTTCTGTGAACACTTTGCCGGCAGTTATGTGTTTGCCATGCGTGCCGCCGGTGTGCCTGCACGGGTGGTGGCGGGCTACCAGGGTGGCGAGTGGGTGAATGGTGAGAAGTACCTGTTGGTGCGTGAATACGATGCCCATGCCTGGGCCGAGATCTGGCTCGATGGCCGCGGCTGGCAGCGGGTAGATCCCACGGCTGCTGTTTCCCCGGAGCGGGTGCGGGATGGCCTGGAAACTGCCGCCGGCGAGGAGTTTATGCAGGATTCGCTGTTGCCGTTACATCGCTTCGATGTCCTGGTGAAGCTGCGCCTGCAGTGGGACATGATCAATTATCGCTGGTATCAAACGGTAGTGAGCTTTGATAGCGAAAAGCAGCGGGATACTTTGCAGAGATTGCTCGGTGATCTTTCTCCCATGCGTATGGCACTGTTTTTTGGGTCACCGGTGGCTGTCGTATTATTGGGCATTTTCCTGTGGACCCACCTGACCGGTCGGGGGCGCAAACGGCCTGTGGTAGAGCGCCTTTACGCAGTATTCTGCAAGCGTATGGCCAGAGCCGGTATCACTCGCCGCCCCGGTGAGGCGCCGCGGGATTTCGCCGGGCGTATCGCCGAGAGGAAACCCCAGTTGGCAGAGTTTGCCCGGCGGGTGACGGATGCCTTTGAACGCGCTGCCTACGGCGGGGATAAAGAGGCATTGATGGAGTTACGCCGTCTGCTGCGCTGGCACTTGAGGCTTTTTTTAAAAGTGCCGATAAACAAAAGCCAGCTGGCTGGGCACTAACCCTTGGAAGGTCTATCGCGCAAGATGCCTCACAGACTGCAAAAATTTTTGCTGGGTTACAGCGGCACCTCCCTGGCTACCGGGCTGCAGGTAATTCTCCTGCCCTGGATCGCGCTCACGGTGGTGGATTTGCCGGCTCTACAACTGGGTTGGATTCAGGCTTCGGTGCTTTTGCCTAATCTGGTGTTCCTGCTATTCGGTGGTGCCCTGGCGGATCGGCGTGATCCGGCAGCAGTCTCCGCACTGGCCTGCGTTGGCTTAGCCCTTTGCCACACAAGTCTGCTGCTGGTTTACCTCCTGTCAGAGATCTCCCTGCCGGTATTGATGCTCTATGGTATTTGCCTTGGGGTTTGCAGCGCTTTCCTACAACCGGCGCGAGACAATTTGGTACAGCGCAGTGCTCGCAGTGGCGGTGGTCAGACCTCCGAGCGACGGGTACAGAAAACGGTGACCTGGATGATGTTGGCCCAATACGGTGGTCAGGCTGTGGGGATGCTACTGGCAAGCCGCTTTGAACACTGGGGGCTGCAGGCGCTGCTGTTAGTGCAGATAGCGGTATTGCTGTTGGCAGCTACATCCTTGATTTGCTTGCGCGCGGGTGGTGCCAGTCGAGCGACTAAGGAAAAAATCACTCACAGTCTGATTCTCGATGGCTTATCCCAGGCCTGGCGGCACCCAGTATTGCGCGAGTTGACCGCGTTGATGGCCTTTAACGGATTTGTGCACATCGGTGTCTTTTTGGTGGTGCTGCCGCTATTGGCGGAGGATTACGGTCGCGGTGCCGGTTATTACGCCACACTGCAATTGGCCTTTGTGGCCGGTACCGTGATCGCCACGGTGACTATGCTGCGCCGCGGCCAGGGCGCCGAACCTGGTCGCGGTATCCTGATGTGCCTGCTTTACAGTGCGGCGTTGTTGATTGCCATCAGCCTCGGTCCCACCAAGCTGGGCCTGATCCTGCTGTGTCTTTGCTGGGGGGCGGTGGCTGCGGCTTCGGCGGGCCTTGGTCGCGGCATAGTACAGTTGCTCGCCCCGGCGGAATACCGTAGCCGCATCATCTCTATTTACCAGTTTGCCCTATTTGGCTCCGCCGCGCTTGGGGCACTGGTCGCCGGGGTTCTG
This sequence comes from Microbulbifer variabilis, assembly GCF_020524905.1. Lineage (GTDB taxonomy): Bacteria > Pseudomonadota > Gammaproteobacteria > Pseudomonadales > Cellvibrionaceae > Microbulbifer > Microbulbifer variabilis_A. Next base: position 119,161 of record NZ_JAIVKI010000012.1, on the reverse strand, counting down.
AGCGAATACGCCGCGCCTCTGACTACCTTGTTGTGGGCGGGAATTTTGAGCCTGCTCGCCTTTGCCATGGTGGCTTTAAGTGGTGCCCTGCGCCGGGTAAAAATCTCTGACAGCGAAGTGTGAGTCGTTTCGTGCGACCAACACAGTCGCTGTCACCATATAGTTAGGTGGGTCAGCCAATGAGTGGAGGTGTCGGTGAGTCCTGCGAAAAAGGCCAATTGGTCGGAAGAGGTCACGCGCCACAGCCATGCCTTGGATTTGAATGAGGGCCTCTTTAGCCTGGAGGACCCGAAAGCAATTGCGCAGGGATTGAAAGCCGCTGCGGAATCCAGCCAGCGGCGCAAGTCCGATCCCTATCGCTCCGCCATGTCTATGCTGACGTTCTATATCAACCGGGCGGGACAGCGGCTGCCGGCGAAAAGGCGGCGACTATTGGAAATGGCCAAGGAAGAGTTGCGCGGCCTTTACGGACGTCCGCGCCGGCATTGAGCCGGCGGCGGAGCTTATGGTGAGAGTTTGAGAAGCTTTAAGGCGCCTGGCAGGGCAGGCAGCGCACGTAAAGGGCACGGGGGTCGCGATAGCTCTGCAGTTCGCCGATTGGCGCCAACACCGGCTGCACGCTGTTTAGCCAGGCGCCGAGTGGCAGGTTGGCTTCAAGGCTCGCGGCAATTTTCGCGTCTACATTGTCGCTCAATGCGCGCAGGAATTTTTCGCCGGGGCTCAGTTCACGCTGGATCTCTACTACGTCGTATTCTTCGATTTCAGCAAGCTGCGCGGCGTCTGCGATGGCGTCGCTGAGGTTGCCGAGATCGTCCACCAATCCCAACTTCTTCGCGGCGCGGCCGGTCCATACTTGCCCCTGGGCAATTTTGTGTATCTCTTTGGGGGTACTGCCGCGAGCTTCGGCGACAATGCGCAGGAAGCGCGCATAGGTGTTATCCACTCCCTGCTGCAGAACACTGGCCGCAGCTGGTGGTAGTGCGCGATCGAGGCGCATACTGCCGGCCAGATCAGAGGTGCCTACACCATCGGTATAGATACCAATATGCTCAAGGGAATTTTCAAAGGTCGGGAATGCGCCAAAGACACCAATAGAACCAGTGAGGGTGGCGGGTGAGGCCCAGATGCGGTCACCAGCCGTGGCGATCCAGTAGCCACCGGAGGCGGCGACGCTGCCCATGGAAATCACCACCGGGATTTTGGCTTCGCGAGTGGCCAGCAGTTCCTGGCGAATAGCTTCGGAGGCAAAGGCGGAGCCGCCACCGCTGTCGATGCGCAGTACCAGGGCATCCACTTCTTTCTCGCGCGCACGCTGAATTAATTTGCCGAGACTCTCGCTGCCGATTCGTCCAGCGGGGGCTTCACCGTCGACAATGGAACCGCTGGCGGTGATCAGGCCGATTTTATTGGACTCCCGGATGGGCTTGGCCGCTTCGGCAAGTTTATGGCTGCGCAGGTAGGCGAGGGCATCGATAAATTTGTAATCGCGCTCTTTGCTGTCATCTTCACCAATAGTTTTCTTCAGCTCATTCATCGTCTCGATGCGGCTGGCGAGCTGGTCTACCAGTTTGTTGGCCAGGGCGGCTTCGGCCCAACTGCCCTGATGCTGTTGTAACTTCTGCGGCAGTTCGTTGATAAACAGGTCGATACTCTCAGCGGGCAGATTGCGCAACCCGGTGACCTGCTCGCTGTATTCACCCCAGAGTTCATTTAGCCAGCGCTGGTTGTTTTCCCGCGAGGCGGGAGACATATCGTCGCGGGTATAGGGCTCAATAAAGTCTTTGTAATCCCCCACGCGGAACACGTGGAAGTTCACCTTGAGTTTATCCAGAGCGCTTTTGTAGTAGTTGCGATAAACGCCAAAGCCGGTGAGCATTACCGAACCCATGGGGTTCAGGTATATCTTGTCGGCGTGGCTGGCGAGGAAGTACTGGGGCTGGGTGTAGTTGTCGCCCACCGCGTAGATGGGTTTATCGGCGGCTTTAAAGCGCTGCAGTGCTGCACCTATTTCATCCAGCTTGCTGAGGCTGCCACCCACCATATGGTCCAGTTCCAGCACTAGCGAGGAAATGCGTTTGTCAGTGGCGGCGTTGTCGATAGCGTCAACCAGATCTTTGACGCGCACCTCGGAAGGCCCGCGGTTGCCACCCAGGAAAATCGGCAGGGTGGCGGGCTGGGTAAGCTCATCCACAAGATAACCGCTGGGGGCTACGCGCAGCGCCGCGCCCTGGGGCACCACCAAGCGCTCGTCCTTGCTGAAAATGGCAATGCCGAGAAACAGTAGTATCAGCAGGAAGATGATGTTGGTGAACACTCGCCTCAACCAGGTGATGGAGCCGCCAATCGCAGCTAAAAAGCCTCGGGCAAATCCTTTTTTCTGGGATGAATCTGTCAAACCTCAAAACTCCTTAGCGTGTGGAAGTCTCATATTTCCACGCTTTGTGTCGGGAACCATTGGCGGGAATTCCGCCAATGGAGTTACTGCATACGATGCCAGCGACTGCTCATCATTGCAGAAAAGAATAGGATAAGGCTCAAAACCATCATTGCGCCATCCTGCCAACCGCGTGTAGGCATCATTACATCGACAATGCTGCTGGTGATATAGAGCAGCAGAATAAAACAGAGCCAGAGGTAACTGCGATAACGCTGCTTGATCAGGCCCGGTAACACCAGCAAAAGTGGCACTGTCTGGATCAGCCAAAGCGCGAGGGAGCCTCCCTCGACAAACAGGTTTCGAACTGCAAACAGCACCAATAGGGCGATATAGCAGAACCAATTGATACGGAGCGCAATATGTAATTTGCGCTGAATAGTGTCGTTCACGCTGAATCCTCTATTTGGCAGCTTGAGTCGCCTGGCTCAGGGTCTGTGCCAGTTGGCCGATGCGAGCACCGAGCGCCCTGCACAGGGTGATCTCATCTTCACTCAGGTCGCTGGTGTGCCCTTTGTTCCAGTGGGAGGCGCCGTAGGGGGTGCCACCGGTACTGGTGCGCATCAGGGCGGCTTCTGAGTAGGGAATGCCGGCGATCAACATACCGTGATGCAGAAGTGGCAGCATCATTGAGGTGAGCGTGGTCTCTTGGCCACCGTGCAGACTGCCAGTGGCGGTAAATACCGCCGCCGGTTTACCGGTGAGGCTTCCTTCCAGCCAAATATCGCTGGTTTGATCGAGAAAATAGCGCAGTGGCGATGCCATATTGCCAAAGCGGGTGGGGCTGCCCATAAGCAGTCCGGCACATTGGCGCAGGTCTTCGAGAGTGCAATAGGGGGCGCCTTCGCTGGGTACCGGTGCCAGGCTGGCTTCGGTATCGGGAGAGACCGTGGGAACGGTGCGCAGGCGTGCGGCGATACCGCTGGCCTCCACGCCCCTTGCCAACTCAGCAGCCATGCGCGCGGTGGCGCCGCTGCGGCTGTAATAGAGGATCAGCACATAGGCTTCGCTATCGGATGCCATTTAAAGCAGCTCCAGCGCATTTTCCGGCGGGCGGCCAATAGTGGCTTTGTCGCCTTTTATCACGATCGGGCGTTGAATCAGGATGGGGTTTTCTACCATGGCCTCAATCAATTGCGCTTCGCTCAGTTCCTCGTCCTTCAAGTTGAGTTGCTGGTAGGGTTCTTCACCGGTGCGCAACAGGTCCCGTGCGGGGATACCGAGTTTCTGCAGAATTTGTTTAAGATCACCAGCCGAAGGTGGGTTTTGCAGGTAGAGAATCACTTCCGGCTCCACGCCGTTATCCTGCAGGAGTTGCAGGGTTTGACGGGATTTTGAGCAGCGCGGGTTGTGGTAGATCGTCCACATTATGTCGGTATCCTGTTACTGTTTGGCGTATTCTAACCGAATACCGTAATGGAATTCTAAGGCGTAAGTCGAGTGTTCGCCGCTTTTGCTGGAGGTCGCACACAGGGAATGAAATTGAAATCAAGCGTGAAAGATAAGCTCGTTCAATGGCGGCGTTTTGCCACCTCCTTGTGGTCTCTGTTTGTCGAGAAAGACTGCCAGAAAAGTGCGGCTGCCCTCACTTATATGACTTTGTTTGCCATAGTGCCATTGGTGACCGTGAGCTACGCGATGCTGTCGCTGTTCCCGGACTTCGCCGGCTTGCAGACCCGTTTGCAGGAGCAATTGTTTTCCCACTTTGTGCCGCAGAGTGGGCGTGAAGTACAGGAATATATCAGCAGTTTTTCCGCCCAGGCGCAGCGACTCACCGGCTTGGGTATCGCCATGCTGGCGGTGACCGCGGGGCTCACGTTACGCAGTATTGAAGGTACCTTTAACGCCATTTGGGATGTATCCCGTGGGCGCAGCGGAGTTTCGAGCTTTCTGCTGTACTGGGCCATTCTCAGCCTCGGGCCTATCCTACTGGGGGCTGGGCTCGCCGCCAGTACCTTTCTTCTCTCGCAAAAATTATTTCTGGGTGGGGAGGAAGGTATCGGAATGATGGCGGTCGTGTTGCGAGTGTTGCCTTTTATTTTCACCAGCATCGTTTTTACCCTGCTGTTTATCGCCGTGCCCAATTGCTATGTGCCCTTGCGCCATGGCATCGAAGGGGGGGTGGTGACCTCCATCGCTTTTGAAATCATGAAATACCTGTTCGGCGTTATTGTTGCACGCAGTTCGGTACAGGCCATCTATGGTGCCTTTGCTTTTGTGCCCTTGTTTCTCTTGTGGATTTATATGATGTGGATGCTGGTGCTGGCGGGGTGTGTGCTGGTGCGCACCCTGTCGGTATATCGAGCAGCGACCCAGGGGCGTAGACACTCCGATTTAGTGGCGATCCTGATTGTCCTCTGGCAAATGTTTAAAGGGGGGCGGTGTGGCAAACCCTTGCGTGAGCGGGATATCTCTTTATTGGGAATAAAATTTGGCCAATGGCGGCGCTTGCGTGATGTCTTACAGGGGCACCGGGTGATAGCCCAGACCGATGGGAATGATTATGTCCTGTTGCGGGACTTGGATGCGGTATCACTGATGGAGCTGACCGGTTGGCTGAGCCCCCAGTGGGTTCCCAGCGGTAACCCCGGCAATTTAAAAGGGTTTGAATGGTACAGCGAGGTGGAAAGCCGCTTTGCCAATGCCCGTGGTTCCGCCAGAGAACAGCTTGGTATTACGATTGGGGCTCTCTTTAGTGACGCTCTGAAAAAAGAGGAGGCCGAAAGTCACACGGCAGGGCAAGAGGCGGGAGCTCCAAAAAATAGAGAAAATGAAATTGTTGAAGCCGAGGGGGAAGACGATGCTGCAGTTGCTGATAAGAAAAAGAATGAAGAAGGTACTGGGGGCAATCTCTCTGTCCTTGGCAAGCGCAATCAGCGGCTGTAACAGCGATAGCCATCTGCATACCACCGATGGCGAATCGGTTAATACTGAGGGAAAAACAATATTGGTTAACTACTGGGCCGAGTGGTGTAAGCCCTGTCGTGAAGAAGTGCCTGTACTCAATGAGCTGGCGCAGACCAATGGTGATGTCATAGTACTGGGGGTTAACTTTGATGGTTTGCCATCCCCTGCTGCTATCGAACAGGCGCAGAAGCTGGGTATAGAATTTCCCCTGCTGGTTGAAGAGCCCGATGGACGCTGGGGGCAACCCTGGCCAGAAGTACTGCCTACCACCTTCGTGATTGGCCGGGATGGCCGCTGGCAAAAAACACTGGTGGGGGCCCAGACCGCAGAGGATTTTAGAACTGCCCTACAGTAAGGCGCTTTTAAATAATAATTTAAAAAAACAAATCAATATAACTATAACCAAAGTATCTATAACCAAGGTAACTATAGGGCACTAGCCTATCGCTGATAGCATGCCGCCACTTTTTAGTTTGCCCAGGGTGGGATTCTCATACCATGCATATCGGCGCTTTAGTTCTGCTTGTTGGTTTTGTTGTTTTATTGCTTGGCTTGCATCGTTGGCAGCGTGGCAGGGATACCCTAGCGCCGGGTGTATTTGTCGGGTTGCTTCTGGGTGTGATTTTTGGTGCGCTAATGCAATTAGCGCGCAATTGGGGGAACACTGCAAATGAAGTTTTGCCCTGGATCGAAATGCTGGGGGAAAGCTATGTAAATCTGCTGTATATGCTGGTGATGCCACTGGTACTTACCTCTATTCTGGTGGCAGTGGTAAAGGTGAGTGACACTCAGGCACTGGGTAAAATCAGTGTGTCTGTATTGGGTGTTCTACTCGGGACAACGGCAATTGCCGCCTTAATTGGTGTGTTCATGGCCGATTTGTTTGGACTCTCAGCCGCGGGATTGGTCGAGGGTTCCCGCGAAGCGGCGCGAGTGGAAGTGCTTAATGAGCGCATCGGGCGAGTCAGTGATCTCTCAATTCCAGAAATCATGACTTCTTTTATTCCGCGCAATATTTTTCTGGATTTGACCGGAGCCCGCTCCACCTCTGTAATTTCTGTGGTTATTTTTGCTGTGTTACTGGGTCTGGCGGCCCTGGCTGTACGGCGTGAATTTCCCGAGGAGGGCGCTGCGATTGGGCGGTTTGTGCATGTCGCTCAAGTTTGGATTATGAAGTTGGTGCGCCTGGTAATGGCCTTTACGCCCTACGGTGTGATGGCACTGGTTGCTGGGTTAATTGCTAAATCCAGTTGGGCAGACATTGTTAACCTGTTCGGTTTTGTCGTGGCCTCTTTCTGTGCGATTGGCCTGATGTTTTTGGTGCATGGTCTTTTGCTGTTAGTGAATGGCGTGAATCCACTGCATTACTTCATCAAAGTCTGGCCAGTGTTGGTATTTGCCTTTAGTTCCCGTTCCAGTGCGGCGACTATCCCCCTCAATGTGGAAACACAGGTGGATGAGTTGCGTAATTCACCGGCTATCGCCAACTTTTCCGCATCCTTCGGTGCCACTATCGGTCAAAATGGCTGTGCGGGAATCTATCCTGCGATGCTCGCCACTATGGTAGCGGTGCCTATGGGTATCAACGTGTGGGATCCAATGTGGCTGGGTACCCTGCTGGCGGTGGTAGTCATCAGTTCTTTTGGTATTGCGGGAGTGGGTGGTGGGGCAACCTTCGCCGCATTGGTGGTGCTACCGGCAATGGGGCTACCGGTTACCATCGCGGCCCTGTTAATTTCCGTAGAGCCGCTGATCGATATGGCGCGTACCGCGCTCAATGTAAACGGCGCTATGACCGCAGGAACCCTGACCCAGCGTTGGCTAGGGGATGAGGTGCCTGGTCCAGAGATCGTTGAGGGATAATCGGCCGGCGGAAAAAAACATCCGAAAAATAAATTGATCCTGTCAACCGTTGGTTAAGCAGAGCGTTTTAATCAGTGCGTTTAAATCTTATTGGGTTTCCTCAAATGGAACTGCAGCGATTTATGAAGGAGCAATTTATGAAAAAGCTGATTGGACTCTCATTACTGACTATTGGCCTGATTCTTCCTTATTCCCTGTATGCGCAGAGCGATGAGAGCGAGCCGCACGATCACGGTGATCATGTTGAGGATCGCCTAGATCAAAAGGGCGATCGTATAGAGGCGAGAATGGATCAAAAGGGAGACCGCATAGAGGAGCACCTCGACAACAAAGGTGATCGTATCAATGAGCGCTTGGATCAGAGGTCTGAGCAGGCGGCCGCCAATGGCAATGACAAATTGGCTGAGCGGTTGGACCGCAAAGGGGATCGCATCAATAACCGTCTCGACCAAAAAGGTGAGCGTATCAACGAACGGTTGGATAACAAGGGTGCAAGAATCAATGATCGGCTGGACAAAAAGGGAGAGCGTATAGATCGCCGTATGGATCGGCGTGCTAAGCCCCGCAAGCGCAAAGAGGACTGATCTTGCGAGCTGGTAATTCAGGTAAAGGTAATATTAGATTGCAAATGGAGCCTTTTAAGTGGGCTCCGTAAACCATAAAAAGAATCTGGAAGAGCATTCCGTGCGCAAGGACTTCAGCCGGCTTCTATGAATCAGTTCCTGGCCCAGGTGGAGAAGCGGGCCTTTACCATGGCGAATTACGCCGTAGGCAATCGGGATGATGCGCTGGATATTGTGCAGGATTCCATGTTGGCATTGGTCAGGAAATACAGCGGTCGCGATCGCAGCGAGTGGCGACCGCTGTTTTTTACCATCCTTAACAATCGAATTACCGATTGGCATAGGCGTAACCACAAGTTATCCCGCTGGCAATTGTTACGGGAAAAACTCCCTGCGAATACCGATGAACCAGACCCAGTCTCGATGGAGTGGGTCGATAGTCATAATCCCACCCCAGATAAAGCCCTGGCTGGTGAGCGCCTGCTGGAAGCTATCGACAGCGCTGTAACCAAGTTGCCTTTGCGCCAACAGCAGGCCTTCCTACTGCGTTGTGTCGAGGAGTTCGATGTTGCCGAAACTGCGCGTGCAATGTCTTGCAGCCAGGGCAGCGTCAAGACTCATTTATCAAGAGCCATGCGCAGTTTACGTATCCATCTAGAGGCATATGAACTAGAGGCATTCGAACTAGAGGCAATCCAATGAAACGACGGCAAGAAGACTTGGTTATGCAGTGTGGCGCATTACAAAGAGCCGCTCGGGGTGCGGTTGCACGCCGGGATAGCAAAATTGATGCGGACACCCTGTCGCAGCTTGCTACTGCCAGGCAGCGCGCATTGGCACAAAAGAAAACGTATTATCGAGACTGGACTGGTTGGGTTGGATTCACTGGCGCCTGTGCAACATTGCTGGTATTGCTGCTCTGGCCAGCGCCCAACGAACAGGCCGCTACCGAGTTACTAAGCGCCTCTGAATGGCTTTTGTATGAGGAAATGGATGTCGAAATGGTTGAGGATATGGAGTTCTACCAGTGGTTGGCGGAAGAAATGAATGGGCACTCCTCTTAATGATGAAAGCGGTCTTTTCTACAGAAGAAAAGTTGGTAAGGGCCTCTGTCTTATTCTGCTCTTCTTTTATGGGGCCCCGCTATTGGCAGAAGAGCTGGAGCCCCTGGATGAGGATTTCCTGATGTTTGTCGGGGAATGGGCAGATGAGCAGGGTGATATACAGGCACCCGAATCACTGGAGGTGTTGTTACCCAAGCTGGGAAGGGAGATGACAACGGATCGGCGGGATACTGGAGGGGAAGAAACCCTTGAGGAGCTGAGCGATGGGTGACCGAAGGCGTTTGCTGTGTGGCTGGTTGGCCACGGTATATCTGTCTCTCTTCGTGGGTGTCTCTCAGGCTCAAGAGTGGCAAACTCTCAATGATAGTGAACGGCAATTGCTGCACAACTTTGAGGATCGCTGGTCACAGTTGAGTGATGACCGACGCGAGCAGCTATTGCGCGGTGCCAGGCGCTGGAGCGAAATGAACCCCGAGCAGCGTCAAGAAGCCCGCCAGCAGTATAAGCGCTGGCAGGATATGCCCAGGGAGAGGCGCGCCCAGTTGCGGGACTCCTATCGCCGCTTTATGGACCTGCCCGAGGAGGAGCGTCAGCGTATCCGTGAGGCGCGCAAGCGCTTTCGACAGATGACGCCACAGCAGCGCAGTGAACTGCGGGAAAAATGGAAGCAAGATAAGCGCGATAGGGCCGAGAAGCGGGAAAAGCGGAATCAAAGGGAAGGCAGGAGTCATCGGGAAGGACAGCGCAGGGAGCGAAGAGAGCATCGCCGGAGGCGTGAAAGCGAAGATCGGGCCTGATTTTTTTCGCCAGTCCAGGTGTAATTCAGCGTCTATTCAGATCTATTTGACTAATCTGGCTCCCGTTGATGAATAACGGGAGATCGATTGTGCAACTCTTCAAGCAGTTTATCGCCGGCGCGGTAGTCGCCACACTGGTGGCCTTGAGTGCTACCGCCAAAGCGGGCCCTCGGGACTATGCAGACCCCTATGGTGCGGACAACTACGATTTTGCCCGTGTCACAGAGGTAACTCCCGTCTACACCGATGTCGAGGTGCGCACCCCGCGTACCTACTGTCGGGATGAGCAGGTGGCTTACCGGGAGCCGACCTCCCCGGCGGGTACTCTGGTTGGTGGGTTGATCGGAGCCGCTGTTGGTAACAGCCTAGGACGTGGTGGTCACCACCGTCGATATCACCACCATGGCGGCCAGCGGGCCGGGGCCACTGTTGCGGGGGCTTTGGTAGGTGCTTTGGTCGGTAACCAGATCAGTCGTTCCAACGCCCCGACCTATTACGCCACCGAATCCCGTTGCCAGGTTGTCGACGAGTTCAGCACACAGAGGGAATTAGTCGGATACGATGTGCGCTATCGGTATAATGGTCAGGTTTATCTGACTCGCACAGATTACCATCCGGGCGATAGAATCCGGGTTCGTGTCGCAGTCTCGCCGGCGCCATAAGTCGACGGGAGGCGGTCGAAGATAGTTGAAGGTGGAAAACCAGGACATCCACAGGAGCCGCACCGTGAAATCGAGCCGCACTTTTAAACGGCATTTACTTCTCCTACTCGCTCTGTTTCCGAGCCTTTGTGCCGCCTCCTGGCAAGGAGGGGCGGCACCGCAAAGGGAAAACTTCCGGCATGAATTCCGCTGGGTTCAGGATGCAGGTGTTTCCCGGGATCAGGCCGCTTCGATTGTGAAGCAACGCTACGGCGGCAAAATATTGTCGGTCTCTGAAACCCGCAAGCAGGGCCAGGTGGTCTACCGGGTGAAGGGACTTTCCGATAAAAGTCAGGTCTATGTGGTTTTTGTGGACAAAAAGAGCGGCAGGATCTCCCGTTAATTCCCCGCTACCACAGACACGCAGTACAAGGGAAAGAATATGCGCGCACTATTAGTCGAAGATGAAGTTTTACTGCGCCAGCAGCTGGCGGAGTCACTGCGCGGCGCAGGCTATACCGTCGATGAGGCGCCGGATGGGGAAGAGGCACTCTATCTGGGGCGTGAATACCCTTACGATATTGCGGTTATGGATCTGGGGTTACCAAAAATGGATGGCATCCAGGTCATTCAGACCCTGCGCGGTGAAGACAAGCACTTTCCCATCCTGATTCTCACCGCCCGCGGCCATTGGCAGGAGCGCGTGGCCGGATTGGAGGCTGGTGGAGACGATTATCTGGTAAAACCTTTTCACACCGAGGAATTACTGGCGCGACTGAATGCTCTGGTGCGCCGCTCCGCTGGGTTTTCCTCCCCCACAATTAAAGCGGGCCCGATATTGTTAGATACGAGTTCCCAACGGGTCACTGTCAACGATACCGAACTGGAATTGACCTCCTTTGAGTACAAGGTGCTCGAATACCTGATGTTGCACCCGGATGAGGTGGTATCCAAAACCACCCTTACCGAACATATCTATGAACAGGACTGCGATCGCGACAGCAATGTAATTGAGGTATTTATCGGACGCCTGCGTAAGAAGTTTGATGCGGCGGCTCAGCTAAAGCCTATTGAAACCCTACGCGGCCGTGGATACCGCTTTATCGCCCCCCGTTGATCTCGATTGTAATGCCTCTGTTTTCTTTCTGGCTGAACTCCCTTAAAGGCCGCCTGGCACTGGTAACCAGTCTGGTACTGGTGGCTTTTATGCTGTTGATTTCCGGTGTGCTGGAACACGCTTATCGCACCTCACTGAACGAGGCCAAACAGCGCGAGCTGCAGCTGTATATCTATACCCTATTGGCGTTGGCTGAACCGGAAGGTGAGAGCCTGGTGCTGCCGTCTGAACTGCCCGAGCAGCGCTTCAATCGACCGGACTCAGGCCTGATTGGCGCGGTTTTGGATGGAGAGGGCCGTGTCATCTGGCGTTCTGAGTCATCCCTGGCAATGCCTGAAATGGAGTTTTCCCCACTACCACAAGGGCAGCAGTCCTATATGCGGATCTCCCTTCCCGGTGGCGATGCCAACTACAGCATATTTCGCCAGGGGGTGGCCTGGGGGCTCGATAACGAGAACCCTTTTACCTTTGTCGTACTGGAAGATGCGGCACCGTTGCAGGCTCAGGTTGGGCAGTTCCGCTCGACTATTTGGCATTGGCTGGGCGTAGCGGCGCTATTATTGATTTTGGCCCAATGGCTGGTTTTGCGCTGGGGGTTTGCGCCTCTGCGCGCACTGGCGCAGGCCCTACAGGATATGCAGCAGGGTGGCAGTGATCGCCTGGAGGGAAACTTTCCCATGGAATTGCGTCCGCTTACCGATAACCTGAACCTGCTGATTGAAAACGAGCGGCGCCAGCGTGAGAAGACTCGCCATACTCTGGCGGATCTGGCCCACAGCTTGAAAACGCCATTGGCGGTGCTCAAGGGATTGAGTTTGGAAAAGGATCCAGGGGCTGCCGGTAAAACCCTGGCAGATCAGGTGCAGCGCATGGACAGTATTATCAGCTACCAATTACAACGCGCCGTAGCCAGTTCACCCAAGTCCATCCTGCGCGGCATCCCGGTGGCGCCACTTCTTGAAAAAATCCTGGATGCCTTGGAGAAGGTCTATCGCAGCAGGCCGTCCGAAGTACACAGAAATTGCGACGGGGATGCCCTTTTTTATGGTGATGAGGGCGATCTCATGGAGCTGCTCGGAAATCTTCTGGATAATGCTTACAAATATGGTGCGGGCCAGGTTCATGTCACTATCGAGAACCCAGAGGAGGGGCGCAAGCTCTCAGTCCGTATTGCCGATAATGGGCCCGGCTTAGACAGTGATAAATGGCGCGAAGTGACCCAGCGCGGTGTGCGTGCCGACCAACAACAGCCAGGCCAGGGGATTGGCCTGGCTGTTGTGATGGATATTGTCGAGAGCTACCAGGGGCAAATCTGCGCTAAACCCCTGCCCCAGGGGGGCACGGAAATTACAGTGTTGCTGTAATTTCCTTTGGCTTCTTGTCTCCTACTGGCTAGAACCAGTCTTCTTGCATATCGAACGGCAGATTGTTGCCCTTTTGCAGCAGGGTTATCTTCGGCTGGATATTGGGCAGTTCCCATTCGAAATAAAAGCGGGCGGTGTGTAACTTGCCACGGTAAAAATTGGCATCTTCCTCGCTGACAGTCCCCTCCAGGGCATTCGTCGCAATAATGGCCTGACGCAGCCAGATCCAGGCTACCAAGATACAGCCGAAAACATCCAGGTAGAGCGTGGCATTACTAAGGCCGCGATCGACATCTTCCTGTAGCTGTGCAAACAGGGCCATGCCGGTCTCGTCGAGTTTCTGCAGAGACTCCTCCAGGGCAGTGGCCATGCTAACCAGATTCTCCTTGTCCTGAGCTTCCTTAACGGTATTGCGGATTTCTGTCTGCATTAATTGGTAGGCCTGGAAATTTTTGCCAGGCACTTTGCGCGCGAGTAGGTCGAGAGCGTGGATACCCTCGGTGCCCTCGTGGATGGCATTCAGGCGATTATCCCGGTACAGCTGCTCCAGAGGGAATTCACGAATATAACCAGCGCCGCCGAGTACCTGGATAGCCAGTTCATTGGCTTTCAGACAGTATTTTGAGGGCCAGGACTTCACTACTGGGGTGATCAGATCTAGCAAGGTGGCGGCGAACTGCCGTTGCTCCTCAGTAGGTGCGCTGTGCTGGTCTTCATAGAGGGAAGTGGCGTACACGCTCAAACCCAGACCGCCCTCGGCATAGGCTTTTTGCATTAGCAGCATTCGGCGTATATCGGCATGCTGGATAATGGGTATCTGCTTGGAATTGGAGTCGTGCTCGGAGGGCAGGCGCCCCTGCGGACGTTCCCTGGCATATTGCAAGGAGTGGACATAGCCCTGGTAGCCCAGTACTGAAGCGCCGGCGCCGACACTGATTCGAGCTTCATTCATCATCTGGAACATATATTTGAGTCCCTGGTGTGGCTCGCCGATCAGGTAGCCCACGGCACCCTGATTTTCACCAAAGCTCAGTACCGTAGAGGTCGTGTTGCGAAATCCCATTTTATGCAGCAAGCCGGCCAGCTTTACATCGTTGTGCCCGGTTACTTGGCCATTTTCGTCGAGGAGGAGTTTTGGGACTAAAAATAAGGATATTCCTTTGACTCCGGCGGGGGCGCCTTTGATTTTTGCCAACACCAAGTGAACAATATTTTCCGTCAGCGACTGGTCACCGCCAGAGATATACATTTTCTGCCCGCGAATGCGATAGCTGCCGTCTTCAACGGGTTCGGCACTGGTGCGGATATCGGCGAGGGCTGAACCCTGGTCTGGCTCAGTTAGGGCCATGGTGCCGGCAAAGCGACCATCCAGCATTTGCGGTAAAAATTGTGCCTTAAGGCGGTCACTGGCAAAAGAACGCAACAGGTTAGCGGCCGCGATAGTTAGGAATGGGTAGCAGGCACTGGCAATATTTGCGGCACTGATATAGCCGAGAGCGGTGCGCATTATGGTTTTGGGCAACTGCAGGCCGCCCTCTTCAAAGTCGCAGTGGCCAGCGAGAAAACCTGCCTCCGCGAAAGCATCCCAAGATTGCTTGGTCTCTGCAACCATCTGTATTTTCTCGCCATCGAAACTGGGTTCATTGGCATCACCTTTGGCATTGTGATTGGCGAAAAATTTTTCGGCAATGATGCGTGCGGTTTTCAGGGTTGCATCGAAAATCTCCCGGGAGTGCTCTTTATAGCGAGGACGCTGCAGCAATTCTTCGGTATTGAGAAATTCATAGAGATAAAATTCGGTATTGCGTTCATTGAGCAATGGAGAAGCCATGTCTACCTCGTTATTTTTATAGAGTTACAAAATTTATTAGCCCGGCAGAGAAAAATCCAGACCAATCACATTGTTACGAGTAAATGATTGGTGCAAATTCTTATTTGTAAATTTATGGGCCTGTGTTCTTTGTTGAATTAGTTCGTTAGTAAAAGCTTGGGATCTAAAACGGGCAATGACTTTTTGTGTGAATGTACTTGGCGATATAGTGGGAGGGTATTGTATAAACCCGGGATGAGAGGCTGGCAATGCCACTCTTTGTGCAATTGGCGATGAACTGGAAACCTAATCAGCGGTGCTTTGATAAGCTGGTGTTGGCCCTTCAGTGGGGCGCGGGACTACTTTCTGCCAGAGGGTGTGGGCAAGCTCTGCAGGGTCTTTAGTGCAACCTTCGGCTATCCAGGCGGCCACGGCCTGCGCCACATCTGGCCACTGGATACGTATAGGCGTAGGCCGCTCTTCCAACCAGGCGTTAATACTTTTGGCGTTTATGGATCGTACGATCCTCGCTAATTTTAGTTGCTCCAGAGCTTTGGCATTGGCTTCCTGCTCGAACTGGTAGGCCAGTGGACGGCTCAGTATGGGTTTGCCCTGAACCAGGGTTTCAGCCAGTAATTCAAAGCCACTGTTGCAGATAACCGCCTGGGCATTGACCAGGTCCCGCTGGAATTCTTCCGTTGAGGGCGCTTTTATCTGGATATTCTCTGCGGTAGGCAAATTTTCTGGAACACCGTAAACAATAAATTGCCGTTGAACCTTCGATAATTCCTCCAGCATGGGGATAGGGTGTTCAAACGGTAGATAGACCAGGATGTATTCTTTTACGTCAATGTCGGGTTTGGGTAGTGGGGGAACTATGGGCGGCAGTATGGGGTTGCCAAAGTGATGCCAATGCAGCCCCAGGCTTTTTTCCGTGGGCGCAAATGTGCGCAGAACCGTGTGAAAAATCCAGTTAAATCTGGGCATAGGGATCGAATGCAAAAAAGCGTATTGGTGGCCAATACCCACACTGGGCTTTTTGCGGATTTTGGCCGCCCAGGCAGAGACAGGCTCGTAATCGCTGATAATTAGATCGAAATCATTGACGGGCAGCTCCCGGATATCCTTGATTAAATGGCGCAATTTTGCCTGAGCAAACGTGGCGAAGCTCCTGAGGCGCCCCTCGCTGTGTACAATGGTCATTCCCTCCCGCCACCAATAGTCGCCAAATAATTCCATCTCAAACAGGTCTTTCTTTGGGCGCCCGGAAAACAACCATTGAATCTCAATTTCGGGATATTGCTCTAATGCCTTGGCCAGTGTGCGTGATTTGGCAATATGACCATTGCCGGTAGCCTGCACGCCATAAAGAATTTTCATAAAAGGGTGGCACTCGTAGCCAGTGCGACACAAGTACCGAGCATGGCGCCGGCAAATATATCCGAAGGGAAGTGCACTCCCAGGCCCACGCGGGCAGCGCCCACTCCAGTTGCCCAAATATATCCAAGCCCCCATAAGGGACTCACTTGCTGGGTCATAAACGTAATAAAGAGAAAGGCTGCGGAGGTATGTCCTGAGGGCAGGCTGAAGCGGTCATGAGCGATAATAATCGGCTGCATACCGGGTATGGCCTGGGGAGGGCGCCTGCGGCGCGTAGTATTTTTAATGGCCCAATAGAGAGAGCGCTCCACCGCCAGCCCAGAGCAAGCGGCAATAAAAAGTTGAGTGGCTGCATTGGAAATAACATAACTGATGAGTACGGCGATAGTGAGCCAGCCATCCCCGGATTTGGATAGCCACAGGTATCGTCTGCGCGAAGTGGGACGTGATGCCCGTCCCGTAAGATACAGGACCAAGGACACATCGATACTCTTCAGATTCATGGATAAGTCTCGCATGCCGCCAACTTAAGAATTGATTATTGCACGGAGTTGACCAAATGATGTCGCAATAATGAAATCTCAAAATAGATAATAATGACGACGTTCAGCGGTTTTTTTTAAGTTTTGGCAGAAGAATGATTGTGCTGGTGTTTATGAGGGATGATAGGGAAGGAATGGCTGGAGAGGCAGTTGAATGGAAAATGGTAGACAACGCAAGCAGCAACTGGCCTGAGCTCCTTGCGTCAAAGAAGAACCGAAGAAAATAGAACGTATTGATGACAGAGGCTAGGCGATCTTAATTTCGATCTCCCCGGAGCCAGGCAATTTTTCTACCAGTTTATGGCCGCAGAGTTTTGATGGGGTGAAATATCCACCTTCCCCCCGATAGTCGAGAAGATACTGCATTATTGCCAGGGAGCCGGATACGGTGACATCGTAGCCATTGGCAGTGGTCACCCGGCCCACTTTGCGCTCTCCACGGCGGTCATTGCGCACCTCTCCCCAGACCCAGGTCTTTTGGCCCGCTCGACGCTCTTCACTGGGCCCTTGAACAGACTTGCTGACTTTTGCTTTCAGCCAGTTCTGTACCCAGTGGGTGCGCAGCAGCCAACGAAATCCATTCAGGCGTTTTAATCTTTTTGCTCTTGTCGGGCTCATGGGAATATACGCTTCGATATTCTGGATGCCAGTTGAATGGTAGGCCGTGGAAATATCCCCCCAGGGTATCGCAACTGCAAACTTTTCGCCCCGACCAAAATCTATGCGGCGGGTTAGCTGCCCATGGCCAATAGTCTCAATGTTGCCATTGCGCCGAATGGCTCCCCCCATACCCAGGCTTTCGATAGAGGTCTTGGCCGTGCCGGGGCTCAAACTCGATTGGGAGTCGAACCCCAGCGCCATGTGTGTGGCAGAAGGCATGGCTTTGTGCAGTGCGGCTGCCAGGCAGTCGGTGGGAATGACATCGAAGCCCGCTCCTGGGCAGAGTACTACCCCGGCGGCTTTTGCTTCAGCATCCAACTTGTAGGCAGCTTCATAGACGGAAATTTCGCCGGTGATGTCCTGATAGTGGGTGCGACTGTCAAGGCAGGCCCTCATCATGGGGGCGGCGGTAGTGGAGAAAGGGCCTGCACAATGAATGACCAAATAGACATCCCGTAAACTGCGCTTCAGCACTTCCGTATTTTCCAGATGGATGGCCATAGCGGGGAGGTTCAAAGCATCCGCCAGTGGCTGTAATTTTTGCGCATTGCGGCCGGCTAGGATGGGGCGGAAACCCTGCGCAACAGCTTGGCGGGCGATCAGTTCGCCAGTGTAGCCGTAGGCGCCATAGATCATAATATTTTTGTTGTTCACCGATGGTCCTTGTGGGTTCTAGAGCAGATTGACCGAGAGGGCCGTGCCTGTTTATCAGGCCTCATACTGTATTGACTTGTTTTTGCTCCGCTCTGGTAGGAAAAGGTTATCCTTGAGGAGGAAAATGGCGCAAGATAGGATTTGAGGTCTGGCTGATTTTTGTTACTCAGATGCCTTCTCTATGGCTGTTATCCATCATTTCGAAGGCTTTTACTAGCTGGAAGCGGGGGAAGGTTTTCCCATCCTCAGAGAGCGCTTCGTTGAACATGGAGTATGGTCGGGCCGAGACAATACAGTTTCCATAGAGAGCGCGATAAATCACCAGAAGCTCTTCCGTCTCGCTGTGGATGGCCGTGTACAGGACTTCGTAAAGATTTCCTTTATAGTGGCGATAAAGGCCGGGCTTCATCAATAAATACCAGGTTAACTTAAATGATGTGGTGACAGCTGCAGTTGCTCGATGCGACGGCCATGGAGAATAGCCATACCGGAATAACGGTGTTCTCCAGTGGAGGTAAACTCGAATTCATAGCTGCGTTGCAGACTGATTTGGCCCCGGCGGTCACGCTTTAAACGGGTGCGCACCAGCGCCACGGTATCGTCGAGAAGCTGTACGCCCAATTGTTTACAATGATTGGCTGCCGCGCGCTTTACTTGCTCTTTTGCCGCCATATTGGCCCAGATATACCAAGCCACAGCAGCCAATAACAGGAACCAGAGTAGATTGTCAGGTGAGTAGTACATTGTTCTACAGTTGCTATGATCGCGAAGCGCAAGAATAACACCGAAGGAGCGGCGATGTCTGGCACCATAATGATCACCGGCTGCAATCGCGGCATCGGGCTTGAATTGACCACCCAGTTTGCCCGAGATGGGTGGAATGTGTTTGCCTGCTGCAGGAACCTTGAGAGAGCCGCCGAGCTCAAATCACTGCAAATTAAATACCCTCACATTCAGCCTATTGAGTTAGATGTCACCGACTACGAGCAAATGATTTCTCTCGGTAAGGCCTTGGAAGGAGTGCCTATCGATATTTTGTTCAATAATGCGGGATATTACGGCCCAAAGGGCATGGCATTTGGCAAAGTGGACCGTAACGAGTGGCGCAGGGTGTTGGAGTCCAACACAATCGCCCCCTATATGATGGCGGAAACCTTTTGCGATAACGTGGCGGCCAGCGATCATAAGTTGATCGCCATGATGAGCAGTAAGGTGGGTAGTATTGCCGACAATCGTTCGGGTGGCGGCTATGTCTATCGAAGCTCCAAAACAGCGCTCAATCAAGTTGTCAAAAGTCTGTCGATCGATCTTCAAGACCGGGGAATCACCGTGATAGCCCTGCATCCGGGTTGGGTCAAAACTTCAATGGGAGGCCCCGGAGCTCTGATTTCAGCGACGCAAAGTGTCACTGCCTTAAAGGAAATCCTCATTCATGTCGGCCAGGATAAAAGTGGTCGGTTTTATAACTACGATGGTAGTGAAATCCCTTGGTAGCCTTTCATTTCTGCAACCAATCTCTGCCAATTACCCGCCGATGAATAGCTGTATCAAGGTGGCAAATATTCCTGAATCCGCCCTCTTGCAGCGCCCTTTGCAAGATTGGGCAATGATGCGGAAGAAGTCTTCTACCCCTTGATTTAAAAGACGCGAGAAAATGCACTTATTGGAGGGGTGACCGTAGCTCCTAATCCTTTTTGTTAGGCACCATTCGCGTGATGCAAAAGCAATTAGGCAAGGAATTATGTGTCACCAGTAAGTGCATTACAGAGAGTGTTAAATCAATGAGTAGCGTAACTGAAAGCCTCGAAAACAGTAATGGGCCATCTCAGGAACGTCTTTTTACTGGTTTGCGTATCTTACTGAGTGGCTCTCTAGCGATTATTGCGGCCAACCTTACGGGTGTGCCTACTTGGGTGGCAGCTTTGGGCTCAGTTACCTATTTTGCCAGGGGCGGCAATCTTCGTGCCGGTAGCTATAACCTGGCTTGTGCGGTTACAGGGCTTGGGCTTGGTTTGGTTGCCACTGTGGCAACTGCAGGATGGCAATTGGAGCCGTCTTGGTTAGCTCTACCAATGGCCTTATTACTGGCGGCTATTGGAGCCTGGGCGATGGGCATGGTCACGGGTGTTGGTAACATAGCCAGCTATGCAATTGGTATCTTAATTGCTTTTACAGCTCAGCAACCGGCCTCTCTCGATAGTTATTTCCTGCTGATTACAGCCGCTGCGCTCGGTGCCTTGGTAGCGGGTTTGGTCGATCTTTTATGGCCGGGTAGACTTTTTATCTCCGGCTCAGCTGTAAGTGAATAGTTCGTTGAAGCTTGCGAAAGATTTAGAATTCAGACTTCCCATTTTTAAATCTGTGAAAGAGGTTGCTAAGAGGTGACGGTAATGTTCAAGTGCATTTTATTTACAGGGGCTTTTGCTTTTATAACTGCACTGGCGTTTACAGGTCCTGAGGTTTCTGGGCCTGAAGTGGATTCAGAATTGGAATACCTTTTGTATTAGAACTCACAGACCTCTCAATGGTTTATCTGGTTAATCGATAATAGCCTTAAGAATGCACATGGGGGTGCAACATGGAAGCGACATATTGGCATGAGAAGTGGAGAAAAAATGATATTGGTTTCCATGAATCCTCTGGGAACTCCTTACTAACTGAGTTTTTTTCACAGCTTTCCCTATCCAAAGGCGATAGAGTTTTTATTCCTCTCTGTGGTAAAACCCGAGATATCGGTTGGTTACTTTCTGAAGGTTATCGTGTTGCCGGGGCTGAATTGAGCGAGATGGCAGTACAACAGCTTTTTGAGGAGATGGAACTCACACCAGAAATCGATCAGCTTGCCAGCTTTAAACATTATAAAGCAGAAAATATTGATATTTATGTCGGGGATATTTTTGACCTGGATAAGAAAATGTTACAGGAAGTCGACGCTATTTATGATCGCGCTGCCCTAGTGGCGTTGCCACAAGATATTCGCCCAGAATATACCCAACATCTTATGGCGATTACAAAAGTGGCTCCTCAGTTATTAATATCTTTTGAGTATGAACAGTCTGAATTAGCCGGCCCTCCCTTTTCAATCAGCTCCCAAGAAATTTTTGATCGCTACGATGAGGATTACCACTTGCAAATGTTGGCCTCCAGAGATGTGCCCGGTGGCTTAAAGGGTCTGGTGCCGGCGAGAGAGGTGGCGTGGCTGCTCAGCAAGCGCCAGTGACCAACGGCTTGAGTAAACCGTAGTGATTGATTAGTCGAGCAATATTGGTAATGCCAGCACTCCGGCAATAAGTGCTTCTTTTTTTTGCTTGGGCCATTTCTTGATGGCAATTTCCAATTTCAGAGCCGAAGATTTGTCTCGAGTTTTTACCTGGTATTCGAGTGTGAGAGGTCCTTTGCCGCGAAGGGCCTTGGCTGCCTTGGCGCCACCGTCACTGTGCTCGGCAAAGCGCCGTTGAATATCTTTAGTGACTCCCGTGTAAAGTGCTCCACTAGAGGTGCGAATTAAATAAACAAACCAGGATTCCATCAAAAATATTGTCCGCTTAGAGGGATTTCCCTCGGTTTCTTTTTAGTTAAAAAAACTTTTAATTAAAAATACTGCCTAGTCAAAAAAGACACTGCTGTTCACCGGCCAGAGGCGGTGGCTTGAACTGGTTGTTATCCAGTGATAGGCGCCGGTGATTTAACCCCAATTTCCTGATGGCGACAATAAACCGCTGGCGGAGTAGCTGGGCGAAAACTCCCGTACCCGTTCGGCGCTGGGAAAAATCACTTTGATAATCCCGACCACCGCGACTCTGTTGTACCAGGCTCATGACATGGCTGGCTCTTTGTGGGTAATGTAGCGCTAACCATTCGCGGAAAAGTGGTGCTACCTCATGGGGGAGTCGCAGGAGGATATAGGCCGCCCTCTCCGCACCTGAGTCTCGCCCGGCCTTTAAAATGGCTTCCAGCTCACAGTCATTAAGTGCCGGAATCATCGGGGCAGCAAGTACCGCAGTTGGTATCCCGGCCTTGCTCAATTGTTCAATAGTGCGCAGGCGGGCAGAAGGTCCCGCGGTACGTGGCTCCAGTTTCCTTTTTAGATCCCTATCCAAGGTGGTCACACTGATTGCAACCTGGGCGAGGTTGTCCTGTGCCATTTCTGCCAGAATGGGGAGGTCCCGCAAAATCAGCTGGCTCTTAGTGACAATGGTGACAGGTTGTCGAAACTGCTGCATAACTTCAAGCAGTGCCTGGGTTATGCCTTTTTCCTTCTCCAGAGGTTGATAGGGGTCGGTATTTGCGCCCAGGGCTATGGGGCTGCATGTGTAGCTGGGTTTACGTAGTGTCTGTTCCAACAAAATGGGCGCGTTTGCCTTAAAAAAGATCTTGCTTTCGAAGTCGAGCCCAGGGGAAAGATCCATATAGGCGTGAGCTGGTCTCGCGTAGCAATAGACACAGCCATGCTCGCAGCCACGGTAAGGGTTGATAGACTGGGTAAAGGGGATATCAGGCGACTGATTGGTGGCGATAATCGACTTGGCCTTCTCTTCAATGGCAGTAGTCAGCAGCCGCTCCAAGGGCTCAGCCTCGATTTGCCAACCATCGCTCTCCCGCGTACTGGTGTGCTCGGCAAAACGACCAGTGATATTACTGGCGGCTCCGCGCCCTTTATGGAAGGGTTGTGGTTTGTTTGGTTCAATTTTTTTCATTGGAACTGGTGAGCTGTATGTTTGTACAGTTTACGATTTCGATTTAGTACAAAGCAATGCTCAATCACATTTTGTGATTAGCTATCAGCGGCTACTCAGTCATTGTGTTTAAGGAAGGGGTCGACGAATGACGCAGATCAAACCTTTCAGTATTGATATACAGGAATCGCAATTGGCAGATATGCATCGGCGGATGAGAGAAGCCCGCTGGCCTGAGGCGGAAACCGTCGATGGTTGGGGTCAGGGTGTTCCCCTGGATTATCTCAGGGATTTCTGTGACCACTGGTTAAATGACTATGACTGGTATGCTACCCAGCAGAGGCTCAACCAATATGACCATTTCACCACCACTATTCACGACCTAGACATTCATTTCATTCATGTAAAAAGCAGCCATACCAGTGCCACGCCAATTGTGATCACTCATGGCTGGCCCAGCTCCTTTGTGGAATTCCTTAAAGTGATAGGGCCTCTGACGGAGCCAACTCAATTTGCTGGAAATGCCAAGGATGCCTTCCATGTGGTTTGCCCATCACTTCCAGGTTTCGCCTTCTCCGGTAAGCCGGCGAAAACGGGATGGGGAGTGCCCAGAATTGCCACAGCCTGGGATACGTTGATGAATCGACTGGGATATCAATCCTATTTGGCCCAGGGGGGAGATTGGGGGCGGTCAGTGACTACTGAGATTGGCATTCAGAACAGGGGCGCCTGTAAAGCTATTCATATCAACAATCCCAAAGAGGAACCAACCGTAGAAGCCCTGATACAGCCCAGTGAGGAGGAGAAAGAGGCTCTGGCCGGAATACGATTTTTCAATCGATGGGATTCAGGTTTTGCCAAGGAACAGAGTACCCGCCCTCAAACATTGGCGTATAGCCTTGCGGATTCTCCTATAGGTCAGGCTGCCTGGATATTGGAGAAATTCCATCTGTGGAGCGATTGCCAGGGTACTCTGGAGAGTATTTTTACCAGAAATGAATTGTTGGACAATATCATGCTCTATTGGCTGACAAATACAGCGGCTTCGTCTTCACGTTTATATTGGGAAAGCTTCGATATCCCCTACGGCCCTGATCAAGATAAGGTGGTGCAATTGCCAACCGGGGTCAGTATTTACCCGGGAGAGATAGTGAGAATCCCCCGTTCATGGGCTGAAGGTCGTTATAAAAATATTTGCTATTGGAATCACTTGAATCGGGGAGGGCACTTTTCCGCTTTTGAACAGCCAGATCTCTATGTCGAGGAAATCAGAGCCTGGAAGAGAAGCTTGGTATAGAGGTCAAAAGCCTCTTCTCCCAGACTCAAAGAACCTAGTAATCCCCTAATGAGATATTCCCTTTAAATTCCTCATTTGCAATCTCCTTGATAATAGCTTGACCGGCAAGAGTTTTCTCCCCATTAGAGGTGAGCGTTGGGCTTCCATAAAGCTCCCACCCATTGTTAAGCGCCTCGGTAACACGTAAACAAAAATTCGAATCATCTGGCCCGGTAAGAAATCGGTAGAGTTTCATAGATCATGCTCTTGAGGGAGTTTATAAGTATCCGAAATGTTTAATATAAATTAGAATTTTAAAGTTAGGATATCTCTGATTTAGGCCAATAGACGGTTACTGGGACACACTTTTAGATTCAGTTAGAGAGTTATACTTTGGGGGCATGGTTAATCCATACCGCTCATCATCCCAGATTATACTCACTATTTTCTACTCATGGCTATCGTTGCAACGTTGAATACAGTTGATTCCCCGCTTAATAAACTGGATTTTTTCACTATCTCTCCAGGCTTCATAGGTGCTGAAAGCGTGGGCAATGTTGCCAAATGACTCGATAATATTGTGAGTTTCTACCTCATAAAAAGCTGCGTTTCCAACTAACCGCTGAAAGTTTTTCGGGTATTCCTGAATGATTAAAATCAGTGCCTGGGGATTGCCTTTACTGTCTTTAGAGGTACGAATGACTTTGGCCTAGGGTGCGAATAGTTCCTGCTTTTTTCCAGTCACGGAAAAACCCTTCGGGACCAGTGATAACTTGGTACAATTGTGTAAGAATCACTTGTCCTTCACTGTTTGCTATTCCTCTGAACTCCTTTTAAATCGTCTGTATGGATTGGCATTGCAGATTAACCTAGGTATTAGCTTTCACTAGCAAAACACCGTGTATTATCTTTAACTTCTGAGGGAAGCCATGATAGGATTTTCCAACCTTCTGTGGTTTCTGCCAATGTATAGGTGCTGCACTGGTGATCCAAAAGCAGCCCCTCCGAAGTGTAGCGTTTAAGTAGTATCGTAGTTACCGACATGTTCCCATTCTGAAAATGTGTCTCAAAACTAACAATTTCTGAATTCATATAGCCTTTCTCTGCCAGAGCATCGTGTATCTCAGAGAGTATTTTCTCCACTTGCTTAGAATTTTTTGGGGTAAGGATATGAGGGCCAAAAATAAAGTGAGGAGATTCTGTGAAGAATCGTGAGGCAGTCCCTTTTATGTTATTCGAAGAAAATTCACTAATAAATGCTGTGATATGTTCCTCTATCGGGGTTTTCGCATGTACATGAAAACTGGTACATATCAATAAAATTGCCAATAAAATGGATTTTTTCAATTCGATATCCTTATTTTGGATTGCCTGAAATTATCTTAAGGGTTGATAATGGTTAAAAGCTGGCCGGTTTTGATTTCTTCTGATATGCAATCCCAACAGCTACTTATTTTGAAATAATAATTTAAATGCTGCCGTGGAGCAAACATGTCCTTGTTCTTAGCTATGTTTGGATTTTCATTGACGATGTCGATTACACCAGGCCCCGTGAATATGGTGATTGTTTCCTCTGGGGTGCAACATGGTTTCGCTCGCACCATCCCATTTGTGTCGGGAGCAACAATCGGTTTTACCCTATTACTTGCCACAATTGGATTTGGGTTTTATCAAATACTGGAGAGTTATCCGCAGTTACTAAACTACCTAGCCACAGCTGGATCTCTATACGTAATCTATATGGGGTATAAGATTGCCAATGCTCCAGCTGAAGAAATAACGGTCGATGAAAGATCTCTTCCGCGCTTTCACGAAGGATTCCTGCTACAGTGGTTAAATCCAAAGGCATGGATCGCTTGTGTATCCGGTGTTGCTTTGTTTTCCAGTCCTCACAGTCAGCTAAGCCTGATTTACTTTGTATTTATTTACTTTTGGGTTTGCTATGCATCGCTGACTCTTTGGGCTTTTGCTGGAGATAAAATTCGTCATCTACTGGGCGGAGTCTCTAGAATAAAGCTGTTCAACCTGGTTATGGGCGGGCTGTTAATTTTATGTGCGGTATACTTAATGTTCTCACAATTCTTACCTGGCTCGAATGCCCTTTGATTGGCTCAGTCTGTATGTTCCGTTTTTATTCACGGAGATTGATGCGGAGGATCGTATCCCCCTTTTTTTTGGAGATTCCTGTTTGAAAAGAAATAATGCGGTTTGGTGGTCGAATGGCTGGTGATGTATTGTACTGAATAAAAAAATTGGATATCCTGATTGTTAATAAAATTTTTAGATCGTTGATAAGGATTATTGCCGGGCCTGTTTTCCTTTATGATTTCTGTTCTGTATGATTTTTTAACAACCGCACAAGTTTAAAACCCCTTGATTGTTCTTTTTTAAAGAGTTAACAGCTGTCAAGAGATGCACTGTTTTCACCATGCTTTTTATTTTTAATTTTTATCTATGTTCGGAAGCTTGGATTAGGAGATTTGCTTTTTGATCAGTACAAGGTAGGTTGTGCTGACTCTCATTAATAATTTTAATATCTCTATTAGACAAATAGCCTCTAATAATCTATAGCTACTGCTGATAACCCTCACCGTCGCACAAATCCTCCTTGTTTCCTATACTAATCTAGTATTTATTTGCCGTTCCTGATTTGGACTGCTGTGGAACCTAAACATGGTCGAAACTTGCTACTAGGGCAAAAAAAGGACAGCTGGTAATGTTGACTGCCTGGTCGAAAGGTGTAATCCATGTAGTCAATTGCATTGGTGTTTTTGGCCTCCCTGATATTGAGGCCCTTCAGTTAGGCCGCATTTATCAACAACAGTTGCATCTAGTAGGTTTTGTACAGCCTATCAATCTTTATTGTGGGTGCTCTAACTGCGTAAACCTAGCAGCGCCAATGGTTGTGTGATATGGAATTAAAATTGATCTTTCCTGAGATTCTCAGCAGAGAAAACGGACCTAAATATGGTAATTTCTATTGAATCAGGATGCTAAAAAATAATGATGTCCACTCTCTATTATTTATCTTATATGCCATTAAAGGACTGGCAAGCTTGAGGTTGGTTTCATTATTTGACCAAGTCAAATTTTTTTGGAGAAGTGTGCCGATAGAAAGGCTAATGAGATGAGAATATCTTTAGAGCAACGGATCCAAATTCTCAGGGGATGGGAATACCTGGACGAAAGGCTGGGAGTAATTATGTGAACGAAGTAGTCACTATTGTGGGACAGGCACTTTTCCTGGCGGTAATCGCTGTGGTGGGGCTGGGTTTTTCCAGGATTCTAAAAATTGACAACGCTTTGGGGTGTTTGTTGGCAGGTATTCTGGCGGCCTTCTTATTGCCGGTGATTGATTATGATATTGGACTAAGGGCAACCAGTTTAAGGGAGTTGGTTTTCTTTGTAATTCTTCCAGTTTTAATTTTTGAATCTGCTTGGCAGCTGGACCCAAGGATCTTAAAGCGTTGGATCGGTCCAATTCTATTATTTTCAACCCTGGGTTTGGTTATTTGTGCTTTCTTGATTGCTGCAATTACTTACTATGGCATTGGTCACTCAGAGGGTTTTCCCTGGATAGCTGCTCTTTTGACTGGCTCTATTCTGGCAGCGACTGACCCAATATCGGTAGTGAGCAAACTTCGTCAGGAAAAAACGGGGGAAGATTTGCTCGCCCTTGTTGAGGGCGAGAGCTTATTTAATGATGCGGCGGCGGTGGTGCTTTACTCTTTAGTGCTTGGTCTGGCTACCTATTCCATTGTACAAGCCTCTGGTGCTGGGATTGAAGCTCCGTCATTAAGTGTTGGTTCTGTTGTCTTGTATTTTTGCATGATTTTCTTTGGCGGAATTACGGTAGGTTTAATTTTAGGCTTGCTAACTACCTTGCTTATTTTGTTTTTACGAACACCTAGTGCGGCACTAATGACTTTGGTGGTTGTTGCTTTTGGTAGTTTCTACCTGGCTGAGAACATTATGCATGTATCCGGCATTATTTGCGTTATGACCTGTGCCATAGTGGCGCGAGCCTGCTTGCGAAAACAAAGAAAAACTTATTTGATTGATGCCGAGCCAACCTGGGAGTGGCTTGGGTTACTGTTTACCTCAATTATCTTTGTGGTCATGGGTTTGGTCATTACCTTGGATATGTTCACTCATCAGTGGCTGGCGATATTAATCGCCACAGCTGCAGCACTTGGTGCACGAGCCTTTTCCGTTGTATTGGTGGCCCCTTTAACCCGCTTTGTTGGCCCTCCAATTTCTAAACCCTGGAGGCTTCTAATGAGCTGGGGAGGTTTGCGTGGAGTGATTGCAGTGGCTTTGGTACTTTCTCTTCCTGTTGAGTTACCTTACTGGTGGACGATTCAATCTATGGTGTTCGGCGTAGTACTGTTCTCCTTGCTAGTGCAGGGGACTACCAGTGGGCGCTTGATAAGAAAACTGGAAATATAACGTTTCAGTATCTGTATTTTTAGCAACAGCCACAATCGAAGTTACCATTAGATTGTGGCGACAGGAAAAGAAAGTTGTTTGTTAGAGCGTTTTATTCATGGTAATGAGATCTTCGTAAGTGCCTATTCTTGTACTGTGGGATGGGATGATTCTTGTGATATTAAGGTTTTTTTCTTGGATAATTTTAGCAAGAAATACACTATTCTCATTCTGGGGGGGTAGAGGGCCATTGCTGAAGGGCTCGAAGTGATCTGCAGCGAATAAAATTCCTAATTTTGGTAAGTGAACTAACAAATAGTCTTCCGCGTGAGGGGTGGGCCCTACATTAATGATATCGACCTGCATGCTTTCATCTGAGTAGGTTTCTTCCGAATTAATGGTATAGAAGTGCGCTTTAGTTTTATCAGATAGGGACTCGGTAATTGCTGCCTGGTGAGCCTCGGCAACTATCAATGAAATACCAGCATCTAGGATCTCTTGAACTCCCCCAATATGGTCCTCGTGATGATGGGATATAACGGCATATTTAATAGGTTTTTCTCCGATTGTTTGCTTAATGTGCTCTATTCTTTGTTTGGCACCAGACAAAGCGCCCACCATTAGCACATAATCTTTAAGCTCAATAAATAAACTGCTTTGGCCATATAACCCGCCACCCATATTTTGCGTTACCCAATAGACACCCTTATCAATCTTAGTGGTTGTCGGTGAAGTTATCTCATTACCCGGGATCTTAGTGAAGTTGGTGGGCGCCAAGAAAAGATCTCTAATAGATTTGTTGATGGTGTATGACTCAACTTTCATTTGTCGAGACAAATTTCCATTGATTGAAAAAGATGATACATAAGGAAGTAAGATACCATTCTGTGTTCTATATTTTTCAAAAAAATATTCAATTCTTGAGTTGCCTATAGATCGTTCACTTTTCGTAATCTGTTTGGTATCTCGATCAATATACAGTGTGATTGGGGGTTCACTGTCTGGTTCGATTTTGATTAAGTGGTGAGTTCTATCTTTATACTGCTGTTCGCCTAAATATTCACTGCTATTTTTATATTTAAGGGCTTGCTTTAATAGGAGTGTGCCGTTTGTTCTTATTATTTGACCAGCTGTGCTCTCGAAATTTGAAGTGCTAATTGGTGCGATGGTTTTCCTGTAAAGGTCTAATCTATGAGCACTAAGTCCCTCAATTTCGGTCCTGAACGAGGCCTTACTGCCGCCACCTTGTCCCGTATATTCCGTTATGACCATCATCTGAGAAAAGTCAATGGCCTCCTTTTGGTCTGCGATGATCGTGTCCCAAGGAGGGGTAGTTGCCCTGCTTTGCCCTCGGCCTACTATTGTGGTTTCGTAGTCGATATATATCTTTTCGAGGGAGTTGAGAGTGTCTTTTCCTCCATAAGCGACAGCGGATTGTTCGATTAATAGTTCTGCTAAGTTGGTAGTTTTGGCGTTGTTTTGAGTTGCGTTAGCGGCTAAGGGCGATGCAATAGACAATATTGTCGAAAGAAAGATTAGTTGTTTTTTCATTGTTATGCTCAGTACTTGTTGACCTTATAAGGTTCACTTTTCCTTCGCTATGATTCAAATGGATTGCGCTAAGATGAATCCGTTTGGCGCCAAAGAGAATGAGATTTTTAATACCAGATGGTGCTATTGGTGGTTTCTTAGGCTTGAAGTGCAGCCTTATAGGAGCCTTTGTCGGTTGGCGATCTATTTACTACTTTTCTACCTATAAAAAATAACTGCCAGCATCTCTCAGTGGCCAGGCAAGTAATTAATAACTGGCCTGTGAGATGCCATGTGCTTTACGAATCTATTAATACTCTATAGGTCTTGTGAATTGCTTTTTTAAGCGGGTTCCTTAAGTGAGTTTTTGAATGAAATAAATTGGTCCGCTGTGAGTCTCGGGGCTTCGATCATAGGTAGGTGCCCGATATCATCCATCAGTTCCAATCGGGATCCTTTCATCTCTGTTGACAATGTGGACCCTGCACTGGGATGTAATACCCTGTCTTCCTTGCCCCAGGTAATCAGGGTGGGAAGAGGGAATCCTTTTAATGTTGTTTCTAGCGGTGAGGAGAATCTGATTTTACCATCTTTGATTTTATGTATATCATTAAATATTTTGAGATGCAATGAGAAATTACTCTTGGCTGTTTTCGAGAGTTCTGAAACTGCAAAGCCGGGTATAAAAGGTCTCTTGTGAAAGACTTGATCTATGAGTGCCTCATATTCTTTTCGATTCCTTGCCAATATTGTTGGCCGCTCATTGTGCAGAACTTTTTCAAACATGTTACTGTTGAGTGAATTCTCGATACCGAGTGGATTCAGAAGCCATAAACTTTTTATTTTTTCCAAATAGGTATTGGCAAAGTTTCCGGCAATGTAGCCACCCATTGAATTGCCGGCAAGATGGAAGTGTTCTAAGTCGAGTGCTTTGATGAAACTATTCAGGCGCTCAACTTGGGGCAATACATCGTAGTTTAGGTCAGGGTTTTTAAGGCTCTCTCCAAATCCTGGTAAATCAAGTGCAATAATTTGAAAGTGACGGGTTAAATATCTGGCAATACGCACCCAATTGTCTTTGTCGGCGCCAAGTCCATGTAAAAGGATGAGTGGCTCACCCGATCCGCCCTGAAGATAACAGATCTCCCCTTCTTTAATATTGATTTTTTTTGGTTTGAGGCCAGCTATTTTTCTTTCAGTAAAAACCCCAAGGTTAAATAGAATTGAGGATGGAGAGGTAAAGTTTATCATGCTGTATGTAGTTCTTTTGGTCTTGATTGGTGAAAGTGCTCTACTACTGAGTCGGAAACAAAGAATATACTGTTTAGGGAATATGTCTGAATAGATTTCTGCGCCCACTATAGGAATATTAATGTTTGATCTGGCTCCGATCACTGTATATTTTCCCCCATCGAATTGTTGGTAAGCCTTTAGGTGAGCGCTGAGTATCAAACATCACATTGTTCTAAGTTTTATTCGTTTGTGTCATTGATTGTTGAATCTTTTTGGGCCGGTTGTTGGGCGTGGTAACTTATAATCGAATTGAATCTGGTTTTATATAATGATATCTCAAAAGGTTCCTTTATTAATTAATTTGGGCGTTGCAATTGATTTACGCAGGTGGTTTGTGGTTCATGTTTCATCTTTAAAGCCGTGTAATTATTGTTGTTGATGAATAAAGAAGATTGGGTTGTCCAATGCAAGCCATATTGCCACAGAGAGTAAGCTCAAAGGAAAAAATACACTTTGTAACCTTTGACTTGTTGCGTTTGAGGCAAACTTAGTGAGGGCGTTGCCAAAAGCGATCCAGCAAAGGTGTGTTGACAAGTTGAGGATTGTCATCATGCCGATAAGGGTGATGATTGTTGTGTTTGATTCATGCTCAAGTTTTGGGGCAAAGATGGAAAACATAGTAAATACAATGATCCAGCCCTTGACGTTGAGAATTTGAATCACCATTCCATTCCAAATGGAAATTTTAGGAGGCTCGCTCCGGCTTTGTAGAGGCTTGGGTTTTGCGAAATGATAAGCCAAATAAATCAAATAAATAACTCCACCAACCTGTAGAGTCCTAAGAGCTATTGGGTAGTGTATCAGCCAAGCCATCAGGCCAAAGCCAACGAGAAATCCCTCAATAATGAATACCAAATCGATACCGGCTAATAGCGGAAGGGATCGACGAATGCCCAGATTGGCTCCGGCCGCTGCGAATGTAATATTGGCTGGGCCGGGGCTGAAGATAAGGGGAAACATCACTGCCAACCAAGTAAGTACAAACTCCATACCCATAGAGAACTCCTATACCTATACGTGGGATCTGTCAGATATCCCCTTGGCAGGGGAGATTGACCGTTGCCTAAGAGTTTATGGGGTAGGGAAGCGATTTTTCTTGTATAAAATTGCGCTACCTGGTTCTGAGGTAGCGCCCTGGGGTGATTCCAAAAGTTTTTTTAAAGTTTCTGTTCAAATGACTCTGGTCAAAAAATCCACAATCGACGGCTACGGTGGCCGCTTTGAATCCTTGCTGAAGCAGTAGGCGTGCCTGATGGGTTTTGATGAGGATTAGAAACTGATGAGGGGGTATCCCATATTGATCGTTAAAACAGCGGATTAAATGATATTGACTCATCTCTGTATGTTGGCACAGTTCCTCCAGTGTTACATTTCGCTGCCAATTGCCACATATATAGCTGTGTATTTTCTGTGCAATTGTTTTGTCACTTTTGACTCGTGGGTTGATTTTTTGGTCGCCGTGACGAGTGAAGAGAGAGTTAATGGCCAGCGTTATCAGGCTCTCCGTTGCGAGAGATAAATGGTTTCCCTCCAGGCTGCAGTACAACTGCGTAAACAGTTGGAAGAGTTCTGGATCATGAATAATAGGCCCTTTCAGAAAGGGCGTGGGGATGGAGCCATATTTGCGGTGCTCCCTCAATACCTGTTCAATAAGCGTCATATCAAAATAAAACATACGGTAATGCCAACCTTGATCACTGCCGCTATAACCCGTGTGAATTTCACCAGGATTGATGGTAACAATTCCACCCTGGGGGATGACCGCTGTTTGCCCTCGATAATCTAATTTCTCAGCACCTCTCTGAATAATGCCAATGGCCAACTCATCGTGCCAGTGCTTGCTGAAGGTAAACTGGCGAAAATGTGCGTGAAAAAGTTCTATATTCTTATAGGCTGGGTTACGCCAAAATTTCGAAAATTCCTTTTGCATCTATATGCGATGTCCGATGGCACTGATGTTTAAATTGTGGAATTTAAAAGATACAAAAAGGAGCTGGAGTGTACAAAAACTTTCTTGTAGGGAAGGGAATAAATTTTGGGTGCTGGTCGCGGGATTGCCCGCGACCAGGGGCATTGATTACTGCCAGTTGAGGATCACTTTACCGGACTCTCCAGAGCCCATGGTGTCGAAGCCTTTTTGGAAGTCATCGATAGGGAACTGATGGGTAATAATCGGGGTCAGGTCCAGGCCGGATTGAATCAGGCTGGCCATCTTGTACCAGGTTTCGAACATCTCACGGCCGTAGATACCTTTAATGATCAGGCCTTTGAATATAACTTGGCTCCAGTCAATAGCCATTTCGCCGGCGGGAATGCCGAGCATGGCGATCTTGCCACCGTGGTTCATCGCCGCGAGCATATCGCGGAAGGCAACGGGAACACCGGACATCTCCAGGCCTACGTCGAAGCCTTCGCTCATGCCCAGCTCCGCCATCACATCTTTAAGATTTTCCTTGGACACATTGACGGCGCGGGTAGTACCCATCTTGCGGGCTAGATCCAGGCGGTATTCGTTGATATCGGTGATAACCACGTGGCGTGCACCCACATGCTTGGCGACTGCTGCGGCCATAATGCCGATGGGGCCGGCGCCGGTGATCAACACATCCTCGCCTACCAGATCGAATGAGAGTGCAGTGTGTACGGCGTTGCCGAAAGGATCAAAAATGGAAGCCAGCTCATCGGAGATGTTATCTGGAATTTTAAAAGCGTTTAGTGCCGGAATAACCAGGTATTCGGCAAAAGCGCCCTGGCGGTCCACACCAACACCGTAAGTGTTGCGGCAAAGGTGGCGGCGGCCGGCGCGGCAGTTGCGGCAGTGGCCACAGGTGATATGGCCTTCGCCGGAAACGCGGTCACCCACTGTAAAACCGGCGACTTCCTGGCCCATACCAACCACTTCACCCACGTATTCGTGCCCAACTACCATGGGAACCGGGATGGTTTTTTGCGACCACTCATCCCAGTTATAAATATGCATGTCGGTACCGCAGATGGCGGTTTTATGGATTTTAATCAGCAGATCGTTGTGGCCCGGTTCGGGGATTTCCACATCAGTGAGCCAGATGCCCACTTCAGATTTCAGTTTGGAAAGTGCTTTCATTGTCATTAAAACTACAAAAAAGAAAGGTGCGGGGCTACTTGGCAAGAAGGATGTCCTTTGCTCAAGCTGCGCCGCGATTATTTGGGAATTAAATAATTTCTAGCTCGCGACCCACTTCAATAAAGGCATCAATACACTGGTCGAGTTGTTCGCGGGTATGTGCCGCAGACATCTGGGTACGGATACGTGCTTGGCCTTTGGGCACTACCGGGTAGAAGAAGCCCACAACGTAGATACCGCGCTCCAGCATCTTGTCTGCCATTTTCTGAGCGAGGGCGGCTTCGCCGATCATTACCGGAATAATTGGGTGGTCGGCTCCGGCCAAGGTGAAGCCGGCTTCGGTCATACGCTTGCGGAAGTAGGCAGAGTTATCACGCAGCTTTTGCCGTAACTCGGCACCATCCATCAACATATCCAGCACTTTTAATGAGGCGGTGACGATGGCGGGAGCCACGGAGTTGGAAAACAGGTAGGGACGAGAGCGTTGGCGCAGCAGATCGATAATTTCCTTGCGCCCGGAAGTGAAGCCACCAGAGGCGCCGCCCAGTGCTTTGCCCAAAGTGCCAGTAATAATATCGATGCGATCGATAACACCACAGTATTCGTGAGTGCCGCGGCCATTCTGGCCGAGGAAGCCCACTGCATGGGAGTCGTCCACCATCACCAGAGCGTTGTAGCGATCTGCCAGGTCGCACAGAGCTTTCAGGTTGGCGATCACACCATCCATAGAAAAGACGCCATCGGTGGCGATCAGTTTGGTATTAGCGCCTGCGGCATCGGCTGCCTGCAGCTGCTTCTCCAGGTCCGCCATATCGTTGTTGGCGTAGCGGAAGCGCTTGGCTTTACACAGGCGCACGCCGTCGATAATGGAGGCGTGATTGAGGGCATCGGAGATGATCGCATCTTCAGGGCCCAGCAGAGTTTCGAACAGGCCGCCGTTGGCGTCGAAACAGGAGGTGTAGAGGATGGTGTCTTCAGTGCGCAGGAATTCCGACAGACGCGATTCGAGTGCCTTGTGAATGTCCTGGGTACCACAGATAAAGCGTACCGAGGCCATGCCGAAGCCGTATTGGTCCAGTCCTTCTTTGGCCGCTTTGATCAGGTCCGGGTGGTTGGCCAGGCCCAGGTAGTTGTTGGCGCAGAAGTTCAGTACCTGGGTGTCGTTGTTCACCTGTATCTCGGCGGCCTGCTGAGAGGTAATGATCCGCTCGCGCTTGTAGAGGCCGTCGGCATCGATTTGTTTTAGCTCGTTGCGCAGGTGCTCAAAGAATTGTTCTGGCTTGGACATGATGTTGTTTTTAGCTCCTGTCGAGTGCTCGTGGCACTGGGTATCTGGCGCGAACTAAAGTGGCGCCACTGTATTCTTGTTTATCCCGCCAGCTCGCAGGCCTTATGGGCCGTGATCGGCTGCTCACTGGCACGGCAGCTGGTGGCGAATTTTAAAGCTTCTTCCGCGGTGTCGAATAGTAGTTGCCACAACAATTGCCGATCGGCGCGTCTCACGGCTCTCACCGCGGTGCGGCTGCGTTGGTTGGCAATTTGAATTTCTATAACGTCTTTACTGGAAAACGGTGATTCGGACATGGTCCCTCCAAGGGTAAAACTTTGGAGGACTGACGTGGAAGCGGCGAAAGGATATTCGCTAATCCGGTTGGATTGCTCTTGTAGAGCCCCATCCTCTCCGCAGGCTTTGGTGTGCCAGCAGAGAGAGAACCACCTTGCCCCGGTCGGCAGGTTGGCGTTGGCGTCAGCCACTCTCGTGATGTGCGGGCAAAGATAGCGGGGAGGGGATTGGCAGTCAACCGCACCGCCCACGATTGCGGGCGGTGCAGACGTTTATGCCGGCAGTTGCACGGATTTCAGTTCGATAAACTCGCCGAGACCGGCCTCACCAAATTCGCGCCCGTTGCCAGAGCGCTTGTAACCGCCAAAGGGGGCATCGTAATTAAACTCGCCGCCGTTGACGAAACACAGGCCAGCTTCAATGCGGCGCACCAGGGGCATGGCGCTCTCCACATCTTTGGCCCAAACGCCGCTGGACAGGCCATATTCGGTGTCGTTGGCAATGGCAATTGCCTCATCCATATCTTTATAGGGAATCAGGCAGGTGACCGGGCCGAAGATCTCCTCGCGGGCGATGCTCATGTCGTTATGCACATCGGCAAATACCGTAGGCTTCACATAAAAGCCTTTATCCAGCCCGGTGGGCGCCTCGGCGCCGCCAGTGACCAGGCGTGCACCCTCGTCGATACCCTTCTGGATATAACTGCGCACTATCTCGCGCTGGCGAGCGGAAGAGAGTGGGCCCATAAAGGCATTTTCATCGGTGCCCATGGCGATGTCTTCGGCCACCTGGCGAGCGATTTCTACCGCTTCGTCATAGCGCTCAGCGGGTACCAGCATGCGGGTGAGGGCGGTACAGGTCTGGCCGCTGTTGATAAACACATCTTCACAGCCCCAACGTACAGCGGCTTCCAGGTCTGCATCGGGGGTGATAATCAGTGGAGACTTGCCACCCAACTCCTGGGTTACGCGCTTCACCGTAGGAGCCGCGGCCTTGGCCACTTCCACACCGGCTCTAGTGGAGCCGGTGAAGGAGATCATATCGATGCCCGGGTGGGCAGAGAGCGCCGCACCCACTTCAGAGCCGGCGCCAGGTACCAGGTTGAAGACACCGGCGGGGACTCCGGCCTCTTCAATAATTTCCGCCATCACAAAATCCTGCAGTGGCGTGATTTCGGCGGGTTTGGTGATCATGGTACAGCCTGCGGCCAGGGCCGGGGCCACTTTGCCCACAAACTGGTGCAGCGGGTAGTTCCAGGGGGTGATAAAACCACACACGCCCACGGGCTCGCGGAACAGTACGGAATGGCCGGCTTTCTCCGTTTTCTCCATATCCGAGGTGCGCTCGGCATAGTAACGCATGGCGTAAATGGGTCCATCCACATGCAGCCAGCGGGTGATATGTTCGGGGCAGCCGAGCGCCTGGGACACGGCCTGTACCAGATCCTCCTTGCGTTTTTCCATACCGTCAGCGATGGCATTGAGTAGTTCGCGGCGCATCTGCGCGGTGCTGTTGCGCCAGCTGTGGAAGGCCTGGCGCGCAGCTTCCACAGCGAGATCCACATCTTCGGCAGAGCCTTCGGCCACTTGGCAGATGAGCTCCTCCGTAGCCGGGTTAATCACCGGGTGAGTCCCTGTACCCAGAGGCTCACGCCATTCGCCGTTAATAAACAACTTGCCTGTGGGCAGTTTGCTGAGATCTGTCATGTCACGCTTCCATTTATTCTGCGCCTGAAGGCGCGCTGATTTCGATCAGGGTTGGGGTCTGTCG
This sequence comes from Microbulbifer variabilis, assembly GCF_020524905.1. Classification (GTDB taxonomy): domain Bacteria; phylum Pseudomonadota; class Gammaproteobacteria; order Pseudomonadales; family Cellvibrionaceae; genus Microbulbifer; species Microbulbifer variabilis_A. The sequence goes on along the minus strand of NZ_JAIVKI010000012.1, from coordinate 81,725 downwards.
GTCCAGGGCGTCAGATACCGCTTGCGCCAATTGGCCGGGCTGGTTGATTCGACAGCCCTCGGCACCAAAGGCCTTGGCCAGGGCGACAAAATCCGGTGTGCGCAGGTTTACACCTTCCTGCGGCACTTCCGCTGCATCCATAAAGTCGCGGATTTCGCCGTAGCCGGCGTTGTTCCATACCAGGATTGGCAGGGGTAACTGTTGCTCTACGGCCACTGCCAGTTCACCCAGGGTAAACATCAGGCCACCATCACCAATCAGGGCGATCACATCGCGCTCGCTGGATAATTTGGCGCCAATCGCCGCAGGCAGGGCGAAGCCCAGGGTGCCATAACCGGTGGTACAGGTTACGTGGCTGCGGGGGTGGTACAGGGGCAGGGCGTGGTTAGTGTTATAGGCGAGCTGGGTAGAGTCCGTCACCAGGATACCGTTTTCCGGCAGGGCCTCGCGCAGGGCCTCAACCCAAGGGAAGCGTTGCTCGGAACCATCCCACCACTCTTTGCGGCAATCTTTCAGTAACAGGGCAACCTCTTTTTCTGATTGCTCGCTTGCAGCGGCATCGCGTTGGATCAGCGCCGCCGCTAATTGCTGCAGGCTCTCCTTGGCGTCTGCACAGATGGCCAGGTTTGGTTGGGCGTTGCATACCAGTTGTGCAGCATCTATATCGATACGAATCAGTTTGCCGGCGAAGGCGTAATCATCCCGCACCAGGTTGCGATCGGTCTCGGATAACTCGGTCCCTACGGCCAGCACTACATCCGCATTCTCCACGCGGTTGCGCACACAATCGAAACTCAGGTTGGCGCCGCCGCACAGTGGATGGCGTTCATCTACAACGCCCTTGGCGGCGAGTGACAGAAACACCGGTGCAGCGATTTTCTCGGCGATTTGGGTGGCCGCCTCGCCCGCGCTCTGGGCACCGCCACCGAGGAGGATGACCGGGCGCTCGGCGGATTGCAGCCAGTCGGCGGCGGTGGCGATAGCGGCAGTACTTGCCGCTGGCGCCATAGCGGCTGGTGCGGCTTTGTAATCTTCCAGCTGGCCGGGCATGGGGGCCGGGAACAGGTCGATGGGGATTTCGATATGCACTGGGCCCGGGCGGCTGGATTGCAATAGCTGGAATGCCCGCGCTATCACCTCAGGTAATTGCTCTGCCTGGGTGAGCGTGTGTTGCCAGATACAGAAGCCGCGGCTGGCATCGCTCTGTTGTGGCAGTTCGTGCAGGCGGCCACGGCCCATACCCAGGTCTTCGCGGCGATTGATCGCGGAGATCACCAGCATGGGAATTGAATCGGAATAGGCCTGTGCCATGGCGGTGGCGGCATTGGTGAGACCGGGGCCGGTGATCAGGAAGCAGACGCCGATATTGCCACTGGCACGGGCGTAGCCATCCGCCATAAAAGCGGCACCTTGTTCGTGGCGCGGAGTGATATGCATCAGGTCACTGCCGGGCAGACCGCGGTAAAGTTCGATGGTGTGGACACCGGGAATGCCGAAGACTTTTTCCACCTGGTAGTCGCGCAGCAGGCGCATGAGCACCTGGGCGCATGTGGGCGCAGAGGACATAGCCACCATTTTCCTTATTTGTGTAAAAATGCTGTGAGCCTAGCGGCACGCCAAAAAGCACGCAAGCGCCCGCAGAGTCTGCATCTGCGAGGGGAAAATCGCAGGAATATTGAGATTCCCCTCGTGTCGCGACAGGAAACTTGGCACCTGGGTCGCAAATTTCCCTGCGCAAGGGGAGTTGCGGTTGGGGAAAATTCGCTTTGCCCCAATTGGCTGGATATATTTTGAGCTTGAATAACTTAGGAAGTAGCACCATGGAAATCGATCAATGGCGTCGCGAATATCTGCTTGGCGGCCTGCGCCGCTCGGAGTTGAAAGCAACCCCGGTGGAGCAGTTTCGCGAGTGGCTTGAGGAGGCTCTGGAGGCCAAACTTTCTGACCCCAATGCCATGTGCCTGGCCACGGCCGATAGCAGTGGCCAACCCTCCCAGCGCATTGTACTGCTGAAAGGCTTTGACGAGCGCGGCTTTGTTTTTTACACCAACCTGCAGAGCAAAAAAGCGCAGGATATGGAGAAGAATCCGCAGGTATCCCTGCTATTCCCCTGGCACAGTTTAGAGCGCCAGATCATTGTTTACGGCAAAGTGGAGTCGGTAGCACGCGAGGATGCAGAGCTGTATTTCCAGTCCCGCCCACTGGACAGCCAGCTGGCCGCCTGGGCTTCCCGCCAGAGCCAGCCGCTGTCATCCCGTGAGGAGTTGCAAAAACAATTTGACCAGGAAAAGGCGCGCTTTGCGGATGGGCAGGTGCCGTTGCCAGATTTTTGGGGCGGTTACCGGGTAGTGCCACACGCGGTGGAATTTTGGCAGGGCGGTGCTAACCGTTTGCACGATCGCTTTATTTATCGCGCCGATGATAGCGGTCTGTGGACGCTGGATCGCCTGTCTCCCTAGTGGCTGTCGAAGTTTAGAAAAGCAGGATATGGAAAAGTGGAGCGGGGGTAATTAATTACCCCCGCTTTTTGATTTGTTCTTTAACATTTTACCTGAAACCATTAGTGATGATTAATGCGCATTTACAGGGATTAAAAATAAGTGCATTTAAACCCCCTATTTCCGCAATGAAAATGGCTGTGGCTAGATATTGAAACGCTGTATTTATAGGTGACGAGGATTCGGAGGGTCAGGTCTTTTTTTCGTTTTTGTGATTGAGGTAATCCAGGCTTTTCATGAGTGCCTCAACCCGACTTTCGACAAAACAATCATCATCCATCCAATCCCGGATATGCAGTTTCTCCAGCCTGTCCAGCGTCGGCTCGTTGGGACAGTAAAGATAAACTTTACAGCCGAATTTAATGGCATCACGCATAGTATTTTCCAGTGCCAGTGCCGCAGTCGTATCAATCATGGGCACTGTGCTCAAATCCATAATGATGACTTTAAATTTCCCCACTGCGGCCTGCTGGCGAGTAATTGCCTTAGATACCCCGAATAACATTGGGCCCGATAAATAGAAAAACAGGATCTGGCCTTTCGACTGCCTCAGCATCTCCCGTTCCTGCCGGTTGAGTGGATCGCCTTCTTTGACATCGGAAATCGCTTTTACACTCTTTTCCTGAATACGGCTGAGCCGCTCAATGGTGATGATATTGACGAGGAATACACCGATGGCTACCGCGTAAATCAGCCCTACAAACACCGTCATCAGCAGAACGCTGTACATAATGAAGGTTGGGAATATCGCCACCTGGTGATGGTGAATACGCCGGAGGTAACTCCAGTCGAGGATATTCAGGCCGACAAACACCGCGATACCGGCTAATACCGCCAGTGGGATAGGTTTTGTCAAAGGGGCAAGCCAGAGCACAACCAATAGCAGGATCACAGCGCGCACTATACCCGCCAGGGGTGAGCGCGCTCCCACCTGAATATTCACCACGGTACCCATGGTGGAGCCCGCGCCGGGCAGGCCGCCAAAAAGGCCGGAAACGGTGTTGGCGATTCCCTGGCCGATCAATTCCCGGCTAGGGTTGTGTTCCCTGCGTGTCAAGCTGTCGGCAATCACCGCGGTCAGCAGGGTATCGAGGCAGCCCAGAGTGCCGAGTACCAGGGCATCTATCAGCATGGTGGAGAGCATATCGAAAGTGATATCGGGCACAACCAGAGAGGGCAAGCCGCTGGGAATTTCACCGATACGCCGTATTTCATCGCTGTTGAAGAGCACCATGGAAAGCAGGGTGATAGCGACCAGTGCCACCAGCTGAGGTGGGATCAGCTGCTTGAGTTTTTTCGGCAAAAAAAACAATACGCCAAGGGTGAGTAGGCCGAGGAATAGTTCGCCATAGTGGGTATTTCTGACCAGCTCCGGCAGTTCCAGAACGGTTTCCATGGGGCCGCCAGCAGGGGTGGGTTGGCCGAGGAGGGGGCCTATTTGCAGGATCACCAAAATAATACCCACCCCGGACATAAAACCGGAAACCACGCTGTAGGGTATCATCACAATATATTTACCGAGTTTCAGCGCGCCCAAGCCAATTTGGAACAGGCCCGCCATAATGACCACGGTAAAGGCCATTGCCAGCCCCTGGTCGGGATACTCAGCCACCATAGTGGTGAGAACCGCGGCCATTACCACTGTCATGGCACCGGTTGGCTCAGAGATCAGGGTGCGGGTACCACCAAACAGAGTGGCAAATAGCCCGACCAGAATGGCTCCCCAAAGACCTGCACTGGCGCCTGCACCAGAGGCAACTCCAAAGGCCAATGCCATGGGCAGCGATACCACCGCTGTGGTGACCCCGCCGAAGAGATCCCCCTTAAGGTTTAAATCCTCAAACTTTCCCGCGAACAAGGCTGCGCCTCTTTTTTGCTTTTGAATGACTTTAAGGATATTGCAGATATGTGGAACCGCCAGAGAGAGGGCTGTTCTTCGACAAGTACATGAGTGGGAGTCCCCAGATTTCTCCTTTCGCACGCTTTCACTCACTGGCTATTGTTATGCCGGGCCGCTTAGAATAACGCGCCAATAATATTGCGGAAAATACCGTTAAAAAGTCCGCTAGCACGACAGTGCATGTTCAAGTTTAGGAAATAGGTAGGGGGATTTATGGCCATTATTGGTATCGACCTGGGCACCACCAATAGCGCCTGCGGGGTTTTGACGAACGATGGAGTAAAGCTGATTCCCAATCGCCTCGGAGAGGCGTTGACCCCATCGGTGGTCGGCTTGGATGACGATGGCAAGCTGGTGGTGGGGAAAACCGCAAAAGAGCGTTTGATCAATCACAGTGATACCACTGTTGCCGCTTTTAAGCGCCTGATGGGCACGGATCATAAAGTCAAGCTGGGTCGCCAGCAATTTACTGCAACCGAACTCTCTGCATTGGTACTGCGTTCTCTCAAAGAGGATGCCGAGGCATTCCTGAATAAAGAGATCACCGAAGCGGTAATCAGTGTACCCGCCTATTTTAATGACAACCAACGGCAAGCGACAAAGTTGGCCGGAGAGCTGGCAGGCCTCAAGGTAGAGCGCCTGATTAACGAGCCCACTGCAGCGGCAATTGCTTACGGACTTCACGATAAACGGGAGGGGAATTTCCTGGTGCTCGATTTGGGCGGTGGTACCTTCGATGTCTCCATCCTGGAATTCTTCGATGGCATTATGGAAGTGCATGCCAGTGCCGGGGATAACTACCTTGGCGGTGAAGATTTTGTCGAAGCGATGATCGACAGCGTCTTAGAAGAATTAAAGCTGAAAAAATCCTCCCTGAAACCGCGCGAACTGCAGAACCTGTATATGCAGATGGAAACGGCCAAGCGCCGTATCAGCCTGCAGGCAGAGCAGTTGCTTAAATTAAACCTCGGTGGACGCGAACTCGAATGGAAAGCGACCCCCGAATGGTTCGAGAAACTCAGTACCCCGCTGCTGCTGCGAGCCAAGCGTCCGATTGAGCGCGCGATGCGCGATGCGGATCTGCCCCCGAGCAAAATCGATGAAGTGGTATTGGTGGGCGGCTCCACCCGTCTGGCCCTGTTCCGCTCCATGGTGGGGCGCATGTTTGGCCGCTTGCCTTCCTGCCACCTGGACCCGGATACCGTTGTCGCCATGGGAGCAGCTATCCAAGCCGGGCTCAAGGAAAAAAATTCTGCGCTGGATGATATCGTTCTCACCGATGTGTGTCCCTACACCCTGGGTACCGGCATCGTGAACGAAGACAGCCCGCAGTTGGGCAATTACTTCCTGCCGATTATTGAGCGCAACACCGTGGTGCCGGTGAGTATTGTGCGCAGTGTCTGTACCGCCCGCGACGACCAGAGTGAAGTCTGTATCGATATTTATCAGGGAGAAAATCGCCTGGTAAAGAAAAATGTCTACCTGGGTGAACTTACTGTGCCTGTGCCCAAGAAACCCCGGGGTGAGGAAGTGGTGGAAATTCGTTACAGCTACGATATGAACGGTTTGTTGGAAGTGGATGTCACCGTCGTTTCCACCGGGAAAACATTTAATAAACTGGTGGAATTTACTCCGGGCGCCCTGAATGAGCAGGACAAAGCCCAAGCGCTGGATAAACTGGCCAAACTCAAATTTCACCCCCGTGAGGACGAGGAAAACCGGGCACTGCTCGCCCGTGGTGAACGTTTGTACGAAGCGAGCCTTGGCGAGCAGCGCGATTATATTTCCAAATTGCTCGCCAGTTTTGATCGGGTTTTGGATAAACAAAACCTGGTGGAGATTGGCAAGGCGCGTGCCGAACTCACTGAAATCTTCGATAAGCTCGACGGTGAGGACTGGATTTAATGAGTCCTTGGGAGATACTCGAACTAGAGCCCTGTGATGATGCGCGAACCATCAAGCGCGCCTACGCAAGAAAACTGAAGCAAACTCGCCCGGATGAAAAGCCCGAAGAGTTTCAGCAGTTACACAGCGCCTATAAATGGGCACTGAAGGCTGCCGAGCGTCTTAAAGAAGAGAATGAGGAAAGTAAGGAGCCGAAAAGTGCTGAGGTGATTGCGGAAGTAGCCAATGCTGAGCAGGCTGTGCAATCACCTGTGGCTGCACAATTGCAAGGGCAACCAGAGCCGCAAGAGCAACAAGGTAGTGAGCCGAATCATAAAGATCACTCCCCAATCCCTCCAGAAGCTATTGAGCAAGTTCAATCAAAAGTTTCTCTTGACCAGAACCAAGTCCAGGACCAAGAGCAGGAAATTGGGGGTGAGAGACAGCAGGAGGCTTCTACAGAGAAACATACTGAAGAGCAGCATTCTGAAGATACGGATGCACAAGAAGATTCTGTGCAGGAAAATCCAATTGAAGGGGAGGGTACTGAGCAGGATCAAGAGCGAGAACTGCGAATTACCGAGTACCACCGGATACTGGAGCAAGTGGATAGGCTGCTGCAAAAACCCAGTGAACACAATGTAAAAGAAAATTGGCGTTTTCTCACCGACACACCTTATATGCTCGATGAGGAATATAATTGGAATTTGGGCCTCTCAATCTTTGAACGTTTTGCCAGAATAAATTTGCAGGCTAGTGAAGTTGCCTCTAAAGGTAAAAAACAAGCTCGAATTTCTAACAATATTATTCAGTACTGCAATAGCCTGTTCGACTGGAATGGTAATGCCTCCTATTTATACGGCGCCTTGGATGAGTCCCTTTGTGATTGCATTTTTAATTCGCTGCAAAGCGAAGAAGTTACTGTGGACCCCGCCCAAGGGCTCCGAGGTGGGCGCAAGCTGATCCGGCATAAAGTCATCCAACTGGAAGAAACCTACGATCAATACTATTTTGGCCACCTGCTGGCCCGAGGTGTGGCGGTCTTATTGGATTTATTACTGATCTATGTCGCGGTTGGCTTTATTACCTCCATTGTAATTATGAAGGTGTATGACATCTCTGAAACTGCGGCGACAACCATTACTCTGGGAATCTGTTGCCTGGCCTATTTATTAATGGCTTGGATCGCAGAGAGTTCCCGCTTTCAGGCCACCCCTGGTAAATACCTAATGGGCTACAAGGTCACCAATAAAAAATTTGAGCGAATAAGCTATGGCCGTGGTCTCTGGCGCATACTGAGCTTCACTCTCACCCTACCGCTGGGCAAGATCGGTTGGTTGATTAACTGCTTCTTAAGTGGAAACCTGATGCACGACCGCCTCAGTTCAAGCCATGTCATCAACATGCGTAAATCCCGCGAGGAGTATTTACGGAGATTGCGGGGGGAGGAGTGATGGCTGTCGTCTCAAAAGAAAATGCTGAGCACTACCCCTGGGGAGAGGGCTGCGATGGCTGGCACCTGGTAAGAACCGATTCTCTCAGTGTGATTCAGGAGAGAGTGCCTCCTGGCTGCTCAGAAGTTCGGCACCTGCACCGGCAATCTGAACAGTTTTTCTTTGTACTACAGGGCACGGCCACGATTGAATGTGATGGCGAAGAGTATACCCTCTCTCCCGGCCAGGGTTTGCATATAGCCGCTGGGATTCCTCATCAGTTGTTCAATAAGGCTGATGTAGACTTGATTTTTACCGTTACCTCAACACCGCCTAGCCATGGGGATCGGGTGGAGTTGTAGAGTTAATGTATCAGTGCAATAAAAATTGGATTTGCTGCCTGTCATTTTGAGGCAGTTTTGCTTTTTTTAGAGGTGATATGACATTTAAAGCAGATGTTCTTGCGGCTGCCAAGCTGAAGGCGGAAGAACTTGAAGATTGGAAGTTTGTATCTAAACGGTATCGATATCGCCCAACGAAATTTTGTGATCTGTTAATAGATCCTTCGTGGAATTTTTGTGGTTCTCCTGCTTGGGTAACAACTGTGCCCGATGCAGGTGTTTATATTAAAGAGGTGGAAGATATTTTATCTCATCTTTCAGGTCTTCCTCTGAGACGAACTGCTACCTTTTCAAGGAGAATTAGAATAGATGACCTGAAGAACCCTTTTAGTCTAACAGTTTATGCCGATGATTTTGAAAATCGGGAGAAAGCTGTGGCGCAAGTTATGCGTGACCTGGACAATATAATCGAGTTTGGGCAGGCGTACTTAAGAAAGCAATATTGTCTAGACAGCAAAGAATCGTTTTACCTAAGTGTCCCTGAAGAAACGCGTGGTATCTGGGCTACACACTATTGTATTGTGCGTGGATTGCTTGGAGATACGGATTATATAAAACGCGTGCTTCGCAGAGAAATTGATCCTGAGGGTTATCAAGAACTAGAGCTTATTGGCAAGGTTTTGGATTATTTTTCTTGAAAATTAGTTGTAAGGCTGGGGGAGTTCACTTTTTGTGGTGGGTTGTTATTTTTTTGATATCAATTTTTGGTGAGTTTTCTATTCTAGGTTTTTGTGTGCGGCTGTAGGTGACAGAGTTGAGGTTTAATATGAATGTTTTATTAATAGTTGGGGCTGTTGCTATATTAGTTGCTCTTTACCGCGCAGCAACCAGTAAGAATATACCGCAAAGCCCGGCGGCATGTGGTATAGCATTCTTTACCGTCACTGCCGGTTTGGCCTCTTGGTTGTATCTATTATCCGCTATTCCTTTCAGTTCTCTGTACTTACTGGTGAGTATTATCTCATTACCCCTGATATTGTTATTGGGTGGCGTTATGGCTGCGCGTACAAGTGAGGATACTGCCTCAATGAATGCCAAAATTGTATTGGCTGTTGCGGCGGTCCCCTATTTGCTGGTTACTTTTATTGCTTTTACTAGCTCTTCTGGGTTGGCCATTATTTACGCATTAATAATATATATTCCCTGTATTATTGGTGGGCGATATATTGGCAGTAAATATTTGCAAGTAAAATGATGTAGAGATGGGTGGCCTTGTCGCTTCTATTGTGATGACAGGCTGGTAAGCGTAGCGGCTTATGGGGCTGGAAATCCCTTATCTGGCCTATCTATTGATGACCTGAATCGCAGGGAGCTCCCGCTTTCAGGCGACCCCCGGTAAATGCCTGATGGGTTATTAGGTCACCAACAAAAAATTTTAGTGAACAGGTTGTGGTCATGGCTTCTAGCACCTACTAAGCCTCTCTCTTTCGTTGGGCAAAATTGGCTGGTTGAGCAGTGGGTTGCTTTTCTTGAGATTTATGGTCAATAGGTTCAAGTAAAATAGTTGGTGCGCAGCTCTAAGTGGGTGTTTAGGTTTGGCTGGGGATCACCGTCTCTGTCCCCTGAATGAAAGTTATAGATGAAATATAAATGTAGTAACAGTAAGAGGCTGGAATTTAAATTTGATGAATAGGTAAGGCAATCTCTAAACGGAGAATCTTTCAAAGGGGGTAAAAAATTGGATGTTCAAGAAAGCATTAACTATAGAGAATGTGAATAAAGGTTATTGTATATCAAATAATCAACTAACTTTTCAATCTGGTAGAGAAATTGTTCAGTACGATATGGTGGGTAAAAAAGAGAGTCATTCTTCTACATTAGTGTATTATTTTAAGAAGTTTGAAATGAAAGGTGATGTACTTGTTGGTGTTTCAACTTCAGAATGCGTTTTCTGTGACTCTCAGCTCATCAGTGTAGAGGCGATCGCCATTGAAGCTCCAGTTTGTGATTTTAGTTTATATAATGATAGATTGATTGTGGTGAGAACTGACTATGACTATTCTCTTTTCCTATCAAAGCAAGGTATAAAAGATATTTTCCTGGGTAGTATTATCTGGGAAGCTGGTTTTGGAGAAAATATTAGGGTTGAGTCAAATATAGCCTTTACAGTTTCGTTTAAAGGGGTTGCTAGACGAAACCTTGCGAATGGTGAGGTTCAGTGGTCAGTGGAGAAGGATAGTGGTAGATATCTTCCTGAGCTGGTTGGTGTTGCTGATGATACGGTTATATTTTGCTTTAAAGGATTGGACAAAATAGCTGCCTTTGATATCAAAACAGGAAAAGTTAAGTATGAGATAAAAACTTTTGCTAAAGGGTTGTGCATTGATGAAGAGAAGGGGCTTCTTCATCAAATGTTAGTCAATTATGCCGCTTATGATTTATTAACTGGAGAGCTAAAGGATAATTATCAAGACTTTTCATATTTTGAGTCAGTGGGGATAGAAACACAGAGGAGTAATTATGTTCTAGAAGGGGGGCATATTATAACGACAGATCGGAAAGAAGGGATAATCGGGGCATTTAATACCCTCACCCACAAATTTGATTGGGTGCATAAGATGGGCGGTGTTAGTTTTCCATCCCCAGCCCCTATTGTATATCAAGATCCTTATCTTTTACTTTATGATAACTTGGGGGCGTTGCATATCTTTGAGAGGTCGGTCGAGTAAGGTTTAAAAGGAGAAGGTATTATTGTTTAGTGTTTCTGCAAGGAGTTGTTCTGTATTTCTGGTGGTTGGTGGTTATATAAGTATATTTACCATGCGAAGTGGTGCTTTCTTATAGATTAGTTTGAAAGTGGGCGGAGATACCTAGTCATAAGGTAAACTGCTCATTGACCACTTGGAAATTGTGAGCGATTTTTAAGGTGTGCCAGAAATAGCCCTCACTTGAAGTTAAGTAATGTTAAGTGCTTTTGTTCGATCCCGTCTTCTTTTCTTCTTATCTCAAAGTTAGTGCTCTACTCACTTATCTGTAATAAAAGTAAAGGGTTCTTTATTGCTGCCTTCTAGGTTGTTAGTCATGTGGTGAGAGTTTAGAGCCCTATAATAATTGTGAATTGGTGAGAATATGTTTAATGTGAGGTGGTTAAAGTTTTTCCTTTTGAGTTTTGCATTGGTTGCCTTTTCGGGTGGTGTCTTTGCTGGGCAGGTTAAGTATAAGGGCTGGGTAGATAGTAATGGTGCAGAACTGTACTTAGAGGTCTTTGGTCATAGCTCAACTAAACCATTAATCCTATTTCTACATGGCGGCCCGGGTGATGTAGAGCTTGGGTTAGTTCCGTTTCAGGTAACTGTTGGGCGGGCGCTCGAAGAAAAGTATTTAGTGGCTTATCTACATCAGCGAGGCGCCGGCAAATCGCTTGGTGCGGCCGAAGATACATTAACGATAAAGAATAATATTCAGGATGTGCACAATGTTATCTCTTTTCTAAAGAAGCACTATAAGAAAGATAAGGTTACTTTAATTGGTCACTCTTGGGGTGGGGGTCTTGCAGCCCTCTATGCGAGTGAGCATCCTGAGACATTGGAGGGACTGGTGTTTATTTCTTCCTTCCAGGATGCGCAGAGGCAGGCAACAACCAGCTTAGAAGCAACCCTGCAATGGGTGGAGAAGGAAGGCAATCAGTTAGCTATACAAGAGTTACAAAAATATCAGGAATCACCCTCTGAACATTATCTGCTTCTATCAAAGTGGGCGAGCAGGGCGAATGGTGGCATCGCGAACGGGGTCGATATTCCTGGTTTTCTAGTAGCCGAAAAGATTGATGAGGTGTCCCCCGGGTGGCGGGAGCGGCGTGGAAGCCTGGCCGATAAAATGAATGTTGAACTTCAGGTTATGAACGTTAATGGAGGTATCGATAATTTACAGATTCCCGCTTTATTTGTTGTCGGTGAGAATGATTCTATTACCACGCCTCTACAGGTAAAGGCGGATTATAAAAGGTACAAAGGGAGCAAGTGCTTCTCGGTATTAAAAGATAGCCATCACCTGCCTTTTATGGATGCTACAGAAAGGCTGGAGAAGGCAATATTGGTCTTTTTAGAGAGCGGAGAGTGTATAAGTGCTATGTAGCAGGCTAGTAGCCGGGGCTCTGCAGTGCTTTTTTGCTAGAGGCCCCGCGGGTTTGATTAAAAAGAGTATTTTCTTGGTAGCACCTTGGCTTTAAAAACCTGCTCAATCCCCTTGTCATAACCTGGGTTTACTACGGTATCGTGGTTTTCGCCCTTAATGACCCGCTTGTGTAGAGTCAAGCTTTCATAGTTGCGGGACTTCAGCCGTTGGGTCAGGTCCCTGAAGTCCTGAACTCCGCAAACTTCTCCTTCATCAAAGCAGATTTCCTTTCCTATTTTAATCATAAACATGATCTTCGGTAGATCGGCCTGGTATTCGGCGCGAGGGGGTTCACTCTCCATCATTAGCCTATTAGATTTTGGGGCTCCTATGAGTTAGCGTTCGAAATTGTCGGTGTGATTCAATAGGGTGCTTTGAATACGTTTTACTCAAGGCCGTATCCGATGAATGTTCCATCACGCTTATCGTCCATAAAGCAGTGAATAAGAACAGGCTTAAGTTCATTTCCCAGAATCTCAATAAAATCAATGGGGCCCCTCAGATGGATTCCGCATATTTATTAAGGGACCGGATTGAGGTCGGTTAAGCGTAGGACAAAATTGCGATTATCTATAGAGTGGAAACTCTCAATAGAATGACTGATGGTAGTTAAAATAACCCAAGCATATCGAAATTACTCCAGGATCGGCTAGGGGCCACCATGGGGAAGGGCATGTAACATCTGATATTAGTTGATGTTGTGGAATTATAAATTTTCCATTTTTCAAGTAAGAATATTATAGTGTACGATTCGTTTGAACACCGAGGGAAAGGATGTGAAGGAGTAAACTAAATTCTTTGGTTGAGAGGGGGAAGGGTATTGATCATCTTTACTTTCTTGAGGATAGCGGTTAAAGTTCGGTAATCTTTTTGAAGTTGATATTTATGAATGGCGAGATAGTATACCGACTTTCCTTGTTGGGCTTTGAATGTCATTACCTGGCAATAATTCAAAAATGAATCCTACTGTCACCGCGCCTGAAGTTTTATTACGAAGCATTTCCCTTTCTAAATTCGTTGTTATTGATTTGCATAGATATGACAAGCCCACGATATATCAGCCTAGGTGAATGGACTCTGGATTTAGAGCTGGGTCTACTGCAAAGTCAAGACATAAAAAAACGGCTTGACTATATGCCATTACAGTTGTTAAAAGAATTAATTAAGCACCGAGGGGAAATCGTCAGCAAAAATCATCTTTTGTCGACCGTTTGGGCAAATAAAGTGGTTGGTGAAGAAGTCCTTACTGTTGCAGTTAGCCAGATAAGAAAAGCTCTCAAGGATAATGCTAAACAACCAGAGTACATAAAAACCATTAGTGGGCAAGGATATCGTTTGATATGCCCAGTAAAGGAAAAGGTATTACCTGGGGAAAGCCGGCGTGTGTTTGAGATCCTCACTATTAGAGGGAGGAATTTCATAGGTGCAATAGTTATATTAATTTCTTTTACGATAATATTAACTTTTGTAACTTCATTGGATTCCGCTCAAGGAGCTTTATCCGCGCAGCAAATTGATGACTTTCAGCGAGGTCGCTACCTTCTAACTCTTGATGATCGCACCAAATGGCTTCAGGCAAAATCTACGTTTGAACGAATAATAATAGAGGAGAACACCTTTGCCCCAGCCTATTTAGCGTTGATTGAAAGCAAGCTATTGCTCGGTGAATCGAACAATAAAGAATTGTTTGAAAGTCTGGATGGACTTTATGAGCTAGCGGATAAAGCACTTGCACTATCACCCGACAGTGTGAAAGCTCACTTACTTAAAGCTCGCCTTGCATTTCATATTGCATGGGATTTTGAGCTGGCTGAAAAACATTATAAAGAGGCTCTAGCAATTGCACCTAATTATGGATCTACACACTTCGCATATTCACAATTTCTACTAGCAAAAAGAGATTTTTCTGGTGCCTTGCGTCACGTCAGTCACTATATTGACACTAACCCGTCTGCATACTCCAAGCCAATGGTTGCTTGGATTTACAATATGTCTGGGCAGTATACTAAAGCTTATGAAGAACTTAAGAAAATTGAACAAATAGCTCCTGACTCCTTGGAATACCTCGTTTCTGCGCAATCCATTTTAGAAAATCAAGGGCTAGAATCTGAATCCTTTCAATTTTTAAAATCTATCCTTTCTGCAAATGGATATCATGAACAAGATATGGACTTAATCGACAGTGCTTTCGCGCAAGGAGGCCTCACATCTGTTTACCAGTGGTTGTTGGACGTAAAGGGAGAACCCCTGCAAATAGGGCAATACCAACCACCGATTGCGTTTGCACGCTTTGCCGCATCTGCGGGTAAACCCGAGCTGGCCCTCACTTATTTACAGCAAGCAGTTGATTCGAGGCAGTTCGAGATACTTTGGCTTAATGCTGATCCAAAATATCAAACACTTCGATCATTTCCAGCTTATAAAGATTTGATTCGTAAAATCGGGATACCCTAATCTTACCTTGACTTTTCATCCACTGCACCAGTCTCATTTCTAGTTCCCTCTTAGGGATACATGGCTTTTAGGTATCATCCAAATATATACCTTTCTGTCTCGTAGTTGCAGACACATTTGTTCTAACCAGTCGACGCCATAATTTTCAAAAAATGTATTTGGAATAGATTATTAAATTCTTGTGTCTTTATTGACTTATTGCTCTAAATATATAGGTAAGTAATCATAATTTAAACAGTAACCTACCCATGACAGACTAAGATTACTTGTTGGATATGGATAGACAGTTTTGGGTTACCTATGCGGTAAGCCTTTACTTTTTTCTGCTGACTTTTAGTGATTAAAAAATCATCTAAATGCAAACTATTTAGGTTAATTTATCTTATTTTGTGCGTTTTTTGATCTTTTTGTAATTATTAAGTTTAATTTCAGGGTTTTTTAGAAAATTATCCTTAAAGTTCATTTCATGTAATAAATCAGGAATTGGACTATGGGCCACCTAAAATTCATTGTACTTTTAACCTTGTTGTTATCGATTCACACTTCTGCGCAGGAAATCTGGCAATATGAATTACCCGGGGCGGTTGTTGGTGCTCCTCTATTATTAGAGGAACAGATAGTAGTAACTGGCGGTAACTTAATTCTGGGGCTAGATAAGTCTGGCAATATATTGTGGAAAAGAGATCTTGGCTCCAATTCTTCAGCTGTTGTTGCAACCGACGGTACTCGTCTATTCGTAAATGCGGAGAATGGTGTTCATGCTTTCAAATCTGATGGGACCCCACTTTGGTATTTTATGAGTCAGGATGGAGTTAATCTTGTTGAGGGTAATACGCATGGTTGGGGTAAGGGGCTATTTCCCGATGCATGGGATATATACAGATCATCACCTACGGTAAGGAATGGTATCGTTTACTTTGGTAATAAGTTAGGTACTTTTGCATTAGATGCTAAAACTGGCAACCAAATTTGGCATTTGGCAACTGGGGTTACTCATACCACCCCAGCGATCTACAAGGATATATTGGTAGTGGGCTCATGGAATAATCATCTTTATGGTGTAGATAATAAAAGTGGACAAGTACGCTGGAAGGTCAAAGCCAAGCTACCTGAGGGACGTTTAGCCGGATGGCAGGGTTGGGAAGGTTTTAACCTATCTCCAATTATTCATGATGGTGTTGCCTATGTTGGCTCTCGCGGCACTTATTTTTATGCCATTGATGTTGCTACCGGTGAAGAGAGATGGAGCTCAAAACACCCAACTTCCTGGGTTGGTTCACCAGCGATCGAAGATGAGGGAGAGATTTATTTCGGAATGTCCGATGGTTACACATTGGTTGGGTTGAATGCAAAAAATGGAAATCAACATATGCATTTCAAAACTGGGTTTTATAACTTTGCTAGACCTCAGGTTAACAGTGATTTTGTGTTTGTTGGCACAATGGCGGGGCAAATATTTGCTGTTAATAAGATAAATAATACTGGAAAGTTAATTTTTAAAACGCCAGATTGTAAAGTCAACTGTGCTGTAATGTTAAGACCCGAAGGCGGGATGAACTTCCACTTTTCGCCTATAAAAAATACTGCCGAGAACATGGCTAAAGATGTCTTGCGAATGTTCGATAAATTCGATTCGATACTTAGTATGACTTATAGTGACGGTATTTTATATTTGGGGAGCGCAAAAGGTCATATATATGCAGTCGATGTGAGCACATTAATAAATAGTTAGTGGTAAGCGGCCTTAAAATCACAGGTGTTTATTCATCGGGTGGAAATATTTTGCATCTTGAGCGGGGCGTCATGGAGTAATTCATAGAGCTAGTTATAGCCTTAAAAATTGAGATCACACCCCTACACGAATTGGTGTTTTTAAATCCACTTTATATGTGCAGGGGTGTGCTAACTTTAGAAAGTGCAAATGCAAAAATTATGAGCTCGCTGGAGTCTTGCGCTGCTTGCGAATAAAGTCGGATAATTTAAAAAGAATATTTTCTCGGGAAAACTTTGGTTTTAAACACCTGTTCTAGACCCTTATCATAACCAGGGTTCACCACAGTGCCCTGATTTTCATCCTCAAAAATGCGTTTGTGCAGGGTAAGATGTTCATAATTGCGAGATTTGAGACGCTCAAAAAGATTGATGAAGTCCTGCACACCGCAAACATCGGTTTCCTCGATGCAGGTTTCCTCTCCACCGATATACATATAAACGCTTTTGGGTAGATCCGTGCGGCGTTCGGCGTAGGCGAGTTCACTTTCCATTATTTGTTTATTGGCCCACCAGATACTGGGGCTACCGATGACATAACGATCGAAGTTGTCGGTGTGATTGAACAGGGTGTATAGAGCGAGTAGTCCGCCGAGGGAGTGGCCGATAAGTGTTTCATCATGCTCATTACCCATAAAGGAGTTGTTGATAAACGGCTTGAGTTCATTTTCCAGAAACTCGAGAAAATCATTGGCACCGCCTCCTAGAAAGGTGCCGCTTACTTCTCCGGGGACTGGGGTGAAGTCCGTTAGGCGTAGGGCAAAATTGTTGCTGTCGATTGGGTGGGAAATGCCCACCAGAATGACCGGCGGTAGTTTGGCCTTGCCACGATCATCGGGGATTTGCTCCTGAATCAGGTTGGGGGCCACCATAGGGAAGTGCATAAAGCCGTCGGTCATGTAGACCACAGGATAGCGTTTGTTGTCTTCGGGGTTGTAGGAAAGCGGCAGTAATACATCGATAACAAACCCGCGCCCGAGCAGGTCGGAATGGAAGTTGTAGGATAAAATTCCCTGGCGTGTGAATGTTGTAGGTTCAGCGGTGCCCGCCTGAGCCAGCTGTGTGGCCAGTATGATCATTCCAGTGAAAAATATTTTAATTATTTTCATTTTTATCTCTCATGAGCGCTTTCGGAGCACCCGCCGAAGATATAAGGCCCTAAGACGGTCAAGCCTAACAGATCGGGTTCGAAGCTATCTACCATAAGCTGTGCCAGCTTATGCAATGATAAGTATATAAGTTGGAGAATGTATGTTGAGGGGTAAGTTGGATGGGGGATGGCGCCAAAGATATTCTCTTGGCGCATCTATACCTTAGTAGGCTAAGTTCAGCTGTTGACCAATCAGAGTAGAGCTTGGGCCATGCGGAGAGAGCCCACTTCACCGGAGCGACCCGCTAGCTTTGGTGGGACTATAAAGGAGCGGATATTGTGCCGGGATACCTGGGGGAAATAACCACCCGCCAGGCTTAGAAACTTATGATAAATGCGCTCAAATAGGTGCGTTTGCTCCATCACACCGCCACCGAGGATGATTCGCTCTGGCGAGTAGCAGCTGGTCAGGTTTACGCACATGATGGCCAGGTATTCGGCCTGTAGATCCCATGCGGGATGCTTATTGTCCATGCTCTGGCCACGCAGTCCCCAGCGGTCTTTGATGGCGGGGCCACAGGCGAGGCCTTCGAGGCAATTGCCGTGAAAGGGGCAGTGGCCGGGGTAGGGGTCCCGTTGCCGGTCCTGTGGCATCAGCATATGGCCGATTTCTGGGTGCATGGCACCGTTTACCAGCTTGCCATCTACCATTACTCCGGCTCCGATACCGGTGCCGATGGTGACATAGACAAAATTCTTTACATCTGTAGCGGCGCCGCATAGATGTTCTCCCAATGCAGCACCATTGACATCGGTATCGAAGGCCACCGGGATTGAGAGGGCCTCTTTCAATTGGCCGGCCAAGTTGGTATTGGACCAACCACTTTTAGGCGTGGTAGTGATATATCCGTACTGTTTGGAATGTGGATTCAGATCTACCGGACCGAAGCTCGCAATACCCAATGCCGACATAGGACCATGGCGTTGGGCGCCGGCCTGAAAAAATTCAATGACCTGGCCCAGGGTTTTCTCTGGGGTGGTGGTAGGAAAGCTGGCCCTTTCCCGGATTTCATTGGGCCCTGCGGCGATTGCACAATTAAATTTTGTGCCGCCGGCTTCAAGGCCGCCAAGCAAGGTAGTGACTGCTTTGCCTTGCACTTCCATCCTCATCTGCTCCACTGGCTGGATATTCTATTCAAGAGAATTCCTGATCGATTTATTTTAACAGGTTGCTCCGTTTGGGGAGCGAATACAGCAAGTCTTTATCGAAGAAAAAATACCGGATGCCAACGGGGAGGTTGGACATCCGGTGTTTGCAAGAGGTCCTAATTGGACTGCAAACGACTTACTGGAGTAGGGAAGACAATGATTAAAAAGCGTAATTGAAGCTGACACTGGTGGAGCGACCGCTGATGGCTCTGCCGCGAACAATATCTCCCGCTTCTGCGTAAGACTCCTCAACCTCGGTCACAACGAATTCATTCGTGAGATTATTTATGTTAAAGGAGACGGTAAGGTCTTCAGTCACGTAATAAGAGCCGAATAAATTTACCAAGACATAACCATCTTGTTTCAGTTGGTTGGAATCGGAAACGTAGTATTCGGTAGAACCTTGCAAACTGGCACCAAAGGTTAGGCTGTCACCCCAATTATATTGTGGAGTGATGGTGTAAATAATATTTGCCTGGCGACGGGGAGTATTACCGACTACCGATGGGTTGTTGGCATCTTTACTGATTTCGGCATCGGTCCAGGTTAGGTTGCCGTTAAGTGAAAAATCGCCATAAATATAGGAGCCTTCCAGCTCTATGCCCTGGGCTTCATACTCGCGCACAAAGGTCAGGCCGCTAGTGATTTCCGCATTGGTTTCTTCGGTGACGGTATTGAAGTAGGTGGCAAAAATATCGAAATCGCCAGCAGTAAATTTGTAACCAATTTCCAGCTGGTCGACAGAGTCAAAGCCATCGGTAGTGTTACTGAGACTGCCATCGCTATTCAAGGCGCCGTTAATTTGCAACAGGCGGTCGGCTATTGCGCGGCCACCTTCACTGTAGCGGGCAAATATTGCCATGCTGTCGTTAATTGCATAATTGCCCCCCAGGGAGAAGGAGGTGTTATCTGCATCGTAGTCGACCAGCTGAGTATTACCGTTGGCCATGGTGATAACGCCACCTGTAAACCCGAAGGCATCCGATGCACTGGCATCCTCCACATCGCTGATAATGCCATCACCATTGATATCGTAATCGGTATCGCCACCACAGCAACTGGAAACCAGGGAACCTTTTGCATCGACCATATCGTGACGTGCGCTGATATCGAAGGTAAAGTCGCCGACATCGAAGGACACGTTCATATAGGGAGCGTAGGTTTCATATTCCAGATCCCAGGCCCAGGACAGGAAGCTTGCTGACCAGAGGCCGTCGTCTACCAATACATCCCCATTGGCATTCGCTGTGATAGTTAGGTTTTGTGAGTCACTGCCATCTACGGTTTGGATTAAGGCATTCCAACTATTCCAGCTGGTTTTAATATTTTGCTTGGAATAGTAAAAGCCTGCGGAAACTACAATATTGTCATTAATGAGCTTGTCGACTTTGAAATCGTTGACGATCAAGCCCAGGTCATGGATTTTTGTATCAAACAGCAGGTTCAAGTAGGCAAGTTCATCGACCTCTCCACCATTGGCGTAAGTCACTGTAGTGCCTGCGCTGCAGTCAATAGCGGAGCCATTCCCGCTGATGGCGTTAGCACAGATCTGGTCTGCCATGCTCTGTGCGGATTGTGGCCCGTAATCGCCAAAGGTATCAGTAAAGGGGGAAATAAAGCTGCCGCTTACATCGGAAATTCTAAACTTGTCAGTAACAGTCCAGCCGTTATCAAATTCAAATTGACTCTCAAATCCATAGGCTTCCACCAGGGATTCGATACCGTCGCTCAGGTCTCGATTTACAGGATTGCCATAGGCATCAAAAGTGGAGAGGTTGCGGTAGTTATCAGAGTGTAGTGTTTGGTTGCTGGCATCAAAATTGGCTACGGTAGCAAACTTGCCATTCCCCTTATAAGTTACCGGGCCGGGAAGGTAAGTGGTTACACGGTCGTCCAGGTGTTTGTAGTAAAGGCGCACATAGCCATTATCAAAATCTTTGGTGAGGTTTGCCTTGAATTGCCCGCCGGAATCGCCATCAAAGCCAGTTTCACGTACACCCTCTCCCTCACGTAAGAAGCCGCCCACATAAAAACGTAGCGTGTCGCTGAGATGGTGCCCATAACCGAAATTCAGGCGGGTTTCATCGTAGTCGGCCCCAAAGGAGAGGCCGATGTTCCCACCTTGCTCTTCTCCGGTTTTGCTGATCATATTGATCACACCACCTGGGGAGTTGCTGGCAAAGGTAGAGGCGGAGCCGCCGCGGACACTTTCAATGCGGGAGAGAGATGCGTCTGCACGGATAAAGTTATCGGTGTTGCCGAAATTGACATCGCCATATTCGAGCACTGGCAGTCCATCTTCGTGGATCTGCATATATTTTGAGCCGCCAGTGGCCAGTGGGATTCCCCTGACTGTGATATTGGCATTGCCACCACCACCGGATGACTCGGCGCGTATGCCAGGCAGGCTGCGGAAAACTTCAGCGGTTGAGCGCGGGGCGTAGTTGGATAGCTCTTCGGCATCCAGGGCGCTGACGGATATGCTGGACTCCATCTTCGTTACGGGACGTGCCGTTGCAGTAACGATTACTTCTTCAATTTCCGGCTGTTCCTGCGCCATTGCCGGAGTGGTTATGCTGGATGCCACTGCTACCGCCAGGGCGATTGAACCCGGTTTAAAGCCCCCGACCTGTTTACAATCGGTTTGAAAGTCCTCTGCCTTCACGACGCTCTCCTCAATCATCACTTATGGTTATTAGTTTTCTCTGACGGCCCTTTGGCTTGGGCTTTACTATCTGCTTGTTAGATTTGTCTACACGGCCATTTTTTATTTATTAAACCACTGTGATTTAATCTGAGCAACAATATTGTAAGTAAAAGAAGACTCTAGAAGAAATAAAAATAATTAAATCAATCAGTGAGAGTTAATTTTCACTGAAGGGGAGGTGAGTCAGGGGAGTCTATAAGTAAGCTTTACTTGTGGATGTCGACAGGATTGAAGGGGGCTGAATCTGAGTTTTATAGGGACAAATATCTAATAAAACGCGAAGCTATGGGAAATTCCCAATTCTGAAATTCCCATAGCGCAAAAGTTAGTCTTCAGGCTCTAATAGATATTTTAGGGGCGGCATCAATGTTCCCATGCCAATACTTCCTGAAGTACTGTGAACAACCTTAAGGCTGTTATGCCAGTTTTAACTGTCCGTCCTCAAGGAATTCGATCTTTTTGGGATTACATACCCCGCCGATGAAATTGCCCTGTGCATCGTCGCGATTAAAGGCGAGTAGGTACCAGTGTTGGTCTGGCCCCTGTATTACCCGGCCGGAATACAGGCTGCCCTGTTCGTCAGCGCCGAGGAAGCCATCGCCAATAACTTTGTAGGGGCCATTTAGGGAGTCGGAGACAAAGTATTTGGTGCCGGTAAG
This sequence comes from Microbulbifer variabilis, assembly GCF_020524905.1. Lineage (GTDB taxonomy): Bacteria > Pseudomonadota > Gammaproteobacteria > Pseudomonadales > Cellvibrionaceae > Microbulbifer > Microbulbifer variabilis_A. Next base: position 59,607 of record NZ_JAIVKI010000012.1, on the reverse strand, counting down.
AGGTGTTCCACTCATAGAATCACGATGGGCTTGGCTGTGGAATTTGCTGGAGACCGAGCAGAAAAGATAGTAACGCCCATGGATTTTCTCAATTTGAGGAACTTCCATCTCACCATACCAGCCCGGCGCCAGTATAGGTTCGCCGACCTTCCAATGAATGAGGTCGGTGGAGCTGGCATAACCCACTGTGCCGCGCCCATCGGGACTGCCTTGATTACAGCGGGCGGTGACATACATATGATAAACAGGCTTACTGGGATCTTTAATAATCCAGGGGTCGCGCCAAGAGGCATCATGCCAGTAATCGAGATTCAGGCCGTCATAATACCTGGGGTCCAATTCTACCAGCGGATTTTCCGGGTGTTTTTGCCAGTTTAAAAGATCCTTGGAGGTGGCCAGGCAGACCCGCTGAATAAGCCCTTTTTCCGAACGTTTGGTGCCTGTATAAAACATATACCAGGTGTCGTCTTCCTTGTGTACACAGCCGGTCCAAGTGGTATAGGAATCTGCAGCCTCATTAACGTCACCCTCCTGATAAGGGGAGGGTTTTATAGCGTCCTGCACTGGGTTCCAATGAATCAGATCTATGGAAATAGCGTGGCCGATTGAAACATTCCAATGGCGCAACTCTGAATCACCAAGGGATTTATCTGCTTGTAGATAAAACATATGGTATTGATTGCCATCGACCGCGAACCAAAAATCCCAAACCCATTTGTCTTCTAAGTTGAACGCCATTCGCGGGCACCTCGCTATTATCATTATATAAAAACGAGCCAAGACGGTTTTAAAACCCCATTGGCTGATTACAAAATATCTGCCGTGTTGCCCGGCTAAACCGGGACTCGTTCAGGCACGCCGCCCTTCAGTAGCACCGTTTTGTCTGGTGCAAAATTGGAATAAAAGGGCAGGATGGCGCCACCAATTGCGATGGCATCAATGCCGATCCTACCGCTCATTATTTGAGGTTTGAAAACACCGGGTGGAGCAACTTGCTGCATTCGCCTGGAGATTGTTTCCACCAGTTCCTCTAGCAGGAAGCGCGGCAGATGCGCATCGATAATAACGGCCTCAAGGTCCAGCACACTGACTGCAGAGAGAATGGCATATACCAGTGCATCTGCGCAGTCATCCAACCATTCTTGTATCAGCGGGCGCGCTTCATCCATAACTGACAATAAATCGGAGGAGTCGTTGATATTGATTTTGTTAGTGCGCAGGTGTCGGCGCAGGCCAAATAGAGAGGCTCGATTGAGTAGGATCTCGAAAGCCCCTTCGGCTTTTGGGGTGCTGCTGAGCTTGGAGGCGGGGACTGGCATAGTGGCCAGGTTGCCGGAGTTACCATGAACGCCAGCCTCCAAACTGCTATTGAGCACCAGGCCACCGCCGATAAAAGTTCCGACAAAAATATAGAGAAAATCGGAAACTTCAGCTCCTTTGCCGAACTGCAGCTCGGCTACTGCTGCTGCCGAGCAGTCATTCTCGAAAAAGACAGGCAGATGAGTGACTTTGGAGACCTCTTCTGCGAAGTTTATTTCCCGCCATTTTTCTGCCAGTGCCTCGCTCATCTCCAGCTCTTTGGTCCAGGCACCGATAAACCAGGGCATAGCGATGCCAATACCGACAAGCTTGGACTGATCTTTCCTGGCTAGTTCAGCACTTAAGCTTTTGATGCCCGCTTCGATGTTTTTGAGTAGAAAATCGGGTTCGGGGCAATCAAATTCCTGGCATAACTTCTTAAGAATATTGCCGCCGAAATCTGTTAAGAGTAATTCAACATTGCGCCGCCCAACTTTAATGCCTATAGAGTAGGCGCCGGTAGGGTTGATGGTGTACATGATGGAGGGCTGACCTTTGCCGCCGAGCCTGCGCCCCTCCCGCATAACCATGCCGGTGCTTTCCAGCTCATCCACAATGCGTGTAACGGCCTGGGGGGTGAGGTTGGTGAGGCGGGCCAAGTCGGATTTCGAGGCGCTTCCTGATTTGCGCAAGGCCGTCAGTAGCACCCGTTCGTTGTAACGGCGCAAGCCACTAGAGTTACTTCCTTTGCCCATCCGAGCTCCCCTTTAGTAAAAACGTCAACCCGCAAGTCGATCATTAGCTGTGTTGTGACAAATAGATCATTTCGGATTTTAGAACCTTTACTAATCGTTATCAATGAAAGTGAAACGATATGAAATAAGCCTAACTAATTGATTTTCAAGTAATTTGTACGTTTTCATAGGTTTTCTTTACTTAATTAAACCACTGTGATTTAATTTTTTGCAAGTTTCAGCAAATCATTCTAAAAATACGCTGCTTGCGGTGAACGAGGGAGTTATGTCGGTCGATTTTGGTCTCCACCCCATCGATGCGATCATTTTGGTCGTATATTTCGTTTTCACCATCGGTTTGGGGCTTTATCTCAGTCGCCGACACGATACCGCAGAGGATTATTTCCTCGCTGGACGTAAAATGGTTTGGCCCTTGATAGGCCTTTCCCTATTTGCTTCCAATATATCAAGTACCACCCTGATTGGTTTGGCAGGTGATGCCTACAGCACGGGCATTGCGGTCTTCAACTATGAATGGATGGCAGCGGTCATCCTGGTTTTTTTCGCCATTTTTTATCTACCCACAATTCTTCGCTCCCGCATCTATACCATGCCTGAGATGTTGGAGCGGCGTTTTAATCGCACGGCCAGAACTTACTTTTCCGGTTTGACCATTTTTCTGAATATCGTGGTGGATACTGCCGGCAGTCTCTATGCCGGTGGGTTGGTAATGAAGCTGATTTTTCCAGAGATGCCGATGTCGGTGACGATTTCGATACTGGCAGTAATTGCCGGTATATATACGATTGCCGGCGGCTTGGCCGCAGTAATCTACACCGATACTATCCAGGCGCTGTTGTTGATTGTCGGTTCAATTTTAATCAGTATTTTTGCTTTGGATCGCGCCGGTGGCTGGGAGAATGTAGTTTCCCAGGTGTCCACCCATCAACTGAGCCTGATACGCCCAATTGGGGATGCCAGTGTACCTTGGCTGGGGTTGGTCACTGGAGTGGCCCTACTGGGTTTCTACTTCTGGTGCACTAATCAATTTATGGTGCAGCGGGTGTTGAGTGCCAAGGATATTAATCATGGACGCTGGGGGGCGCTGTTTGCCGGTCTTCTGAAACTGCCAGTCCTTTTTATTATGGTCTTGCCCGGTACCATGGCTATTGTTTTGTTCCCAGAATTGGAGCGAGCTGACATGGTGTATCCCACCTTGTTATTCGAGCTGTTACCTGTGGGTATTCTGGGGTTGGTATTGGCTGGCTTTGTTGCAGCGCTTATGTCCCAGATTGACTCTACGCTTAACTCCGCATCCACTCTGGTAACCATGGATTTTGTGCGGGAGCGTTTCCCTACATTGAATCAACACCAACTGATGCGAGTGGGGCAGTTGGTTACCTTTATCTTTATGGTCTTGGCTGTGCTGTGGGCACCGCAGATAGAAAATTTTGGTTCTTTATTTCAGTACCTACAAAAAGTACTTTCTTATGCTGTACCCCCAGTTTTGGCTCTCTTCCTGATCGGGTTCTTCTGGTCAGGCGCAACTTCCAAGGGTGCTATTACAACCTTGGCTTTGGGTACTTCTGGCGGTGCGGGCCTCTTTTTGGCTAATGAGGTACTGGACTGGACCGATCTTCACTTTCTCTATATTGCGCCAATTCTCTTTGTTTTTTGTGCTTTGGTTTTAGTGGTTTCCAGCTTGATTTCATCGGAAAGGATCAGCGAAGAAGCAAAAGAATTTGTTTGGTCTCGCAAAGACTTTGATGCGGAGACTGAAACATTGCGCAAAGAACCACTATGGCGTAACTACCGCGTGCTTTCAGTGTTGCTTTTGATTGCTACAGCTTTGGTAGTGGGAAGCTTCTGGTGATTGTTGAGTTTTTCGGAGGCTACAAGCCATGCCATTAAAAAATATGTATAGGTCATGACAGAATCTCACACAGGATGGAGTTCTATTAGGCAATCATAGGAGGTGAACAAAGGATAAATAAATTTTTAGGTAGAGGTATTGAGGTAACAAAGAATGAAAAATTAATAATGTAATAAAAAGGGTGGATACTATGAAGTATATTCTTACGATGATGATCGGACTTGTACTTGCCGGCCCAGTCGCTGCAACAACCAACATATTAGATCTTTATTTTAATACTGCAGATAACGGCGGTACCTTAAGGTACGATGATATATTCTCATATGGTAAGAGTGGTAATGGCAGTGATTTTGATATGTGCGATAGCTACTCTTCCAAGCGTGTGTCGGGGGATAAAATAGCTGCTATTACTAGCTATAGTGGAGACGAACATATTAAGGGTCTCAAGCTCGAATACCTATATGCCGATGATGATGAAGTAGGGAAAACTACTGGTTCAGGGTTCCGAAAACTTCTTGGTGATATGGAATATATCCAAGGCTGGCGCTTTTATAAGAAACGTGATGGCAATATTTCCCGTATCCGTGTTTACTTGAAAGATATGTCTAACAACACTACCAGGGAAATAACCTTTGGTAGTAACAATAGTTGGAATAAGTGGCAGGAGTATCAATTAAGTATTGATACTCGTTCAGTAGTAGGCTTTGCTGGTACCGCGGGCGACAGCAAAATATGGAGTATTTATCCCTGTGTAGCCGACCGTTTTGACCTAATTGAGAGTGGGATGGAAATACATTGGGATCAAATTGTGGAGACTCCAGAGAACACTAAAACGTTCTTTGGTGAAAGGCTACTGGAAAATGTTTCTGATGTAACTCAGAGTGATAGTACCGAAGTTTGGTATACCGATGGCAAGAGTGAAACTGACACCTGGACTAATACGCTTGGTATCTCAGTGACTGCCGGAGTGAGCTTAACCGAGGGGTACAAGGTGGGTGTACCCAGTACGGTTGAAAATAGTGGATCAGTTACTTTCAGTTTCTCAGAAACTTTCTCAGCCTCAACTACTGTAGGTGAGACCTCAACGGTCAGTAACCAGAGAACAGTTAAGGAAGCTATGCCTGCGAGTGTACCCGCCTATAGTTTGCTGGTAGCCCGTATGATGGTGGAAAATAGTGAGGTTGAAATCCCCTATACCAGCACAGTAACAAACCCTCATAACGGTGATGAATTCCAATTGACCGGTGTAATTAAAGGCTCCAGCTACTCTAAATCCCGAAAGCGCTGGGATGTTGTGGGTAATGCTTATCCCGACCACTACGAAGTCTTTGAAAGTTATTCTTGGGTTGTGGAATATTATGGATTAGAAAATGTAACCATTATAGAAGATCCAGTCATTAACTAATCTAAAATTTAGAAAATAGATAATTCTAGAATAATAGCACTAAGGTTAACCAATCAGAGTGGGAGCAGGTTGGTTAACCTAGTTCACAAGTAGAGTTAGGTTGAAAATCATTGCTCACCTCACCTCACCTCACCTCACCTCACCTCACCTCACCTCACCTCACCTCACCTCACCTCAAAATTTTAACGCTGCTAGCTGAAAGTAAAAGCAGCGCTCCGGGCTTAATATTACTAGAGTGCAATGTTTTACACTGTATTCAAGGTATTCGTAGGCCCGCTAGTTAAATTATGAAGATTTTCAGGGTCGGTAATAATGGAGCAAAATGCTTGCAATATTCCCTCAAAAGGTATTCGGAAAAAGGTCAGCATGTAATTTGTAACAATGTGTAATTATGAAAAATTTTATGAAATGCAATGATGTCCAATGTAATCGTACACCAAATGAAAATATGCATACTAGATACCATGGAATTGAAAATGAATCTGGCGTAAAACTCTTAAGACAATTTAAAAAAACAAGGAGGGGGAGGGTGTATTTAATAGATGATTTAAATAAGCAGATAGAAGCAAGTACGAGAAAAGACAATTCTGATTCAAGTGGTTTTTATATAGATGAGAATGGGTATCAATATAGAGACCTTAAAATAAGGCAAAAGGATAATGGAGGGTATGATTCTTGGGCTCATTGCTGTGCTTGGATAAGCAAAATCAGCAATAATAAAAACTATAAATGGGAAAGAGATGAAAAATTTTGCTCAAAAAAAAATTACTATGCCAATAAATATAAAGAATATAGTAGCAACTTTGACAGAGAAAAATTGACCGTAAGTAAAATGTATGGCTTCTCAAAATTGGATGCCATTTACCTGAGTGCAAGGACATTAGAGAATCAGTTTAGAACTGCAATAGACTGTGGCTATGATTATCTTATTCTGACTATTGGTGGGTTTGGCAGAGGAGAAATTTATGTGTCACATAATTTAACAATAAAGCTTAAGCATGGGTGCAACTTAAATTTATTTAAACGAAGTTCAAAGTGTCTCTCTTTTGATCCAGATTATGGGCAGCAAAGTTTTGAAACATTAAAAAAACTATCACACGACATATATGGAAAAATTAGCGCTTTTTATAGAACATGGAAGAGAGTTGATAGCGTTAAAATTATGGCAATGAGCAAAAAAATGGCTCTTGAATTATGACTTACAAAGAAAATATTAGTTTTTAACATTAAGAGAAATAATGGTAAAGCTTGGTGTAAATAAATGCATTGATAGCGTAATACCAGCGGGTATTCTATATGGTAATAATATTTGAGAGGCAGGTTTAAAGTATACGTGCGATCATGTTGCCGGTACGGTTGTAGAAAAAACTAAATAATGGAAAACCTCCCTCTGAGGGACTGCTAAAACGGCGCAAGCTAACGCCGCTTGTTTTGAGTGCATATTCAATATATATAACCTTTAAATTAAATAGGCTGTATTTTTCTTATATCTAAATAACTCAGTTGACTACCAAGGTATAACAATCAAAAAACAAAGTAAATTATTTGTTCGGGATACCCTGCAGTACAATAAAGAGCAAGCAAAGTTCACAATGATTCCATGATAAATCTGAAATATTTTGTAATAAAGTAGAATTTAAAGAAATAAAATTTAAGGCTCTGTAATCGATTTTATAGAAACAATAAGTAAGAATGTATTTAAGTTCATAGTGTAAACAAAAAGTCTTAAATAAAAGGTCTAACATTTAACCTGCGGAGTCTCAAATGGCGATACAAGACACAATCCCTAAATCAAGAATGACTTTACGTTATAAAACCGACATAAATGGACAGCCTGAAAATCTAGAACTGCCGTTGCGTATCTTAATCATGGGGGATTTCTCAGGGCCAAATAGTAAAAAAGTACCTTTAGCTGATAGGAAAATAATTAGCTTTAAAGGGAACAATATAAATCCTGTGATAGAGGAGATGGGAATCCACGTAAATGTCACGGATGATGATGAAAAAAGACACCTAATACCAATTAAAAATGTTGATTCATTCCATCCCTTCAATGTCTGTAAAAGCATAACCTCACTGGACGATATGGTCCGATCAAAAAGAGCTTTAAATACTTTGCTATCAAGTATTAATAATAGTGCAAAATTTAGAGAGGCTTTAAAAGGTTTGATAAATAACCCTGATGCAGTTAATGCACTTAAAAATGCACTCGAAACTAGTTATGCGAGTGACAGTAAGTTATCAAACAATCTATTGGATCACCAGCTGAAGATAGAGGGAGAGGAGTAATGGAATCTAACGTGATATCAGTACCGAATGAACATGTAATGGATCTTGGTTCTAGCTTAAATTATATGCCAGAAACAATAGGGTCACTTCTAAATAAAAAAGCCAGGATAAAAAAGGTTGAAGAGCTTAAAGAACAGCTTGCCAGTATATCAGATAGTACTAGAGCTTATGATGAAAGTGAAAACTATGATCTATTAAAAGGGTATATCGGTGAAGTAAAAGAAAAGTGTGAGACTGTAAAGGAATATATGGATCAACATAATGAAGTTCTGGATAAGAGTATGGTTAGCTCTCTAAGTTCATCACTTGATTCATTAACACCGGCATTCAATAATGCAAATGCTGCAATTGCAGAATATGACAACGATTCAGAAGGTAACTTATCTCTAGAGTTGGCAGCGCGTGAAGAAGTTACAAAAGCTGTAAAAAGAATCAGTAAAATTGCCAAGCAAGAAACCCTAATTAGCGATCTGCTAAAAACAGATAAACATTTGATTTTAAATGACAATGAACAAGCAGCAGATTATTTTTTAGGTTGCATGGCTACAGCGCTTTTTAATGATATTTTGCCTGAAAATGATAATGATGGTTTAGCAATGGCAAATATTCGACAGAAAGTGACAAATGCCTGCGCTGAAATCGATGAAAAAATAAATCGGCATGTAAATGCAATCATTCATAATGATAATTTCAAAGTACTAGAGTCTAATTGGATGGGCCTGCAAGGACTTATCGAAAGTACAGACTGGAGTGCCAATATTATGATTGATGTTCTGGATTGCACAAAAGATGAACTTAGGGATGATCTAGAAAATAATTCTATGGATCTCACTAACAGTGAGATATTCAAAAAAATATATGTTTCCGAGTATGATCAGTATGGAGGATCTCCATATGGTTCAATTATGGGCTTATATGAATTCGATAACAACGACTCAGATCGTCGCTTTCTCAGCACAATGGGAAAAGTTTCAGCGGCAAGCCATGCTCCATTCATCTCATCAGTAGGGCCAAATTTCTTTGCCTGTAGTGATATTAAGGAGCTTTCAGAAATTAAAGATTTAGAAGCTCATCTAAATCATCCAAGATTTGAAAAATGGAATCAGTTTAGAGAGTCTGAAGAAGCTGCATACATTGGGCTGACACTGCCGAAGTTTCTTTTAAGAGCCCCCTATGAGCCTGAGGCAAATGCTGGTGGATTTGGTTTTGAAGAGAAAATAGATGTCTATGAAGGACATAAAGATTACCTTTGGTGTAATGCAGCTTTCCTATTTTGTAAGAACATGATTCGCTCATTTACAGAAACAGGTTGGTGTCAATATATAAGGGGACCAAGAGGAGGGGGCACAATAGAATACCTACCTCAACATCATTTTAAATTAAATGGTCAACAAGAAGTTAAAGCACCTATTGAGTTAACAATACCTGACTATAAAGAATTGCAGTATTCAAATGCTGGGTTTATTCCCTTAATCTATAAAAAAGGGTCATCCAATGCATGCTTCTTCAGTAGTCAGTCAATAAAGAAAACAAAAAAATTCAAAGATCCTATAGATTCACAAAATTCCCAATTAGTGGCGAATCTATCTTACACAATGTCAATTACCAGAATCGCTCATTATATTAAATGTATTATGCGAGATAATGTAGGTAGTACTGCAACAAAGGACTATATCAATTCTTCTATTGAAACATGGCTCTCACAATATGTTACAACAGTAGTTAATCCTGATGACTTGACCTTGCGTTATTACCCATTTAAATCGATCAAGGTAGAGACTGATGAGCAAGAGGGTTTGGTCGGTTGGTATAGTAGCAAAATCTCGGTGATGCCCCATAGACAATTTGAAGGTATGGATGTGGAGCTTAGCTTAGATGTCAGAACTTAAAATAACAATATTTTAAAAATTAGTTAATTTAGTAAAAACTATAAGGAGAGTCTTTATGGCTGCAGAAATACATAATTTGAGTGTGCGTCAAGGGTTTAATGCCGCAAAGGATGACCAATCACCTTATGGTCATATGACAAAAATGATTGTAGGAAAGAAAACACTTGAGCAAAATATTGAAGTTCCTGATTTTTGTGGAATTGATAGCGGAGCTGAAAAGAGCGCTGTAGAAAAAATATCAAAAACGGTTGGTATTCTTGAGTCTATTTATTACTCGGGCGGTTATGCAGACCCCATCCAAATTGCGTTTTATACTAGTTATGAAAATCGCACAATCCTGGACCTCTTACGTAAAAGAGACATGGAATGTACGGATGTGGATTTCGAATTATTTTGTGCTAGGTATGATCCAGTGGCAGGTAAATATTTTAAAGCCATGCATACTAATACTGCTTTCAATAAAGGTGAAATTAAGAAGATATACAATGGCTCTTCAGACACAACTGAGCTAGCTATAGATGTGGCTCAAGAAGCAACTGACATCATTCAAACTCCAGAATTATTCCGGGTTTGTATAGAGATCACACCCAAGCCCACCGCACAACAGTTCCATTTGGCGGTAAGCGATAGTGCAAAATATGTAAAGCCTTGGGGAGTTAAGACGGATACAGGTGGCGGAAAAAAATAATAAGTAACTCATTAACAAAGGGGCATATATCTAATTGTGTGCCTCTTTCATGCCAAATAATAACCTTATAAATGAGATTGTTATAAAAGCTGGAAAGCTAAATAAAAAATATATTTTAGTTAGAGGATTTATCATGTCACAGGAAAGCCTGGCGCCAGTTAAATGGGAGGTAGGGCAACCACTGCTACCAGAGCATTTAATGGCTCAAGAGAAGTCCTTAATCGCAGAGGCATCAGAACGTCAAGAATTATCAGGTTTACCCAGTTTCGGTATTAGTAGTATTGATTGGGATCACAGTCTTTTATTGAAAGAATCGATAGTAAGTTTGAAAAGTTTAAAGTTGGTAACAAAGAAAGGCATTTTAGTTAATTATCCAGGAAATTCAATCCTTCTTACTTCTCCTGTCGAGCTGAAACAAGCTAATCAACCCGCAGTTATATATCATGTTTTACAAGAGCGTACTATTGATGGGCCAAGAAATGTAAAAACATTAACGCCAAAGGTTGATTCGATCAATCGTAGATTCATCAAGATCATTTTATCCTGTGAGCAAGTTTTACCAAGAGAATATGAATATTTATTAGACGATCATGATCTGATAGAGACAGGATGTTTAGGTTGTTTTGAAAAAGAATTTGATTCTGGCTGGAAGGTGTCGACCAATTATATTCCGCCATTGTTACAGATTGGAAATAGCCCTTATATGGCTGAAATGTTGCGGCAACTACTGGCTGTAATGTTACGTTTTCGCGCTGATCTTCGTCAGGAGTTTGGTGCAAAAAACCTTCCAAAGTCTATTTTGTATAGTATTAAACAGTGTCTTCATGCAATCCAAGCTAACGTGCGATTACTGGAGAACCTCAATATTTCAGTAGCCAAAAGTGGTGAATTAAGGCTTCATCCCTATTATTTATATGAGTCACTTTACAGTTTACTAACCGATCTTATGTTGTACCGTGGCGAATGGCCAGAACGTGATCCAGAACCTTATAGACATAGGGACTTGGCCTCTTGCTTCAAATATTTAATTGGTCAACTCAATATGCGAATGAAAGTAGAGAAAAGTGATAATCAGCTCTATGAATTCGTTCTAAAAGATGGAGTCTATGCTGTTCCATTGCCCCCATCATTACAGGCCAACGATACACTCTATTTTGTTGTAGATTTAAAAGGACAACCAATATTAGATCATACGAATATGCCCATTTTAAGTAGTAGGGACCGTTTAAATGATATAAATACCTATGCGCTAGAAGGAATTAGTTTGCATAAGTTGGAAAATCCAGGGTTTGGTTATGAGTTCGGCCGTGAAGTTCAGTGTTTCAAACTTGGAACTGAGGGTGAACGTAGGTATATCCACCGAGACGGAAATATTGGGTTCTTTGCACAAGAAAGTTACAAAATGATGGGTTTTTTTATATATAAAAAACTACCTGAAAATTTGTCGAGCAATTAAAGGCCATTTTATTACGCTATAGCTCAAATATAGGAATAACTATGAGTGCACTATTTTGTAGGATAGAGCTTAACAAGAAAGATGGGGTGGTCATTACAGTAGACAATAAAGCATCAAGAACTAAGCAACAAATTTTAATACAATCAGACTCCATTAAAACTACAAGTGAAAGTGCCTCTGGCACTAGCACTATTACACAAGACCCAAATGAAATAAGCTTTAACTGCAAAAGATTTATAGTTAATGCCGACACCATCGAATGCAAAGCAAATAAAAGTGCAAAGTTAAAAAGCGGCCTCAATTGTGATTTAGAAGCAGGAGCAAACTTATCCTTTTCATCCAAGGGAAAGGTTGACATTAAGTCTGGAATCATTAATGCCACTGGTAAAGGGTTGGTGAAAATTGAAGGCGCAATGATAAAATTACAATAATAGTTCTGCTGGGGTAGAAAATGGAAATAAATAGCAAATTGAAACAGGAAGTAAGTAATGACCTTACTCATATCGAAGAATTTAGAAATTACTATACCCAGCGATATGCGCATATTCCGTTAGAAGAATGTAGCCAGGAAATTAAACAGCTCGTTGAGTCAATTGCCTTATTAATGGCTAGAAATCGAATTGCCGGAGAGCAAACGATTAATTCTTTATACCAGAGGTTGTTCAATCAGATATACCCTTACTTGGCTAGCCCACTACCTGCATTGGGACTAATTAAACTGAGTGGATACCAAGCATATGAACCTACTCATATTAATGCAGGAACAACATTTATTGTAAGTGATAATGAAAACAATTATGCACTATTTCGCACCCAAATAGATCACGTTGTTCATCCAGTAGAGATAGATAATGTAACTGTCAAAAGTGAGGGATTGCTGAGATCCAGGCTTGAAATTGATATCAAGAATATGGCGTCAGTACCATTAGCATTAGAAAAATTAAAAATTTTCATTAACACAGGTAATGAATGGTCTAAAAACTTAAAATTGCAACAGGTATTAGCTGAATCTCAACGGGACATCTATCTAGAGTTAAGCAATGGAAAAAAATATCGATGCAAAATGACTTTAGGAAGAGATGACAGACCAAATATAAATACAATATATGAAGTTAGACAATATTTTCAAATGCCACAACAGCATTCATTCATGATGTTAGAGTTTTTACAAACTCCGGAGGAATGGACTGATGGAAAATTGGTGATATTGTTAGAAACAACCTGGCCGAACGATGTGTACTTGAATAGTAATTTATTCCAACTAAATGTTGTTCCAATAGAAAATATACAATATGAAGATTCTGAGACCATACTAATGGATGGTACCAAGTCTCAACATCGGATCTTACCACCAAATGCAAGTGAAGAGCTTGAATTGTGTCATATTGAGGGAGTCTTCAAGCAGAATGGCAGTGAACGTATTGCGATACACCCAGAGTTCATTAGTGAAGATTCAGAAACTTATGATTTGATAATAAACACCAAATCTAACCTACATGAAATTATCTTACGGATGCCTAATGCGTTCGATGATCCGGTACAAGTTGTTATTGAAGCAAAATGGCACTCACCAGTATTTAGTAGATATCTCTGGAAACCTCTTGCGGTTCGTTTTCATGACAGGGAAGTGAGTGGGATTAAAGCCAGCTTGCTGTCTAACATAGGCCGACCAGTTGAACCATATCAACCAGGAATGTATTTATCTTCTGAACAAAATATAGCAATTTCGGCATTGAAAAATAAAGCATTTCTAGAGCTTAAGGACCTTCTTTTAATATTAGATTCAATCGGTAGTATTTGGAAAGGAGAATACAAGCAACTAAGAATTCTCCTGAATTCATTACAGGTTTATGATCAAAATTCCTCAGATATTAATGGACGAGTTAACCAGGTTATACATTATGTTCTCGGTTTCAAGGCAATTGAAGAAGAGCTTGAGCCACTCATTAAAGATTTTTTAAAGCATATTGAACTGATTCTCCATACATGGGTAATAAGTCGTCCGGTTATTGTTAGTGGTGATTACCATATCCTTGGGCGTCACGATCTTGACCGGAGTAAAATAAATATAACCAAAACTTGGTGAAATTATGAATATTGATCAGTGGGACTGTATTTATGTGTTTTTGAGAGACAGGGAAGTAGAGTTAAAGAAATTTGAATCCAATATAAATAACGATATTACCCTTAAAGATGATTTCATGGTGGGGTTACATGAGAAATTACTTCATGCGCTTACTAGTTGTGAGCGTAATTTGCAGGATTTAATGGATAAATCTAGCGCTGAATTAATAGTTATTGTATTAGCAATCCATACTGATGAAATGGTAAAAACAAGCACTTCGGGGTTAGGGAGCCGTTGGCAGCTGCTGCAAGAAATCAGGTCAAATATAACAAATGGTGGATTGAAATTTTTCTATATGATAGATGAATTGCTATCTGAAAGGGCCCCCTCAATAGCTCTCCTCGAAATATTATTTTTCTGTTTGCAATTAGGGTTTAAAGGTAGATATTTCAATAGTCCAGATGATATCGATGAGATAAAGCAGCGCTTAACAAAGAAATTGGAATCTTTTGTTCAAAGAAATGAATATTCAGATATCTTTTCATTAGGTATACATAATAGTAGAGAGATAGAGAGTGAATCGCATAATAGTGATAATAAATCTATCGAAAATTTAGTGCCTGCTGATCATACAAAAAATTTATACATTGATGATAGAAAAATTCTAAGTGCCTTACCTAAGACAGAATATAGGCGCCGGCGTCGTCGCAGAGGAACTTTAAATTCTAAACGTGGATCTGACTGATGTCCTGGCTGCTAAATAGTAAAATACGTTCAAAGTTAAGTAGCTTTGATTTACTTGCCCTACTTAGACTTCTAAAGCATAAGGGGTTTAAGAGCGAGCATATCATGTTTATTGGAAATTGCAGTCTGACAACTCAAGATCGATTAATTGAAGATGTAATAATATATGATGAGTCTGTGGATATAGTCGTTAATTTTGGACTATTGGGTGCGCAAACGCCACTCCCTTCACGCTGGCTAAAAAAACTGGAAAAAAACAGGGATATCGACCCAGCAACAGAGAAAGTACTTGGTTTATTAGATCACTTTATCATCCTTGATTATATTGCAGGAGCCTACCCAAATATAAATACGGGATTATTTGAAAGTTGGAAAGAGATAGCATGCAAACATCTATTCTTAGAAAATTATAATTGCAATACATCATTAATATGGATCTTTACACGCATTTTCCCGGAGTTTGATATTGAAATACGTAATAGCTTCTATATTAGAGAGAAAAATTGTCAGCAAGTAATCGTTGGCAAACAAATGAACCCAGTGCAAGTATCTTTAGGTGGCTTAAGTACGCAAAAAATTGAAACGACTGAAATTTTAATGAGGCATAAAGCAAGGACTTATAGAGCTTTTATAGATTGGAATAGTGAAGTTATAAATAGAATAGATAGAATGATACTGCCGATATTCAGCGGCATGGACCTATCAATTAGCATCAAGCAAGAAGAATACGAAGAATTCTGCGGATTTAATTTAGATGGAGATAGTATCCTCGGAAAAGATTCAATTGTTCAAGGTGTTGGGAGGTACAAGGAGGTAACTATTTTTGAGGGGCGTGTGAAAACAAATAGGGCGTTGGACAAAGAGATTAATTGGAGAAGGTCATGTCTAATCAAACCCTAGAATACCTTAAAGACAATATTCAGTTAGAAACTTGTGCTTCTAAAATTATACTCGATGAGTATTTCCAATCAATTTCTAGTTCTTGGGTTAACGGAAATTTTTTAGATATTATCTCTCACTGCGATGAGATCCTCCTGAATGATACATACGATGTTAGGATTGTATTTTATTATCTGTATTCTCTTTGGGTTGAATCAGACTCGGAGACCCATGTTGATATATTATCAGTCATTCAAAAACTATTAGAAGAATTTACCAATGAAGAGACTGATTATCTTGAAAGTGACCCTGTTTTAGCGAAATACACCTGTGAAAGTATTAGTGTATTTTTTAAAAAGCTCGCAAAGAGATTGGAACGCTTCACGCCATCTGTTGAAAATTTCCCTTTACATGCCGCTTCTATTTATGAGCAACTGATCAATCTACAGGAATTAATTGGCGAAGATGACAGGTTCTCATCTGCCATACAAGCATTAGAATCTATTGTTTCCATATATTTTCCATTACTCGACAATAAAAATGAAGACATTAGCTCAGAAAAAAATGATATAAAAAACGATTCTGAATCAGAAGAAAATCTCGCGAACCCTGTGATCGATTACGCCGCTCCTACTGGATTTGCGAATTCCGAATGTTCATATTATCTATCCGAACTCATAGATAAAATTGATGTGTTAAAAGATCTAACAAAAAAAGGGGAAGACTATAAGGCTGCGATCGTCGTTGAAGATATACGAATCACCTTGGCTAATTTTGATCCATTGATTTATCTACCGAATCTATTTAAAAGCTATACAGCAATTATTGCTGAAAAAGCTGCGGTTTTCTCACAATATATTTCTGAGCATGACGATAATCAATGGCAAGCATTGCAGCAATGTTACATGGTTGACAGAAACGGCTTTAGGGACATGATGGTAACTCCTGCGGCCGTTAAAAATTCAACAATGGACTCCTATAGTAGTGAAATGAGAGAAGTTTTTCAGTGATAGTCACACACAAGTATAAGTTGCTCTAAATTTCATCTTAAGTGATCAAGAAGTTCTATTTTCTAATTTTAGGTGAGTAAATAATGTTACGCCCGATAATAGATAAAAATGAATATGGAGATCCAGACCGTCTCTCATTTGATGTAATACTTTACATCGGTGATAAAGTGGAGCATATACCGGGAGGGGCCATAGAATCTTTTCAGGCAAGATTAGAGCTTTTTGGATTTCAAGGTTGTTTGTCCTTCTCCTATGACTCAGATTTAAGAGAAGACACATTGATTGCTAGCTTCTCTAATGAAACACTCATTGCTATTTCGATTTCATTCTCACCTACCTTAAAATTCGGTGAAGATGTTAAGCCAGTTACGCTTAAAGGTATAGTCACCGAGAAGTCGGTGGTTGAGAGACGTAGTGACGCCTTACATGGGCAGCCTATCATAAACCGATTCTATACAATGAATTTTTCTGACCCAGCGCAAGTGCTCTGGAAGCAGCATTTTCCCTGTGAACTTTACACTAATATAAGTATGCGTAAGGTTGTAGAAAAGCAATTAGTGCCAGGCCTTACCTTAGAGTGCAATCATAATAACTTAAATAAAGTACTACCCATGATTGCGCTGGGACTGTGTAAAACCCACGCTTACCATTACCAGAGTACAGGGAGTTTTCACAATATAAATTTTTATGATTTCTTGATGTCCTATATCGAATCTATTTATGGAGTTTGGTTATATGATTATGAGAATAACTCTTACATAATTTCTGATAAAAAGCCTGAACCAGAAAAGACGGAAAAATTTCTGCCAGATGAAGTAACCACCTTGAGAAGTTACTGGCCTTCATCGCCACGTCATAATCTACAATTACTTAATGGCATTGTTAAAGGGGTAGATAAAAAGACCTTTAGTTTACCTACAGCACAAAAAGGTATTCACCAGGATATTCTTTACCGAGAGCCATTGAAGAAGAATTTCGACGATATTAAGAGAATTGATGAAAAGCGCTTTAAGAATCATGGTGGGGAGTTGCACGGTGCTTTTACGCAGTGGCCTTTAGAAACCTACTACCCCGGTTGCGCCTTCTCGGTTGATGCGGAACACTGGGGAACCAATGCACTTTATACGAACCAACGCTACCGCTGTTACCGAATTGATATTAGTGCGATACAAACAGAAGGCTCAAAGAGGGAAACCGAAATAGCGGCGAATGGTACTTTCAGTCTTGAATATTCATTTTATGCAGAGTATTCTGAAAGCCCTAAATTACATATGCCAGAATATAATTCTTCAGCAGGCTCTTTTTTTGTCGAAGGTGAGATTGTAAGTGCGGTAGGTTCCGACAAAGATCTTACCTATGACCTTCAAACTAATAACGAAACTGGACAAATGGAATATCAAGTCCATATTCCGCTCTTTAACCAAACAATTCGAGTATTATTTGAAGCAGATAATGCAAATCCCCATATGTTTTTTCCGCTGTATCGGGATACACGGGTATTGCTGGCAATTGATTTATATCGTGCCGTTATTGTTCGAGTACTGGACTGGGGTCGACATAGCCGCCTTACTCCAGATACACAAGGTAATCATTTACTTTTTGGAAAGAATGATAAAGATCAAACATCAATAAAACATATCTATAAACAAGATAAACCTGAACTGCAAATTAAAAGAACAAAGGGTAAGGATACAGAAATGCTACAGATGAGCGAAGGTACCTTGGTTTTACAAACCTGTGAGGAATAAGCAATGCCAAAATGTGTTTGTGCAGGCGCAACAATGAAGTGCTCATTTGGAGCGGCACCTAGCGCGTTGATGGTGACACCAGAAAATAGAGTTTTGGAGGTTATGCCGGGAGCCAATATTATGGACAATAAACCGCTAAAAAACATTATGCCGTTTGGTCCCTGTAGTTCTCTGGCTTATCCACCGACTGCAGCGGCAACTGCTGCGGCATTTGGCGCGCTTACACCGATGCCTTGCATGCCCTCAACAATCGCCCCTTGGGTACCAGGTGATCCCACGGTATTACTAGCTAATATGCCCATACTTACTAAAGATAGCATGCTGATGTGTATATGGGGGGGGGTAATTACAATACAACAACCGGGGCAGGTAAAAGTGGAGGCTATGTTATGAACCGTTCTACGTTGATAAATTGTATTATTTTGGGGCTAATATTCGTTCTTAGTGCAGGAATTTTTCTGATAATACGTCTTATATTGCATTGGGATGCTGAAACAACTGATAGTTTATTAAAGCATTTAAGTTTAGTTGGATTATTTTGTGCATCTACTGTTTTCATATGCCTAGTGGCTTATGGTATTTATTCAATTTTTTGTGCACGTAGAAGACATTTACGAAAACTACTAGTAATAGGGCATGCACAACCAGGAGCTGAAGTAATAAATAGAATCCTTAAAAATGATTCTTCATTTGAATTATTGGAGCCTATATCAATACCGGATGATTTTATTGGAAATGTACTTCAAAAAACAAAATGGCAGATACAAAGACTACGTGGGTCCTGGTTTATGCCATCTCCGAAATTATTAATTACATTCAATGTCGGCTACCTAAATGAAATGAACGAAGAGAATATTAAGAGACATCTACATGATGTTATATCGTTAATATCCGATGTTTCACCATTGGGTAGGAAGGTAGAGGTTTATACACTTATCCATAATTTTGATTTCCTCAATAAATTTGAGGAGGTCGAAAAAATTCTTTTGGATAAGGATGGAATCTTCTGTTTCAGTGATAAATATGATATCGAGAGAAAAGTTTATTCATCTATACACGAATTGCTAATACGTTTGCCCTATTTCTCATCGAAATTGTTTGTTGAATTATTATCATTTTCAAGCTTTATCAAAGAAGAATTTGAAAATCCTCTTGAGACTATTGACATGTTTGAATCACTTTTCTTACCGTCAAAAAAAATCTATTTGACATTTTGATTAACTAATAGATCCTACCAGACAATAATATAATTAGGAGAAATCTGTGAGCATTGAAGATACAGAAGATGAGCTTAAGAAAGTAATAAATGAACACTTGAGTAAAATTGTGTTCAGAGGACGGCAGAAATTTGGCGGTGAACTTCCTCCTTTGAAGGGAGCAGTCTTAGATGAGCTCAGATTTTCTGTAGAGAAAAAAGTTTTAGAGCACATAGAAATAAATATCAATAATAGTATTGATAATAACCTATCAGACCTATCAAAAACAATTCGTCATGATTCTAGATGGGATGATCGACTCGGCACAGCATCTAGTATCGTTTCTAAGCTTTTGATAGCTGGTTGTAAAACAATCCCAGTTATCGGTGGGTTTGCTGGTTTGATTGGCAAGATATTAAATAATCCCACACAAGGTTTGTGGGAAGTTTTTCGTTGTCAGTATGGTGATGGTTCGACAGGTAAAGGTGGATTTAACCTTTCATCAGAAATTTTTGATGGAAAAAATGGTGTTTGGTCGCCTCTGACATATAGTCCTGATTCAGGAGATAATAACCATGGCTTAAAAGGTATGAATCTTGGCAATGGAAATTCAACACTGTTTAATCAAGATCAGGAAATGCGCTTTCAACAAATGGAAGCTGAAATGGCTGCAGCAATCACTAAGGATGTTGATGATATTCTTAAAAATAAATTAGGAATAACTTCCGGTTCTAGTACAATATCTTTAGATCAAAAAAAGAGATTAGTGTCTTCTTGCTATAAAGCCGAATGTTTGATAGCGCTATATTGTGAATATAAAAAGAAACCTCACTATTATTTCTTTCGCGTTCTAAGTGGAGTAACTGCATGTAATCTTAGTGCAAAAGATGGTGTGAGGGATATCTTTGATGGTGGATATATTAACTCAGCAGGAGAAATTTATACAGCAGATGAGCTTAAGGAAAAGGAAAGAGATATTAAAATTTATGCACGATCAGGCATCGGAGGTTCTCCTCTTCTAAAACTATTGCAAGATAAAGAAATTTCCATAAAAAATTCATACAAGAATACACCTGCTTTTAATCTTAAGTGTGGCAATAATACCCCACTTCTTACGAAAAGAATATTTAGTCAGGCTATTCTAACGAAAGCTAAGTATCTTGCTTATAAAGGGGTACTTATCCCAGAATCATTTAAAGTTCGCAAAACAGCACTAAGTTCTATTGTAGAAAAAAATATTAATTGTATACCGGCAGAAAAAATAAACCTGAATGATAATCAAATAGGTCTTAAGGTTGCGGTTTGCTTAGCGTGTTGTGAAGAATTAATTGTTAATTATTTAGGAACTCCTACTATAAGTATGCTTCCACCCACGCGAGGATATTTTTCCCTTGTCAAATATGTGTTGTTTGATTGTGCTGTAACAGCTGCAACATTAATGGAGAAGGACGATCAGAGTGCTCAGATATCATGGCGAAATTGGTTCGCTCATTATTTATTTGAATCACCAGAATTTTCTGTTTACTACAACAGATGCAAACAAAAATTAGGAGATAATATTCAATGGCAAACCCCTGGAATAATGGCAGATGGCCTAACTATGTTTATGAATGAGACTTCCAGCAATAACCCTATTCTAATTGAAGGGGGTCTATTTTCGAATATGGGGAGTGGAACCCAAAATGTTGCAGAAAAAATTAATCAGTTATTAAATCATGAAAATATTATACTTACATTTAACTCTAAAACTAAGGGTGATAACGCATTAAGAATGAGTTATTACATTTCAAAAAACTTCACTAAGCCAGCTAAAATTAGAAAGATAATCGATAGCGAATTTGGTAAATTTAAGGGACTAAGTTCTGTTCTTGAAGATGAGGATCTTAAAAAAGATTCGCCTGAATTTTATGTTAAATCCTTTCATGAAACATGGACAAGATATAAGAATATGTACGATGTCATTAAAGCTCCTCGTCAGGGTGATTTACGCTTGATTGACAAAGAAGTAATATTTATGTTCGAAGCAATACATGAGGTCCTTAAAAAGATTGCTGGACATACGGGAATGCGAAAAAAATTCAAAGAAAACTTTGAGCTCAATGAGTAATATTATGTAAATACATTTTAAATAGGGAGTCTAGGATTATTATCAAAATAATCAATGTATTGGAAAACCAATTTCTGAGGTAGTTTGACCCGATTAGGCTCTATCGTGCCATCGGAAAATTTCTTAATATGCCCTTTATAAATTAGGCTAAATGTGACACTTACGCTTCAAATTACATGTAAAGTATTACTGTTGGTATTTGTACTTATGTATCTATGTATCTATGTATCGATGGAGAACTTTATTTGAGCTATTGAGCCGAGAGGTTGGAGCGATACTTTCCAACTTATATCATCAAAGGGGGTTAATTGGTCGAGGGCAAGTAATGAGTAATTACATCCATATATTGATATTAATTAATGCGAAATTTAGAGTTTTCTAAAGTAATTTAGTTTACAATAGGTAAGTATGTCATTCAGATTTTTCAAAGTTCAAGCATGTACAGTGGGTTATCAAAGGAAGATATTTTGGGCTCTTGGCTACTATGTTAGTTCAGTCAGTTTCAGTGAGTAGATGATTCGAGTGAATTACAAGTTAAAGGGCATAATTAAAAGTCGCTGTTGCTGATAGGTTAGCAATTAATTCCACTATGCTGCTGCTACAGGGATGGTACCGAAGTGTGATATTTTATTTCATGTGGAGCTCTATTAAAATTTTTATTACATGTCAACACAAGCTCTTAAAACTTGAACTGTGTAATATGATCACAGGCCAGGTGATTGGATTACAATATTTTAATGATTTTTTTGGGAATATTAATATGAAACTCTTTTCCCCTATTATTTTTTTGTTAATTTGTTGTGTTTCTCATGCTGAAATTCTTACAACAGCAAACTATGAAGTTAAGATTACACGAAACTGTCCGGAGGGGTATGTTTATTGTGAAAATGTAACTTATGAAGGGAAATCAAAAAAAAGTGGAAACTCAATTATTATAACTGGTGAAACCTGGTATTCGCTGTGCAAAGATGGGATCACCCCCTGTAGATTTTTGGGGTATCGATTCAAAAATGGAAATCACCATTACTTGGTTTATTCCGAAGGAGTTTTAGAGGTTATCAAAGGTGATAACACCGTTATTATTAGGGAAAATGGTACTTGGAATTATGAAGAGGAGTCACAGCTGACAGATGATGAAAATAACAGTTGTAGTTACCACACAAGCAAGGTATTTACTGCTACTTCTGAAGGTAAAAAATTTACTGTCAAAATAAATTATGATAAACCCATTTGTAGCGATGCGACTTTGATCATTGCCATTTATGATAAAAATGGCACGAATATTTATAGGACAGGAATTACGTACACGACACTTAACTTACATGATAATTTAGATACACCAGGAAAAAGATATGTTGATTATCAATTAAGTAGTATAACCGAAGCTATCCCATGGCCTGAGTATATCTACTCGAACCTCTCTGAAGGTATGACCTGTAATCAGCGATGGGAATCTCTTAAGGATCGTACCGATATACCCGAGACAGAGAAGTGGGATATGTTATACGAAATAGAAGAGGAATGTTTGAGAGCTGTGGAATTCTCTATCTCTAAAATGGATTACAATAGACTCATTGGTACAGGTTCTAAATTATTCTCAGTCGTATTACCGGAAAACTTTATTTTAATAACGTATGATCCCTTAAAATCAAAAATGATTGAAGTAGCTACGGGTAGTGGTAGTTGATAGGTATCTGTATTGATAAATATTAGAATAGGACAAATCTAAAATTTATGTTTGAAAGGTGGGTTTTCCGATTTTCGTATTAGTACCTTATCCAAATAACAAAACCAATGGTAACCCCACTAATCTATACCAATGACCGTACCATCGAGCACAGGATCGTGTTGTTAACTCCTGGACTCTTAATATTGTCTAAAAATTCTACAATGTCTCCAAAGCTTGCGACAGGTCAGGCCTCTTGAGGGTCCCTTCCACAAAGTAAAAGGAAGACGTTTTAAATATTAGGGTGTAGACGTTATCCCTGAAAAGAATCGGTGTATTCCTAACACAAAAATCATGTTAGCTCTACCATTGATGTGACATTGTTTACAGCTACGCTCCAAGAACCTGTGTCTTCTCAGCTTCGGGTCTTCAATGGACTGTGTAAACGCGCTGTGTCTTCATCACTCAGGGATGTTTACAGTAGTTGATATTCGATATAACCCTGGCAACATCAAATTGTGACTAAAACGCTTAAGGACAAGGTGGCTCAGGAGGAGCTTATCCTCATGGAGTGACAGGACAAGTTTTGGAGAGAGGGTAAGATGAGGATGTGAAATAAATACCTTATCTACTGGCTATCTAAGAACGTAGGATACCTCCCCTGAGTAAGGTTTAAGAGGCCTTGAGCACTCAAAATAACAAGTCAACATTGTTGCCTAAGCAAAGATGTCTCACTGATTGATAATACTCACCTGGACTAAAAGTGTAACGTCTATAGATTGATGGGGTCCCTCGTAGGGCACTAACTGATTGAAGGAAAGGCCGCAAATTATATTTGATCAGACTAGGTACCAGCTGAAAAAACTTTAGCGGCTAAATTAGGACGGAAATACTTTACTTGAAAATAAATATAAAGACTGTGAATTTTTCTCTAAGAGTTTCTATATATTCATCGCGGCCCATAAGTCAAACTGAATTGGTGCGCTTCATTATACTCTGACTAGAAATGCTTAAAACTATATCTTCTGTTGAGAATAATTCAGTTGGCCCTAGTGGAAAAAATACGTTTATATGAGTGATGCCTATCACATTTATATTCTTGGAAGATTTTTATTTTAACTCACGAATAACACAAAATTTAAACATTTTGGTCATTTATTAATTTGATTATCCCTATCAACACATTTCTAATGGAAAATAATCCGCTAATAGGTTCACCTTTCTGAACTGGCGCCTAGCAAATAAATATCAAGTAAAAAAGTTTCATTTGATATAAAATATCGTTACAGGGAGCGTTTTTGATATTTTTTATTGCGTGCAGCCTCTTCTGGAGTTTATACTGGCACGGTGTTTTTTTATGGCCTAACTATAGAAATAATAACAAGATATAAAAAAATAATCAGGATGTTTTATCAAATGGATTTTCTTGCCTTTATTATTACGTGTAAACCAACAACATCATGTAACCACAATTATTTTAAAGATTAGTAAATGAAGTAAGTTTCTTTAAAATATGAGTCATTCCAGCATCTAATAAACTTTAGCTATGTTTTGATTAGTTTTTTTAAGACTATCAAATATGAGTGTTTTCTTGGGGATGGTTATGGGAATCTTAGTTAATTCAAAAACTAAACAACGAATCTATTTAAAATCCATTCATTCAATGGGCAGGGACCCGGAATCCACTGATACTACTTTAGAGTGTCCCCTATGCTCAAGGTTACAGTGCACAATTCGTTATCAAAATGACCTCTGGTATTTATACGATGAAAGTAGGAATGGTACCTATTTAAACAATAAAAAAATTCCTCTTGGTGGAGTACAATTGAAGGAAGGTGATTACATCAGTTTTCCAGAAGATCGAGATAATACTTGGTCTTTCGTTGACTCATCTTCGCCTATGTCCGTGTTATTATTGAATGGTGGTGAAGAATATATAGAGCTGGAAAATTGTAATATCCTACCTAATGAAACCAATGCAGAACTATTGATCACCCATGAGAGAGAATCTGGTCAATGGTTTATTGAGCAGGGTGAATCTATTAAACTCATTAGGGGGGGTGACAGGGTATCCTTATCTGGTCGAAGCTGGGTATTTTATTCCAATGAAAATATTGCGGATACTAAAACCTTTAAAATTGAGAAAAATAACGACCAGCTAAAAATATTCTTTGGTGTTAGCTTAAACGAAGAAAATGTCCAGTTAGTTACCACCTATAACCATGTTGAGCAGGATATGGGCTATAAGGTCCATCATCAGTTGCTACTTATTTTGGCACGTAGATTAGTTGAAGATGAAACTAAGGAACTTCCAATAAGAGATAGCGGCTGGATCTCTACCGACTTTCTATTACATGAATTGAAAATTGAATCAAATCATTTGAATATATTGATTTTCCGAGCCAGAAGCGCTTTTGAGAGAGCTGGTATAAAGAATCCACCCATTGATAGAAGGCAGGGTGAAATTCGACTTCGTCCATGTGGTATAACTATTCAAAAGGGAAGTGAATTGGTTGAGTTTAGACCGGAAGATAATGCACAGATATCACCCCAAAGGCACTCTATAGTTATCTAGTGCTATTTATTTTCAATGCTTTTTAAATTTCAATATAACAGATATGGAAAATCCTTATGAGTTGGTTTGCCAGTTACAAACAAAAGTTTTTTTCGTTTGGTCTATTTATTGTATTCAGTTGTTCATTTACGTCTATTGAAGCAAGTGCTCAGATATTCGAGCGGGTGGCTGCCTTATCTTATGATGAGGGTAAGCCACTTGGGCCAACTGTACAACCATGGCCTGCTTATACAGATCGAGTATTCGAAACACCGGTAACTAAGCTTAATGCTGGCCGTTATCTAGTAGAGCCTGGTTTGGCAGATGTAAATTGTATTTCATTGAAAGATTTATCATCAAAAGGTGACTATCTTATCCTTGAAGACAGTAACAGCCACCCGAGAAACATCGTTTTAACTAATAACATTACAACTTATGAAGCTAAATCTAGGGCCACTTTTTGTTTTGAGGGAAGACACCTGGTAACTCATTCTGGGAGCTTCACATTGATTGGATGGGATGTCCTTGGATATCTTCGTTTTCGTGCTACTTCAGGTGGGCTTACAAGTGCTATGTATCCTATAGAGTTGAGCTTTCAGGATACCTATACAATTGTACCAAGTTATACATGGGCAAATGAAACAGAAAAACTATTGTTAACGGGTAATGATGCAAACGGTGCAACATTTACTCCATATGATTTTTTACAAGCGGAAGATCATCAACCTGACAACGCAGCATGGCATTTCAATTATATTGATGGAAAAGCACTTTTTACCATTCAAAATAGTAAAACGGGTGAATTTCTCGCTAAGAAGGAAGGCAGTGTTGAATTAGAGTTGATACATACCATTGGGGATAATGAGACACTGGCTCATTGGAGAATTGATGTTATAGATGCTGGGGGAGACCACATTTTAGTTAACGAAAGCTCTACAGGTGTAGAAGGTGAGCTTTATGTGTTAAGTATTGAGTCTAACTCTCCAGTACTTAAGCTATTGAATAGACCTTTACCTCAATTGGCAGGTTTGTCCTCAAACTCTCTAGATCGATCTATGATGTTCCGTGTTAATGAACGATCTGTACATATGAAGCTTTTGCCAGAAGATATTGTTGCTAACAATAGTCTTATGCATTTATACAATGGTCTACTAGTTAATGACCTTTTGGTAACTAGCTCGCATCAGCAAGGCTGGAATATACGCAGGCATAAAATTTCGATTGAGGATTGGCATTCTGATTACACTTATACATTCGTATCTGGTATAAATCCTGATCAAGTACGGTGGAGCGATAGCAATAGTCTAGAAGAACATATTGCAAAATTTCCTTTATTTAAAGACTCCAAATATGACCCTTCAGTTGTTGCTGCATCAATACGTTCTCAATTGGCATCACCTAATGCAGGATCTATTGTTTGGTTAACTGATTTGGATTCAATACCAGATGATACATTTACCTATATTGAGGATAGCGGTAAAACACTTAGGGTATTGAGTCGTGTAATTGAGGATAATCTATCCACCCAGAATTTTGGCTTCTTACTCAAACGATCTGATAATACGTTTACGATTGATGACCCAACTCGCCCTATCATTCCTGATTGATTTTTGAGTATATTTCCATTGTCCAAGGAAGTCTAAACCAATGAGATCTTATTCCCAGGCGTTTGGCTTCCTGTGCATTTATTAGCGCTGCTTTTGGCCTCTCGATGAGGCTATAAACATAAGCTGCAATAAGATGGAAACTTTGATCCTGGGGAACGAGCTTTGCTGCCTTCTGAAGTTCAATGAGTGCCAAATCGGCCTCACCCAAATGAGCGAGGGTCAGTGATTTGTAGGCATAATCTATACCTATAATATCGGAATTTTCATAAATCTTAAGTACTTTTTTAAAAATTGTATTTGCTTTCGGATCTTTGATAGCTTTGTAACTCTCAGCTAGGTTTAGCAGTTCAAGAGGAGTGGGATTATCTTTTGTGTTGATCTCTTCTAGTATTTGAATACTTTGAGTGAATTTATTTTGCAACATTAGGCATACAGCATAGTTTACTCTAATATGATCTCTATATTTTTCATCTTTCATTATTTCAATGTAGATGCCGGTTGCCTCGTCTAGTTTTCCTAAATTCAAGAGTGTATTTGCTAGATATAAACGTGGAATTGTTCCACGGTGTTTTCGAATCCACTCTTTAGAAGTTATTTCCAGCTTCTCAAGCAAATCAAGTTCATGCTCCATCCGTGCTTTTAAGTTGAAATATTCTTGATTTTTTCTTAAGTTATTCTGTTCTTTGAAATAAGCATAAGCTTTTTGCTTATCTCCATATTCAAACTTTAACCTTGCCTCTGCAAGCACAAGTTGTTGTATGTCGATAGCGTTTAGATTTCTAATTATTTCAAGATTTTCTTCTGCACCTTTAAGATCCTTCGTTAATATTTTTTCTTTAAATTCAAGGTGTAGCACCGCAGCATTTCTTGGGAAAACACGTTTCATTTTTGAAGTTTGATTTCTACTTTTCCTTAACCATGTTTGTTTATTCTTAAGATCTTCGCTATATTTAATTTGGAAAGCTTCTCCGAGGAGTAATTGAACACCCAAATGATTTGGGTGTTTCTTGGCAAGTTCTTGTATTGCAGTAAGATCATTGTCTTCTACCTCTCTATTTTCTATTATTGTTTTTAGTTGCAGATACTTAAGTCTTTCATTTTCAGGTAGTTCATCTGATGTTCTAGGCTTTATGTCAAAATCAAATTCTTTCTCTAATGCATTCCCAACATTGTGATCCACAAAAAATAGATCTTTGCGATGGATTGTTTTAATTGATTGTTTAGTTATTTTTTTTTCCTTGTGCAAATAAATGGATATAGACACATCGCAAAAATGTTCATGGCATGCCAATTCACTTATGATTATTTCATCAGCACCAATTTTATCAGCTTCATGTTGCCAAAACTCAGTGCCTCCCCATTCATTCTTGCTTATTAATTTTCGTCTCGGATCTGCGATTACTGCAGCTTCAATTTCATTAGAAATTATTGATGAAATTAAAAGTTGATTGCTGAGATCTGGATTGCCAATTAGCTGGGTAACTGCCTGTTTTTGTTTTGTGGGGATTACCAAAGTACTATAAGAGGGCGTATACTCTTTATATATTGAAAGCGAAACTCCAATTATAAGGAGAGATATCGTTACGGCTATAGGCCACCTTCTATTTAAAGTTGTCAGTTTTGAATTTGATTTATAGTTTTGTATTTCTTGTGTTTCAATTAGAGACTGCTGGACTCTTGATGATGTATGAACTTCCTCAAAAATCTTTATGACATACGTTATATGAGGTCTAAGCTCAGGTTTTTTCTTGAGCATTGCCTGTGTTAGCTTTAAAAGAGAGCGAGGAGGATGGCCCCATGTTTTTTGAAAGATAGGTAGCGTCGAATAAAGGATATTATTGCAAGTTTCTTCTATAGAGTCATCTACCAAGAAAGGGTGATGTTTAAAGAGGTGAATGTATAATATAATGCCTATTGCAAATATATCAGTAGCCTCACTTACTGCGTCACCTTTTATTTGTTCAGGAGTAAGACATCCCCAAGACCCTTTTTTTGTATCAGTTTCATTTATTTCTTCTGATTTTTTATTTGATAATTTTTCAGAAATACCGAAATCTGTAATTTTTAGATGTTTTTTATCATCAAGTAATATATTACTAGGCTTCAAATCTAAATGAAGAAGATCGCTAGCATGAATCGCATTAACGGCAATAAGTAGTTGCCTAAAAAAAATGTAGAACTCATTAGAGTTCATCCTTGCAATTGAGTCATTGTTTAATGGTTGTGCAACTTCAACAAGTTCCATAACCATCACTACATATTTATCATTATGAATCACATCAAAAACTTTAATGATAAAGGGGCTGTCACATTTCGCCAGTGCCTGCGCCTCTATTAGTGTTGTTCTTGATTTAAACTGAACAATTTTAATAGCTACGTATCGCTCTAAATGCTTATCGTAAGCCTTAGTAACAATGCCTTCGCCACCTTTTCCGATTTGCTCAATAAGTTGATAGCGATCACAATCCAATGGAAGTAGCTCTATTTCAATTGAATTCATGGGACAAATACTTCTTTAAATACCTAAATTTAATAAATTAGAATTTTCGCAGTGGCCTGTTTTAATTATGGCAGAAATATTTTTATTAATCGACAAAAAAAGACTTATTATGTGTAATTTTTGATACAGAGAACTTTGGCTTAAAGTTATGGCAACACAGTTCTAAAATGATTAGTGACATTTAGTAACGTCTTAACTCTTTTGGCATTATTAATATGCATGTGCAATGTAATTAGTGCGACAGTGAAAAAGTAGCCACCATCACTGGATGGCCAAATAACGGTAATTCCAGTACAATGTAAAAAAACACTCTATTTCCCATTGCTGTGTATATCTTTTGAGCTCACTCCCATCCTGACTTAAAGGTTACTCCAATTTTTACGATCTAGGAGTCAAGGTCAACTTCATGACTCATCATATTTTTTGATACCACTCAATGGAATATCTTCACTATTGACCACCAGAATTCACGAGAACCCTTCGTTATAAATGCCATTAATATTCAATATAAGATTGTTTGTTTTTGTTTACTTCACCGGACTTGTTAGTTTACACCTGAGATATTTGCTGTAAAGTGCATAGATAACATATTGAATATGCATAAATGATATACTGATGTAACATGAAGACTCAAACCTTTAAATTTATTCCTCACTTGTGGCAACTTTTAAGGCTTAAAAGTGTGAGTAAAGCGGCCAAAGAGCTCGAAATAAGTCAACCAGCGATGAGCCGGGTATTGACACAGCTTAGACGCGATTTCGGTGACCAATTATTGGTACGATCAGGGAGCAATTATTGTTTGACACCTAGAGCGGAGGAGCTTAAGAAAAAACTATCTGTTCATATGCCAGAGCTTATCAATCTCCGAAGAGCAGCTAGTTTCTTACCTAAAGAGTGTTCTGAAGAGTTTCATTTCTCTGGTACAGATTTGGACTACTATCTAGCATCAAATGCATTTACCAATATCAGAAAACTTGCCCCAGAAATAAAAATAATTATGCATTCACATGCTATGGACGGATTTGAAGGTGTTAACGGTTTAATAAATGGCAATATTGATTTAGTGTTTATGCCGCACGATATTGATCGTCCAGGATTATTCAGAAAAAAGTGGTTTAAATCCGAATTTGTTTGTATGGTGAGCGATAGGTGCAAGCTACGTAGAAAAGATATGACACTAGAAACTTACCTTTCATTACAGCACGGGAGTATCTTAATCAGTAAAAATATAGATTCTTTAACCGATAAAGCTATCGGCGAAAAAAGTTCATTGAGAAAACTTGTATTACAAGTGCCTAGCTTTAGCTTAATGCCAGTCCTATCAAGCGAGCCCAACCTAATCTTTACTGTTCCTTTGCATTTTGCTAATAAATTAAAAGATGTATATCCGATTAAAATTCTACCGTTTCCTGTAAGTGCGAAGCCTATAGATTTCTACCTCTATTGGCATGAGAGACAGCAAAACAACCCCTCACATCGCTGGATGCGGGATACAATTTTAGAAGATGCAAAACACTGGGCCTAATATCGTTTATCAGTGTCAGGCAACTCCGGTATTTAGCCTGATCGAATATATACGAAGTTGGTCCCATGCTTTTATCCAATAAAGAATTTTAGTTCAGACTTGATTTTACGATTATCGGTTTTCAGAGTATTTTCTGTCAGGACAAATTCAGTTTACGATTTTCTCCTCCCAGATATCTTTTCTATATTCAAAGATTTCTATCGGTGTATGGCCGCAACACTTCTTTCCTAGATGAGTGCGGTCACTATTATAATTTACCAGCCACGGGTATGGATCCTTTACAGTTTCTCTCACAACTGCAGATCTTGCGACGTAATGATAGTTGGTCGTACACTTATAAAATAGTTTTAAGGATCTCTAACAGATACCGTTTTTTTATTCAGCATCGTGAGGCATGCGTATAACGGTTATACACAGTTGTTCAGAAAGTCTGGTGTGCTAATCGAAGTTTTGGTCCTATACAACTTGCGATAGGATAATTTAACTTAGGTATCAACATAGGATTGTTGGTAAGCACGACCAACATTCCTTAAATATCCTCACATAGAAAGTATTCTGATAGCCCAAATAGACCTGGTTTTGAATGTTTATTTCACCACAGGCTTCATTACCATGCTGCTTTCGCACCAAAACCTGAATTTGATATTCGGTGAGGATTAGTCCTCCTCTGTAATTTTGACTTCAATCGCTTTTAATCGCAGTTTGAAATTTGTTAGGTAATTGCGTAATCAGATACTACGAACACCGCTGGGAGACACAAATACATCACATTTACGTTTCTCATAAGCGACTCGAACCTATCCATGAGCAGACTCATGAAGGGCATAAATCAACACTGCCTCTTCAATGACTGTGTCAACAGGGTTCTTATGGCCTTACACTCTTCGATTCTTCTTGAGAAAAGCACCCACGCGGCCACTTGAAACAGTTTGTTTGTATCGATAGTCAGTGTCTCTCGATATACCATACATTTAGAATAATTGGAAATATTGCCTAGTTCTTCTGCCAGGTGGAGCAATACATACTTTTGTTAGGGTTGTGATTATTTGTATAGACCCAGGGGTTTATCCTGGGTTTGTCATTTTTTGTCACCTCCATCAAAACTGGTAAATTTCACTTTTTCATGGGGAATTTGTTAGCTTTACTCTGATTTTATCTAGCTAATCTTGTATCATTTGTTGTCTTTTATTCTCCGACAGATTGTTGCTTTATGTATTCTTAGTTTTTTCACCGAGAATCCTTACTGGAACTTATTGGTAACAGAATATTTAAAGTGTCCTCATTGAATTATGCATTTGAAATGCGAAAGCAAGTTATGGATACCTCCTTGTATCCATTAACAAAATATTTGTCCTTTTTGGCGTTAGGTCAATCCTTGATCATAACGGAACTCAACCGTATCTTATCCTCATGGCACCCGTAATAACTAAAGTTCACCGGTGTTTTGGACATATAGGCAGATAGTAAGAAAGAGACTTTAGTGTCATAGATTTGTGAATCGTCGCTGACTAGTACAAAAGTACTAGTGTCGAGACATACTACCTCAGCACTGTCGTTTTTAAATCCTTTTAACTGAATATCTACGCCTTGGTTATGTACTTTGAGGTAATCAATGCGTGCCATTTGAGTCCAAGCGGCACTTGCAAATGGTGATTGTGATAGAGCGATACCCAGAACGATTGATACAACTGTTTTCATCCGCTACTCCCTGGTATATGTATCGCCAACATGAGAGGGTTGGCAAATTCCTAGATGTAACCAGTGAAATAATAGCAAAAATGGGGCGGCTTATTGCATTGTGCTATCTGGAAGGTTTTTACGTCGCCAGGGCTCATTCAATGAAGCGGATGCCCTGGCGCAGGTTTTTAGATGGCAGGTTAATGCTTGCTTATTCTTCGCGAAGAATCCTCTGGGTTTCCTTAATTTGTATCCGACGATTATCTCGCTTTTCTCCGCGTATTCTTACTCGCTCGCCGGATTTCATTCCTTTTTTGTTTATATCCTTCGCATCTACAAAATAATATTTCCCAGTGTTTTCATCTTTGATGGAAAATCTATGATCGATCTCTCCGGTCTTAAAATTCTCTGAAATTTCCTCTTCTAATACCCCGGTTACAGTTTCTTCCCCGCAGGCATATGAGATAAGTGATAAAGTGGTAATCAAGGCGAGAAAAAATCGCATTGCGTAATCCTCTCTGTTTAATTGGAATAGCTCACTGAAATGGTGGCGGTGTTTGTGTCGTCATTTGTGGATTTGAGTTGAATAGTTACACCGGCGGAGTCATCGGTAAAGCTACTGCCCGGTTCTTCCAGGGTGGCCACTTGGTTAGCGGTATCATCCTTAAGGTAATGTACTGTGACCGCCTTCTCTTGTTGGGAGCTAGGGTTCAGAATTGGGTGTGAAATATGATATTCCACAAAATAGTAATCTTCCCCATTGCTGCTGCCGTTAGTCTCGACTTTTACAAGCTGAGGTAAGGTTTTTTCAAGTTCCCCTGCGGTAAGTTCGATGGCCTGAAGTTGTATTTCTGAAGTGTTACCAGGGTTTCTGGCAGTAGATTTCGAATAATTGGGAAAGCTTTTGTACCAACCCATAAACTCCCGGTGGGCGCTGCCAAATAAACGGGATTGCCAGCTATTCCCCATAAACACTGCTGCGGACCCATATTCACTTTCACCCCGATCGTTGGTATCCCCGTCATTGTTGGTATCATTACCTGCGTGCCCTAAGCCAATATTATGGCCAAGCTCGTGTCCCATAATTAATTGGTCACTGTCCGCCGTGACGATACTCCAACGGCCATTCACTGCCGCCACCCCGGTACCAATCAATCCGGCATTGTAGGCGCCGTTTGGAAAGATAAATACACGGTGGCGCCATTCACTGAGATCTACCGGGCGATTATTGGCGTCCACAAAGCTGCTTTCGATCCAACGGGTTGCATTGTCTCGCCAGGTGTAACCGCCATCTGAGTATTGGCTATCCTGTGTGCTTCCAGCGCGAGCTTGTGCATTTTCCACACTTAAAACACCACCGTTTTGACTGTCTGGAATGCTGTATATAAAGCAATCAATGGAGCTTTCTTCCTTTTTTTCCTCACCATAGCAATATTGGGCGAGAGAGTCGTTGCTGCTGAGGTGGCGTTTGAATTTTAGCTGTCCCAACGAATTTTCTTTATAGGTGTTATCGAGCGAGTCAATATCGTTGAATGTCATATCTGCAAGCTGGGATATACTGATATCATCAGTAACTGTGGCATCTGAAAAATTTACCAGTACAAAAACGATACTATTTTGTGTGGCTTCAATCGTCTGGATGGAAAAGGTTACGCTGAGTTGGTCGCCATTGCTAAGTGGAAAAGTAATAGTGTCTTCGACAGTAGCGCCGTTATTCAAGCTATTAGTATTGCTATTCAGCTGGTATTCCCAATTGCCATTGTCATAGAGTTTAAAGTCACCATATCCTCCAGAGTAAGTGCCCGCCTGGAACGTGGGGCTTTTACTATCGGTATTTTCAAGCTTAAGCGAGCCTTGGGCATACTCACTACTGCCTACCACTAATGTACTTAGAGGATTGGCAGGGTTAAATGTGTAGTCATCGTTATCGGTAGCATTGCCATCATTCCCCTCATTGCCATCATCATTACCGGAACCTGTTCCGGTATTAGGTCCGCTGTTGGTTTCATTATTTGGCTGATTATTGTCGGTGCTGCCTCCTCCAGAGCCCCCACTGCAAGCTGCCAGAAATAGGGTTAAAGTGAGCGCACCAAAAAATTTAAGTAAACCAGGCATTCTTCCCCCGAATTATCGCTATTAGGTAATGGCCGGTGTTAAATGAGATAAAGGATGGACTCTTGCCATTTGGTACGGTTCCACCAATTGTGGTTTTTAAGGTATTTTTAGTTAATTTCGTCGCGGCAAGCTAAAAATCTCCACCGGTTCCGAGGCTGCGCGGTGGATTAGCGATATAGAAAAGTGTTTGCCTTGCTCTTGCGAGGAATTCGTGGGGGATTTCCGCTTTTTTGCATTAGGCGACAGGGGGCTTAATTCCGATACTATATGGCCTACTAGTCACTTTGGCTGCAAATTTCAGTTGCCTAGCAGGGTTTATTTGGAAGCATAAGCTTTACGGATACACGGATTCATTAGTTTTATTCCTCAAGGTAAGCATATTTACCCTCTTACGAGAAATTTCTTACTATCTATCCAATCCAGTTACTGCTCATCTTGTAAAAATACCATTTATCAGTTGGGCTGGAGTCGACAAGCAGCACTGCTAAATTGCTTCCATCAAGTAGGAGGTGATGATGAGAAGGAATGCTTATTGGCTTTTGCTGAGCTTTTTTTCGGCGAGTGAACTCAATGCTCAATCGCTCACGCAGCAGTGGGAGTTGGCAATGGCTGTCAATGCCAAGAGTCAATCGGAAAGTGCCATCTTCGATATCAAGTCAGGCTATGAGCGTCAGGTAAAATTACAAGGTGCCGCGCAGATGTCAGGATGGGAAGGGCAGGTATCTGTACTGCATGAAGCGGATAATGGTGCTGGCGAAGAGTCTGAATTGATTGTTGAAGAGCTCTTCTGGCAGGGGGGCTGGTTTGACTGGGATTTGTTAGCAGGTAAGCGACGCTTGGATTATGGCGTGAGCTATGCCCATAGGCCGTTGGATTTATTCTTGCCTATGGAACGCAACCCGGTATCCCTGCGTACAAATGAAGGGGTTGCCGTAGTGTCTGCCAGTCGCTTCACTGCCAATGGAGAGATGAGCCTAATGCTGGTTGATGCCAATGCAAGTCAGCTTATTGATGAAGCGCTTCCAAGAGGAATTGCTGCACAATGGTATCAGTTGGAAGGGGAGAGCGAGTGGCAATTACTCGGCTACCTGGACGATCAGCGTGGTCTGAATATCGGCGCCAGCTGGGTGACTACCTGTGGTCAGTCTTGGGAGCTGCACAGCGAGGGCCGTTACCAGCAGCGTTATCGTCAGTGGCTAAAGCCCGGTTCACCGGAAGCTAGCGTTTCATCCCGTGAGGGGGAGCGGAGCGATGGCTGGCAGGCCCTGTTGGGCATGACCTGGACCCATAGGACAGGACACACCGTGATTGCGGAATACTGGTTTGATAGCCGAGCGTGGCATGCGCATGACTGGGAAAAACTGTCAGAGAATGCCAACTGGTACCGGGCGCAGGGTGCTCACTGGGATGGTGTCAGGTACTCCTCTGCGGCAGTCTTTTTGAGTGAGGGCCGCAACCGCCACAATTTGATGCTGCACTGGGGTTTATCCAATCACAATTACAATCCTAAACTGGATCTTTTATATTCCCCTGATGACGGCGGTATGGTTTTGACAGCCGGTTTTAACCGTGAAATGAACAGTAATTGGACTCTTGGCGCATCAATAAGGTATTTTGGCGGCGCTGAACAATCATACTTTGCGCAATTGCCAAGCGAAGCCCACGTTACTTTGACTGCGAATATGAATTTTTAAAAGGAATCATGGTGACTTTACTCAGTGAATATTTACGTATCCTGATTCTTTGTGTGGTTGTAGCCCTTATCACTAAGGAGGTATGGGGAGGAAGCTATCCTCTCAATTTTGCTATATCCCTGACTTATGGTTTTGTTGCATTTTCTACACGCAAGTTGATGCTGCATTTTAAGCCGGGCTGGTCACATGCACTTAAATATACAGTAACTATTTTGGCAACGATCGTGCTAGGTTCTATCAATGTCTGGTGGTGGGTTTCCGGTTTTGGTGCTTTCCCGGCGCTTACTGGCCTGATTAGTTCGTTGATCCTTGCTATCTTTTTGACGACCTTGCTTTACCAATTTTATCTTAATCGTGAGCAATCCCATCAACTAGAGACTGAGCGCAGGGAAGCTGAGTTGCAACAGGCCCAGCAACAAAAAACGTTGGTCCAAAGCCAGTTGAAAGTATTGCAGAGTCAAATAGAACCTCATTTTCTATTTAATACTCTGGCTAACCTAAAAATGTTGATTCGGCACGATCCAAAAAAAGCAGAATTGTTGTTGGATAATTTCAGTGATCTCCTACGCTTTAGCCTGAATAAATCGCGTTCTGATTATGTATCCCTGAAAGATGAACTTAGTAGCCTGGAGAGCTATCTGGCTATTCAGCAAATCCGACTGGGCGAGCGCCTTCAATATAAGGTTGAACTCGCAGAAACCGTTAATCCCTCCACTGCTGTGCCACCCTTGTTAATACAGCCTCTGGTGGAGAATGCCATTTTTCACGGTATTGAGCCCTCACCCAAGGGTGGTTTGGTCTCCCTCAAGGTGGCGACAGTAGCAAGCCAGTGGGTCATAGAGGTGGAGGATAATGGTATTGGATTGCAGGCTGGGGCACACAGGTCTGAACCGAGTAAGCATAATGGCCTGGCTTTAAATAATATCAAAGAGCGTCTTGCCACCCTATATCAGGGAAAGGGCAAGTTGCAGATTAGTAGTAATAAGCAGGGTGGAGTTACCGCTCGATTGGAGTTTCCATGCGCGCAATAATTGCCGATGATGAACCCTTATTGCGTCATCATCTGGACAAAATGTTAGCTGATGTTTTCCCTGAGCTTGAAGTGGTTGGTAAAGCGGCCGATGGCCCAGAGGCGTTAACGCTTTGTCAGCAAGAACAGCCCGATGTCATTTTTCTCGACATCCGTATGCCGGGTCTGGATGGCATTGCAGTCGCCACCGCGCTCAACAAGCTGGAAACCAAGCCTGTTGTGGTATTTATAACTGCCTATGATGAATACGCGGTAAATGCCTTTGAGCAGGAGGCTGTAGATTATTTGTTGAAGCCTATTGATGAGAGGCGCTTGCAGCTTGCATGTGATCGCATCAGAAAACGACTGGAGGCCAGGACAGAAGAGCAGGCA
Source organism: Microbulbifer variabilis (assembly GCF_020524905.1). GTDB lineage: Bacteria > Pseudomonadota > Gammaproteobacteria > Pseudomonadales > Cellvibrionaceae > Microbulbifer > Microbulbifer variabilis_A. Next base: position 21,485 of record NZ_JAIVKI010000012.1, on the reverse strand, counting down.
CAAGCGGGCCCAAACATAGCCGCCTTGCTGCAACAACTCAATGTAGGCAAGCCGGAATATTTACGCTGGATCAGGGCCAGCAGGGGAGAGGATGTACACATGATATCCTGTGATGAGATATCAGCTTTTGTCGCCGAGGATAAGTACACCACTGTCCATTCTGATCAGGGTCAACATATTATTCGCACACCACTTAAAGAGTTGATGAACCAATTGGAACCGGAACTTTTTTGGCAGATACACCGTTCCACGATTGTCTGTGTCAAACGAATCGATAAGATCAGCCGGGGGCTAACTGGCTCGGCCACAGTCATTATGGAGGATGGGCAAAAGTTTGCGGTTAGCCGCAGAGCTGCTGCAATGTTTAAATCTATGTAAGTTTGTGCTCTGTATATTGCAAAGAAACAGAGCCGGGTTGCTCTACCGCAAATCAATTTTTATCTGTTTATAACGCAAGTCGGTTTCCCACTGAATTCGCGATGATTAATACGGAGTCAGCATGCCTAGTTACTACTCAGCCAGAGAACTACAAGAATTTGCCAGCGCCCTGTTTCAGCGCGTGGGGCTCGCCAGGCATCGTGCGGATGTAATGGCTGGTGTTTTCTTGCAGGCAGATCTGCTTGGCTTTACTACCCATGGCCTACAGCGGGTGGCGAATAATCTAGAGTGGTTGCAGAGTGGTGAATCCCGGCTCAGTGGTGAACCTCAGGTGTTGTCTGATCGTGGCAATTGCTTTAACTGGGATGCTCAATTTTTACCTGGCCCCTGGGTGTTAACCAGGGCCATCAAGCAGGCTTTGTCTCGAATACCTGAGCAGGGTGTGGTCACGGCAATCATTCGTCGCAGTCAGCATATTGCGTGTCTGGCTGCTTACTTGCCTCAGATTATTGAAGCGGGATATGTAGCGATCCTTACCTGCTCGACACCTGGGGAAAATACGGTTTCGCCCCAAGGAGGGCTTGATCCCCTGTTTTCCGCAAATCCTTTGGCTTTTGCTGCCCCTGCGGGTGAATATCCGCTGCTGTTCGATATCAGTATGTCGATTACGGCTGGCGCCTATGTGGCCCGTGCTCAACGAGAACAGACAAAAATGCCAACGCCATGCCTAAAGGATAAGCAGGGCAATTTATCCGATGACCCTCTGGCTTTCGAGAATGGCGGCAGTATTCTGCCGGTAGGTGGGGCTGATCACGGTTACAAGGGGGCGGCACTTAGTGCAATGTTGGAGGTGTTGTCGATGGCCCTGGGAGGTTATGGGCGCGATGATGAATCTGCCACTGGCGATAAAGAGGCCAACTCAATTTTTTTACAGATTATTGATCCCCAGGCCTTTGGGGCACAGGCGGATTTTCTGCGCCAAACGATGGCCTTGAGTCATCTTTGGGAGCAAAACCGTAGCGATAGCAGCAAGCCTGTAAGGGTACCGGGTCAGCGTGCCTGGGCCACCCGAGCGCGGCAATTGCGCGATGGTGTCGAGTTATATCCCTCTATAGTGCAGGATCTGCAGCGCTGGGCTGAAAAACTAGAGGTCCCACTTCCCAGAGCGCTTAAAAAAAGCTGATTTTTATCTGTATACAATTACTTTATTAACGACCTCTGAAACTCTGCGCACCTACACTACGCGCTGTAGTTATCCACCCATTTTCCTGTGTGAGCTCATGGGGCGCTAATTTCTACTCTCTGGATTCTGATCGTAAATATTGGGCGTAGCTACATCGTGTTTACCCTAATCTACAAGCTTATCTATCAACTGTTAATTCAAAATGCCTTTTAAATAGGAGTTATTTGACTTGTTCGTCAATTTTTTCGGTACTGATATGACTTATCCAGAGCATTGTGGGTTTGGTTGTATCTCGTAATTGAAAATCGGGGCGGTTCAGTCCTCATGGAGGAGTCGTTAGCTGTGTAGGCTGGTACTACGATAGGGCATAAACCAAAATAATAGGAGGGAACATGAATGATTTTGCCCATATGACGGCCTTGGAGCTGTTAAAAGGATATAAAAATAAGTCATTTTCTCCGGTGGAAGTTACTGAAGCGCTGTTGAGGCAGATTGACTCCTGTAATCCCGCTGTTAATGCCTATTGCCTGGTAGATAAGGAAACTACTCTGGCTTCTGCTCAAGCCTCAGCCCAGCGCTACTATCGCGGTGAAACTCGAGGTGCGCTGGATGGTGTACCGGTAGCGATTAAAGATGTTTTCCTTACGCCGATGTGGCCCACGATAAAGGGGTCTAAAACCATTGATGCCAAGTCCACCCTAGGCAAGGAAGCGCCTAGCATTGCGGCTTTAAACCGCAATGGTTATGTCCCTCTGGGCAAGACCACAACACCGGAGTTTGGCTGGAAAGGTGTGACGGATAACCCTATCGATGGTGTTACCCGCAACCCATGGGATACCGATAAGACTGCTGGCGGTTCTAGTGGTGGCAGCGCTGCGGCAGTTGTGCTGGGTATGGGACCTCTGGCTCTGGGTACTGATGCAGGCGGCTCTATCCGCATTCCCGCGGGTTTTTGTGGTCTTGTCGGATTTAAGCCGAGTTTTGGCGAGGTGCCACACTGGCCAGCGAGTCCTTTTGGAACCCTGGCTCATGCAGGGCCCATGGCCTGGACCGTATCCGACTGCGCTCTGTTGATGAATGTATTGAGCGAAGCCGATCCGCGGGATAGCAATGCGATTCCCCGTCGCAATATTGATTATTCTAAGGCGATTTCCGGTGAACCACACGAGCTCCTCAAAGGGTTAAAAATTGCCTACAGCGCAACTTTAGGATATGTACAAAATGAGCGTGATGTTGAACGGGCTGTGTGCAATGCCGCACAACTCTTGCAATCGCTTGGTGCCGAAGTAACTGAGGTCGCACCGGGTTTTGAAGATCCTCTCGCAGCGTTCGGCCACCTGTTTTATGGCGGTGCAGCCAATGCCTTGCGCACTATCGGTAAGCGCCAGCGCACGCTTATGGATTCCCAGCTGGTTGCTGTGGCCGATAAGGCCTCGCAGCTTTCAATGCTGGATTATCTCGCCGCAGTGAATGAACGAGCAGCCCTTTGTGAGCAGATGGCTCAGTTTCACAGTAAATACGATCTGTTGATAACGCCTACTTTACCGATTACAGCCTTTAAAGCTGGTCGTGAGGTGCCAGAGGGCTGGCCCAGTACCCGTTGGCCTTCGTGGACACCATTTACCTACCCCTTCAACATGACAGGCCAGCCAGCCCTCTCAGTGCCCTGTGGTTTTGCATCTAAAGGATTACCTATTGGTATGCAGTTGGTAGGCAGGCGTTTTGAAGATGCCACAGTGCTACGGGCCGGGCAGGCTTACCAGCTTGCCGCTCCTATGACGGATAAACGCCCAGAACTCTTTTATAACAACATTGCCGTGGGAGAAAAGGTGTGAGCCGGTTGGAATTTGATTTTTATGAATCGGAGGACCCGGTCTGGAACCCGGCGCTTTTAACGATTCCGGTACCCGGTATCCGCAAGATGGTTAATCTGGCGGCCACCATGGATGATGTGATCCATTTGTCTATTGGACAACCTGACTCACCAGCTCCGCCTCATGTTATCCAGGCCACGGTTGATGCGGTACAGGCAGGGCAAACCGGTTACACCATGGATGCGGGGCTACCGGAACTGCTCGAGGCGCTCGCTGAGTATAATGGTGAACGCTATGGTCGTAAGATCACTCCAGAAAATATACTTGTGACCACCGGTGCAACAGAAGCCATCTACTTGGCTCTTACTGCCATGTCGGCACCGGGGCGCGAGTTCATTATGGCAGACCCTTCCTTTTTATTATACGCACCCTTAATTCGTATGAACGGAGGGGATGTGCGCTACATTCCCACCCGTGCGGAGAATAATCATCAGTTAGATCCCCAAGAGGTTATTGATGCAATAGACAATAACACCCATGCTATTGTCTTGAATTCGCCTAGTAACCCCACAGGTACAGTCTATCCACGTGAGACCGTGGAAGCGATTGTACAGGAGGCGGCTTATCGCGGTATTTTTGTGATTAGCGATGAAGTTTATGATCATCTAATTTACGATGAGAGTGACTATGCAGGTGTGCTTTCCTGCTGTTCTGATCTCGATCATGTAATTATTGTCAGCAGCTTTTCTAAAACTTTTAGCATGGCCGGTATGCGCGTAGGTTGGATGATTTCAAGTCAAGGAGTCATCCGTAAATTACGCCGATATCATATGTTTACCACGACAGTTGCAAATACCCCTTGTCAATGGGCTGGTGTGGCGGCATTAAAGGGTGATCGGAGTTTTATTTCAGATATTATTGCAAATTATAAAAAAAGAAGGGATCGCCTGGTCCAGTTGGTTGAGCAAACGCCATACCTTGAAAGTTATATCCCCGAGGGAGCTTTCTATTTGTTTCCATCGTTACCCGAAGGGGTAAATGGTAATAATGTTGCCTTGCGGATGTTGAGAGAAACCGGTGTCTGTACCATTGCTGGAGATACTTTTGGTGAATCTTGCCGTAACGCCTTGCGTTTCAGCTACGCGACTTCAATTGAAAATATCGAATTGGCTTTTGAACGTATAATTCCATGGATGAAGAGGCAGAATTTTTCATAGAAAGTGTGTTTGAATAGTGTAAATCGATCTGGGGCTGGCTAAGGGGGATATGTATTGCAATGAATTTTTGTGTGAGTTATTTGGATGTTGTTGTTTGTCTTATATAGGCTTATCAAGCCTATAATCGTTTTGTTCGGCCTCTCCTGATTTTATGAATACTTTTTGATTGATTTCTAAAGGCTCATTTTGTATTGAATGACAATGTGAGTCTTTGTTAGGTTTCACGCAGCTGTAACGATAGTTTGTTTTACTCAGCAGGCAGTGCTTAAACCTTTTAAATGAAAGATATTTTGTTATGAAAAAAATAAATCGACGCACATTATTAAAATGGAGCGGCCTACTCACTGTTTCTGCTGTGGCGCCATCTGTTTGGTCTAAAGGTGGGGTGAACAAATATGAATACAGTGGTGCTGCCAGTACATTCAGCCACTTTTTGCACGGAGTGGCTTCTGGGGATCCTACAGTCAATTCAGCCATTATTTGGACAAGAGTAACTACCGAAGAGACGGCACCACTGGTTTATTGGGAGGTTGCCTTAGATGACTCATTTGAACAAATTGTATCAACAGGTTATACGCAAACCGATGAGTCAAAGGATTTCACAGTCAAGCTGGATGTGACCGAATTGAATTTTGGCCGTGACTATGTTTATCGATTTAAATACCGCGATCAAGCTTCACCGGTAGGTCGTTTAAGGCTGGTGCCGGAAAGTAATACAGATATTTCCAGCCTGAAATTTATTGTGACATCCTGCTCGCATTTTGAGCACGGCGAATTCGTCGGTTACCGGGATATGGTGGAAAGAGAGCAGAATATTGATGCGGTAATTCATCTTGGTGACTATTCCTATGCGTCTTCCAATTCTGGTGACTACCGTAAGTTTAGCCATTCCGACTTCAAGTTCGATCGTGAAAGTTATAGAGCTCGCTACTCCGAGATAAGAAAAGATGCCTTTCTACAGCAGGCACACCAGATGCATACCTGGATGGTGATTTGGGATGATGGCGATTTAAGAAACGGTGTCTGGCGAGAAGGGCCGGCCATTACTGGTGCAGACTTCAATGAAGCGATGGATATCGCCATGGAAACTTTCTTTTTGTGGATGCCCATCCGCTATATTGCGCCCAAACGCATCTGGCGATCTGTTCCCTACGGTGATCTGGCTGATATCTTCTTTATGGATATGTGCTTTTATGATCGCGATATACCGATCAATAATATGCCGGATAACCTCAACAAACGTCAGCCGATATTTGAGCAGTATGATTTTCCCGGTCGCAGCATCATCGGCCAGGAGCAGGCGGCCTGGTTTGAGCAGGCAATTCGGGCATCCACAGCACGTTGGCGGATTGTCTGCTCCGGCGCTCCGGTGTTTGAGTGGTGGGACAATTACTCGCCGAGTGCCTGGCGAGCTTATCCCCAATCCTATAAGTGGCTATTAAGCCTATTCTCTGAGCTTGATAACAACATTGTTGTTTTGTCAGGTGGGCTTCATAAAGCAATGGCGGCAGGTTTAGCCTTAGACCCATTTGCCAGTGATTACACTGCCGGTCGCGATAACGTAGCCGTGGAGATTACTGCACCCTCACTGACCCGTGGCGATGGAGGCGCTCTCTGGTATGAGATCGCTGACAACCAAAGCACAGAGAAAACCCTAAAGAAGAATCCTCATATGAAGTTTCGTAAGGGTAATCGCGCAGGGTATCTCATTACAAAATTTGAGATCGATCAGTTTGTCGGTCGCTGGAGGCTCTACGAGGATGTAAGAAAGGTGAATGGCCCTAAAGCTGATACCTATGGAGATATTGTGAGTGAGTATGGAAAATCTAAAATTAAAGTTGTTGATTGATTGTTTAGACAACCTTGAACAAAGGGAGATCTCATATTTCCATTTTTGCTTTTGATCAGTCTAAAAAAGCCACGAGAGAGGGATGTACAGTATTTCCTCCCTCTCTTTAGTTCAAAGAGCTCTTATATCGATTTAGTATTGGTTGGTATCCTCTCAAATAAACTCCATCTGAAGCTTGGCTATCTGGTTTAGAATATCTTCATTTTTTGTATTGAAGAATCTCTTGCATAATCATTCTGATTAGATTGTGAGTTGAATATACTCTGCTATCCAAGTTGGTACAAATTGCCGGACTTTTCTTTTGTACACCAATGTTATTGGTGGTGGTAAACATTGGATTTAGTAAAGATGTTCCGATCTCGCTTGTTTGTGGAGAGGTTATTCATGAATTTAGTGCCGGAAAAATATTAAGTTCTGATTCGAAGGTTCAGGGCAGCAGCTGCTGTAATTAAGGTTGGCTATGATAATAAAAACATTCCTTTTCGTAAGAATATTGCCTCGTAAAGAATTCTTTGTGGTTGCTGTGACTACAGCGTGGTTATTTTTAGGATTTAGCTCTGTAACTCGTGCAAATAATATAAGTACCATGCTGGAAAAAAAGCCAGATGGCAACTGGTCTGTGACCTTTGTATCAGAAAAGCCAATAAAGAGGCTTGTATTTAAGAGCTCGCCTGACAATTCAAGAAGCAAACATTGGACACCTACTTCTAAAGGGTATCAGTTTAAGTTTGATGACGGAGGAGAAAGTGTACTGCGTGAAAATGGTAGCGACTTTACCGAAGTTACCTTTCATCTAACTCCAACTTATACTGTTCTTTCTAAGGACTACGCTCCTTTCTCCCCGTTTTCGGATGGAGGTTATCTTTTGCATACAGGGAGATTTTTTGCTTGTGCAGAATCTTGTCAGCCCAGTCTAAATCATTGGCATTTAACGATAGCTGCCCCAGAGTCTGACAATATTATCTTGCATGGCAAGATCCACCAGGAAAGTATTTAGTGGGAGGCATTCGGTGAGGGCAGTAAGGTCTATGTTGGTCAAGGAAAACCGATACAGAGTGACCACTTTGTTAGTGTGATCGATGAACTTCTACCAGAGAAACTCCAGTATCAAATGAATATTCATTTGCCTAAGTTGATGGATTTCTTTGCCGATAAAATGGGTGAACTTGGCTATAGGCCTGCATTGTTTGCTTCTTATAGCTCAGTAGATGATGGGCGAGTTGGTCATCAAGGTGGAACTTTGCCCGGTCAGATATTTATGCATTGGTATGGTGAGAAGTCTGTTATTGAAGCCATTGATGTCGATGAATTGTTCTGGCTCTTTTCCCATGAAGTTGCCCACCTCTATCAGAGAGAGGGTGCCGATGTTATAGAGACTGCTGATTCCTGGATACATGAAGGGGCGGCCGACTATTTTGCTGGCCTGGCATTTGAGAGTATCCTTCCTAAGGGTTTTTTGTCGCAGAAGATAAAGCAGGCAGAGCAAGGTTGCCTTGCCAGCCTGGAGGATAATCCGGTTTATTTGGATGCATCACGCAAGAATCCACGTGTTCACTATGACTGTGGTTTACTGATTATAAATGCGATTGATAAAAAGTTAAAAGATCAGGACTCTATTTCTATTTATGAATTGTGGAATCTTTATTCTTCAAAGGTTTCAGCTGGAGCGCCGGCCGGGGTGGATCAATTTGTGCTTGCTGCCAAGCCTTATCTGCCATCAGAAATGATCAAAAACCTGGAAAAACTAAAGACCCCTGAATTCTCTGCTTTAAAATTTATTAGCAAATTGGTAGCGGATAATACCTAAAATACTGATTCCTAATTTTACTACTTAGTCCGAGATGGGTAAGTGTTGGCTTACCCTCTAAATGGTTTTAACTCGTGCTAATACTTGTAGCTGTTTGAATGGACTGTATATTGGCTATGAGACAATATTTATAGATCGGTTCTACTGTACCACTTTCTGGGAGCTAGCCCCTCGCCACTACCGTTGTCTCTCGTTGTTTAACGCTTATCTTCCTCTTCTGACCCCATTCAGCCACAACAGCTCCCGTTTATCCCTTTCCTCACCCTTTTATCGCACCATCAAGACCACCTCCATAGCCAGCGCTAATCTGCTCCCAACCTAAACGCAAGGAGAGAAATCATGAAGAAGATCATCGCAGCGGCACTGATTCATCTGGGTATGACAACTTCCGCTTTTGCCGCAGTGGATGTGCAGCTGGAAGGGCTTTACAACAAGGCGGCACAGCAGGGTGGGGATGCCATTGAGGCTTCTTATGAGGCTTTTAAAGTAGCTCAGCAGCAAGACCCCTCAGACCCCGCAGTTCTGTTCTACCTGGGGGCCAGCGAGACCCTGATGGCCAAGGAGAGCTGGCTGCCGTGGAAGAAGGTGAGCTATGCGGAAAATGGTATTGCCCGTATGGACAAAGCCTTGCTGATGTTGGAGGCGTTAGAGAATCCAGGCCGCTCGGCTAAGGGAATGCCTCGTGACTTACTTTTTAAGGGGATCGCGGCAACTACGTTCACCAAGGTGCCTACCTTCTTCAACGCATTCGATCGCGGTTTCGAACTCTATGGCGAGCTGATGGATGACCCGCGTCTGTCGCATATGCCGGTGCAGGCCGTGAGCTGGATCTACTGTGGTGCTCTGGAGGCTGCGGACTTGAGTGAGTCAGAGCTGAAAAATGAGTGGCAGGCAAAAGCCAATATGCAAGGGGCTCTGGCACTGTGTAAGTCGGACATAAAGCCGTAATTGAGATTGGAGAAGGACCGATGTTGCAGCTGACACATATAGAAAAGACTTATCAGACCGGTGAAATCGAGCTTCAGGCCTTGCGAGATGTCAACCTGGCCATTCGTTCCGGCACCATGGTGGCTCTATGTGGGCCCTCCGGCTCAGGTAAAAGTACCCTACTGAATATCTGTGGCTTGCTGGATCAGGATTACACGGGTGCGGTGCACTTTGCCGGTGAGTTAATGACCAGAGACTACCAGCAGGCGATGAAGATACGTCGCACTCAAATGGGGTTTATTTTTCAAAAATTTAACCTGGTGCCGGTGATGAGTGCCTTTGAAAATGTCGCCTATCCGTTGCAGCTCAATGGTGTGGATTCAGCAGAGGTAAAACAGCGGGTAATGCAGATGTTGAATCATGTGGGTTTGGCAGAATTTGCCCGATACCGACCCGATCGTCTCTCCGGTGGCCAGCAGCAACGGGTGGCAATAGCCCGTGCACTGGTGCACAAGCCTAAGTTGGTCATTGCCGATGAGCCCACCGCAAGTTTGGATAGTGTAACAGCTCAACAGATTATCGAATTAATGAAGCATCTGGGCAGGGAACAGAAAACGGCCTTTATTGTAGCCAGCCACGATGACCGTATGACACAGCATTGTGACAGGGTGATCAATCTAAAAGACGGTGTGATTTTGCAGGAGGAAGCCCCATGCGTCGCTTAAAAATGGCAGTTTTGAATTTATTGCGCAATCGTCGTCGCAGCCTTTTAACCGTCGTTATTGTCGCTATTGTGGTGATGGCCCTGATGACTTCCGGGGGCTTTGGGCTCTATACCTATAAATCCCTGAAAGAAGGCGCGGCACGTAGCCAGGGTCATCTGGTATTTACCCAGCCGGGTTATTTCAGCAGTGATGAAGAGTATCCCTTACAAAATGGCCTGGAAAATGCGGATGAATTGAGAAGGCGCTTATTGACCGATAGCCGGGTAAAGGCGGTGCAGCCGCGTATTTACTTGAACGGCTTGATCTCCAATGGAGATAAGTCGACCATATTTTTGGGGCAGGGAATTTTACCCAGTGAGTTTCGGGTAAAAGGGCCTTTCTTAAATATGACCGAAGGTAGCATTCTCAGCAAAAATGAAGATCCCACCGATCCGCAGATCATGCTGGGTAAGGATCTGGCCAGAAATCTGAAAGTAAAAACGGGGGATTATGTCACCCTGATGTCAACCACTGTAGAGGGTGCTCTAAACGCACTGGATTTTAAAGTGCAGGGGATTTTTGGGACTGGGGTTCCGGATATGGATAAGCGCCAGGTGTATCTCTCGATAAATTCCGCCCAGTTTATTCTCGATAGCAAAAAAGTCAGTACCTTGCACCTGTATGGCTACGAGCTGGAGGACACCGAAGTTTTAAAGGCGCGCCTGGCTGATGAGGCACCAGAGTTGGAAATTACCACCTGGGAGGATCGAGCCTTCTTTTACAAAGGAGTAAAAAGCCTGTATGACCGGATTTTTGGCCTGATGGGCGTGATCATGGCGATGGTGATTTTTGTTTCCCTCTTCAACACCTTGGCGATGTCGGTTACAGAAAGAACCCGCGAGATTGGTACTCTCTCCGCACTAGGTACGTCCCGCGCCGAATTACTGCTGGGCTTTGTGTTGGAAGCATTGGTGTTGTCTTTGGTAGGAGCGATCGTGGGTATCTTGCTGGCAGCTGCGGTGAGTATGGGCCTGATGGTGTTCGAAGTCACCATGCCGCCCCCTCCCGGTAGAACTGAGGGCTATCCCCTGGTGGTGTATTTTTCCATGAACCTGGCTTGGATGATCTCACTGGCTGTAGCGACAATCTGTGTTTTGTCCTCCTTTATGGCGGCGCGCAAGGGTGTAAATAAACCGATTACAGAGACATTGGTATATGTATAAGTTAGCGAAAATAAAAAATGCTTGGAAATTGTGGGGTAGCGCTCTGGTAATGGCAGTAGCACCAATGGCATTGGCCAATCCACTAAATACAAATAGCGGGGCCAGCAGCGAGATTAACTACACCGCGCAGGAGGTGGAGGACATGCTTGCCAAAGCCGACTTTTACCGGCTGCAAGAGAATTCCGCTCGGGTGGTGACAGAGGTGCAGGTCTACAAAAATGGCGAGCTGGACAGTATGGATAAATACCATGTGTACACCCGTCCACAGCGCAAGTCTCTGGTGGTTTTCAAAGGCGCGGGAGAGGAGGGCACCAAAATGTTAATGCTGCAAGACAATTATTGGATGCTGATGCCACGCAGCCGTCGCCCCATTCGGATAACACCCATGCAAAAACTGCTGGGGGGCGCATCGGTGGGGGATGTAGCCACTCTCACCTGGAGTGAGGATTATCAGGGAGCTTATGCGGGGCAGGAGATGTTGCAGGATCGGTTGGTCAATCGCCTGAACCTCTCCGTAAAAACCAAGGGGGCCAGTTACCAGCGGATTAACTTGTGGGTGGATAGCAAAGACTATTTTCCGGTAAAAGCAGAGTTGTATTTAAAATCCGGTAAGCTGGCGAAGATTGCACACTTTATCTCTGGTCAAAGGGAGGGACGGCAGGTAGTGGCGGAAATGCTGTTGCAGGATACGATCAATACCGGCACCGAGACACGGGTTATTTATGAAAGTGCCCAGGCCCATAATTTACCGGAGAAGTATTACAATCCGGCTTACCTGAGCCGCCAATCAACGGCTGAGCTTTAACGAACTTTGCAGCCACAATTAAGCGGCTGCAATAGTTTTCTGTTTAATGGCTACCTGCGGGGATTCCAGCTCCTGGAAAAAAACGGTCTCAATGGCCTCCGCTTCCCGCAGGCGTTTGAGCTTCTCAAAAAACACCTGGGCCTCAGGAAAGGCGAGCTTGAGATAGGCGAGCCACTGTTTGATCCGGTTTCCAAGATACTTGGCTGGGTAAACTTCTCGGGTAATTTGATAATAACCCCAGAGTAGATCGACAATCTGTGGCCATACCATTGGCCGATACTCCTCTCCAGCACAGAAGGCCTTGATTTGCAGTCCCAAGTCTGGCCTTGCCAGCAGGCTGCGGCCAAACATAAAGGCCTGGCAACCGGTTTGCTCGCGGCAGCGCTGAAACTCTGCCAGTGTCCAGATATCGCCATTGGCGACTACCGGAATCTGCAGTTTTTCACGGATCTCGCCGATATATTCCCAATAGGCCGGCGGTTTGTAGCCATCGACTTTGGAGCGTGCGTGAACCGCCAGCTCATTGGCCCCACCGGCGGCAGCGGCCAGGGCATTATCCATGTAAGAAGATCGGTCATTGAACCCCAGGCGGATTTTCGCGGTAACTGGGATGTTATCCGGCACTGCCAGGCGTACCGCACCCACAATCGCTTCCACCCGGTGCGGGCTTTGTAGTAGGCAGGCGCCGCCATCGCTGTTATTGACGGACTTGGCCGGGCAACCAAAATTCAGATCGATCGCTTTTGCGCCCACGGCAACCGCTTTGGCGGCATTGATGGCCATGGCCTCCGGGTTGCCGCCCAGAAGTTGCAAGCGCACCGGGATATCATTTGCCGTTTTCGCGCCCTCCAAGAGTTCCGGGCACAGGCGGGTAAAAACCCGGCGGGGTAGGCGGGTATTGGTGACCCGTACAAATTCGGTTACACAGATATCGACCCCGCCAATGGTGGAAAGCAGTCTGCGCACATGGTGGTCAATGACACCTTCCATGGGGGCTTGGTAAATCTTTGGCTGCAGGGAGATGGACTTGTTGGTCATAAAACGGGCAACAGGACAAAACTGGAATAATGATTGGCGCACATTCTATCAGCAAGTAAACGCTGTTCCGTAAGAATGATCATTCGGCCTGTGCTTTTTATAGGAGCTATAACCTCAAACCCTTGGGGGGTTGCACCATTAAACAGAGAAATGAAGGGTGCGCCATCGTTGCCGCTGAAACCATTAAGTGTTTGATTTTAAAAGCAACTTGTATTGATAATAGAAAATTGACTGCACTTCCATGCTGCAGAAAACCCCTCTGGTAGCAGATAGTATTGATGCTGGCCAAAGCGGAGTAGCCAAAGCGGTTGTATTTATCAGGCCTGGCTACTAGATTGCCGGGCAAAGGGTGTTACCAGCCGCATAGTCTCCCAATACGACTCAGCCGCAGAGTTTTTTGGGCACTGTAATGGGGGCGGCTTGCTTTTGAGGTCTCTGGAAGCTGGAAACTGTGTAGAGAAGGCGCTGCTGATTCTCAGGCGGTCTTATAGATTGCTCAAAAATAGGTGGCTCAAAACCATCCGTTGCTCAACATCAAATAACAACGAACCAGAATAAAACCGTTCGGGTAGTACCTTTATTTATTCGACGGCTTAGGGGGGGATACTGAATGCAAGGCACGCTACTTCAACAGGGGGTGGACATTACCCTGTTCGGCATGGGGATTGTTTTTATTTTCCTACTGTTACTGGTGATTGGCACCGGTATCATGTCCCGAATTATTACCCGTTATTTCCCCGAAGTGGAGGCAGTCGCCGCTTCGCCCGGTAGTGGCAGTGACGACAATGCCCGCTTGCACGCCATTATTAAGGCGGCTATCGAACAGCATCGAAAAAAACGTTAATCGCCAAATTTCCGCTTCATTACAACATCCAAAAATTTTTGCCGAGAGAGATAACCCATGACTGAGGTTAAAAAGCCATTGGGGATTACCGATGTAGTCCTGCGTGACGCCCACCAGTCACTGTTCGCCACGCGTTTGCGACTGGACGATATGCTGCCGATTGCAGAGAAGCTCGATAAAGTCGGCTTTTGGTCGCTGGAATCCTGGGGCGGAGCCACCTTTGATGCGTGCATTCGTTATCTCGGCGAAGACCCTTGGGAGCGTATTCGAGAATTAAAAAAAGCCATGCCCAATACCCCGCAGCAAATGCTGTTTCGTGGGCAGAATATTTTGGGTTATCGCCACTACGCCGATGATGTGGTGGAAAAATTTGTCGAACGCGCCGCGGTCAATGGAGTGGATGTCTTCCGCGTTTTCGATGCCATGAACGATATGCGCAACCTGAAGACGGCTCTGGCAGCGGTAAAAAAACAAGGTAAGCACGCCCAGGGCACGATCTCCTATACCGTAAGTCCAGTACACACCATGGACTTGTGGGTGGACCTGGGGCGCCAGATTGAGGATATGGGGGCGGACTCCATTGCCATTAAGGATATGGCTGGCCTACTGCGCCCCTACGAAGGTTACGAATTGGTAACGCGCCTGAAAGCTGCGGTGGATATCCCCATCCACATGCAGTGCCATGCTACCACCGGACTTTCCACCGCTACCGCGCTCAAATGTATTGAAGCGGGTATCGATAATGTGGATACCGCGATCAGTTCCATGTCTATGACCTACGGCCATAGCCCCACCGAATCGCTGGTTGCCATTCTCGAAGGCACCGAGCGGGATACCGGCTTGGATATCAATCTGCTCGAAGAAATTGCCGCGTATTTCCGCGGAGTGCGCAAGAAGTACGCGAAATTTGAAGGTTCTCTTAAAGGCGTGGACTCCCGCATCCTGGTGGCCCAGGTGCCCGGTGGCATGTTGACCAATATGGAAAACCAGCTGCGTGAGCAGGGTGCGGGAGAGCGCCTGGATGAGGTGCTCGAAGAGATTCCCCGCGTGCGTCAGGATCTAGGTTTTATCCCTCTGGTAACGCCCACTTCCCAGATTGTCGGCACACAGGCGGTTTTAAACGTGCTGACCGGCGAGCGGTATAAATCCATCTCCAAAGAAACCGCAGCGGTCTTGAAAGGAGAATACGGCGCGACCCCCGCCGAAGTGAATCAGGAACTGCAGGTAAAGGTATTGGAAGGCGCAGCTCCGGTTAGCTGCCGCCCTGCGGATTTGATCGCGCCAGAGCTGGACAAGCTCACCCTGGAGCTACAGGAAAAAGCCGGGGAGGAGGATTTCGCCCTGACTAGTGGCGAAGGTGAGATTGACGATGTACTTACTTATTCACTCTTCCCGCAAATCGGCCTCAAATTCCTGAAGAATCGCGGCAATGCCGATGCCTTCGAGCCCATGCCAACCGGAAGTGAAACCGCCGCAGTGAAAAATGATAAGGGAGAAGAAGTTTACACCGTCACCGTGGAAGGCCAGAGCTATACCGTAACAGTGGCCGATGGTGGCGACCTGACCAATATTTCCCCGCTAGGTGCAGCCGCCCCTGCGGCTAGCCCGGCCAGTTCGGTTCCCGCCACTGGTGGTGAGCCTGTCAATGCGCCCCTAGCGGGCAATATCTTCAAAGTGATGGTGAAGCCTGGTGATAAGGTCACCGAGGGCCAGGCCATTATTGTGCTCGAAGCTATGAAGATGGAAACCGTAGTGAGTGCGCCGCGCAGTGGTAGTGTTGCCAGCGTAGCGATTAAAGAGGGCGATTCCGTGGCGGTGGGTGATGCCCTGCTGTCCATCGCATAGATTGGGGTAGGAGTCGCAAGTGGATAATTTACTCAGTCTTTGGCAATCCTCTGGAATCGCACAGATGATACCCGGGCAGTTAGTTATGATCCTTGTAGGGTTGCTGCTGCTGTTTCTTGCCATTCGTAAAAACTTTGAGCCACTGTTGCTGGTGCCAATTGGCTTCGGCGGTATCCTGGCAAATATTCCCGGAGCAGATCTGGCGCTCTCGGCAGCAGAGACCGCATTGGCACAGGGAGATACTGCGGTCCTCGCCCAAATGGCTCAGATCTTGGGGTTGGATAGTGGCGCCAGTCTCGGCGATCTAAAAGCGGCTCTGGGGGGAGCTCCTGCGGCAGTGCAGCTGCAGGCCGCAGAGTTTGCCAGTGATGCTGGTTTCAGCAATGGTATGTTGTACAACTTTTATTCCGTAGCCATTGCCTCGGGTGTCGCACCCCTGGTGATTTTTATGGGGGTGGGTGCGATGACCGATTTTGGCCCACTGCTGGCTAACCCGCGCACCCTGTTCCTTGGTGCTGCTGCACAGTTCGGCATCTTCGCCACTGTACTGGGTGCGGTCGGGCTCTCGGTAGCGGGGATTATGGATTTTTCCATCGCCGATGCTGCAGCAATCGGTATTATCGGTGGTGCGGATGGCCCTACGGCAATCTATGTTTCCAGCTTATTAGCCCCGGACTTGCTCGGCGCGATTGCGGTTGCCGCCTATTCCTATATGGCGCTGGTACCCATGATCCAGCCACCGATTATGCGTGCACTCACCACCGAGCATGAGCGCAAAATCGAGATGGTGCAGCTGCGCCATGTAAGTAAGCGCGAGAAAATCACCTTCCCGCTATTGCTGTTAATTTTGGTAGCACTGTTCCTTCCCGCTGCTGCGCCTCTGTTAGGCATGTTCTGTTTCGGGAATCTGATGCGCGAATGTGGTGTAGTGGCTCGACTCTCGGATACCGCCCAGAATGCACTGATCAATATCACCACGATTTTCCTCGGCCTTTCGGTCGGCTCCAAGTTGGCCGCAGATAAATTCCTCGACCCCAAAACTCTGGGAATCCTCGCCCTGGGTATCGTGGCCTTTGCGATTGGTACTGCCGCCGGTGTTCTGATGGCGAAGCTGCTGAATATGTTCAGTAAACATAAGATCAACCCACTCATCGGCTCTGCCGGCGTATCTGCGGTGCCTATGGCCGCGCGGGTATCCAACAAAGTGGGGCTGGAATCCAACCCGCACAATTTCCTGCTGATGCACGCAATGGGCCCTAATGTGGCTGGGGTAATTGGCTCTGCCGTTGCGGCAGGGGTAATGATCAGCATGGTACGCAGTATGACAGGAAACTGATTTAGCTGATTGGAAGCTCGTCGTGATAAGGCGAACTTTGGTTCGCCTTTTTTCGGTTCGCCCTTTTATTGCATGTTACACGCTTTGGAGTGTGCGCTATTCGTCGGGTCTGTTTCAGGAAGGCCTGTTTATTTATTTGGCTTGCCCGTGGTTTCTCCTAGGGGAAAGCAAAGAACATACGGCTCTCGATACACGCTGAGAATTCTTCTCTGTATGCTTGTCATCTCTATCTCTGCCTCATGTTATGCCGAGAGCTGTGTATTTTTTGTTTCAAACTATTAATTGGTGCTAGATAAGATTCATTTTTAGTTAAGCTTATCTGCGCTATATTCCCACCAGTATATTGACTTGTAATATAAAATTTTACTGGAAGTAAGTTCATGCGTAGTTTACCGCTATTGATTTCCCTCGCTCTATTCTCCTCCCCCCTTTGGGCTCATGAGAGTCTCCGCACGGCTGAAGGTCTCCACGAGATAAAGAATGAAGTTGTAAAACTTCGCGAGGAAATACATACCCTAAAGGATCAAAATCAAGAGAGCGATGAAATGCGGCAGCTTAAGAAAGAGGTTGTTCGGCTGCGCAAGGATATCCGTTCTATGCAGGATTTGATTTTGGATCTACAGGCCCTGGTAGAAACACAATCCAAAAGTACACAACCCGAAGTGATTTTCCAGCCCGTCAATGAAAGGCCTAAATGGGCCTGCTATATAAAAGATATACGAGCCGGTGGTATGCACTCCAAGGGTTTTTCCGAAGTAGAGGCGAAGGGTAAATTACTCGAAACCTGTACTGAAAAAGGCGGATTTTGTATGGAAGATAGAATTACCTGTTCAGCTGAATAACTCGGGCTTCGACACGCACTAGGCTAAATGGAGGGGCTTTCGGGCATAGTCGTCTGTTTGCCCAAGCTCCTCTTTAGTATTTTCTGGTGGAAATCCCTGGTCAGTTCTCAATGCACTACGAAGTCGCGGTGGGTGGTTTTACTGATTTTAGGCTCAATAGAGCTGTCCATAAAACCAGTAATACAGGCAATAAGAGAGAGGGGAACCCCCACAACTTGTAACCCACAGTGCCAAGAGTTACGCCAAAGATAAAGCAAAAAATCACCCCGAAATAATATTTTGCCTTGGCAGATGCCTGTGGATAGGGTGCTTCCCCAGTTCTCTTGTATGCACGATGGTTGTCCAGCATATCAAGGGCAGCAGCGAAGAGGTTGGTGGAGTTGCCTGTCATAAAGTGAGTGGGTGCCTTTTTATTGAGCACCCTAAAAAAAATGGTGCTGTGAAGAGACATGGCAGCCACCGCGAAGAAAGAAACTAAGAAAGTGTTGGCAGCGTAAGGCGAGGTAAGTTTTACTACATAGCTGCCAGTAATAAAAAACAATAACATCAAAGCGCTCTCTACAAACAGCATAAGCGTTGCTGTATTCTTTTTTTTAAAATTTAAAATATTTATCAAATAGATCCAAAAGATTTGTAAAATAATAAAAGCTGAGAGAATAAAGAGTTTTGTAATGTAGTTGGGATTGTTACTGGCAAAATCGGTAATGGAAAGCACAATGGTGCCGGTAATAAATGTTGTAAAACTGGTAAACAAGCCTAAAACACAGATAGCCTCGGAAAAGCCTGCAACAAATGCGAGAATGTATTCAATATTTACCGTGGTATGAGGTGTTTCATCCATGCTGCAGCACCCTCTCATTCATGTGAGAAGTCCCCGGTAATATAACAATGTCCCCAATGAGTAGATGTTAGGAAAACCGCACTACAGGTTTTAAAGTTAACCCCTTCTCGCTGTCTTCAGCGGCTTGATTAATCTGAGAGAAATCATAGAACTTTATGAGCTTATCAAATGGAAAGCGGCCAGCCATATAAAGGTCGATCATAGTGGGGATAAACTGATCCGGCAGACTGTCTCCTTCAACCACACCTCGCAGCGTTTTGCAATTGTTAAGCAGGTCCATGGGGTCCAGTGTGAACTTCTCGCCGGGTTTCGACAGTCCGATAATTGCTCCCTCTCCACGGCTGCGCAAACAGTCGATCATGGTATTGATGACTGCGGGGATTCCTGTAGCGTCAAGGGAAAACTCAACGCCTTTGCCAGTAATTGCTCTGATTTGTTCTGCAACATTGCCCTGGGTACTGTCGATTGTGTGGGTGGCGCCAACTTCCATTGCCAGCTTCAGCCTTGAGGGAACGATATCCACAGCGATAATGGTGGTGGCCCCTGCGGCCGATGCGGCCATCACTGCGGCCAAGCCCACGGCGCCTGCGCCAAAGGCAGCAAAACTGGAACCAGGGCCCACCTTGAGCGAATTCAAAACCGTACCGGCACCCGTTTGAATGCCACACCCTAAAGGGCCTAATAATTCCAGGGGGGCATCTTTGCGCACCTTAACCACGTTTTGCTCATTGGCTACCGCGTATTCGCCAAAGGAGGACTGACCAAAGAAACGGTCGTTAAGTGTCCCTCCCTGCTGATCGGCAAGGGCGTGGCTGCCATCTATGCGATGCCCGGAGAAGTTTCGATCGCGAAAGTTCTCGCAGCAGGCCGGGTGCCCGGAAATACACTCCCTGCAACTACTGCATGAGAGGAAAGTAAGGACCACATGATCCCCAGGGGTCACCTTAAGTACGCTATCGCCTACTGCCTCCACCACTCCTGCGCCCTCATGCCCCAATACAATAGGATGTGGAACCAAATAGTCCTGGTCGCGGGCAATCATATCGGTGTGGCAGATGCCGGTGGCGACGATTTTAACCAGCACTTCATTTTCTAGTAGCTCGGTCTGCCTTACCTGTTCCAACACGAAAGGACTGCCCGGTGTTCTTACCACTGCGGCCGTAAATTCATTACCAACTCTATGAATGCCTGTCATCTTTTCTCTCTTAGTGGTATTTTCCAAAAAAATGTAAATTTTGGGAGATTTTTTATGCGGCTTTAACCTAATTTTCTATATAAAGATTAGAAGGAAGGTCATGTGATCGCCAAGTTAAATAATTCACGTTGGAAAAAGTTATTCAGGCTGAGCGTGGTGAATAATGGGCAATAGGTAAGAAGTTTTGAGGGGAGTTAGAGTAGAGACTTCTAGAGTTGGATTAATGAAAGGGTTAATTGGTTGTAAAAATAAAGTTTTTGTCTGAATAATAGTGTGAGTCAGTTAATCTTCTGATTGTTTTTTGTAGTGTTAGGCCAGAGATATACTCTGGCCTATTTTGTTGATTCTTCCGGAGGGAGAATTTATTGACCTTCTACCATGATTAGTAACGTTCCATTAAATGGGGCCTCCGCCTCTCTGCCTTGCCAATCTGCAAAGGCAATTTCAACCTCAAAGCGTGTGTTAAGCACGGTAGGGTCGCACATGGTATCCTGAACTGTGTTATTAGGAAGTGTATTTCCTGGGGTTGCGAACTGTCCTGCACCCCCTATCACGCTGTAAAAGATTACGCTATATGGAAGTGGCTGCGATCCAAGGGTGGGCATCAGAAAAAAAGCTGACCCCATAGGATTGGTAAAGGTAATACCGTAATTACCAAAGGTTCCGCCAACACAAAAATCATCAAAACCGCTTGCCGGCATATTTTGCATGGGGTCTTGAATCATTACCGGGCTAACATTGGCTATGTCAATGAATAGAGGTTGGTTAAAAGTCAGCGATATCGTGCTGCTTTCCATGTCCGTAGTTTGAGACAGTGCAGGTGTTGCTGAGGTTATCGCCAGTCCGGCAGTGGCTATAGATGTCAGTAATTTTGGGAATAAAATCTTCATGCAAAACATCCTTGTGCAAAAACAAAAATATTCTAGTGAAAAAGACCGAAAATAATCGCATGTGTGGGCGATTGGTGGTAATCCATCGGCCTAGAAATAATAGTCATTATGGGAGAAGAGGAAGGGTTTTTGAGAATTTTAGAGGTGTATTTAGGAATTGATTACTAATCTTTGAGAGCAATTTCCTATTTTTTTGAAAATGATACGGCCCTTGCAACGCAGTTAAGTTCGAAATAACTCTCGATCTTAGTCAACGATAGAGGGCCGTTCAATTAGCATATTTCAATATGCGTTTATGCAGCCTCTACAGTTATTAATAGTGTACCCATATATAGTGCGCCAGCCGCTCCACCGACCCAATCGCTGGGAAGGATTGTAATATCAAATCTTGCGTTATCATCTGAGCAGTTATTTGCCGTAAGGGGAACCATCATTACAGGTACTCCGGCCATAACCATATCGCTCGTTCCTGTAGTACTGTTTGCGAATGCAACTTGATATGGGATTGGGCCTTCACCAGCAGTCATGGATTCGAGCTGAAATGATGGGTCGCTACCAGCATTATTAACCCGGCGACCATGTAGTTCTGTATAATGTCCGAATGGATATTATTGATGCAAGAAAATTGCCCGCTTCCGCCAAGGAAGAGAAACGTCGAACGGCTGTAAAGCTTTGGAAGAAATCAGAGTCTATAGCAGAAATTGCGCGGACGCTGGATGTCTCCAGCCGAGCAGTACAAAACTGGAT
>NZ_JAIVKI010000011.1 GCF_020524905.1 Microbulbifer variabilis | reverse complement strand
TGCCCTTTACTGCCAGTCCAAGCTTTTTCATCAGCTTGCGGATGCGATAGCGCCCAACTTCAAAGCCTTCTTTGCGTAACAGTTTCATTAATCGACGACTTCCGAGACTTTGTCGAGATGCTGCAAATAAAGCCTTTAAGCGATGGCATAGCTGCCATGTTTGGCTATCTATTGGCCTATCACTACGGCAGCACCAATCGTAATAGCTACTCTTATTTACCTGCATTAACCGGCAGAGTACCCTAACTGGAAAGCTGCCTTTCTGCTTTTTAATAAAGCTGTATTTTATTTCATTTCTTTCGCAAAGAAGGCGCTGGCCTTTTTTAGGATCTCCTTCTCCATACGTAACTGCTTTACCTCACGTCGCAGCCGGTCTAATTCAGTTCGCTCATCAGCGCCCAGTCTCACACCACTTTCTTCTTGCTTCAGTTCCTTTATCCAGCGTCGTAGATTGTTGGAAGTGGTTCCAACAACTTCAGCTGCCTTAGAAATCGAATACCCTTGCTCGGAGACTAGGGCTACGGCGTCTTTCTTGAACTCCGGCTTGAAATGCCTACGTGTACCTTTTGTTGTCATACTTCACCTCGCTTGGTAGTTTTACCATCTTAGCGAAGTGTCCGGAAGAATTAGACCACTACACCTTGCATCAAGCTTCCTATAGCTAAAAATGCCTATTTTTTACTCGAAATTCTACTTTCTATACATAGTTATCTCCATTTTTTCTGCCTTAGATCCGCGTTTGGCGAATTTAAGGCACACTAACCCTAGGTCAGCAGATACTTTTTCCCAATTAGTATGTTGGTAAAGCCAGCCAGCAGAAATAAGCGCTGAGAGTTTTTTTCTAAACCTCGATAGCGTACTTTGCCATACCCGAAGATATTTTTAATATATCGGAATGGGTGTTCTACTTTTGCCCTAATTGGCGCCTTTATTTTTTCTACCTTTCGTAACTCAGTTCGGCACGGGCGATGCTTCAGGCGACTACGCTTCTCTGCAATATGCCACTCCACATCTTTAGATTTTAGCTCTTCTCGCTTTTCTGCACCCGTGTAGCCAGAATCCCCCCAAACTCGCTTCTCTTTACCATGCAGCAATTTGCCTGTTGCAGTAATGTCATGTTGGTTAGCGGCTGTTGTGTCGAGGCTATGTATGAGTCCGAGGGTGTCATCTGTACCGATATGCATCTTCATTCCGAAATGTCAATGATTACCTTTTTTAGTTTGGTGCATTTCTGGATCGCGCTCCTTCTTTTTGTTCTTATTTGAAGTTGGAGCGGAGTTAATAGTGGCATCTACAATGGTACCTTCACGCAGTGCCATGCCATTCTCAGCGAGGTGTTTATTAATTTCCCCAAATAGAGTTGTACTCAGCTGATTCGACTCTAATAAGTGGCGAAAGTTAAGGATCGTTGTCTCATCGGGAATTGGACCGCTCAGAGTCAACCCGGCAAAGTTACGCATAGATTCAATCTCAAATAGCGCATCTTCTAGAGCCGGATCACTGAGATTGTAAAACAGCTGCATACAATGAATGCGCAGCATGACACTCAATGGATAAGGCTGCCGGCCACGCTTGCCCTGTGGATAACAAGGTGCTATTTGAGCTTCTAGTCGCTGCCATGGGATGAGGGCATTCATCTGAGAAAGAAACTTCTCTCGGCGAGTTATACGACGCTTGAGGTTGTATTCTGCTTCGGCAAAGATGACTTGGTGCATGATCTATCGTAGCCTTGACGGATAGCCTAATACTACCAAATTAACTGGGAATTATTCAGAGGTTCCCTAGGTTTCACCTCTAATGAGTAGCCATATCTTCTGTTTTGTTGGCTGTTGATACTTGTGTGATTAGATCTTTAGAAAGCTGCTTGGTTTGAAAGGTGAGAATTCCATCTTCGATAGGTGCTTGAAGTAGTATTTTAGAATCCTGTTCATAGTTATTCAGCAGGCGCCAGGGATATTTATTGCCTTGTCGGGGCAATACATGATTCCCCCTTTTTACATAACCGGAATTCAGGCTGCTCATTACGGAACTGCTTTCACTGCAGCCCTCGATGTCCTCAGCCAAGCAGATATCGTATTCATGTTTGTCCATATAATTGAGCAGGCGGCAGATGTAGCGAGCGGAGATATCTGCTTTGAGAGTCCAGGGGGCATTGGTATAGCCAAAAATCCACGACATATTGGGGACGCCCTCTAATAGTACGGCTTTGTAAGTGAGTTTTTCGTTGATAGGAACTCTCTCTCCATCTACGCAGAGTTGCATGCCTCCAAGCACTTGTAGATTCAGCCCAGTTGCGGTGATGATAATATCGGCATCGATTTTCTGACCGGACTGCAGCTCAATATAGGTTTTCCCAATCGTTTTAATTTCTCCAGTCTCTACAGACGCTTTGCCCGCGTGTATTGCCTTAAAAAAATCATCATCGGGTACCGCACAAACCCGCTGATCCCAGGGGTTGTAATCCGGTGTGAAGTGGCGCATATCATAGTTCTTGGGCAGACTCTTACGGACGCCCTTTAAGAATAGGTTGCGCATAAATCGGGGCCAGCGTTTAGAGGCCTTAAAAAGCCAACGTTGTATTTTTACATTGCGCCAACGAGCGAATTTAAAGACCCAGGATTTTGGTAGAAATTTGAGAAGCCGTGCAGAGAGTTTGTCGAATGCGGGTACAGAAATAACGTAGCTGGGGGAGCGTTGTAACATGGTCACATGTCCAGCCCGGTCAGCCAGGGCGGGCACCAGGGTTACCGCCGTGGCACCGCTGCCAATAACAACAATTTTCTTATCGTGGTAATCCAGATCCTCCGGCCAGTGCTGCGGGTGAATATAGTTGCCTTGGAATTGCTCGGCTCCAGGAATCTTGGGTAGGTATCCCCGGTGGTGATCGTAATACCCGGTACATGAGATTAAGAATTTGCAACTATAGCGGCGGGGCTCTCCGCTAAGAGTGTCACTGCCCTCCAGAATCCAAAGCCCTTTTGGGCTGTCCCAGTTGGCTCTGTAGAGGTCGACGTTGAAGTGAATATCTTTGGTGATTTCATATTCTTCCGCGGTGTCATTCAGATATTGGCGAATGGCGGGGCCATCCGCTAACACTTTGAGCCCTGGCCATGGGCGGAAGTCAAAGCCGAAGCTGAACATATCGGAATCTGAGCGGATGCCTGGGTAGCGGAATAAATCCCAGGTGCCGCCGATTTGAGAGCGTCGCTCGAGGATAGCAATTTTCTTGGAGGGACATTCACGGCGAAGGTGGCAGGCGGCCCCGATACCGGAAAGGCCAGCACCAATAACTAGCACATCAAAATGAAGCGGTTGCAAAGTCATCATCCTTTTCGAATCTTTAGGCACAATAGATTGCGTAGATGTGGGGCCTTTTTATTGTTACATTGCGACAAAAAATTATCTTGAGGCGTCAGGAGACGCCCTGGGGGAGCAGTGGGTAGTGTGATACGAGCCAGTGTGCTTACGGGGTATTGTGAGCTGACAAGGGAGTTGGGAGGGGATGCTGGTGCACTTCTCACTGAGTTTAATATTCCTGAAAATATAGCCGCTTCTGATAGTCGCCTACTTCCTCATGCGGACGTAGCTCGCTTGCTGGAAATTACCGCTGAGCGATTAGGGTGTACCGATTTTGCCCTTCGTCTCGCTGCGCGACAGGGCGTCGATCGTCTGGGAGGCATTGCAGTGATAGCCTGCAACTCCACCTCTGCCAGAGAAGCTATTGAGGCGGTAGGCCGGTTTATGTCGCTGCACAGCCCTGCTACCCATTTACGTATTGAATCCGCAGGCGCTGGGACCTTTGCTAGGACCATTGATAGAACCTTTGATCGCCTGGTGTTTGATCAGCTCGATCCGGCCCTGTCTCGTTTCAGGCAGATCCACGAGCAAACCCTGGGTAATGCCTTGATGATGTTGCGAATGCTGATGGGCGCTCATACGGCACCTCTGAGGGTCTTGTTGCCCCATGCTGCTATGAGTGCGCCGGCTGATTACCTGGAATATTTTTCCTGTCCGGTCGAGTTCTTATCTGGCTATTGCGCCATGGAGTTTCTTTCGGAGCAGTTGGATACTCCACTCGCTTCTGCGGATCCGATCACCAAGCGCTTGGCCACCAGTTATCTGGAGCAGCAGTTTGTTTCCGCAGCGGCCTCACTGGGCACACAAGTTCGAGAGCTGGTGAGGCAACTACTACCCACTGGCCAGTATCAGGTGGGAGTCGTTGCTGCCCAATTGAGCCTGCACCCGCGCACCCTGCAAAGACGCCTGGCGCTGGAGGGCTTGCGTTTTGACTCTTTATTGGACTTGGTACGCAGAGAGCTGGCTGCGGAATATCTATCCAATACTGGCCTCGCTCTGGGGCAGATCACTGGGCTGCTGGGATATGCTGAACAGAGCACTTTTCAAAGGGCTTGCC
The DNA here is from genome assembly GCF_020524905.1 of Microbulbifer variabilis. GTDB lineage: Bacteria > Pseudomonadota > Gammaproteobacteria > Pseudomonadales > Cellvibrionaceae > Microbulbifer > Microbulbifer variabilis_A. The sequence continues at coordinate 150,231 of NZ_JAIVKI010000011.1, read as the reverse complement.
GGCGTTGGTTTTCGGATACTCCCCGCAACTACCGCCGCAGGCTGGCCCCTGCCGATCAATAGTCTGTGGGCTCTACCTCACCGGGACGCCATGTTTTTTCCAACCAGGGGCCCAGTGGTCCATAGAGGCGCAAAATGACAAAAAAGCCCTTGCCCGGCACTGTCTCTAGCCAGTTGTATTCGAAATCTTTGGGTGCCTGAGAGCCAAAGTAGATATCGTAAGAGCCATCGGAATTCTGCTTGATCCCTTTGCTCTGGCTGCTCACAGAGGGGAACTTCTGGTTTGTTTTTAATTGTGAGCGGGTCTGGCTGTCGTAGATGTTAACAGCCCAAAAAGCGTTGACCGGGACTTCTGGGGGCAGGTGCAGCTTGTACTTCTTGCCGCCATCGAAAGGTTCCTTGTTTTCATCTACGAAGGCGATGGCATAGTCGGAGCCCTTACCGGGCTCAATGGTAGTCATCGCTGGGCTAACCCCGGTATAGGGATAGAAGTAGCTGACCCGGGCATCGCTATTGATTGTCTCGCCATCGGGGCCGTTGAAGAAAATATTCTTGCCGGGGAATGCCATTACCCAGGCACTGTCGGTTCCCGGATAGATCTTAACGTCCGCTAGGGACTTATCGGTGCGGGGATACCAGACAATGGAGCGGGCGATGCCATTACCAATAGCCACGGCATCGGTAAGAATCTTGGTCATGCGTTCATCTGGGCTGAAAGCCTTGCCCTTTTCAATGCCGATAGAGGCAAACAGGCCGCGGGTTTCCGGGTTCAGCATACCAATCCATTCATATTGAATGACTTCGTTCAGGTGCTTATAGAATTTGTAGTTATTGGGGTGGATGGTGTTGAAAGACTTACCTGAAGCGCTGATAAACACCATCCTGGGAGGATTTCCTTTCTTGGAGAGAGGAAAGATCTGCAGGTGGTCTTTCACATTTTGAGCTGCGGCTTCAAGGGGCTGGTCGCCCGGTGAGCGCATAAACACCCAGACACGATAGGAACGTGGGTAAACCGGGAAATAGCCAAAGGGCAGGTTGCCTTTGTAGTCCGGCGGGAGAACCAAATACTTGCCGCCTCGCCCCTTATCCGGCCCAGAGCGACCGATATCCTCCACGTAGCGGAACCAGGCATCATTAAAGGCGCCTGTCACTCCTGGTGGGGAATGCAGGACTGTGGGGCCATCGCGCTTGAGATCCAGGAAGGCGAGGGTATAAATGGTCGAGGTGTTTCCGGTCAGAAATAAGGACTCAGAATTCATCAGCTGATCAAAGATCAAAACTTCATTTGCGGCTTTAGCCCCCAGTTCTTGGCCGCCTTTCATCAGCCCGTGTACCGAAGCACCCTGGATTCCTTTCAAAAAACTATCGACCGCTCGCATGTGATCCAGATAATCGTAGAGTTTCTCAGCTGTATCTGGATAGGGAGCACCATCGCGAAATTTCAGCACGCCGATGCTACTTTCTATTTTATCCGGTGTATTGATGGATTCCACGGTCTCCTGACTCACATCTGCTCTCAGGCTAGGATGGAATAGCGCAAAGAGGCCCAGGAGAGTGTGAAGAATCATCCATAAGCTTGTGTTGGATTTATGCGGCTGTTGTGAAAGCGGCAATGGCCAACTGTTCAATCTGAATTCCTCTTAATCGCTTCGGCAAAAGGTGCAGCTGGAGTCGAAAAACACTTTTCATGGATATCGTTTATTAGATTCGACGCTTGCAGAGCACTTATATCACCCATATTTGCTTTTTTTGCTGATGTAAATTTCACTTATATTAATAGTCCGCAAAAAATTGTCGTTTTTAACTGTTTTATCGAGGTATTAACAGAAACGATATCAAGCTAATAATTATTGATACTGTAGTCGGCCATAGTTGTTTCACCTGAAACTTTTTGCGCCAGCCTAATTAAACCGTTGAATAAGTCCCACAATTTTCCCCTAGGGCCAAAAACAGATGCTGGCTTAATGATATAAGCCGCTTGATTTGACGCTCCTTTTGGCCGACATCATCATTAATCTTTGTCGCAAACATGGACATTTTCCAGTGGGAAACCCGTGCCACTAAATACTGTGGGACAGGAATCGCCTCCTACTGATCGTTAAAAACGGGGTAGGGGGGAGGAAATTGATGCTGAAGAGCGCCGTAGAGAAAGATTTTCTTATGTTCTGGCTGTAACAAAATGTCAACTATAAAAGTTTATTGTGTCAATCTGAGGGGCTGTGACCCGGAGTGTGCGGAGGTTGAGAGCTGCTAGATGGTCATGAAATAAATCACATGAATAGTGAAAATAATTCGCGCATTAATACTCGATTTGCTGTAACGGGGGCAGTGCTGAAAAGTGGTTCTCATCACATATCTTTCAATAAAATTATTTTCCGGGTGAATGTCCTGTTCAATAGTAATCAAAAGTCAATATGAAAAAAATTTAGGAAATAATGACTTTCCTGAATTGCGAGTGCTGGAATGAAAACTCCATCACAGGAATTTAAGATAATGCTTGTCATTATGGAGAGCTCACTTTATAAAATGATCGTGCCATGTAGGTGACTTCAGTTTCTTTTAATGGGGGGGAATTGGAGTCACAGAAAAAGTTTTAGAAAAAATATTTGGACTAATAATGTTCTCGCTTGCCGACCTGTTCGACAGGGTTATTACTGGTTTCTGGTGTGGAAGCCTTGAAAATCTGACTGGGGAAAAGTTAACTACTCAATGTTGCGAGAGTGCTTTGTCTCTTTTGCAGCAGACTGATATTCAGTTGACCCATGGGGATAGAATTGTTGTCAGGGCGCAGAGCGATATTTTTACTGTGGCGACAATGTTGGCCGCTTGGCGCCTAGGCTTGGTGGTGGTCCCGGTCAAGGGCGATGCGACACAATCCGCAGTAAACTCTATTGCAGCTGACTGCAATGCTAAGGGAATTGTGGAAGGCGAAAAAATCGTTTCATTGGAAACTTATCGACCACAACAGCAGTTATTTGAGATTTGTACCCCTGCCAGGGTTACAGGTGTAGACCTGGCACTGATTATCTACACATCAGGAAGCACCGGTAAGCCAAAGGGCATTATGCTCTCACACCAGAATGTGCTTACTTCTTTGCAGTCTCTCTCTCAGTACCTTCGCCTAGCCAGCGAAGATCGTATTCTCTGTCTCTCACCGCTGTCATTTGATTACGGCCTGTATCAAGTATTGTTTGCACTCTATAAGGATTGCTCAACAATTCTTTACGATAAAACATTCAATCCTCTACAGGCTTTGAAAGTAATATCTGAACTGAAGATTTCAGTGTTACCCATTGTTCCGGCAATGGGTGCCGCGTTGGCGAAACTTTTACCACTGGTAAAACCTGATCTTTCTAGACTGCGCGCTATTACCAATACCGGTGGTCACTTGCCGGAGTATGTGATTCGTACTTGGAAAGAGTATCGTCCTTCGCTTGACATTTACTCAATGTATGGTTTGACCGAGTGCAAAAGAGCGCTGTACCTGGAGCCGGAGCTTTGGGAACAAAAAATGGGTTCTGTAGGAAAGCCTATTCCCGGGTTGGACGCTCGAATTTTTTTGCTCGATGCCGAAGCGAATACCTACAGGGAAGCTCAAGCCAATGAGGTTGGTGAGCTCTTCGTACGTGGTTCGGGGGTAATGCAGTCATATTATGATCCCAGTGCTCAGGGGGGAGCGCAAATCGTTAACGGTCTTTATCGGGATGATAACTGGCTCGCTACCGGTGATTTGTTCAGTCGGGATGATGAGGGCTTTTATTATTTTAAGGGTCGTTCCAAAGATCTGATTAAGCAAGCGGGTTTTTGCCTGTTTCCCAAGGATCTGGAGGGGGTGATTGATGCTTGTCCATTGGTCCACCTTAGCGTAGTTATTGGTTCTACGGATAAATTTCAAAATGAAATTGCAGTCTGTGTACTCGAACTACAAGAAAACACATCTGAGAATCAGCAACAGTTTAAAGTGTGGCTGAAAGATAATCTGGATACCGATTACACCCCTAGAGAAGTAAGATTTGTCGAGTCAATTCAATTGACGGCAAATGGCAAAATTGACAAGAAGAAACTCGAGCGAGAGCTTCAATCCTGAAATTTCTCAGCTAGAAATACTGAGATTCCTCAGTCGGCAAGCATTTTATAAGACGTTAAAAAATAACGACCAGACTGATAAGTCGTAAATACGGCTGAAATATTTGTGCCCTATAAGAATGATTTAAAATTTCTCCAGGTGATATCATGAAAGCTTCCTTGGAAAAGCTCGTTGCCCAGTTCAGCCAACAAAGGCAACACTTTTCAACACCGTGCTATGTCTACTCACTAAAAGATATTGCCGATAACTATCGAAAACTAAAAGATCGTCTGGGAACATCTCTTATCTATTCTCTGAAGGCGAATAGCTGTCTTGATCTCATTGTACGCAGCGGCCATTTGTTCGAAGATGGTATCGAGATTGCCTCTGTCGGTGAGCTCAACCTTCTGCCAAGGGGAGAAAGCCCCCGCTATATCAATAACCCATCCGCAGATAAAAGTTTTATTAGAGCAGCAATTGCCAGCAAGTGTACTCTGGTAGTAGATAACCTATCCCAGCTGGAAATTATTCGAGAGTTTCAAGGGACGCGCCCGATCAATCCGTTGATACTACGCTTGAATCCCAGCACTTTGGATCAGTTTGATAAAGTACAGACGGTGACGAAGAAAGACCATTTTGGTTTCGGATGGCGTGATGTTGAGACTGCTTTGGCTTTCTGTAAGGAGCATGACCTAAAAGTTGGTGGCTTCCATGTTTTCCGGGGGTCTTACAATTTTGCCAAGCTCGCCTACAGCACCGCGCAAGCTGCATTGCAAATAGTTGAAAAATTCGAGAGTGAATTTGGCTATGCAATTACATTTGTTAACCTTGGGGGTGGCTTTGACCTGAACTGGGAAAGTGTCGATTTTAACTTTGAACAGTACAGAGAGCTGCTTGGTGAATTTCCCTCCCATATCAAAATTGCACATGAAAGTGGCCGTGCCATCGTTGCCAGCGCAGGGTACTTTGTCACTCAGGTTCGCTATGTTAAATCAATAGAAGGGCAGCAGTACGGTATCTGTGATGGCGGCATGGCCCAGAATTTTCTTTTGGCAAAAACGGAAAGCACTTTTAAGCGGTTCAGTCAGCCACTGATATTACGTGAAGGTAAAGTGCTGGAACTTGAGAGCGATACCGAAGGCTGCTTATTGGTAGGTACTTCCTGTAATAAGGAAGACGTGATCGGTGAGATAAAAGGTGCAGCCATACAGCCTGGCGACCTGGCCATTTTCAGTAATTGCGGTGCTTACAATGCGAGCTATACCGTTGCTCCCTTCCTGAGTTTGCCTTCTGCCAAGTCTTATCTCATGGAGTAACTTATGGAATTTCAATCTATTGCCGGCGGCTTTGTTGTCACCCAACTTTCATCTGTTTCTCCAGTGCCTGATTCACTGCAAGAGCTTCTTGAGAAGGCTTGCATACGCTTGTTTGATGCTTCGATGATTATTGAAGACCCATTGACAGCGCTTGCTCCCCTACGGGAGCCATCTGTCAAACAGCCTTTGGAGCAATTTGAACAAACCTTTGTCATTGATCTAATTATTGACAGGGTACGAAACGAGGGACTGGCCGATCATTTCCATGAAATGATCGGCCTGTTTGGCTCCATTATGATGAGCCTGACCGCTTCTGAAGAGCAGCTGGCTCAGGTAAATAGCTGGGTGGAGCAGGGTATTTTTGGCCACTTCCTGATGACCGACCCGGGTGGCCCAAGCCTGCAAAGCTGGAAGACTGAACTGCAGGATACCGATGGTGCCCTGCGACTCAATGTCAATAAAATTCATGGCATAGAAGCGCAAAAGCTGGGATTTGCCATGGTTGTTGCCAAGCAAGCCGCACGCCCATTTCCAATTACATTGATGTTGCCCCCTGAACTCTGCTCTGAGTTGAAGCAGTCATCTATAGGTGAGGCTTTTCTGGATGGCAAGCTACAACTGGGTAATTGTCGTGGCAGTGTCCGAGTGACTAAAGAAATGCTGCTCAGTAAGGGCGGCCTGGGTAGTGTCAATCGCTTCCTTACATTGGTACGTCCTCGTTTTGTAAAATCCCTGATGCACTTTGTACTCTGGTTGAAAGATCAGGGTGAAGTCGAGCTGTCAGTCGCAGACCAAGAGAGTATCGAGTACCTAATTTATCTGTGCAACGAGCAAACCTCGGCCACTATCTTTTCTATGCACAGTGTGAATAGGGTTTTGGCAACAAAATTTGCCAGTAACGAATTACTTTTACATCTTGTGTCGTCAGGTAAAGTAAAAAATAAGGCCCGCCAGCGGGATCTGTTGGCATTTACCAAGATGGAAGGAAGCTCCTACCGCTGCTTTTTTGAGATTTACAGTAAATCGAAAGGGCATCGGCTATGAGTTTGTACCTGAAGTCGGCAGCCTTTACTCCCATTGAAAATATTACTTTTGCAACAAGTGGAGGTTTGCAGGAAGCCTTCGTTAGAATCGGAGAGATTATTTCAAATCAGAGTAGTCGAGTGCTAGAAGCTATTTCATCAGATGCTAGGGCTGAAGTTGACCGGCACTTTCTCTGTTCAACGATGATCGAGCTTCCCTTTACTGCTGGGGCTGTTAGCACGGGCGACTTAAACCCCGCTGAACAGCAGCGGGGTATGCCCGTCACCAGTTTTGTAAATACTTATGAGTGTGCTTCCTGGGGTTACAGTCTTCGTTATTATTTACGGCAAAATCCCACCGCACGCTATGTGATAGTCAGTATTCTGGATGCCAATGTGTTGGATCTGAGCTTTTGGCAGAGCAATGAAAACTGGGGCAAGAGTGGCTTTGGTCTAGGTACTCTGCTTTTGGAAGTTGAGTCCTTTAACAGAGAAGATATCACGGCAGGTTGCGCTGTTACTTATAACACCACACCAGAGTTTGCAACCATTGTTAGGAAAATGGCCAGCAATGGAAAAGATCTGACCTTGTCTTTGCCATTCTTTCCGGAAAATATACGACAGATTTTTACCCGACTACTGAATGGCTTCAAACAGCTGCCCGATCTTCATGACAGGTGGGGTCACTGTTTTGGTAGTGATCCCTGGTTAAATATTATTAGCCATGGTGTAGCTGGTAGATTTCAAGAGCGTGAGAAATTATTGGCATGCTCTATTGCTTTGAATGGTTACTACTGTATGGCGGAAGTTAGTGTTGACCAGGACAGCACCTTTTACCTGGCGGAGTCGGTATGAGTAAAGTGATTGAACTTTCCAGCAGGTTGCTCCGCAACCCCTATCCGCAAAATCCTAAACTTTGCGCTGCCCAGACATTGCCTTTGCAAGGGGAATCCGACTTTTTGGCAATTTCCCTGTTACCGGTAGGTAATATTCCTGTGCTATTAAGTTTTTCGGAACATTACCAGCTGTTGGTAGAGCTATTGGAGTGTGTGGATCACTCTGGTGTTGAGATAGAGACGATCTTATTGCGAATGCAGATGCCGGCGGGTGGCAGGATGCCGAAACTGTTTCTGCAGGAGCGGGTCTTGATGTTGCAGGATGTTCAAACAGAAGAATTAATCCTGCATAAAGCGGGTAAACCTTATCTGGTGATAGAAGATACCTTAGTGCGCCATCCACTGGAGTCTGGCAGAAATAATATTTGCATCCGGATTTGTACTACCGAAGATGATGGTAGTTTGATCGCTATGATCTCAGAAAAATTGCAGAATCTGGGCTTTGATAACGTTGAGCAAGTAGCCAGGGAAAGGAGCTTATAAAATGTATATCAGAAGCCTATGGGTAGATCATCAGGGGGAAACTGAACAATTATTGCAATCACTGGAAGAATATCTTTCAGGATTAACTCATCTTCCAGGGCTTGTATACATCGTTTCTGCAGGCGAAGCCAATGTACTGCTAGAACGTCCGGCTATAGAATTTCTGGCTCAGCTAGAAGAGGCTGGGCACAATATTCAATTTGTCGGTAGTGCCTGCACCAGCTTCCATGCGGCACTATTAAGCTATTCCAAGCGGCAAGAAGAAGATGCCCTGATCATTAATTTAGAGCTGGGTAAAGAGCGACAACAGGAATGCTTGGACGCTTTGGGTATAGGTGTAAAGGCCGGGCAAGATGGTCTGGATGTAATCACTGGTGTGGCGGTTTGCTGGTTGAGCAAGCATTATCATGCAGAGAGTGTATGCCAGATTTCCAGCTGTGATATTTTATCTCAAGCGCCAACGCTGAGTGGGGCTCATGAGCTGGTGCAAAGCCTCAAGAAAATAATGACTACAGATTTTAGTCATTCCTGCCGCATAGTATCTTTTGATATTCAATCCCGCTGGGCCAAAGGCTTATTAAAGGGTTTTTCCCGTGAGGAAAAATCTCAATGGCTGCCCAGTAGTGAGCTTGATGGTCAGCATTATCTCAGCATAAAACCTATTGTTGAGATTAATAAATATTGCCTGGAAAGCGAAGTGGAAAACCTTTGGATTATCACTTTGGGTGGGGGCGGTCGAGCTGGCTGCCTCAGGGTTCATCGAACACCGCGAATGGAGGGCCAGTTACTTTCCCGGTTGGTTCACACTGAGACACTTTCACTGGAAGAGGCTTACGCAAACTTTACTGCGGCACAAAATATCGAGGGTGCTCACGGTCAGGACTACCTTCCTCATGTGCGCGGAGCCATGATTTATCCCCAGAAAAAATATCGGGGAAGGCACAATCAAATATTTCACTGGGTGCTGGGTTCCGGCAGCTGGCGGTCACTTTTGGAAAATCAAGGAGCCAAACATGGGTAGAAATATCTATAAGTCCGACTTGCGGGAATTTAAGTTTCTTATTGAAAACCAGTTCTATCAAACCAAGGCGCTTTTTGAGCATCCACTCTACAAAGATTGCTCTGTAGAGGTTCTTGAGGATGTCCTTCAGCGCGCTAAAGAATTTGCCACTGAGGTATTGGGTCCTGGTTATCAGGAAGCTGATGAGCAAAGTTGCCACTTAGTTGATGGCAAGGTGCAGTTACCTTCCTCTTTTTCAGAGATGTGGAGCCGTTTCAAAGAGGAGTGGGGTGACTTATCCTCAGCTAGCGGTGCACAGCGTACCGATCTGCCGCCTTTTATTATGCAGATGCTCCTGGAAATGTTTATGGGGGCCAACCCCAGTTTTATGACTTATGGCGGCTTTTGCCTGCCGTCTTCCACTCTGGTGGAGAAATATGGTACTGAACTTCAAAAGGCTCTTTTTAAAGATAAATTGGCCACATCCGAGTGGACTTCCTGTCTTTGTTTAACCGAACCACAGGCTGGCAGTGATGTCTCCCTGGTGGAAACCAAGGCCTCCGAACAAGAAGATGGCACTTATCTGCTAACCGGTGAAAAGTATCTGATTAGTGCCGGTATGCACGACCTCACAGGTAATACCCTGTATTTTGTGATGGGTAGGGGGGAGAAGAGTGGATCGGGCACCTATGGTTTGTCTTGCTTTATCGTACCCAAATTCTGGGTTGAAGAAGATGGAAGCCTTGGAGAGTTCAACCATGTCGAATGTATCTCTCTGGCTGACAAAATGGGCTTTAAAGGCTGTGCCAATACCCACTTGACCTTCGGCAAGAATGGTCAATGTCGTGCCTATTTGCTGGGTAATCGGGAAAATGTTGGCTTGTTGCAGTTCCTTACCCTGATGAACCAAGCGCGGATTAGTACCGGAGTTTATGCCCTGGGTATGGCTTCATCGGCTTACTACAATGCACTTGCCTATGCCAGTAAGCGTCTACAAGGTAAACGTTTTCACGAGAGCTTCAGTGCTACGGCGAGCAGGGTCAATATTGTTGAGCATGTGGATGTTCAACGTATGCTGCTGGAGATGAAGTCAAAGGTTGAGGGTTGTAGGGCATTGATAGCCAAGCTAACTCTCTCTGAAAGCCTACTGAAGACATTTGAAGGGGATGAAGCCAAGAAGTCCGAAGTTGCTCATCACCAGGGCCTGGTAAACCTGTTGACCCCAGTGGTGAAAGCCTATATCAGTGATCAAGCTTGGCGGATTTGTGAGCTGGCTATCCAAACTTGTGGTGGACAAGGCTACTTAAAAGAATTGGGTATTGAGCAGTATGCTCGGGATATCAAGGTACTCGCGATTTGGGAGGGAACCAACTATATCCAGAGTCAGGACCTTATTCGCGATAAGCTGGGATTGGGCAACTCCAGCAAATTGTTCCAAATTTATAAAAATGAATTTGAAACATTTATGGATAGAGCAGCGGATTTCCCAAAATTCAAAGCGGAGTTCAGTCGACTGCAAGAGTCCTTTACACATCTTGAGACTGTCTTGAAAGCAGTGCATGTCTGGGTTAGGACTAAAGAGATGTTCAAAATCCCGGCTTATAGCACTCGTATCCTGCACATGATGGGGGATATAACCCTTGCCTGGCTGTTATTAGAGGCCGCTTGCAGTGCCTCCAGTCGCTTGAGCAATGAGGAGGATGAAAAAGCCTTCTTTGAATCGAAGATTACTAGCGCTAAGTTCTTTATTAGAAATGAGTTGCCCAGAACCAAGATGGTGATGGAAATTATTCAGGATCACGACTCATTTTGTCAGGTGGACACCCCGGTATGGGATTCTCTTCTCGCTGGTTTGGAATCTGTGTGATGAGTACTATCGGACAAATACAAAAAGAATATGACGTTGTCATTATCGGCGGCGGCTGGGCCGGGTTAACGCTGGCTAGACAAATAAGGCGGGGTAGCCAAGATACTTCAATCTTGGTCGTAGAGGCGAATGATGGCTTTCGGGCAAAAGTCGGTGAAGCGACCGTTGAAATGACCGGCCATTACTTTATGAACCAGTTGGGCCTGGTCAATTACCTCTATAGAAATCACCTTCCCAAAAATGGTTTGCGTTTTTTCTTTGATAAGCCTGATCACAGCTTGTCTCTGACAGAGATGAGTGAGCACGGAACTACCAGTATACCGCCTCACCCAGCCTTCCAGCTGGATCGAGCCCGCCTGGAGGCGGATCTGGTTGAAATGAACCGGGAAGATGGCATTGAAGTACTGATGGGTGTGAAGGCCAAGGCCCTCAGTATAGAGACCGCGGATGAGCGGCATTCTGTGCAGTTGTCTGCAGAAGAGTGTGACGCGGAGGTCACTGCTGGCTGGCTGGTGGATTGCAGTGGACGAAACCGTTTTGCCAAAAAACACAAGAAATTAACCCGCCAGGAAAATGTGCCGGAGAACTTCTCTGCCTGGGGGCGCTTCAGGAATATCCAGGATATTGACTCCATGGGAGACGAAGCCTGGAGAAAGCGTGCTTTTGGCCGTTTTTTATCCACCAATCACTTTTCTGGTGATGGATATTGGGTGTGGTTTATTCCCCTAAGTGGTGGCTACACGAGTGTCGGCATCGTTGGTGAAAAAGAGAAGTTTGCAAAACCACCGACCAAGCGTGAAAGCTTCCTGGATTTCCTGAAGAATTATCAGGCAATTTCAGAGTTGTTGGATGGTGCTGAGCTGGTGGATTTTGAAGCTTGGGGGCAGCTTGCCTATCGTGCGGAGGAGTTTATTTTCCCCGACCGTTGGGCAACTTCTGGCTTTGCCTCTATGTTTCTTGATCCACTGTTTAGCGGTGGTGGCGATATGATCGCACTATTTAACGATCATATCTGCAAATATATCCTGATGGATCTTGCAGAGTCTGATAGAGACAAGGCTCAACAATTACTGGATCAGCAATTACCCATCGCAAATCAGACCGTAAAAGAGTTTTACCAAGGTCTCTATGCCCATGTGGCCAATGTTTATCCGGTTATTGATTCTGCTGAACTTTGTTCGCCCCTGCTGGCCTATAACACCTCAGCTTATTTCTTGGAAATTGTTTGGGATTATATGTCCGGCAATTATCTGGATCAGGAATACTGGCAGCGCAAAAGTTACCTGCGCAGGGGGTATCTGGCGTTGGAGCTTATACTGCAGAAGCAGTTGATAGATACCGCAAAAGTACTCAAATCTGAAGGCCGTTATTACCGAAGAAATGATGAAGGCTTTTTTGAGTCTGGAGCGGATCACTACAAGTATTTTGTATACCTAATGGGCACTGCTGGTCGGGACGGATGGCGTATCGATTTAAGGGTCAAGCTTTGGGTAGAAATATTTCTCAAGGTGATTGAGGCAAAATTGGATTTACCCATGCTCGCTAACAAAATGGTAGTTCAGCAGAGCATTTTACTGCCGGATCTACTTGAAAAACCCAATTTAAATCTTACCGACAAGGGTTGGCTCCTGGAAAAGATTTCGGCCAAATTTTCAGAAATGCTATCTGAGGAGACTGAATATTCCATTCAGGTTAAAGTGTCTGAAGACTCTTTCCATACTGGCATGCTGGAAATTATAGATTTATCGGGAGAATTAACGGTAGATGAGCTTGAGAAGCTCACTAAGAAGGCAAAATCACTCTGGGGGCAGACCCAAGAGTATATTGCCATGCCAAGTATGGTACCGGTTTTCCTGGCGTTTGCGCGTAGCCAGCCCGATAGCATAATGGATTCTGTAATTGACCAGAGAAAAGCGCTGGAAATGGGTCAACAAGCCTCTGAAAGTCGTGTAGTGGAGGCGGTGTGATTCAAGAGTTTTTCAAAGCGCGGGATGGGAAAAATCTGGCTTTCCGCTGGTTGCCTGCAGAAGACACAGAGACTGCGCTTATTTGTATGCATGGTAGTACCTTTAGCAGTCAGTGGTATTTAATGTTTGGGCGTATGTTGCACAAGCAAGGGATGACCATTTGCTTGCCAGATTGGCGTGGGCACGGCAAAAGTGAAGGTCGCCCGGGGGATCTGGATTACCCGAATCAATTACAAGACGATCTGCACGATTTAATAACACACCTGAAAGAGAGGGGAGTTCGCCGTTTTGTTCTCGGTGGACACAGTGCTGGCTCTCTTGCTTCTTTGCGATATCTTGGAATTTATGGCACCAGGGACATAGCGGGTTTTTTCGCTATAGCCCCGCCGTTGACTCAGGCTGAAGAGACAAGAAAGTATGATATTGCCACTTCAGGGCTTGAGTACTTTATTCGTTATTTTCGCAAAAGACGGCACTCAAGGCCTATGGCTGGACCTGAGCAGCAAAACTTGCCAACAATAAACCTTTGGAAATACTGGCTGGCGATGCTCTTTCCCGCCTTCAGACGAATGCCTGTGCTGAGTTTCCCTCCTGTTGGATCGGCTGCAGGTAATCAGGGTAGGGTACTTGAATGTAGTTACAATCTGCTCAGTGCTTACACCATTAAGAGATATTCCGATCTGTTCGCGAGCATTGATATTCCCTGTCATATCACTGTGGGGCAGCACGATGAGGTAGTTGATGCGAATATCCTCTACACGGTGATGAACTGGTATATCTCCCCACAGGTAGACTCTTGCCTAACTGAGATTCCCAACGCTACCCATATGTCGGCTATCACCGCCTCGGCAAAACCGCTTTCCAGCTGGCTGAACAAGGTGGTAGAGCACCAACTGGAGGTGGCCCTGTGAAACAAATGGTTTATGATATTCCCGGTATAAAGCCTGTGTCTCTTGCAGTTGGTGCTGAGCTTTCTTTATTGGATTTTTACCCGGCTGAGTATAAAAAGTTACAAAGCAATTCGATGAAAGATAACGAAGGGATTATCCAGAGAAGTGATCGCAATTGTTTTCATATTCACCTCGGGAAATCATTTAATTTACCTCTGTATCAATTCCTCTTTAATGAGCAATGGTTTATTGGTGCAAAATTGCCCTCCTTTTTGGCAGTTGGGGCCGATAGAGTCGACCCTCACTATTTGATTGAGCTGGAATATTTCGGTTTTCCTTCTGATAGAAAATGCTTGTTGGAAAATGTCAGGATGATTTTTCCTGGCGATGAGGTATCTGTTACTGCAGAAGCGTTAATTTGGCTGGACGATACACTGCCTGAACAACCTGGTTTGACGTCTTCCTTGGTAAAACCTCTAAGTGAAGGTGAAACCCTATTCAATCTGCTACCCAAAGTCGCAACAAGCCTATTCACCCCTTTCGATCATATATTCTTTGCTCAAGTGTTTGAAAAAGCTAAAACTTGTCAAGAACCTGTGTGCGAAGTCCATAGGGAAAGCTTACCCAAAAACTTTGGTTTTGATCGGCAAAGAGCTGACATTTTTAATGCAGCTCATAAATCCAGAAAGGTAGAAGGTATCGATCTAAGAGGTTATATCCGAAAGATTGGAGGTCAGCTTGAATCGAGCTGGGAGGCTTCGGATAAAGCACTGAATAGGAATGCCTATCTGGCCGAGCGGTTTTATAATCCGTATATCCTGTTTCAGTTGAGTATTTTAGCTGCTGAGGCAGGTAAAGAAATTAGGGTTGTCGATGCCGAAAAGGGGAGAGAAAAAGAAACGGCAGATTCGGTTTTTACTATGGATGATAACCCCATAGTTAATGTTTATGAGTCTTTTCAACGGGTATTTTTTTATGGAAACCGGTGGCTTGCCCGGATCTGGTTTTTTATACCCCCTATGATTAGCGCCAAGATTATTAAACGGCAACAGAAATATTCTGAGGGAGATCAGCATGTATGTATATATGCTGTGACTCTGGATTATTTGTTGCGATTCTATCCTTTGAAAGTTGGTAATGTTACTGGAGATTAGGTATGTCTACAGCAGTCGTAGAGAGCAAAGTACAGGAACTCTGTGAGCAGATCGCTCTTATGCTGAATGTTGATTCCGTTGATGCGGATACCCCTATTGCTGAGTTGGGTGTGGATTCTCTCAATATCGTAGAAGTGATATTGATTTGTGAGCAACTTTATCCTGGGGTAATGAGTCCAGAGAATCTGGTTTTTGATGAGCACACCACCCTAAGGGAAATGGATACCCAGTTACTCGAAAATTCTGCAGAGATGTAAATCTATTTTAGGGAGTAGCCCATGTTTAAAAAAATGCTAACAATATTAATAAGCAGTCTTTTGATTGGTAACATTGTTGCCTGGTTTTCAGGGGCTGCTCCCATTGATTTTAAAAAGATCGACTATAGCAAAACAGAAGTTGAGCAATTGGAGTTTCTGACTGCTGAGCTAGGTGAGGATCAATCCGATCCTGAGTTGATGCTGCAGTTGGGGCAGCTATACAGCTACCACAATGAGATAAATAGAGCAGGTGAATTGCTGGGGGCAGCCTACCAACAAGACCCCCAAAATATGCTGATCAAAGCATCTTACTTCTCCAATGAGGGTAAGTTGGCCGGTGCTATGTTCGACCCTGCCATGGGTCTTTACAAACTTTTTCGCCTACGGCAGGCGATGAATCAGGTGGATGAAGCGGCGCTACAAGCCAGTTCCGACTTTGATGTGCGCCTGGTTCGGTTGCTGACTTTTTCTTTTGTTGGTGAAGTAAGCGGCCACTTTGACCGTGTGTTTGAAGATGAAGACTGGTTTATTCCTTTGATTGAAAAAGATACCGATGCTTTTCCCACCGAGGTCAGGCAGCTCGTGTATCTTGCTCTGGCGAATGCCTATAGAGTGAAAGGGCAGGATAATCGTGATGAACTCAATATCGCCTTAGACTATTTCCAGAAGGCAGAAAGTCTGGCTGAGTGTCCCAATACCATGCAGGATGCCTGTGAGCAATTGAGTCAAGTGGTTGTTACTTTAGGCGAAGCTTAATGCTGGTTGAACTGATCAACGTATCTAAACGTTATGCGATGGGTGATGTCTGGGTAGATGCTCTTAAAGATATCACCCTTTCCCTGGAGAAAGGCGAGTTTCTTGCTGTGAAGGGTCCGAGTGGCAGTGGCAAGAGTACGCTGCTTAATATTTTGTCGGCTCTTGATCAGTGTGATTCCGGCACGGTGCAGGTTGGGGGAGTCAATATCGGTAATTTGGGTGAGCATAAGCGTTCGAAATTCCGTAACCGGCACATCGGCATTGTGTTTCAGTCTTTTAACCTGATCCCGGTTTTAACAGCCCTGGAAAATGTGATGTACCCATTGACCCTCAGGGGGGTGAAGGATGCAAAGTCAAGGGCTTTGCAGGCACTAAAAGATGTTGGCCTTGAAAAACAGACTGGCCAGAGGCCAACACAATTATCCGGTGGTCAGATGCAGCGGGTGGCTATAGCCAGGGCGATTGTTACAAGGCCTGATATCGTATTGGCCGATGAGCCCACCGCAAATCTTGATTCGAAAACCTCTGAAACGATTATGGCGTTGATACAGAAGTTGAATAAAGAGCAGGGGATTACTTTCGTTATTTCCACTCACGATGATTATGTCACCAGCTTGGCGTCTCGAGTTATTACTATTT
Source organism: Microbulbifer variabilis (assembly GCF_020524905.1). Taxonomy (GTDB): domain Bacteria; phylum Pseudomonadota; class Gammaproteobacteria; order Pseudomonadales; family Cellvibrionaceae; genus Microbulbifer; species Microbulbifer variabilis_A. Next base: position 133,919 of record NZ_JAIVKI010000011.1, on the reverse strand, counting down.
TAGATGGCGAATTGGTAAGCGATAGCCTCAATGATCATTTTCAGGCTAATCGGCATGAAAGGGCCAATAGTGCAAGATTGGAGACTGAGGTATGAAATTACTTGCCCCACAGGTTACTCTGAGAATATTTGCGACGATTCTTATACTACTTGGCAGCCTTTCGAAGGCACTTGCCAATGAGTTTACGCCACCTTCCGAGATTCCATCTTCCAATATCGAAAGGGCTCGTTTGGTTAAGGCGTTAAATGAAGGCTCCACGCCCGAGCAAATGAAAGTTGCCTATTTGGCTGAACTGGCGTTACTGACTTCCTCTAGCGATACGCGGGTTGAGCAAGTGGAATCCCTGGAAGAAAAAATGGCCCAATTAAAGCGCTCTCTAGATAATGACCCAGAATTGAATGCCGCCCTGGGTTCGACGATTTCCTTTCGATCTAGTTTCTATATCGATCAACTGGCAAAGCTTTCCTTATTTTCAAGGCGGGGAAATCGCATGATGGATAGAGCTGTAAAACAAGCGCCATTTAACTTAGGTGCAAGACTGCAGCGGGGTATCAGTTGCGCGAATATGCCGGCCTTCCTAAAACGGGCGCGTTATGCGGTGGAAGATCTGGAGCTGGTACAACAGCAAATTGGTGGTAAATACGGTGAAGAGTTCCAAGCATTCGTCGAGTTCTATCTTGCACAGGCTTATGAGCGTAATGATCAGACAGATGAAGCCAAAGAACTCTGGGGAAAACTGACAGTTTCTGAAACGGATTGGGCGCAGAAGTCTCGCCAAGCCTTGGAGAAACTGTAGTTATGATCCTGGGTTGGAAGGTAGCGCTGTTAAATATTCTAAGAAATGGTCGACGCAGCTTGATTACCCTGGCTGCGGTTATTTTCGGCTGTACCAGCCTGATTGTGTTTGGCGGTTTCGTGCAATCGATGTATGACGGCATGCGAGAAAGTATGATCCGCTCGCAATTGGGTCATATTCAGATCTATGCAGAGGGCTACAACCAGTATGGCAAAGCTGAACCAGAGAAGTACCTGATCTCCTCCGACAAACTGGAGCAGATTACTCAGGTGATCGAAGAGCAGACCCAGGCATTGGTTGTTGCTCCGCGGCTGAATTTCAATGGTCTCCTTAGTGATGGAAAGCAATCCATTGCGATAACGGGCATTGGTGTCGATGCGGAAAGAGAAGTACTGCTTTCCTCCGCAATTCATATCGTTGAAGGCGAAGACCTGTTTCCTGAGGATGTAGCTGCTGCACATCTGGGTGAGGGGTTGTTCAACTCCCTGGACGCTCAGGTAGGGGATTATCTAACCCTGCTTGCGAGTACTCAGGACGGTGCGATAAATGCCGTAGATATTCAGATAGCCGGGGTTGTGACCACCGGTGTGAAAGAGCTGGATGATCGCTTACTTAGGGTTAATTTGCCTCTTGCTCAGGAATTACTTTACACCTCGGATTTAACCCGATTGGTTGTCTTGCTTGAAGAAACCGAAATGACCGATACGGCTGTGGGTACCTTGCGCAAGGTATTTCAGGAGCAGGATCTGGGACTGGAATTGAGAAGCTGGTGGGATCTGGCTTCTTACTATCACCAAGTTGTGGGCCTATTTAATGGTGTATTCGGTTTTATCACTGTTATTGTTCTGGTGATTGTAGCATTAAGTATATCCAATACCATGCTGATGGCAGTGATGGAGCGTACCCGAGAGATTGGGACTATTCGGGCCATGGGTGGTACACCGACACAGGTGGTTGGGTTGATTCTTTTGGAATCGGTATTTTTAGGTATTATTGGTAGCCTTTTAGGTCTGCTTTTCGGGGTTCTAGCGGCAAAAGGTATTACCTATGCCGAGTGGATGATGCCGCGGCCACCGGGCAGTACTCAGGATTACCCCATAAGGGTATTTGTGGTTACTGAAATTCTGATAAAGACCTTTGTTCTGGGGTTTTTAATCTCTCTGATTTCCAGTGTTTATCCGGCGGTAAAGGCTTCCAGAATACCGGTAGTTAATGCGCTGCGATTTACTTGATAGCGATGCAAATAGTTTATAGGCATTGGGTGTAGTGATGAAAAAAGGCCGCTTTAGTTTTATCGTTGGGCTGTTGTTGACTCTCAGCGTATCTGCAAGAGCCGAAGTAACGGCGGAATCCTTGGTCAATCGATTGGATGAAGTGAGGGGCTACAGGGATCAGGGCTTCGTCTTTGATATCACTAATATCAGTTATAAAAAAGATAAAGAACCTCGAACCAATACTCTCAATGTCAAAGTATTCAATGATAAGTCTTTGATTCGCTTTGAGTCTCCCGCCCGCGAGAAGGGCCGAGCTATGCTGAAGGAAGATGCCAATATGTGGCTTTATATTCCCGGCACTCGCCGAGTTATCCGCATAGCACCCTCCCAGCGTCTGATTGGAGAAACCAGTAATGGAGACGTTGTAGGTACTAATTTCTCCAGGGACTACCATGCAGAAATTATCGGAGAGGAGACACTTGAAGGGCAGGACTACTGGTTGTTGGAGTTAATCTCCACCGCTTCCGGTGTAGCCTATGCCAAAGTGAAAGTATGGATGGCAAAATCGGAAGGTAACCAGCCCTTCAAAAGTGAATTCTACTCCAAATCTGACCGTCTTTTAAAAACCGCTTTCTACAAAGAATTCAAAAGCTATGATGGGGAGCTGAAATTACATAAGCTTCTCCTGGTTGATGCATTGATGCAGGATAATTATACCTGGATGAAATTTGATGATTACCGTCTTGAAAAGCTAGACCAGGCTATTTTCCAAAAGGCATCTCTGGGTAAATTGAATTAATAGAAAGAGATATCATGGTGATTCTTAGTCTGGCTCGGCACAAACTGGTTATTTTTTTAGGTCTCGCCTCAGTGGCTCCCCTAGCTATTGCACATGAGTATGAAGATCCATTCTCTAATGATTCTTCTGAGGCTTTTCAGTTGGAAGAGGTTGTCAGCAATAGTTCAGAAAATACTATTTCCTGGAATTTTGATGCCTCTACGATTGCCTATCAGCAGCAGAATAGTGTGCGGAAGGATCAATATTTCAATCCCGGGAGCCTGGCATTTAGCGAAAGGGAATCCATGTTTGCATTGGACCTGAGTAGCGAATTTTCGACGGGGTCCTATCTTTCGGCTTATACCCGCCTAGCTCTTGTGCAGGATTACCAGGTGGATGAGGCTGGTGGCTCTGTAGATGAGTTTAATGCGTATTTATTAGAGGGGTATTTATCCTCGTATACCCCTAGTCGACGCTTTGGTGTCAATATTGGACGTATAAAACCCCAATGGAGTAATGGTTATAATTGGTCGCCTGCCAACTTACTCAAACCTGTTTATGACCGCCCAAATCTGGACTCCGACGACCTGACCCAACAACAGGGGTGGGATATGGCGCATCTGGATTTTCGTTACGGTGACTGGAACGCGGGTATTTATTTTGTTGAAGTGGAAGATAACCTGGATCGAAACCTGAACCATCGTTTTGCCGATAGTGATTACCAATATGCATTGGTCTTAAATCGGGAGGGAGATTTAGATACCAGGCTGGTATTACACCAGATGGAGGGGAGAGACCTCAATGCAGCCCTGGGATTGAGCGCGTTGGCACGAGATAATATCACCCTGCGATTCGAGGGGGCCTGGGAGCAACAACGAGAACTGCCGTTGGCCAGTGATATCTCCTATGTAGAGTTACAGAATCGTGGTTATCTGAAAGCCGTTTTAGGTGCCCAGGTGAGTCTAGATGGTGGTTGGGATATTACGGCGGAATATCTTTACAACGAACACGGCTACGAGGCCGAAGAGTGGGATCAGGTAATAGAACAGGTAGATCTTGCTAAACAGGGTTTACAGTCCACTGAGGCCTTTGCTGCTTTTAATTTTCTGATTGATAGTTACGATTTGTTAAAGGTTGGGCAGTTGCGCCGGGAATACTTGTTCTTTATGTGGGGCAATACCCGAGTTGAACGTAAGTTCCAGTACCGGCAGAGCATTCAATATAATATCGACGATCAGAGTCAGTACCACAACTTGGAGTTTATCCAAAACTGGACCGAGCACTTTAGCACTAGGCTTCAGGCTCAAGTATTCAGTGGCTGTGATAGCTGTGAATTTGGTTTAATCCCTAGTGAGCATCTGCTTCGTTTGAGTTTCTACTACGATTTCTAGCTGGGGAAATGGATTGTTCTAAGGCGCGGTTAGTTGTTTCCCGCAAGGAAAGCCTCATATTTTTTCACTTTCTCCAGATCACCGGATTCTCGATTAATTGAGATTAAAGCCTGAAGTATGTCTACTGAAGTAGGATGCTGCTCGAATCCCTTTTCAAGTATTGCCAAACATGATTCGGGTTACTGCGGAATCTAGTGCAATCGCATAGACATAGATTAGACGTAGATATAGCGGCTATCGGTTTCTTTGGCTTCAACAGCTTGCTTGAGATAGTTGTTGGCTACTGAGTGACAGCCTTGCCGTATTAAAGTTAATTCCACGGAGTGGTGTATTGCTGCATTTCTCTCAATGTTACTCAAAGCTTACGCAATATTTTGCATGGTAGCTGCCACATCAGGAATCGGGGCTGTTTGCTGGGTAAAGAGGGTGGTCGGCTTGAAAGATTTTTTTGGGAGGTAGCACTGAGTAAAAATTACATCCCCATTACTTCTCAGTCGTAAACAATGTGTTTCATGATAATCACTACAGGTGACACCTGCGGTATACATTTTGCTGGTATGAATGAGCCATAAAGCTGGACCACTTCGTTAATCCGGCCGTCGATTTGGTAGAACGGTAGCTGTAATAGGGCGGGCTGTAGTACTCCAAGAATTGGAATTCTGGGAGTGCCCAGTAAGAAAGTTGAATTCGCCGAGAACCCTGTTCACACTGGCTGCCACTGAAATAATTTTGCCTTAGATTCATCCGCTGCCAGTGTGTCATTCTTATCTCCATAACAATCCACTATTAGCAATGGACTAAAGTGAGCTGTTAGGCTGGAACTCCTGACAGCTATATTTTCAGAATTTTTAAGTTGCCTTGGATTTTTTAGAGTTCTGATCTGGGCTTGCTAAGATTAGATTATACTGCGCCATAAGTAGCGATCTTCAATATAGAGAAAAATATACGACAATGGTTAATTTTCAACGGTATTTTATTCCTTTTCTTTTGATATCTCTGATAAATGTATGCTTTGTTGTTACGGGTATCAGTGCAGAGCTCTCCTCATGGAATAACACTGCGACAAAATCTGCCATTGTAGGATATATAAATAAGGTTACAAAGGACGGTAGTCCAGACTTTGTTCCTCCTGAACAACGTATCGCGGTATTCGATAACGATGGTACGCTATGGGCGGAAAAGCCTGCCTATGTTCAACTGCTTTTCGCTATAGATGAAATAAAGCGACTAGCCCCAGAGCACCCGGAATGGCAGAAAGAGCAGCCTTATGCCGCAATTCTTAACGAAGATATAGCCAGTTTATTAGCTCAGGGAAAAGTTGGAATAGAGGAGATGGTTGGCGTCACTCATGTCGGTGTAACCGGTTCAGAGTTTAATAAGGTTGTAACTTCCTGGATTTCTTCTGCAAAGAATCCACTCACTGATAAACCGTATCAAGATATGGTTTATCAGCCAATGCGAGAGCTATTGGAATATCTGCGGGCTAAGGGGTTTAAAACTTATATTTCCTCTGGTGGTAGCGCCGATTTTATCAGAGTATTTTCAAATAATTTATATGGCATTCCACCAGAGCAGGTGATAGGTAGCCGTTTAAAGTTGCGTTATGAGAACACTGATGGCAGTCCTCGTGTTATCACGACTGATAAAGTTGAATTTTTAAATGATCGAAAAGGTAAGCCCATTGGTATTAGCCAGGTTATTGGTCATCGTCCAATTTTTGTAGCTGGTAACTCAGATGGTGACCTGCAGATGTTGGAATGGTCTACCGCCGGCAAAGGGGCGCGCTTTGGTATGCTGATCCATCACACCGATGGTAAGAGGGAGTGGGCTTATGATCGTAATTCCAACGTCGGATACCTGGATAAGGCTCTAATAGCTGCCAAGACTCACGGGTGGACCGTGGTTGATATGGCGAAAGATTGGGGTGTTGTTTTCCCGAAGGTCAAATCTCTTAGCCCGGAAAGGGAAGCATATGAAGAGCCTGTGCTCAATGATGGCTAATCCTTTCTACTTGATTCCTCGTTCTTATTTATTTGTGAATCCAGAAGTGAGCAATTATCAACGACTTTGACAAGCATAATTTAATCTTGTTGTATTCCTCTTAAGATTAACCTCCGTTTGATATTTTGGCGTTAATAACAGCAGTAAATTTTCTGAATGCAAGGAAAGTTCCCTTTAACGCTTCTGTGCTTTAATTGATCGTTAAGTTTTTTTAGGTCTATCTTGCATGCATTTACGCTGATTTTTGATCACAAAAAATTTGTGTAGTGATGTCATGCTTTTCAGATGGCGGGTTATTGGAGTGCCACAGCCAGATCAATACCTGGAGCAATAACAGGGTCTAACCCAGGTCCAGTCACCGTGGTCGCTTTAGTCACTCTCTTTTACAGAGCTCAGTATGCTGGTGATTTGGGGAGATGATATCCGTAACTGGAATATCACTTTTAACAACCGTGATATGATGGGCTATGCTACACCAAATAATATTTCAGTATCTAGGTTGACTGGTTTATTGATCGTGTATTTGTACTGGCTGCCTATGTAGCAGTATGCCAAAAAATTTTTAAAAATTCTGAGGAAGTATTCTCCTAATCAAGTGTCAGCTTCTTAAAATATTGAAAAAGGTAATGAAACAGCTTGAAGTCGGCGCTTATGGTAGCAATATATTTTTATTGATATCTTATTTAGGGTAGAAGCCATGAAAAGGTTACATATTGCACTTTCAACAGATAAGATTGAAGAAACGGTCCAAGACTATAGCGCTCGCTTGAACTGCAAACCTTGCGCCTATGTCTCTGGTGAATATGCACTGTGGCGAACTGACAGTTTAAATCTGTCAATTCGTAAGGATTCAAAATACAAGCCCGGCACTCTCAGGCATTTGGGCTGGGAGGACCCAAAGGCTACAGCTTTTACCCAGGATGAAGATGTCAATGGCATTATTTGGGAAAACTTTAATGCAAAGCAACAAGCAGATGAAATTAATAATGCTTGGAGCAGTGCGAGTTATCAACCCGATTGACAAAGAAGGGTTTTTCCCGACAATTGGTTGGCAGTCAGCTCTATGATTTTTGCACATTCAATTGGCTTCGCTTGTGCAATAAAGTGTCCGCCCGGGATCTGGATGATCTCTAGCCTATCAAATAAAGACTCTAATTGTTTTAATGCCTTCTTGCTTACAAGGCGATCCTTGTCTGGGCTAATATAGATTGCGGGCAAGTTAAACTTATCTGTGGGGTCGTTAATTTTTGCAATATTTTTAAATCTAGATTTAAACTTTACTTTATCTGTGATTTTAATTGAATGGAAGATCTTTTGAGTTTTTTCTTTATTGGCATGGCCGTTGAATCCATAATGATTGATTGCCCAGTAGTTGATGCAGTTGGGCTTGATAAAACTTATAGGAAGCAACCCCGAAAATCTGGATATGATTGATGGTGAGGAAATGAAGCTGGCAATAAAAATGATACCTTTGACACGATTTCTAGCCAGCTTACATAGTTCATAAGCAAGCCTGCCTGAATATGACTCCGCGACTAAAAGTAGATTATCATCTTTCGTGATTTCGTTTAATGAACCTGCTTGTTCATAGTAAGTCCTGCCAGATAGCTTTGAAAGAGAAACTACCTGAATCCTTAATGACTTTGGCAGTGCTTTTATTAAGTTTTCAAATAATATTCCAGTGCCATCTAAGCCTGGCAAAAATAGAAGTTTTAAGGCTGTCCTAATAGTTAGAGTCTGTAGTATATAGTTTGTAATTTGAATGCTATCAATCTATAGCGGGTTTGAGCTTATTTCACCAACTTAATTGTACTCTACTTGTCCGTAAGCGTCGAACCTTTTGCCGATCTTGTGTTTTTATTTTTCTGGCTCCGTCGCGCCTTGCCAAAATGAGCTAGATAAACTCTTTTATGGTGCTCCACATAAAGTTCCATTAATATCACATTGAGGTCTGATTCCTACGGCCCTTTGTTCAATATTCAACCTCAATATTTCTCTATTTGTTTTAGTATTTATGTTGTCTTCTGAGCATTTGCATATTTGACTTGCACAGCAGCTACAGCCTGCTAATGTCTCAACTTGGTTAATTAGACTGAGATTGTTAAAGTCGCGGATTCCACTACAAGCTTTTTCTATAAGTCTAAATCGATCCCCCATATTTACCATCCAGGGTAAATCCTGTCCCAAACCTAGAGCCGTACATAAGGTAGCATCACAGGTATAGCCATTTTGAGATCTATCCACTACAGAATTCTGTTTGTAACTATCACAAACAGCCTCACACATTAAGCTATTTGGATCTACGTTATCATTCCCTGCTGTAAATAATGGGCAGCCGGTGTTAGGTGGTGTATTTGGAAAACAAGTGCCTTCTGGTGGTTGTGGGTCAATGGGATTATTTGTCCTGGGATTGTGTGCGGCAGACCAAATATTCCTTCCTGGTAAATGGCACTGAATCTGGTTGTCTCCTCCATGAGAGAGACCCTGACCTATTTCGTAGCGCCCTACGTAAATTGGACAGTTACAATCAACAAGTTTATTGCCATAAGCATCTTTCTCACCCGTTTCATAACAGGGTGCAGTCATACAGCCTGCATAAAGTCCTCGACAGGACGTTGAGCCTGGGAAGTAGTCGAGCTTTTTGACTGGTGAATAAACTGACACCATGTCAGCACCAGGTATTAGCTGATTGACATTGATTGAAGAGCACACGGGCGCCTCAATACTAGTGGTGGGCGCACAGTTAGCGCCGCTGTGACCGCAGGCTTTTACTGTTTGTTCGTAGATATCCTTGTTTAGAATCGCATGTATATCAACAAAGTAGGGTACATTTGGTGGGATCTCCTCGGTGCTTAGTTTGTAACACTTACAATTCGCGGTTTTTCCACTTGGAGATAATGTACAGGGTAATGAGGGGTTATCATTTGATTGCCCGGTGGGTACATCGGGGCCTGAGTAATAGCAGAGGGCATAAGATAATTCAGCACCTTGAGGGGGGTTGCATTTTAGAAAATTTTGATTCTTTAGCCAGATATTTGCCCAAGATGGGCCAAAGACCGTGGTCATAATATCATTGACTTGAAAAATATCGCTGGTACGCCTTACTCCACGAAGAATGATCCGCTCATATTTTTCTGCATACCATTTGCTGTTATTTGGTATCCACTTATTATTTATAATCTCTTGGCCCTTATAGTCATCAAATTCTTTTTCTTGATCAATTGCGTATATTGGGGCGTCGTTTTCCGAGTTGGCTAGAGGTGTGATTGACACCACACTGAGGATAAAAATGGTGAATAATAATTGGATGGCGCTGCGGAATACATTCATGGCCGAGTCCCCATCATTTTGACTGAAACCATATGGCACCGTGTCTGCTTGATTGCAATTTATAAAATAGCTATTTAAGTTCTTACCCAGTTGCGCTTTACTTGGTATTTGGCGTGTGGTCCCTTGGGTTTGTTTGTACGAGCTTTAGTGCGCAGGTTGGTTATAACCACTGTGCTTAAAGGGTAGCGCATAGAGTTTGTTCAACCTCATCTCTGGCAGGTTCAGAAGTTATATAAAATGAGCGTTGAAATGTGCCATTTTTGTAATCAAATCAGCTGCCATTTTTAATTGGTTTCCGGGTTTTATTGTTTGTGTTGGTTAATGATTTCCTTGTCTGGACTTATGCATCTGGTTATATTTGTTTTATGTTTGTCTTGGTGCGTATAAATTTTCAGAAAGTGGTGCGTGAATGAAGATGTCACCACCCTTTGGTGAGAGATTTTAATTCTCTACTTGCTTTGATTTGGTTTTTTTATAGGAGGTCTTGATGTTAACAGCTTTGGATCTGGGTATAGCCAATGCCCTTGCTTTCAGAGTGTCTGGCAGTATTACTGAAAGTGATGTGTCGGAGGCTTTAGAAGCTGCTAGGCAGCTGGGCAAGCAATACGAAAATATTACTATATATGAAGAAATAGAATCCTTTGAGGGGTTTGAATTTGCCGCAATAATAGAAAAATTCAAGTACTTGTATGATACAGGTGTTTCCAATATTTCTGCAGCAGCTATTTTGACGGATAAACGATGGCTGCAGAAAATTATACGAGTTGAAGATAAAATTTTTAGAAATATGAATATCCGATGCTTCTCTTTGGACCAGCGTGAGGAAGCTATACAGTTTCTCAAGCACTATGCTCCAGAAAATACAGATTAGATCAAAACGTGATTCTTATGGAATTTTTCCTCATTTTGAGGCTCAAAGCAGAGATCTCCTGAGTAGGAAGGGGCTACTCTTGGTTTTTAGTTTGAGTAACGATCAGTTGCTATCAAACATTGCTAAATGCTAGATAGATTTTAAGTTAATCATTAATGAGGAAATAACGAGGCTGTTATGGTCGTTGAACAGATTTCAGGCTTTGATTTGGTGGGGCTTTGCACAAGGACTAAGAATGAGAATGAGGCGGATGCCTCTACAGCGCAGATAGCTCCTTTGTGGGAAAGGTTTAGTGCTGAGGCAGCACCCAAGTTTAGGGGAACCCCTCAGGTTTATGGGGTATACACTAACTACGAGTCGGACCATAGCGGGATGTTCGATGTTTATGCTTGTTCGGATCTGCTTTCAATTGATATGTCTGAGGACTTTAAGTCGATACATGTGGAGTCTGGTAAGTACTTGGTGTTTTCAGCTCAGGGGGAAATGCCACAGGCGGTTATCAATTTATGGGGTGAAGTATGGAATTACTTCTCCTCACCGGAATGCCCACACCAACGTGCTTACACCACAGACTTTGAACACTATGTAGGCCCGAATGAGATAAGAGTCGCCATCTCTATCAAATAACTCTTTAAGGCCTCTAAGGGCCTATTGGCTAAAGGGCTATCAGCCTCCTCTCTGGCTTTTCACAAGGTTAATTGTCCAGTTAGCAGAGAGGCGGCTAAAAGTAGATAGGTGCCTAAAAATAAGCGGCTAAAAAAACGGACCACCAAAAACGCTTAAAAAGTATTCATCATCGGGTATCGCTTCAAGATGCCTGGGTGGGCAAACGTACAGATAGGCAGTATGGTCACAATGGACATGTTCCGGCGTCAAAATAGACAGGGTGAACAATACGGATTCCTCTAACTTGCTTTGTATCCGCTCGGAAATGACGCCCTGTATGTCATCAACAGGGTGCGATGTTCTCGTCCCCAAAACATATGTCTGGCTTTGACCTCCGCTGACTTCTCTTTAGCTTTCCCGCATCAATTCATGAAACTACCCTGGAATTACGGGCCTTAGAGGTAGGCTCAAGAGACTATTATCCTCTCTGTTTCACTCTATGGGCTGTTCGTCGTCCAACTGGAGGAAAGCAAAGTTGTCTGAAAATTCTACACTAAGAACCGCAGTGAAAATCCGCTAGCATGATTGAAAGGCATTTTTTTCAGGCTCTCAAGGAAAGAGGGTGGGCCTTGTTATAATTTGGGACACTAAGTAGTCTTTAAACCCCTTAGACTGGCAAGAGACCGGTAGGTCTGTGCAAATTTCTGACTCTCTTCGCTTGATTTGGTCAGACTAAAAGCTATTTGCGCAATATATCTTGTCCATCATCGCTAATTAAAAGCAGGTTTATGAGCAACAACGAAAAGCGCCCCCTGTATATTCCACATGCCGGCCCTTCCTTGCTGGAAATGCCACTATTGAACAAAGGCAGTGCATTCACCTTGAAAGAGCGGCTGGAGTTCAACCTGGCGGGTCTCTTGCCTAACAATGTTGAGACCATTGAGGAGCAGGCCCGGCGGGCTTATTACCAGTACCAGCATTGTAAGACTGACCTGGATAAGCACATTTTTTTGCGGGGCATTCAAGATGATAACGAAACCCTGTTCTTTTACCTGATTGAGCACCATATCGATGAAATGCTGCCGATCATTTATACCCCCACAGTTGGCGCAGCCTGTGAGGAATTTTCCAATATTTATCGAACCCACCGCGGACTGTTTATCCCCTATCCAGACCGCGAGTACATGGATGATATGTTGCGCAGTGCCACCAAAGAAAACGTCAAGGTTATTGTGGTTACCGACGGTGAGCGCATCCTCGGCCTCGGCGATCAGGGCATTGGTGGCATGGGAATTCCCATCGGCAAACTGTCTCTGTACACCGCCTGTGGTGGTATCAGCCCGGCTTACACGCTTCCCGTAACCCTGGATGTTGGCACCAACAACCGTACGCTTCTCAATGATCCTATGTATATGGGCTGGCGTCATGAACGTGTTTCCCAGCAGGAGTACGATGAGTTTTTAGAGCAGTTTATTGAAGCGGTGAAGCGTCGCTGGCCCAAGGTGTTGGTGCAGTTTGAGGATTTTGCCCAGACCAATGCCATGCCTCTATTACAGCGCTACCGGGATCAGCTCTGCTGTTTCAATGACGATATTCAGGGCACAGCCTCTGTCACACTGGGTACTATTCTCGCCGCTTGTAAAACCTGGCAGGAGCCACTCACCGCCCAGCGGGTTGTGATTGTTGGTGCGGGTTCCGCCGGATGTGGTATTGCCGAGCAAGTGGTGTCTGCCATGGTGCAGGCAGGGCTCAGCGATGCGGATGCACGTTCACGTATTTTTATGTTCGATCGCTATGGCTTGGTAACCTCGGATATGAAGGGCCTACACGATTTCCAGGAGGCGCTGGCGCAGTCCCCGGATATCTTCGAGGGCGTTGCCGAATCGGACTTGGAAAGCCTAATTGGCCAGATAAAGCCGAGCATTCTTATCGGGGTATCCGGTCAGGGTGGGTTATTTAATCAGCAGGTAATTGAGGCCTTGCAAAAGGGGCACGAACGCCCGCTAATCATGCCGCTATCAAATCCCACTTCCCGTGCGGAGGCGACGCCCACAGAGATTTACACCTGGACCAAGGGGGAGGCACTGGTGGCCACCGGCAGTCCTTTTGCTGCGGTGGAAATCGATGGACGCAATCACCCGGTAGCTCAGTGCAACAATGTTTACATTTTCCCCGGCGTTGGTCTTGGGGTGATTGCCGCCAATGCCACACGTGTGACGGATGGTATGCTGATGGCCGCCTCCAACGCCCTGGCAGAGCAAGCGCCAGTGGTGAAGGAAGGCAAGGGCGCACTTCTGCCGCACTTGGATAATATCCGAGAGGTGAGCATAGATATCGCGCGGGCTGTGGCTGCCCAGGCCCAGCTTGATGGGGTTGCTCCCAAAGTGAGCCATGAGCAACTGGAGAAATCCCTAAAGCGTAATTTCTGGCAGGCCAACTACCGCAGCTACCGCCGCCGCTCTTTCTGAAACCATTTCGAAGCCTTCGCAAACCGGACCGCTTATGCGGCCCGGTTGCTTTCAGGCAATCTGCTGGTTGCAGTAGATTGCCTCTGGCTGGCGCAGCACCAGGTAATCTTCCCAAAGAAAACCGTCACTTAAAAATTCGATGGCGGATTTGGCTCCAGATACAAACAGGTGTTCGCAATGCTCTCCTGGCATGGAGAAATCCAACCAGTGAGGGAGGCGGCCATTCGTCATTGGATCTATGGCAATTTCCTTGACCAATGCATGGTATTCAGCATTCAAGCTGGCGCGCACATGGTTATCGAGCATATTGCGGCAGGTATTGATCAACCCCATAGCAAAGCGCCCCATGGTATTGGATTTGGGCTGGTAGTGATCTACCTCCAGCTTGACCCCTAAAGTGGGCAGCTTGGGCGTGCCGTAGGGGTTGTGAAAAATATCAAAAGGAAAATTGGATACCAGGCCGCCATCGACAAACTCCACCTCCTGGGGAAAACCGTGCTTAAAGAAGCGTCTGGGATTGCCGATGCCCTTTATGTTGCGCCAGTTCTCCTCAACGGATTGGCACTGCTCCAACTGGGGAATATTTTTTACCGTATAGGGTTTGAAGAAGCCGGGTACCGACATCGATGCGCGCACATATTCGGCGGGATTCACCGTATTTGGGTCACTGAAATAGAGCGGAGCTTTGGCTGGGAATACCGCGCGGGTTTCCGTAGTAATATCTGCGGCTACCAGAGCCACCTCCGCATTGCCAACCTCGGGATCGGGATTGCCTTGGTAAAACAGCGTGGGGAACTGGTTGATGCGTTGGTATAACTGCGCGGTATTGGTGATACCCAGCTGGCGCAACTCGTCTTGCAACCAGTAGGTGAAGGTATCACCAGGATTCAGGCCTTTATCCCGTAGCAGCTGCCGCAAGGTACGCAGGGAGTCATAAGGGTGTAGGGCTAGGTTACTAAAAAATCCTCGGCCATTAAGTAGGCGCTGTATAGTTCTACGAGCAAAAAGCTCCCCATCTTCGAAACTGGCAAAGTCCGCCTTGGCCATAATCTCGAGGAGTTTTTCACTCTTGCGTGAGCCCGGGGTACCAGCGGCGGCTAAAAACAATGCATTGATAGCACCGGCCGATGTGCCCGCAATCTTGCGAAAGCGAATGCCGGCTAACTCCAGGATGTAGGTGTAGCCTACCAGGGCAATCCCCAGCATGCCGCCACCCTCCATCACCAAGTCTACATACTGGAACCCGTTGGAATCCTGTACATCGCTAAATATCTTGCCCTCAACTTGAGGGTTGGCTTTCTGCCAGAGAGTGTTAGCCTTTTGCAGGGCATTTGAGACCCAGCTTGCTTCCCCTATTTGGGTTTTCCCTTCTGTGTTAATTAATTCCATGTGTTCGAACAAATTATGTGCGGTTATGTGGTTGAGGCGAGTTATCCGTCAGGATGAAATTTGCCATAGAATGCAGTTTGCATTTAATGCTTTTCCACTAGGGCAAGACTCGATGTGTTAATCGAATGAATTTCTCGTTGTAGTTATGTTGGCCTAGTAGATTGAGGAGATGGTGATTTAGCTGTCGGTTGACGTCAAGGGTGAGTATGACACTTTTGTGGGCAATCTAGTGTTCCTGAAGTGAATACTCTCTTTACTATATTGTGGAAAGGATCGCCGAGATAAGTCCACTATTGACAGTTTTGGGGTTCTTCCATTTTTTTACGGAGGTCGTATAAGTAACTTATTTTATTTGGTTCTTTATTTTCAGTGATAGCTTATAACTCTGGGGCTCTGTCTTTTGCCTATTTATCTTTAAGCGGGTTAAAAAATGTTTCGAAGAATGGCGTACATTGTTCATGGTCTTACCCTCTCACTTTGTCTCAGTACGAGTTTGGTAAGCGCCGAGCAGGATAAGGGGCAATATCTGGGCGCATTTAATGATCCTGTGCGCTACTGCGCGGCTGTAAAAAATGTGGATCAACCGCAGGAGCCCTATATCGGCCCGGCAAAACCGCAGATGGTTTTATCGGGTATCCGCAAGGCGGCGGGTATTGCCGATGATGCCCCGGTGGACTGGGTTGCCGGGGGCACCTTCTGGCGCTGTATGGATGGGGCAGTCTACGCCTGTTTTGTGGGTGCCAACCTGCCCTGTACGGAAAAGGCGGATATTTCGCGAGAGCCCAGCGAGGCGATGGTGACTTACTGTGAAAGCAACCCCACAGCGGAGGCGATCCCCGCTGCGGTTACCGGGCGGGCGACGGTGTTTGAGTGGCGCTGTAACAATGCCGAGCCGGAGGTTGTTCGACAGATTTTGCACGAGGATGCGCGGGGTTATCTTGCCGAGTATTGGTATCGGCTGGATGGGGCTGAATAAATCGCTCCTAATGACTTAATGGATGGAGAAAAAACAGCCGCTCTTGGGGCACGCTGTGACTGCCTCTCTGTACGTCTATTCAGCATCCATGACTTTTAAGGGCCAGAGGGTGGGGGAGTTCTCCTCTTCAGCTAATAGAAAACGGGGAGGGCGAAGTCCCTCCCCATAGCTAAAAAAATGGCACGCTTACCAGGTCAAGCTGATATCGGTCCCGTCAAACTTCACATCTGAGTCGTACACATATTTCAGTGTGCCTTTCCAGAAGGAGCCCTGCCATTCCCAGTCGGCATCGTAGCTCACTTCATTGAGCACTTTTTGGCTAAAGGCTTCGAAGCTGCCGTAACGTTGCTCACTGCCCATAATCACCACCCAGGTCTGCTCGTTCCAGCCGCAGCTAACGGTATTGGAATCGCCATTGCCGCAGGGGTAGCGCACGGCGATGTAGCCATCGCCTTCCTTGCCGAATTTCCAGTTGCCGCTGCGTTTTTCTTGATCAAAGCCGCTAGGCCAGTGCAGGGCGACATCGGAGCCGCCGGAGTGGAACAGTTCGATAGCCGGGTAGGGGTTGTACTGAATTACCGCGACATTGTTTACCTGTTTGATTTTGGGCAGGTGGTCATTTTGCATAACGCCGCTGCTGCTGGCGTCTCCAACTTTGGTCCAGACAGGCTGGGTGCCAGTGGTGGCGATCCAGGCATTCTGCTGATAGCCCTGGCGGCCGGGCCAGTAGCTTTGAATGGAGTGCATCATTGCGCCGCCATCCTTATAGATGGAGAAGTTGGCGCCCGAGAGTACTGAACTGCGACTAAATACAGCGCCGGCCTTGGCGGCGGCGGGGGCTGCAGCTTCTGACAGGCCGAGGAATTGGTCAAAGGCCTGCAACCCTGGGTAGTCGTGCAGTTGGTATTTGCTGATAAACCAAGCACTATCGGCGGCTATATCCGGGTGGAAGTAGGCACCCTGGCTCCAGTAAAAAGGCACGCGCTCTTCGCGAGGCAAATCGGCATAGATACTGTTACGCGCCTCGGACAGTGAGTGGCCCACGGAGTAGTTTCTGTTCACGTTTTTGCCGAAGTACTCGTACACTTTGTCAGGGATTTCCAGTCCAGAGGTGGCCAGCATTACCCCGGCAGGGCTAAGCGTCTTGGCCTTCTCAGTTCCCAGTCCGGTCAGCAGATAGATGATGCGGTTGATATTTGCATCGACACACATCTCGCGGTAGCCGTCGTTACCGCGTCCAAAAGCGGAGTAAAAGGCCCCTTCATCATTGGTGACTAAAAGGATGTCCTGGAGCAAACGCTGCGCGGCCCCGCTGGCCAGGTTGCGGATTTCAGCATCTTCCGCGAAATCCACCAGATTGAGGAGGGCTGAGAGGGTGTAGGGGTAGTAGTTGGGTGAGTAAAATTCGTAGAACCCATATTGATTTTTCACCTCCAGATACCGCTTTAGACGCCTGTAGGTTCTGTCATCGGCAAAGACCCCGTACTTCTCCTGCAGCAGGTACTGTGCCGAGGTGTACATGATCATATGATTCTCGGAGGCGAAAATATGATCACCGGTTCCGCTCTCCTTGAACCAGAAGTGAAACCCATCAAGTGCCGCTAAGAGTTCATCCTTGATCTCTGGACGGAAATACAGGATTCGAATCAGCCGGGTGAGGGTAAAATCCGATTTTTCTTTGCCCCCATTGCGTACAACATCCAGATTTTGGTTGAGTGCCTCCCAGTTAAGCGGTTCACCGGTATAGGCTTGTAAAACCAGCGCCAGGTCACTTGTAGAGGATACCCCCTCATCAATGTATTGCAGTTGTCGCTCGGTATAGGCCCCCTCATCAAAAGACTGCGCGACCGCGCTTGCTGCTTGAATCGTTAATCCCAATAAAATCGGGTACAGCATTCCTACTACTGGTACTTTCATCAGTACGTGTTCCTTTTTTGTTTATGGTTATTGAGTGAAAACACTATAAGTGTGCCACTTAGCTATTAGAGGAACCTTGGCAGCGGCGCGCTAGGTAATTTCTGCCGCAATGGATTGCATTGTCGATCAGGCGGGCTGCATATTTCTCATTTTTGAGATATTTATCGGTGGTGATTTATTTTCGTGGGGTTTGTAATGCCACGTTTCATTTTTATTTTTAAAAGGTGAATTTTTGAGATATCTAATTGGTACAAAAACGTATTCGAGATAAGTTTAATTGTTGATGGGCGGACTGCGATTCTAGAAATGATTAACGGCGCTGGTACTGAACAGCGCATCTGTGCCTGATTTCTTTGGTTATTATTTTTTCGGTATAGAGTAAAAAGTTGTCGCCACTCGATTGGATCTCGATTGATGGAATTTGAGATGACAAAAAATCCATGCGCGGTAATTTTTTTGTCGACGGGATTCAAAAAAGAATTTATTTCTCTGCCCGTAATAATTGGCCGATGTAGGGCGATGGTATTGGCGGTGCCCAATTAGAAAGTTTCTATCGCAAAAGGATTTCTTTTGCGATTGCCAGGCCTCGGCTGGTGATAGTCTCCGGCCCTTCCAGCCAGTGATCAATAATGCGGTGGGCCAGTTCTCGTCTCTGCGGGCCACTGCGGCCTTCGGTTAACTCGCCCAGAACCCAGTGATTGTGTGCGATCCAGGTATCCCGAGCTATAGGGCGAATGAGTGGATCTGCCTCGCAGAATAGCGGCAGTGCCGCGGTGAGATCGCTGGGTTGTTGTAAGATTTTCCTGTTGATAGAGGGTTGCCCTTGGGCTTCCCACCAGTTTCTGGCGATTTCGGGGTCGTGTCCAAAACGCTGCTTAAAAGTCTGGGTAAATGGACTGAGGAAGGGCCAGTCACCTCCATGTAGGATTCGCTCAACGATTTCCCTGGTCGTTGCCCGGTCACCAAAACTTTCCGGGTCGTAGAGCACGCGGTCTTTGGCAGCGGCATGAATTGGACTGGTGGCATCTGCAGTGATCTGGGTATTTACCGGTAGGGCGGCTGCGGCAATGGGCAGTAATGATGGAGCGCCGAGACCCAGGCAGTGGAACCTCTCCAGAGGTCTATTGCCATCATGGTAGCCATCTGCGATGCCTTTTAGTACTTGTGCCAGCCGCACATAGCGGCGGGGAACCGGCCGGGCCAGTTTGAATGAGGCTCGACCGAGTACATAGAAATCGGTTGCATTCAAATCGCCACAAATTCCGGCCAAGCCTATGGCTGCGGAATCCGACCCGGCTTCTGCAGCCAGTCGGCCAGCCTCTCGGCCAGTGTTGTAATCCATGGCGCTTAGCACCGCATAAACATTCAATTCCTGGCACAGAGGGTGTTCAGCAACTTTCTTCCACAGCTTCAGGCTTTGGCGATTGCGCGCGGCGATACGCTTCGGCCGCCAATCGGTAATTTCCCGCTCCAGATCGAGAGCCACCAGGCAAGTTGTGGCGAAATCTTCCTGGGCGATCAGATGGGTGGGGTTCATTAACAACTGGCGTTGCAGCAATGTTTCGGTGTCGATGGTATTTGAGTGCCCACTACAAATGGCCAGCACTCTCTCTGCCAGTGTATCTGCCAGTATGCGTAAATCTTTTGGGACTTCACGGCCGCGGGGTAGGTGTCCCAACTGACGGCGTAGGGCCTTTACCCGCTGGGTCACTTGGCGGGCTTCTTTGGAGAACTGGGAAATAACCGTGTCAATCAATAGTTTGGTGCCGTTATCGGCAAAGAGAGGCAGCTCTCGGCGGCGAACCTCTGCAGCCATTTGTAGATTGGGGGTGGTAATTCGGTGCGCAGAGAGGAGATAGCCTCCGGCGTTAACCTTGTGATTGGCAAAGGCTTCCAACGTCTGTCGGCGCAGGTTGGCGATAAACCGCATGGTAGTCATTGGCCTGCTGATGACTCTTCAAACAAGCGCGTGAGAGCAGGCTTTGTATTCGTCGAGTAGTGCATGGGCCACTTCCAGTTCAATTTCGAGCTCCAAGGCTACCTGTTCGAACAGGTCCCAGGCTTCAAGCACATCTGGGTGGTTTTCTATACATTCGGCTACCGCGTGGTCCATAGGCTCTATGGGAAAATCCAATTCATCTTTTTGATGCAAGTTGGGCAGATTGGGTATCGCCGTTTCCAGGCACTCAGCACGTACGGCTTCTTTGGCGGCGTGCCACTCCGCTTTTGCCAGCTGTGCCATTGCCAGCAGCACTTCTAATTCCGCAATCTGGTCGTGGACACTATCCAGCTCCGTCATACATCCATCATCTGGTGGCATGGTCGCTCTCCTACTGACGAATTAGGGGCGTGAAAAGCAATTCTCCGGCACCCAGGGTGGCTTCGGAGTCCTCTTCGGTTTTGTGAGCACCGAGAGACCAGTAAAGGTTGGTATTACTGCGCCATGGGTGGAACCAGCGGCTGGCGAGCCTCAAGAAACAGATCTCAAAACTGGACTCAGCGATCTCGGCCAGGGCCAGAGTGTCGACCTCAACGGCGGCTTTGCCATCAAGTAAGCTTGAGTGTTCCCGGTAGGTGCCGCTGAGCCTGCAAAAAGCCCCCTGGCAGACGCCGGCATGGGGTAGGTGCGCAAAGCGCACCACGGCATTTGCCAAGGCATTACTGGAAGGGTCCCTCAATACAAGATGACTGAGTAGCATACCGCCCTCCTGGGGAGGTGAACTGACTTCTTCGACAAAGCCTCTGATTTCAACAAACTCTCCCTCCGAGCTGTTCTCAAGCCTCGATAGCTCTACATCTTTGCCGTTGGGCAGGGGTGTAGAGAAAGCCAGAGAGGGAATATTTTTCAGAAGGGCTTTTATATCTTTATCGGTATTGAAATCTCTGCAGCCGATGGCAAGACGATAACAGGCGGCATGGCTTGCGATGGCGGAGCGGGTGAGAAAGTGCGCATCAACTGCGAGATCCCCAAGCTTTTCCGCCAAGCCACCACTGCCGCGTTGCAATAATTCTTCGATGGCATTGTGTATGACAGCCTGAGCTCCTACGAATTGGGGTAGCTGACTTTCAATATCACCGGCAAATATTAGGCATGCCTGGGTAATTCTTTGGGGTTCACTTAAAAGCAGGGCGCTATAAATACGTTTTTGCCCCATTGTGAGCTGATTGGCAAAGCTCTCTGTAATTGCCTTAATCGTGGGGATATTCTGTTTGGAAAACTCGGCACTGGAGATGTCTGTTTTTAGGGCAATATTGAATTGAGCGTGTACCAGGCCCTGCAGTCCTCGGCACAGACACATAATGACGGCATTCGCAGTGCTGTTTACCCGCACGGCCATTGAGGTCTCGTTTTCTGGAAGGAAAGGCTTCAACAGGTCGATGTTTTTTGTCTTTCCATTGGCTAGGACAACCATGGATTTCTGCAGGTCTAGCCTTTCGTCCAAACCGGTAATTTTTTTGCGTAAACGTGTAAGCGTCTGTTCAGAGAGTTTATTTCCGGTCAGTTCTTCCGCCTTTGCGAGCAGTGTGTTCAAGTGTTCAGCGGGGTCTTTGTTACGAAGTCGCTCCTTAAGATTTTTAACCCACTGATCCCGATCGCCACTGATAGCAATACCGCGGAGTACAAAAAGGAACTCTGAACCCAAACGATGATGCAGGTTGTCGATTTGGGCTGTACTTTCCAGTTGGCTTTGGAGGTTGCGATATTCTGCATAGCCCAATCCCATACACAAGCGCGCCTGCGCCTCCAGCTGTTTCCAAGATCGAGACAGGATTGGCTGTTGTAGCGCTAAGGTCTCACGAAAGAGTCGCAATAACTCTATCCGATGCGTGGAATAGGTCGGTAGCAAGTCAAACCGGGCGCGCTTTAAAGAGTCGGTGAGAGTGTTGTGATGATCATTGGCCATTGGCATCTATGCCTCCTGGAGGCGGGGTAGGCTTAATATTCACTAATGGCGGGAGTGCAATCCTTTCTATTTGGCCCGGTAGTAATGATAGTAAATTGCTACAAACTCGTATTCTCAAAGGGATATTTGGTTTATTAGTTGTAAAGATGTTGGTCTTTATTCCGCCAATATCAGACCCTAGAACAAGAGGCTAGATTTAAGGGCTCTGTATCCAGCCCATGGCTAAAGAAAGTATAATGACTATTGGTGGAGTAAAGGCTTATCTTTGTGCTGTAGCGAAAATGTCCTTTATAATCCAGACTGATTTTTTAAATGTGATGCATCAATCAAAATGAATGAAGATTATAAAAGCCCACAAAGTGATCTGGAGGTTAGTCCGAGTCACACACTGATCAGCCGCTTGTTAAAAGAGCAAAGCCTGTTGCTTTCACTATTTGCCGTTCTGCTGGGAACTTTAGGGATCTTGATCGCGCTATCTTTTGCCAGAGGGATTATTCCCTTGTACGTCTATGTTATTCCTGGTTTTGTTGCGGGGATCTTAGTTAAATTTATGGGAAGGCCGGTGACAGTGAAGTATCGTCTTATTCCCGGGTTGTTCTGCGGGCTGATTGTTTCTCTTTGGGTCAGTTTGGGTGGTATTTCTATATATACTTTCTTGCTGCCGCTGCTGAATATACTCTGTTGTTTAGCCGTTTCTCGCCGGCGTCTCAATTACGATGAGGAAAGAGCTTTATATAAATTTAGGAACGGTTTAATCAAGCTTTAGATTTCTGAAGTGCTGTCATGGTCAAAGTAGCTTTTGGTTACATCTCCCGTTGCCTAACGAAAATTTTGTGTAGTTTAGTTTAATGGAGTGAATGGTCGTAGCTTTGTCAGCTCGAATATTGAGTGCTCCCCCTAAAGCATGCCCCTAGGTGAATCTATCCTTTTTTTATCGAATAGGGCGGCCAGTTTAATGTTGGATTGCTTGGCGCCGTGCTCTTTATTAGCGATGTGAATATAAAGAAATTTATATTTTCGATTCATTATAAGTGTTGGCATATTGATGTACTGTAAACCTTGCTATATTGGGTGGCGCCTAAGTCAAGGTTTTTTTCTTGGAGGTCTCAGGTTTCATCTTAGATAATCATTAAGAGAGAAATAAATATGTCACAGGTAAGTGATGACGTAGATTTGGTGGCGGAAAAAAGTACTAGCCCAGTAGTGGTAAAACTTTCACTGGCAAAAGCTTTTAATCGTAGTGCTCAGTCCATTCGCGATACCCAGAATACTTATAAGCAGAATGTCGTTGCGATAAACACTCTGGTGACCAGTGTTTTGTCCTCAAGCTTGCCTACCTTAAATCAAAATCCGCCGGATTGGAGCGACTTTGTCGCGGCTTACACTCAGGCCAATTCAGATGCGCTTGATTGGGTGAATAATGTACTGGCCAGGCTCTTGGATGTACCCGGTGAAGTACAAAGCTACAACGGTATTATCAGCGAATTATTGCAGGATGCCTTAACCCAGGCGAATACACTTGAGAGTGACCCTAGTAATACTTCGGCTCTTAACATCTTGAAGAATGATCTGAACTCGATAACGTCTCAATTGGGCCTTGTTTCTACCTTTATTAGTGGAGCAATTCAGGCTATTCAAGGATTCCAAGATAAACTGCCCGATATGGCGTCTCAATTGCAGTCAATTGCCGATAAGTCTGTTCAGGATGCTCAGGCTGATGAGCAAAAAATTGCTGACTTAAAGAACGATATCAAAAATTTACAGGCAGATATCAAATCCCTGACCGCCAGTATAGTGGCGCTTGGTATCGCAGATGCTACAGCTATCTCCCTGGGAACAGTAGCCTCTATTGTGGCTTTCCCAGAAGGATTACTGACTTGGTTCGTTATGGGACCAGTAGCTGCGGTAGCAACCACCTTTATTGCTTTGGATGCCGCTAAAATCGTCGCAGATCAAAAGAGTATCCAGGATAAGCAAGCCGAAATGGATCTGGTTACTGCAGATGTTTCTACTCTTCAAATGTTGTCACAAAGTTTTGGCCAGCTAGCGGACGAAACTCAGCAAGTTGAAGAAAATCTGCAAGCTGTTTTGCAGGAGTGGCAAACCCTTGAAAATGATGTAGCAGCAGCTGTTAGTGATATTCAGACTGCCATTGCAGATGAAGAAGGGGCTAACTACACAGCGGTAATCAATGATCTTAATGATGCGATTACTGAATGGGACGATGCCTACTCCCAGGCGGGAAGCTTGTATCTTGATCTTAATGTGAACGATGCAGATTTGACAATTGGCATGAGTTCAGATCAAGTTCAGTCTGCCTTTGCCAGTGGGAAAACGGTTGGTGTGATTCAGTACTACAACAGCCTCTAGAAAATAGATGAATAATTAAGCTTCAAAGGCTTATTTCAAGGGAAATAAGCCTTTTTTTGTTTCTAAATCTAGTAGCTCCCTTGTACTTGAGCCGCTCTTTTTCTTATGGTTTGAAGGAACTTATCTCTACTCTTCGTAACGGATTTCAATAATAAAATAAGTCTGCCATTTTTCCTCAGATGAATACCCATCTCATCATCAGGCCTACACCTTAGCAGCGAACGAGCCAAGGGAGATTCCATGGAAATTATATCGGCCTTTACATCAAACTCATCTGGCCCAACTATTCTATAGCTTACGGCCACTCCCTCTTTATTTTCTGATATGGCTCAGACATCAGGGTAACTAAAGTGCCTACTTTTACTGTTGTGCGAAGGCTTTGCATAGATTGAGTGATATCTTTAGGTTGCTTATCCTTTATCAAATCTAAGGAAACTCTTAAACGAACACCACATCTATAAAATGGTAGTTTATTGCCTGATGTTTCTATCCTGTGAAGTTTCCCCCTTGTACGCCAGTACTCACTGCCTGCTCAATTTAGAAAAGTTAAAAATAAATGCCCAAAATTGAAAGTAGACATTTGAGATTTTGGGTAAAGTATACAAATGGCTTTATGCATGATGGATTTAAGTTAAGTCTTTCTTGGTTTGTATGTGATTGCAGTATTAGGGTTTCTGAAAAAAGTTAATTGAGACAGGGAGTAAGAGTGACATGGGGGTTAATAGAATTGCCAGGCGGAATAATGGTGTGAAAACCTGGGGGTTTTCACAGTCATCGCCTCGCACCTATATTTTCTACTTTAGGTTTGGTGCATTTGGAATTTGTGCGGCATTAGCCGCACACTGGATAAAGTCAAATGCAAAAGATGGCAAAAGTCTGCCGGCAAAATTAGGGTTGACACCCAGAATTCATCAGTTGGGTCTGTTTTCTGTACGTACTTATCGATCCTTAAATGTTGGTGAGCTGATAAAGGTGGGAAGGGATTTCCATACTTGGACTCATGGAAATGGGCGTCAGTGCATAAATATTGAAAATTGGCTTATAAACCATGGGTTACATAAGGAGATACGCTGGTGCAACAGCTCCATTGATGAGGCGCTTAATAATATGGTCGTTATACGGCCCGGACAGCCAGCCCCGCCACTTCGAGCTGTTCCTCCGATTAATGTAAGCTTAGTGAATGCACTGCGCCGCTTGAAGGATGCTTATGCATATATTTCTTTTTCAGGAGCGCGGGCCGGACATGCCATTGCTGCCTGGGTGGCGGATGATAGGGTGAATTCAGATATTGGGGCTCTTTTCTTTGATCCTAACTATGGTGAATATCGATTTGCAACGAGAGATGATTTCTTCGACTTTTTTGATGCATATTATCGGCATGCTTATATGTCTGGATGGGTTCAGTTCAGGAACAGTTGGGAGGTTAAAGCTTACACCAATAGGGTTTGGTAAACTATTTTTTTGGCGCTTTCAGTTAACCTTGGCGAAGGTCTTCCTAAAATCGTTACCGACTCCCTTGTTTGTAGTCAAAATGAAAGAGATGGGGCTGGTCAATAGTAGATGACATCATTTCTAGATGCGCTGTCAGACTAGAGAGTGACCTGCCGGTATCTTTGTCACCCTCCTTATTAAATAGGCACTCATGATACTGAGTGCTCTTTTGTCCTTGTTCGAAATGCTCCAGATCAGACAGTAAAAAAAACTGAAATAACGGCTAAATTCTAAAAAGAGTGGGTGAAAATCTAAAGCAATCCTCTTAGATGGTGGATAAGATACCTGTGTCTTCAGTGTGAGACAGGCAGTGGATAGCCCCCAAGCTGGAGAAGTAAGGTTGCAAAACATATCAGCCTAAGAATCGATATTGTCGCTAGGAATGATCGGTAGAGTCCTGGTGAGCCCTACCTGCTTCACTCTGACATTTACGGTTGGAGAGCTTATGAGTAACCCGAGAGATTTCTGAAAGTTCAGTGAAGACATGATGACGCCATTTAGTGGCGCCTTATCGGCGATAAGGATTTTTCACTATGGAATAAATGTACTAAGCACTGACTCTGAGTATTAATATTTCTATCATTTACCTCAAGAATATTCAATTCAAAATATATCATTAGTAGCCTTCAAGCAGGAAGCTGACGTATGGAACTTATATTTAACAATGCTATATTACGTGAAAATCTTATAGGCTGCCCAGCCACCCATGCAGAGGCTTTTAAAGTTACTGCAGCATCGCACCGCTGCGTCATCATTGTGCGTGCAACAGGACCAACCTGTACTCAGTTACTTGAGCAAGGATATGACACCAAAGGCTTTAGAATTCATGGTAAGTCTTGTGACTGGGGGCCTATGGCCGGTTTTGTTTTGCTCGACCCTCGATTAAATAAACACGGTATGGGAAAGGCGGGGTATAACCGAGATCAACATCATGAGGCTTTCACCGACACACACTCTGTTGCGGGCTGGACTGCATCAACAACGCCTCTTCGTTTACATCAAGACAGGGTTGATTGGCTCATCCGCAATGGGAAAATTAACGTTATAAGAAAAACGGATGATCGCTATGAAGGGGTAGCCAGTCATCCTAGCGGTATTATTTTCCATTACTCACTTATCAAAGTTGGTACATGTTTAGGGGATATGTGGGGAGTTTATGTTGATAAGGAAAAGAGTAGGCAGTCGGGTTTTATCCAGGAGCGTGGGAATATTGTTGTTCAATATGACACTAAATACAAAGATATGTACGAACCGCTGCTGGCGATGACTAATCCTGTCGAACATCGGCAGTTCCGAAATGAACATCCACTTAATGCCATTACGGGAGACTATGATCTATTTGCTATTTGGCCATTTAAGCAGGGTGCTAAAAAATATGATAGGTACGGAGATGACCGTCGTGTTCTTGGTACCATGCAAGCTTGGTCGCAGCGTCAGCATATCGAAACCCATTTAGAAAGAAATTTTACAACTCAAGGGCAGGGTACAAAGCTTGGTAACATCACTAACCGTATCTATGAAGTAAGCCAGACAGTCAACTCTTTAATCTCTAATGTCCACACCCCAAGAACTGGGGGAGGGCATTGGGGACCATTCCCGAGAAGAAATGTACTCTGGCATAGTGACGAAGCAGCACGCCCATTTGTAAATGACATCGATTTGCCTCTTATTGCATTTACTCCTGCTCGCCGTGAGGTGGTCATTCAAAGCTTGCAGGGATTTAGAGAGTTTATAGCGATGTGTACAATCAATGGTGTCAAGGTTACTCTGGCAGAGGGGTGGGCAATGAACCCCACCATTAACAAGCCTGACCGCTTAGGGCAGGGTTACGGAGCGCTTGTACCTCGTAACTGGTACTTTGGGCAGTGGATCGTCCCCCCATGGTACAATGCTTAGCCAATTAATGGTTTGAAATGAGAGTGGTCACGTAAAGGGTGGCCACTAGTTTCTACACTGGAAAAAATCACTTTCAATTTTCACCAAAAGTACCAAGAAAATCCTTATCTTGTTCGCTTTGCAGATCCTTAGCTACTACGTAGTCCTTTTTGAAAATGGCTCAACTAATCCATGACGAATTGCATGAGAGGTTTGTAGCTAATTCAATAATTTATTCGCCTTTCCTATGTTTTCTATTTATTCATTCAGTTGTAGGCTTTATCATCGGGCCTATTAAATATCCGAATTGGATGGTTGATGTGAAAAAAATAAATATTGACTCACTCTGGACAGTATTTTTTAACTCAGATGGTATAATCATCAACTCTTCCCATTTTACCCTCTTTATTCCCCCTCTATATTGGGATAATTGCCAACTTTTGAAGCAATGAGCTTTGCCGCTTGTGTTTTCACAGACTGATGTTCTGACATTTGTTGGATTGAGTGCTGCTCTGCCAGCTTTACGATACGGAATACGATTCTTGGGGTTATTGATATTGGGGATGTGTCACACTCTGCGCAATTCCTTACGGAGATAATATCGTGAACTAGGTTAGGGATGGATAGTTGCTAGTGCTTGGGCAGTTCTTTGCGTACAGTATTGAATTATCTGCGGCCAACATTGGGTTCAGGCTGCCGTGCTACACCATGATAGGGCTAGGCTGAAGATTGCCTGGGACACGGTTAGCAGGGGTGAGGAGATTATCCAGATACGGCATTGAACCTGAAGAAGGTCGAGGCCAGAGCACTCGTCCCCACTACGATCGGTGGTGTTGCCTCAAAGTCGACGAAGGCGTCTGTTCTGCATAACAGAAGTGAGTGATTCCCGCCACATCGCTAAAGTAGAGATTGAGAGAAATCTCCATCAACGGCTTACGCCCGCTAGTTGGCGCAAGCCCTTCATTTTACAATTCTGTTAAGTAAGGAGTTTGTAACCAGGTTTAAAAGATTTCTGATTAAAATAAAAAGTAAATTTAGATCTTTAAATAAAAATAAAAGGTATTATTTAGTGAATAGTTCTGTTGATAGCCCCCAGATAAAGTCTCAGTGTGATGTAACCCTATGCTCAAACCTTCCAACAACGGGAGAGACAGTTTGGCATTTAATCGAAAGGCAAATGCAACATCACCCCAGTCGCAAGGCAATTGTCGATGGCAATGCGACAATTGATTTCAATCAATTACTTATCCGGTCCAATGCCATTGCGGGTGAGCTTGAAGCTCGTGGTGTATTACCAGGCTCTTTGGTCGGAGTTTGCATGAACCGTTCCTGGGAACTTGTCGCTGCTTTAATTGGTGTGATGAGAGCAGGTTGCGCCTATGTGCCTTTAGACCCTGCATATCCGAGGGATCGGGTACGATATATGCTGGAACATTCCGGCGCGGTGGCGGCCATTGTGGATGGCGATACTTCAGAAAACTTATGCGAGGGAGTGCGTGAGTTGGTACGGATCGATAGAGTGGGTGCCAAGGCAATCCGCTGCGCGGAGCCGTCCGAAAATGATTTGGCTTATGTTATCTACACATCCGGCTCAACCGGGCGGCCAAAAGGTGTTGCTGTCGAGCATAAAAACATTGTCGCTATGTGCCAGTCGATGGACGAACTGTTAAATGAAGAGGAACTCAAGGGTGTTTTTGCTGGAGCTTCAGTTTGTTTTGATACTTCGGTTATGGAAATTTTGGGCACCCTGTCGCTTGGGGGCACGGTAATACTGGGCAAGAATATTCTTGAGATGACAAAGCTATCTTCAGCAAATCAAGTGAGAACCTGCGTAACCGTGCCGTCGGCAATGCAGACATTGCTGGCGACAGAAAAATTACCTGAGGGGCTACGTTGTCTCGTTTTTGGTGGCGAGGCGCTAAAGCGATCACTGGTTGAGCAAGTACAGGCTATGGCTCCCGGATTAAAGGTCTTCAATGCTTATGGACCCACAGAAGATACGGTGTATTCCACAATTGCTAAAGTGCCACCTGGCTCTAAAATAGTCACAATTGGAAAGTCCGTACCTAATTCCCGCGCGTATATTTTGAATGACAAAATGCAGCCGGTTTCTCCTGGTGTTGCGGGAGAGTTGTATCTGGCAGGGAGTAAGCTTGCACGAGGGTACTTGTACGATGAGGAAAAAACCAAAGAACGTTTTATTGAGCTGGAACCTACCGATTTAATCCCTGATTCTCGCTTGTATAAAACTGGGGATTTGTGCCAGTGGGCAGGGAATGGAGAAATCGAATTTCTTGGTCGAGTCGATCAGCAGGTGAAGGTGAGAGGATACCGGATAGAACTTGAAGAGATTGAGTCGACACTCGAGTCTATGCCAGGTGTTGACGCAGCGGCTGCTGCGGCAGTAGAGGGTGGTATCGGTCAGAAAATGCTTGTCGTCTTTGTCGTGAGTCGGGATGAAAGTGTAACAGACACTTCAGTTAAAGAGTTTTTGGCAGAGCGACTGCCAAAATATATGGTTCCTCAAATCGTAAGACATCTAGAGGAGTTACCGTTTTTACCGAATGACAAGCTCGACCGAAAGCAGCTTATAGAGTTGGAAAAGAGCAGACATCGAGAACAAGGCCCCGATAACACCAGTGGTTCCAACAGCAACCTGTTGCAGCGTTTGATGGGCTCAAGGCATGAGCAGGAAGCTACGGTACTGTCGATTATTCAGGGGGAAATAGCCGCTCTACTTAATATCGGCGATTCCGAAGAAGTATCGCCAGAACATTCGTTTACGGGTTTGGGCCTCGACTCACTGACAACATTGGAGTTTGCGCGTCGCTTGACGAACAATATTGGGCTTACATTGCCTCCACAGGCAATTAACGAGTACTCCACTCCCGAAGCTCTGGCGAGTCATATTATTGACTTGATGAGTAGTGGTATTGGCAGGGGACATAGAGAGAAAGCGTACTCTGTAGCATCGGATTCCCTCGCCGACTTCCAGTCACATATTCAGTCCAGCCACCCAACATTCCAGGCCGCAAAAGCGCCTTCCTGGTCTGCGATGGATAAGAGTAAGCTGGTACAGGAAGTGATGCACATGGTTAACAACCAGCGTAGAAACCCTTACAGCAAAGTGTTGCGCACCGGCAGTGCGACTCGGGGTACGGTTAGCGATGTGTATAACGATGAAGAGCAGGAAGCCATTATCTGGACGACCAATTTATATCTTGGTTTGAATCGGGATCAGCAGGTGATCGAGGAATCTATTGCTGCTGCGAAGCATTTTGGTACTGGTATGGGAACCTCAGCCGCTGCATCGGGTTTAACGGATCTTCACCTGGCGTTCGAAACGGAATTTGCTGAATTGGTAGGAAAGCCCAGTGCCTGCCTTTTCCCGACAGGGTATACCGCAAATGTCGGTGCGGTTGCCGGGCTTCTTGGCAAAGATGATGTGGTCGTTATCGACCAGCTATGCCACGCATCGATCGTTGACGGTGCCCGCCTTTGTGGGGCCACGATCAGAACATTCCAACACAATAATGCCGCAGACCTGGAAGCGGTACTCGAATCAGAAGTGTCTCCTTACCGTACGATTCTTGTGGTTCTCGAAGGCGTTTACAGTATGGGGGAGGGCGCCGCACCGGTTGCAGAAATTGTGCGTACGGCCAAGAGATATAATGCACTCGTTTTGGTAGATGAAGCCCATTCGTTCGGATTTTATGGCGAAGGTGGCGCTGGCATTTGTGCCGCTCAGGGAGTTACGGATCAGGTCGATTTCATTATGACAACACTGAGTAAGGCGCTTGGGAGCCTTGGAGGTGTTGTGGCGGCGAAGCAAGAATATATCGATCTGTTGCGATCATCATCCAGAGCTTACATTTTCCAGGCTTCGGTCAGTCCTGCCGATATTGCTGCAGCACTCACTGCTTTGCGTCGCTTGAGATCTGACGACCAATTGCGCGAGCGGCTTTGGGATACCACCCGCTACATGCGCCAGAAATTTGAAGAGGCGGGCTATGATTTGGGCACGGGAGATGGCCCCATTGTCACGCCGCATTTTGGCGACAAAGATAAACTGTTTGCTATTGTGCAGGAACTATACAAGCGCGGTGTTCAAACATCGGCAGTGACTTATCCCATTGTAGAACCAGGGCGTGGCCGCCTCAGGCTGATCTGCTCGGCGGCTCATACGAAAGAGGATGTCGATAAGACCGTTCAAGCGCTTATCGAAGCAGAGCGGGAAGTAGATGCTCTGTTGGTGCAGACTGAAAAAGAACCCATGGACTTACGCTGGGCGCAGTCTGAAGTGGAAGACTGGGCAACGACTTTCTCAGGCTATCTTAAACAATTTATGGTGAGTCATTCTGGTCCAACTCCAAATCTGACCTTGGCCGTACATGTCTCTGAACCATCGGAGCCTGTCAGAATTTTATGTTACGACGGACATGCCACACTGAGTGATCACAACATCTCTGGCTTGCCTTCCTGTTCACTGGTGCTTAAAGATAAAGAGGCAGTTTCTGCGCTGCACTCATCGAATGTACAGGGCTTACTCCGTAGTATTTCCACGGGAAGCTGTGTATTAAATGGCCAAGTAGAACCATTTATTTGGTTTATCGCACGTATGGTTGATCTACGGCGGGGTTCAACGCAATCTGCAGGCATTGAACTATGTCAAGAGGAGTCTATTTACTAGTTGAGCTGTAGAAGTAACCTGCATAATTGGCCCTTCATTAAATTATGAGGGGCCATTATGGAAAGTAGGTTGCTGGTTTTTCATCACCCTTCAGTAGGAATCCTGGTGTTCATGGTGTGGTCAGTGTTAGACCTAAAGGTTTGATCAAATATTAATCTATTCGGTTAATACCATGTTAATGAGGCAGGTGCTAAACTTCCGTATCAGATGGGCTCAACTCTAGTGGGTTGCTAGCCGAAATTATGCCTCGTCTTTCAATATACATTGCATAACATCTATGTACCTGTCTATTTGCAGGTAATCGTGATAATGAGAAGATTATAGGCATTTTTCCTGCCCGATGAACTGCGATAGTCATTTTTGGTTAGTGTAATTAGACTTGTAAACGAGTCTGATTGATTTTTTCTCAAGATCTTCTTCATTCATTTGGTTAAGAGCATTACTGTATTTAAGGATAAGTATTTCGGCTATGAGTATTACAATCCAAATGCTTGGAGAGCTGACTGTTTATCGTGATGGAGAGCGAGTAAGTCTTCCACGATCTAAAAGGACACGTGCACTTCTTGCGTTCTTGGTTTTGGCCGCTCGGCCGCATCGTCGTGATCGTTTGTGTGAAATATTTTGGGAGTTACCTGACGATCCTAGAGCATCCCTCAGGTGGTCATTAAGTAAAATACGCCCCATTGTCAATCACTCCGATACAGAACGATTGATTGCGGATCGAGAGAGGGTGAGCCTAAAGACAGATGACATTGAAATTGATATTAAGTCAATTATGTCTAAGCTCGAAGAATCTGAATTATCAGCAGATGACCTCAAGGCTATCAATTCTGAACTGCAGGAGCCATTTCTTGAAGGGATAGATTTGTCTGATCAAGAGTTATTCCAGCAGTGGCTGCTTGCTGAGCGGGAGGAGGTAGGGCTTTTGCGTGGCAAAATACTCTCCCGTCTGTCTACTCACCCAGATATCTCACCTCCAAACCAATTGAGGTGGGCGCGCTGCTGGGAAAGTCTTGAACCATACAACCCCCTCGCAGCGACTCAGCTACTGGAAAAGATGGATAGGCTGGGGCTTACACGGGAAATGGCGAGTACTAGACCACAATTGGTGGAAAGGTTTAGAAAGGCTGGAATCGCCTGGTCACCATATAAGCCAGCGGAGGTAGAGACCTGCAATGTTCACACCAATGAACAACTTCGCGAAAGAAAACTTCTGAGCGAACAGAAAATTGAATTTTGTACTGTCTCGGATGGCGCCCGCATCGCGTTCGCAACGATTGGTGATGGCCCACCAATCGTAAAGGCCGCTAATTGGTTGAGTCATTTGGAGTATGATTGGGACTCTCCAATTTGGAGCCCTTTGTTCCGGGAACTATCTATTGACCATCGGTTTATACGCTATGATGAACGTGGAAATGGTCTTTCAGACTGGGATGTTGACAATATCTCTTTTGAATCATTCGTAACAGATCTTGAAACTGTTATTGATGCTTGCGACGTTGATAACTTTACGCTACTTGGTATTTCTCAAGGAGCGGCTGTCTCTATCGAATATGCAGTTAGACACCCGGAAAAGGTAAAGCAACTTATTTTATTTGGTGGTTACGCAGCCGGCTGGCGGATTGGGGCTACAGAGTCTGTGATAAAAGAGAGAGAAGCGGTAATGACTCTTACTAAAGCCGGCTGGGGGCAAGATAACCCCGCATACCGACAGATATTCTCCTCAACATTTATGCCAAGGGCTAATACTAGTGAGTTGGCTTGGTTCAATGAATTTCAACGCCTAACAACTTCTCCAGAAATGCAGTTCGCTTTCTTTCTGTGTTTAGCAGCATAGATGTTCGTGATCAACTCAGTAAAGTCACTGTTCCTACATTGGTTATCCATTCTTTAGGAGATCAACGGATTCCGGTAAAAACAGCATGCGATATCGCATCAAGTATTCCAAACGCTAGATTTGTTGGTCTAGATAGTGATGGGCATTTGTTACTGGGACGTGAACCAGCTTCAAAAGAGTTTCTTGAGGAAGTGCGTAAGTTTATCTCGACTACTTGATAAAGGCTTATTTATTGGAACTCCGAGGGTTAGATAGTTTACTGGCTTCTTGATCTCTAGTGAGGCCAAAATCTTATATTGAAATCAAATATGGCCTGTCTTCAACGGGCCAGGTTTCATATTAAGTGTGATCAGTGTAAAAGAGTTAGTGCCAGGGGATTAGTGTAAGGGAATTATTATAGATATTATAAATGATATATTATTATCTTATGATCTGGAAGATGGTGAATTACTGCCCACATATAATATCCAGTGTTCTAGGTATTCAGAAGCTTCACCAAGACATTTTTCTACGTCTTTATATTTTGCACGCCTTTACTGCCTACTCTAATAAATCTGCCTGCAATAAGTGAAAAGCAAAGAAAGAATATAAAAATACAATTTATCAAGGCGACGGAAATTCTACGGAATCCTTTTAGTCGACGAAATAAGCACCTCACCTCATTCCGCTTCTTGTATGCTTTTCGATC
The DNA here is from genome assembly GCF_020524905.1 of Microbulbifer variabilis. Lineage (GTDB taxonomy): Bacteria > Pseudomonadota > Gammaproteobacteria > Pseudomonadales > Cellvibrionaceae > Microbulbifer > Microbulbifer variabilis_A. Next base: position 99,326 of record NZ_JAIVKI010000011.1, on the reverse strand, counting down.
ATACTCCCGCGGTCTCAACTGGTTAACTCTCGGAGGGACCACCGGAATTATGCTTAGATTCAGCACCGACGGCCATATATCATCTCCTTCATAAGCTTTATCCATTATGACCTTAGTACCAACTCAATGGCAGTTTTCTAGCGCTCTCAGTAGGCTAGGCCCCTCGGGAGTATCACCAAGCTGACGAGGTGATAAAGAAAGGGTAAGGATAGCTGGTAATTACAACGGTGGTTCAAACGATGGTTCAAACGGGAATAGGTTTTACTAACGTTACTCTGAGTTGACAGAGGGTGACCAAGTTAGGAGCGCCAATAGTAGGGCAATGGATAGCCTTATGTTTCAACCTAAGTATATGTATTCTAAGTTGACCGTAATAAAGGCATTTTGTTCAAAATATATTCTGTTGTTATGTGGTTGATAGATAAAAAATGTAACACTCATCCTTTGATAAAGTCTGCCCCAAATACCAACAAGCTGGTTTTAATTTTAGATGGCGTTCACCTTTCAGGTGTCACGTGGCCGTAGGTGGAGCTATCTTAGAAATTAATAATAAACAAAGAGTTTTGGTCGATTGATCCAGCTACCTATTAATGGAAATTATAAGTTTTGAGGGAAGTATTAAATAATATTAAAGATGTTGCTAATAAATTCCGGTCTTCCAACATTAGATAGTGACTCTATAAGGGGTAATGAAAGAAATGAATATTCCCTCCTGTAAGTGGCAAGATGATATCACCAATGGGGAAGAGGTTGTCGAGTGTCAGCATTGTGGAGATTTATATGAGTTTAAGATATTCTCAATTCCAAGTGGTAAATCTATTGCTCTTACATCTTCACCTTTTTTTAATTTAGTTATGATGGTGTCCGGAACTGCTAATATTACGAATCGCCAATCGAACTTTGAATTGAAAATGGGGCAAGTTTGGTTGGCAAGTTCAGATGAGAGTTTTCGGTTAGGTAATATCCACAAAAATCAGGATGCAGTTGTAATATGTGTTGGTGTTCGTGCAGCAATGCTATCTAGATTCTATGAAAGATACGATAATGCCTTGCTTCATAAAAAACAGGCACCTAATATGATGAAATCAGTTCTGCCTAGGGGTAAAGCACCTTTTATTTTCCCAAGTTGTGAACTGACAAAGCTAACATTGGATTCATTTAGATTGTTTGGTCAGTTGGATAATGACGGATTAAATGCTCTAAAGTTAGAGGAGTTATTGCTACTCAAGTTGAACAGTGATCATGGGAAGATGCTGGCTAATGAATTGCTTAATCAGGTAAATCCGGAGCAGGAAGCTTTTAGGAGATTCATGGAGACAAATATTACTAATAATTGGTCTTTGGCCGATTATGCTAAGCAGATAGGTATGAGCCTGACTTCATTTAAGAATATGTTTAGTCTTGTTTTTAGGGGGTCTTCTCCAAAATCATGGATTAACGAAAGGCGCCTCCGATACGCGGATGTTCAACTGCATACTACAAGTAAACGGTTAGTGGATATTGCGTTGGAGAGTGGTTTTTCTAGTCAGTCGTATTTTACACAATTATATAAGTCAAAATATCGAATCTCACCTTCTCTGGTAAGGAAAGAGTGTGTTTCATGGGTTTAAATATTTTTTTCGCACTGAATTGCAGTGTAAATAAAATCAGTAGTTATTATACGATTTAAATTATGAAGTAGCTCTTGCTATATATTCTTGGATCAGATGGCTTAATTGCCCGGCCGGCTTACCAAACAAAAAAATTTATTGTAAAAGTGTAGGCTCTGAAGCGGGCGCTAGGTTAATTTTTGGCCGAATTGACATTGATAAGGGTTCTGCAGATATTGATGAAAATACCAAAATTAAAAACTGGGAAGACGCTACAGTTTAAGGGTCGCAGAGCCATCTGGTGACACTGGTTAGGCGAGCCTCCAAGTTGTTGATTGCCCACAGAGTGCCACTACAACATTTCTTCCCGAGGATGAAGGAGTTTGGCAAATTACCTCAAATACCTATTGAGGAGGCGATGCTCTAATTCAACATCAAGACATGATAAAGTGATAAATAACCAAATAACCAAAGTCTCTAGAGATTTTTGCCGGATAGCACGCCACTTATATTGGCAACGTAGCTTTACCACTATCCCTCATTCCTCGTAACGGATTTCAGTAATAAAATAAGTCTGCCACTTTTCTCCCAGACGAATATCTATCTCATCGTCGAGTCTTCGCCCTAGCAGCGAACGAGCTACTGGAGAATCCATGGAGATCAGGCCGGCCTTTACGTCAAACTCATCTGGCCCAACGATTCTATAGCTTACGACGACCCCCTCTTCATCTTCCAACGTGGCCCAGGCACCGAAGAAGACTTTTTCTCGGTCTTCGGGCACTTGGTCAACTACGGTGATTTCTTCCAAGCGCTTGGTCAAAAACCGCACACGGCTGTCTATTTCCAGAAGGCGTTTCTTGCCGTAGATATAATCGGCATTTTCCGAGCGATCGCCCAGCTTGGCGGCATCACTGACCGCCTGGGTGACTCTGGGGCGCTCTTCCTCCCAAAGAAACTTTACTTCGGCGTGCTTACGTCGCGCACCCTCCGCAGTGATATAGCGGGAGCCGCACGGTCCTGTTCTCTTCGTTTCACAATGATATCGATGTAGTGTTTAGCTTCTATGTGACCGGTTTTACTGCTGCAGATTTGACCGCTGCCTTAGGTTCTAGGCAACATTGCATGTGCGGGCGAAGAAAGTGTGTGTGGGTTTTTGGATTACGAGTTGACCATTGAGGCGCAAGGTGAGGTATTTAATTTCTATGGCTTTAATATGGGCAAAATTACATCTATTTTCGATTTAAATTCAGATGGGGCATGGATACAATTGGGTTATGAGGCTTCTAGGATCACCGGTGGAATTTTTGTCACTGAGGTAATTTTTAGTTATAAATTCGAAACTACAGGAGATTTCTAAGTGAAAATTTTGTTAACGGTAATGTCTCTGGTAGTGCCCGCCTTATTACCCGTATGGACGCTGGCTGATGATTACGGGTCATTCAAAGACGGGCTGGAAGAGCATACACATGCTCTGAAATCCAGTATATCTTTTTATGAAAGCTCAGCTGTTTACTCAAAGAAGACAATCGAAAATAATCTTCTCCTTTTAGATAATGCCGACCTTAGACAGACGACTCGAGATCTATTGCATTTTCTGCAACAGCAACAGCCTGCTTATTATCAGTTGCCGTTTGATCAGTGGTTGGCGGCCAGCGAAGACTTATTGAAGCTTGACCAGTGGATAAATACAGAAAGCGCCTGGGGAAACCTAGTTGTAAAAATCAATATCTGTAACAACATCTTATACAGTGCGTTTGAATTCCTAGAAAGTCGACGTTCGGAACTCGATGTACAAAAGGTAGAGCAATTGCTCGGTTTATTGCACACATTGAGATTCCATCTGCCGTCTCGGATGACAATGTATGAAATTGCACTGCGCCACTATGGTCAGATAAGGTCGCGTAAAATTCGGCCATTGGGCTTTGATACGAAGACGGAAGATGAGAGAGATGTATTAAATGATTTTGTAAAAAATCATTTTTCTGGAGGAGAGGATGCCGAAGTACAAATACAAGCGTACCATATGGCTGAACGGGGCATTAAAATTACTGATTACTTGGATCTCTACGAGAATCCAGTCCCCTGGGGTACAGCTGATTCAGCCAGGTATCACCAGTATGCCTGGGTGGTATACCTATATGCGAGAATAGTACAGGCAGAAAATTTACAGCCTTTTGATTGGGAAAGTCTTGAGAAAAAGAAAATTGAAACACTGCTAAAACAGGAATACGAAGGTGAAGGGCAGTATTGGATGCCAAAATTTTATCGAGAGTATTTTGAAAGGCAATATCGCGCAAATCTAATCGATGATGTCATCAAGACCGGAAAATTTATACAGCCGATTCGCAGAGATCGAAATCTTGCGCAGCAAAGAAAAACATTGGGCGATAAAAAACATGAATTATTAAAACGGTTTTCGCCACATACCCTACCTTAGTGGCCAAGTTATGGTTGCAGGCGGGATTATAGTATTGTTGGATAAAAAACAAAGAATTGTATTATAGAAAACCGGAAGCTTAATAAGAGCTAGCAAAGCTTGCTAGCTCTAACTACTGTCATCTCGACTCTCTACTCTTCATAACGAATTTCGATGATGTAGTAGGTACACCATTTTTCGCCTTGACGGATATCCACCTCATCATCGAGTCTGCGCCCTAGCAGTGAACGAGCCACAGGGGAGTCCATGGAAATCAGGCCGGCCTTTACGTCGAACTCATCTGGCCCAACGATTCTATAGCTTACGACTACCCCCTCTTCATCTTCCAACGTGACCCAGGCACCGAAGAAGACTTTTTCGCGATCTTCGGGCACCTGGTCAACTATGGTGATTTCTTCCAAGCGCTTGGTTAAAAACCGCACACGGCTGTCTATTTCCCGCAGGCGTTTCTTGCCGTAGATATAGTCAGCATTTTCCGAGCGATCGCCCAGCTTGGCGGCGTCACTGACCGCCTGGGTGACTCTGGGGCGCTCTTCCTCCCAAAGGAACTTTACTTCGGCACGCATACGTCGCGCGCCCTCCGCAGTGATATAGCGGGAGCCGCGCGGGCGCGGCGGTCTCCATCTTCCCATGGTGTTATTGGCTTCCTCTCAAGGTCTGGGATGATTGATTACAGGTTTTCAATGGTAATACCGGGGCCGGTTTCTGCCAGGGTGAAGCCGAAAATACGACTGTAAAATTCCAGCTCTCCCTCCAGGGCCATTTTGATGCTGTCTCCACTGCGGAAGCCGTGTCCTTCGTTGGCAAAGGTGATATAGGCAACCGGGATATTACGCTCTTTAAGGGCTTTAACCATGGTTTCCGCTTGGTTTGGTGGTACCACCTTGTCTTCCATGCCCTGGAAAAAAATCACCGGGCAGTTCAGCTGCTCTACATGATGAATAGGAGAGCGCTGCTGATAAATTGCTTCAGCCGATGGCCAGGGGCCTACCAGCTTGTCCAAGTAGCGGGATTCAAACTTGTGGGTGTCTTTAGCCAGGCTGCTCAATTCGCCGATTCCATAATGGCTAGCTCCGGCTTTGAAAGTGTTGTGAAAAGTTAGCGCCGCTAATACGGTATAACCGCCTGCGCTGCCACCTTTTATCAGCAGTCGCTTAGGATCTGCCAGGCCCTGATTGACCAAGTAGTCGGCGCCGGCACAAACATCTTCCACATCGTAGATGCCCCACTTATCGGTAAGGCGATCGCGGTATTCTCGTCCATAACCGGTACTGCCGGAATAATTCACATCCAGAATGGCGAAGCCTCGGCTGGTCCAATACTGTACTTTTAAATTGAGACCGGCAGAGGTGGCACCTGTAGGACCGCCGTGGCTAAAAACAATAAGCGGAGGTTTTTCGCCCTCAGGTGCCTTGAAGTCTGGGTTCTGCGGTGGATAGTAAAAGCCGTGTACCACCCGCCCATCGACATCGTAAGTGATTGCTTGGGCACGGGAGAAAAGTTCGGCGGGCAGTTCACGGTGGTTACTGCTGGCGATAACCTCAAGCGCCTCCCTTGCTTGGTTAAAAGAGACGATTGCAGGGAAGCTGTCACTTGCGGCGGCAATCATTATCGCTTTGCCACTTTCACAGCGCAGGCTCTCGATATCGCAGTAGGGTTGCTCAATCAGCTGGTGTTCGCCAGTACGGGTATTCAGGATGGCTAGGTACCAAAGACCATTCTCGGTGTAGGTACAGAGAATTTCCTCGGCACTGATAAAACCATAAGTGGACATGCCAAACACCCATTGCGGGGTGGCAAATTCAGCATCCTTTTTCCACAGAGGTGTATCTTGCCCCAGCTTATATAAATTCCACCAGTTGTTGCGGTCGGAGACATAGTAAAGCTCTCCCTGCGGGGACCATTGTGGCTGGAAGATGGATTCGTTATCTCCGCCAGCCACTTGCGTAATCTCGGTGATCTCTCCCTGTTCATTCAAACTGGCCTGGCACAGCTCGGTGCCGTCCCAGGGGAGGTTGGGGTGATGCCAGCGTAAGAAAGCCAATTGATCCCCGCTGGTATCCAGGGTGGGGTTTGAGTAGAAGTCTGCTCCCTCAACCAATACCGTGGGCGTTGTAGCCAGAGGCGCCTGCAAGTCGATGGCGATAATCCGTGCCCGTGCCTCTAGTCCCTGAGCGTGACTACTGTCGTCTTCTTCAATACAAATGAGGCGATTTCTTTTTATATCGAGGTGAAGGTCTGCATAGCGGGATTCGTTTTCTGGTGTGATGGCTTCGGGCAAGTTACTGCTGATCTCCATACGGTAAATACGCTGATCTTCCGCCAGTACAAAATACAGGGTATCGCCGTGAACCAGGTAGCTACCACCGCCGTATTCGTGCGCCTTAGAGCGAATACTCAGTGGGGCGGGCGTGAGGTCGCGCCGTCCATTTTGCGGACAATATTGCACCAGAACATTGCGCCCCTTTTCTGAGGGGCGCGACTCTAGCCAGTAATAACGCCCACCCACCAGGCTGGCTTCCGCAAGGCGCACGCTGCCTTCTACTAATAGTTCGGCGTTGATCGCGGATTTCCAGCTGCCGTAAGGGGTGGAGATTGACTTGGGGTTATTACTCATCGGGTACCGGTTTCCTTAATTAGATTTTTTCGCATTTTGCCGGGCCTGTTTTGACGACACAAGTTGCCTTTTTACAGGTAGAGGCCTGTGTTAGTCTCTCGGGAACCAAGCAAGCGCTTGGTGCTGGGGGTTGATACCACCCCACAACAAACCCAAAGTATGGATGCGGCTCTGGGTATTTCGCGCATGGTTGAAGCGCAGGTACTGAGAGCATGGCAATCAGCGGAATTCGGCAAAGCTTAGTGCGCCGAATCTAAAGCGGCCCAAATAAAGATAATTCAGGAGAGCCTGCGATGTCCGATGAAGTGGTAATCACCTGCGCCCTAACCGGGGTGCTCACCAATCCGCAACAACATCCGGTTCCGGTAACGCCGGAAGAAATGGCAAATTCGGCTCGCGAGGCCTTTGATGCCGGGGCTTCGGTAATGCATGTGCACTTTCGGGTTCAGGAGCCGGGCAAGGGGCACCTACCCAGCTGGGACCCGCAAGTGGCGTTGGAGATAGCCGATGCCATCCGTGATAAGTGCCCCGGCGTACTTTTAAATTTCTCCACGGGCACTATTGGCCGGGACCAGCGCGGCCCGCTTGAGTGCTTGCGTGCCGGTAAGCCGGAAATCGCCGCCTGTAACGCTGGCAGTTTGAATTACTTGAAAGCCCGATCCAACGGCAGTTGGGCCTGGCCGCCGATGGTATTTGATAATCCGGTGGACAAAGTAGAGGAGCTGCTCGAGGTCTGCCGCGAAACAGGTACCAGGCCTGAGTTCGAGTGCTTTGATGTGGGTATCGTCCGTTCTGTAGGTATGTATGCCGATGTGGGTATGGTGGATAAACCCAACTATAACCTGGTGATGGGGGTGGCCTCTGGTATGCCTGCCGACCCGGAGTTGTTGGCATTGCTGCCTAAATACATGCATGCGGACAGCTTGTGGCAGAGCACGGTGATTGGGCGTGAGGAAATCTGGCCGGTGCATCGCAAGACCGCAGAATTGGGAGGCCATTTACGCACCGGGGTGGAGGACACCTTCTATTTGCCCGGTGGCGAGCGCGCCTCTGGCAATGGCCAGCTGATTGAGGCTTTGGCTGTGGTCGCTGAAGAGTGTGGTCGCAAGGTGGTCTCTCCAGAGCGGGCGCGGGAAATCTTCTGCTAGCGCATTATTCCATACACAAATTAGAGCGGCGCTATCGGTGTCGCCTAATTATCCCTCGGGAATTGTTTTCCTTCCGGTTCTCCACTGCTTTCTAGGGCTCAAAGTGAGTTTTGAGCGCCGTGTTTTCTTTTCTTTGGTCCTTGTAAGCCTGACTGGATTTCTCAGGTGCCAGCAAAGAAGGCATTTCTTTTCCTCGATGTCTGTACTTGGCCTGCATGGTTATCCACCAGTTAGCACTGCAGTGGCTGCTAGTCTTTAGTGGGAAAAGCCCTTTCCAGTCGTTGGCCGATCAATAAAAAACAGTCTGTAGTAGGGAGCAGTGAATGCAAGAGTTGTTGGACCGAATAATCAGGGCGATTGATTGGGCCAACCGGCTTTTGTGGGGGGGGATTGAAGGGGAGTGGTGGCTCGGTGTCCTGATTATAGCGCTGCTGCCCATTGGCCTTTACTTCTCTATCCGCAGCCGTTTTATCCAATTCCGTCACTTTGGCCATATGACCATGGTAATGGTGCGCGGTATCCACAAAGATCATCCGGGCTCAATTTCCGCTTTCCAGGCATTTGCCACCAGTGCCGCCGCTCGAATTGGCACCGGCAGCTTGGCGGGCGTTGCCGTGGCCATTACTGCTGGAGGGCCAGGGTCGGTTTTTTGGATGTGGATGGTGGCATGGCTCGGCATGGCTACCAGTATGGTCGAAAACACGCTTGCACAGGTTTACAAAGAGAAAGGGGAGCAGCCGGGAACCTTTCGAGGGGGGCCTGCGTACTACATCAATAAAGGCCTTGGTCCTAACTGGAAATGGCTCTCAATAAGTTTTTCCATCTTTTTGCTGATGTGCTACGGCTTTATTTTCAACTCTATTCAATCGAATGCCATGGCCACGGCCCTCAATGACGCCTGGGCAATCAACCCAATGTTGGTGGGGACTGTCGTGGCTGTGACTGCGGCCATTATTGTATTTGGAGGTATCCGCTCTATCGCTCGCTTTGCTGGAGTGGTGGTGCCTTTTATGGCTATCGCTTACTTAGCTGTGGCAATGGCGGTTCTACTGATGAATCTGGGGGACTTGCCCAAGATACTGGGCACGATCCTGAAAAATGCTTTCGGCCTGGAGCAGGCCGGTGCCGGAGCCCTGGGAGCGGTGGTTTCAAATGGGGTTAAACGTGGCCTCTTCGCCAATGAGGCAGGGCTTGGGTCTTCACCGAATGTTGGCGCGGCAGCAGATGTTAAGCATCCATTGGTACAGGGCTATGTGCAAATGGCCTCCGTTTTTTTGGATACCATTGTTATCTGCACCTGTACCGCGGCGATTATTTTAGTCGCTGATGTCTATATGGTGGGTAATGTGGAGGGGGTTAAGCTGGCTCAGGATTCCCTCGCCAGCGAGGTGGGTTCCTGGGGAAGTGGTTTTGTGGCTTTTGCACTGCTGTTCTTTGCCTTTACCTCGATTATTGGTAATTACTATTACGGTGAGACCAATATTTTTTATCTTTACCACACCCCCGTTTCTATCTTTTGTTACCGGATAATTTTTTTACTGTTTATCTTGCTTGGAGCCTGGGTTTCCTACAGTGGAAGTACTGAGAACTTTACCCTGCTTTGGCGGATGGCAGATGTCGCTATGGGGTTTATGGCTTCGACCAATATATTGGCTATTACCCTGCTTTCCGGTGTCGCCTTCAAAGTATTAGGGGATTATGAGGCACAACTTAACAGGGGGGTGAAAGAGCCAGTATTTGATGCCCGGAAATGCGACATTAAGGGGATAGACCACGAAGTGTGGGATCAAGATTAAGTGCACTGCCCGCAGAGCTGTGAGCACTGGCTTCGCGGGCAGGCAGAATAGAGAAAAAATCAATATTAGAGAACAGGCTTTTGAATTGCTAGATAGAGGATAAAACCAACTTGTACTATTGCCAAAACCGATGCAATCATACGGGTGCGCTGAGACGCAGACTGGCGAAGTGCGAAGAAACCGGCAATCACATAACCGAAAACCAGTGCGATCTTCACCGCGAGCCAATGAAAAACAGCCGGGTTCCAGCTACCAATAATAACCAGGGCTATAGCAGCAGATAACAGCAGAGTATCATTGGCGTGGGGCATCCAACGCAGGAAGGTCTTTCGCCAGTGCGTCTTACCAGAGAATTCCATTCCCATTCGCAGCAGAAAAAGAGAGATGCTAAGTACTGCAGCGGTGATATGGGTATGCTTAATTAGTGTGTAGGTAAACATCTTATACGGCTAATGAGTTAATTCAAATAAATGCAGTTCTTGGAAACGGTGTAAAAGGTCACGGTGTAAAAGGTCACTGGGTTTGCTAAGAGCGCAGTTCAAGTTGTTGCTGATGATAACGGCCCTTTGCAATTCTATGCAATAGTGAGGTAAGTGGAAGAACCCATCGCTTTGATTTTGTTGGTGGGGATTACTGATTCAGCAGAAGTTTAAAAGCGAAAGCCGGAAAAGTTTGCACATCCTTGTGCCGGGCTAGCCTGATTCATTCTTTTGATATTAACGGCTGGGTTAGTTCAAGTTGCCGATACGCCCATACTTCATCCTACGGGGAACATTGTGCTCGGCACGTATCATATTTTCATTGATGGCTAAAAGGTCATTGGGGACATTATTCTGGTCATCACTCAGGCCTACTGTGGCTATCTCTTCTTTCGCCTCCATAGACCCTCCAACCCAAATCCAACCTGCGGTTCTGGTTGTGATCATATTATTGAGATTGGACACTGTCGTATTGTTATATACGAGGTTGTTGCCACCATTGGTAACCCTGGCCATAAGCAGTCCATTACCTTGCTGACGGAATACACTATTCATGGGATTTTGCCTTTGGTCGGCAAGGTAGGTGGAATTGGTAGCGCCAGAGAGGTGCAGTCCACGGTTGCAGCGGTCGGCATGCACCAGTTCATGGGCCAGCGTAATATAGCTTGGGCAGTTGCCCATAACTACAGTTCCGGTATTGGTAAGATTGGCTGTTTGAAAAACATTGTTATTCCACATAACTACACCGCTGGCGCCAGTGCTCATCACTTTCGCCATAAAGCCCTGGTCGGCACTTATCAAGGGAATATAATTCTTGAATCCACTCCAGATCTGGTCTTTCAGCCATTTATCGGGCCTGAATCCCAGCGAATGATGTTCGGTAATTCGTGTATCGTGGCGGCTGGCAATCAGGCGTCTTACCAGTGTTGTGCTGTTGGCCCTGAGTCCAGCAGCAGTCAGAATCCCCGCGCCTTCACTCACTCGTAACACATTGCGACCACCGGTACGATATTTCTCGGATGTGTAGGCAAGAGCAGTGCCAACTCCGCCTAACAGGGTGTTAAGCGCCGTTCTCACCTGGGTAATAAAGACGATGTTATTTGAATCAATACAGAGTCCCATTTTTATTCTCCTTATACTTCATGGCAGATCTTGAAATAAGAGTTTTTTGGTGTGGAAAAATTGGGAATGAAAATTCCCATTGTGAATTTTCTGAGGGAGTGAGGGGTATCCGTTTCAGAGCAGAGGCCAAAAGCAGGAAGGGGATTGAGAGCTCTATATGCCCAGTTATCCCACCACTCTGATCGGAAAAACGATCCTGCTTCTGGAGCAGAAAATACAGCTTAGCCAGTACTTCCATTGATAATTGACCAAGAGAAAGACTTATTTGGCACTTTTTCAAACCTTACTAACATTTGGTACAAGTTGCCATACTTTTATAAAACTTTACTTTTATTCAAAAAATATTTGCTTAGTGCTGGGTTTTCTTATTGTTGGTTGATGTTTTTGTGGGCAGGGTGGTCGGTTTAGGGGGGCGATACTGTAGGCGTAATACTTGATCAGGTTGGGGCGAGTTCCTTGTTCAATAAAATTTTCCTAAAGATTTTATTCCTCTGCAAAGTGCTGCATCTTGGTATTGCCTCGGTTTTCGTTGAGTGTGCTTTCTAGGTTGTAATTTTTAATTGAAGCTAAGTCTGTGATCTTGGGGAGGTTGATAGAAGCGGTGGATAATATTTTACATTTTAAATGTGAGGGGCAAGCAAAGATATAGTGGGACAGAGGAGTTAATTTTAATTTCACTCGATGCAAATGCTTGTTAGTCAGCTTGCCTTCCGTAATTGCTCCAGGTTTACAAAATGCTCTTGTGGCATCTCCCTCTCTTACATAATGATCCTGAATTAATGGCGTCATGTCACTAACAAAAACATGACATATATTAATAAAAGTAGCCTTTGTCTAGGCTGAAGTGAAACTTACAGATAACTTTGAACGGTTGCCTCAGGTTATCTGTGCCCGATTGATATTCTTGAACTCTCTCTCATGTTAAGTAGACTTAACCGCTTCGACTGGCCGTGAAACAGAGATTGTTTACGGTTAAGTGAATACAAGGCTTATTAAAGGATAAGGTGACATGCTAAAGGCAGAATATCATGAGCGCGGCCCAGTACCCCAAGATGTGATTGAGGCGGTTTCATTTAGTGAGCCGGAGCTGAAAGAGGGGCAAGTATTGTTGGAAATGCTGGCCACACCCATTAACCCCTCAGATGTACTCACACTGACAGGTGAATACGGCATGTTGCCGCCTTTGCCTGCCGTCGGTGGGAATGAGGGAGTTGCCAAGGTCGTCAAGCATGGTCCAAATGTGTTGGCGCCGGAAATAGGTCAAACCGTCTTGTTACCTGTTGGCAGTGGCACCTGGGCTAGCCATATGGTGGCGGATGCCAAAGGGCTTATCCCTCTGCCAAATGAGGTAGATCCCATACAGCTCTCTATGATCACTATTAACCCCCCCACGGCTTACCTCTTGCTCAGTGAGTTTGTCGACCTGAAAGAAGGGGATTGGGTGATTCAAAACGCAGCAAACTCTGCGGTGGGAACCTATCTGACCAGCTTGGCAAAAGCTCGCGGACTTAAGGTAGTCAATGTTGTGCGCAGATCCTCACTGATCGAGCCTATGCTGGAAGCCGGTGCCGATGTGGTGCTGGTGGATGGTGAGCAGGAAGGGCAGAGCCTTGCTAAAAGGGTTAAAGCTGCAACCGGAGGTGCTGAGATTCGCTTGGGCATAGATGCCGTCGGGGGAATGGCTACTGCTAGATTGGGCGAGACCCTTAGTGAAGGCGCCACGCTGGTAAACTATGGCGCTCTGAGTGGTGAGCCCTGTCTCCTCGCGCCAGGAGTGATTATCTTTAAAGATATTACCGTACGTGGATTCTGGCTGGCCAAGTGGTTTGCTAATGCTTCCCCAGAGCGACAGCGGGAAGTTTTTGGAACGATTACCAAGTTGGTCGCTGAAGGTAAGTTGGCAGCACCGGTACATGCTACTTACCCCCTTAGTGATGTGAAGGAAGCAGTTAAAGTCGCTGCGGCAGGTGAGCGCAATGGCAAGGTTCTTTTAATTGGTGAGTCGCTGAACGTTTAAATCACGAACATTTGGCTGGTCGTAAAAGCGCCCACTTACCTGTTGGTGCCCTTTGGGGGCACCATACAACAGGAATTGAGACAGTAGCTCAAAAACCTTAGGCTATCCAAACTTTGCTTCCTAGCCAGCTGGTTAAGATCTCTTCGAAGAAATCAAGAATCTATAAAGTATAGCTTTCGAAATGAATAATGTGTAAATATGCAATCTGAGCTAAGAAAGTCCGCTAAATAAAATAGTTTACCAGCTGCTCAGATCTTCTGTGCCCTCTCCCCAGGAGCTAGTAGTCTCCCGCTCTATAGTACCGGTAACAACCTGGCTGCCTTCTTCCATTTTGGAAAGCTCCAGGTTATCCATAAAGTCCCACAAAGGAGATTTGCTAATGTGCAGGGCTTTTTCGCTGGGAATATGATATGGAGGCCAGAACTGGCTGGGGATATATTTAATATATAAAAGATGCTTGTCTGACAGGTTGGTATATAGGTTGAAGCACCAATTTACGCCTCGGTTACCATCAATTATTTCATACCAGTTCCTTCCTTTGACCTTGTAGTTAACAATTTCGTCTAAATTCCAGGCACTAAAGCGATCCTCATGCCCCGATTTTAGCAGGCGATCTAGAGAATCCTTATGTTTTGTAAATATAAATTGCTTTAACTGGTTGTGATCAGAGAGGTCGAAGACTCCAGATTTGGATGGGTCCCGTATTTGGATCACTCGGATCTCAAAGCTAGCGGTGCCAACAATCCATACATCATCAGATCCCACATCTACACTGCAGCCGACATTGATTGAGTGAAATTCCAACCAAATGTAGGGGCTTTCATTGCCCCAAAGTGGCTGTCCACCATAGAACCTTGGATAGCTATCTTCTTTGTCGATTGGTGTAGTGTATGGAACATAATGATTGCCTCCATAAATATGCTTTACTAACTTTCCTGTAAAAGATAGGTGCCAATCGCCTAAGTCGTAATGGTGTACGGGTTGCGTATCAAAGGGTAGCCAGTAAATATCGTCAAGTTGCTCAATAATAGGGTGGCTTAAGTCAAGTGAATCTACCTTAGCCATACTTAACCCCATCCATCTTTGAAGTTTCTTGCAAATTTTATAGCCGCATCTGCAAAAGTACGATTATTATCAAGGCTATTAATATATTTGTTTTGATAATAATTGCTGCTCCCCTGTATCATTTTGTCAAACTTAGTCCAGGAGGCGTCAATTTTCTGTAGACCGGTTGTAGCGCTATTGCCATCCTTCACTTGATGCACTTTACTGGCTATATCATCTAGGCTATGCCTGTAACTGGTCTTTTTCGTCTGTGCACCTACTTTTTCAACTTCCTGCACCAAAAGTCCAATATTTTCTCGTGGGTTGACAAAATAAAAACAATGCTGTTGTAGCCTTTTTCCTCCAGCTATCTGGCTAAACTCCTTCAAGGTACGGTGAAGCATCTTGGCACCCTCTCCGAAAACATACCAATGATGCTTTAAGGTTTCATCTCTCTCATCCCAAGGTAGCGATTTATATAGCAGGCGGGCAAGCTCTCGAGGTCCTGCGTCCGGCCCAGAGAGTTTCTGAGCCGATGTTTTCCATACACCAAGCTCATCGACGAGATAGCTTGGTGCATAGTAGAGTGAAAAACAGTTGTTTAGTTGCTTTTGGTCCGCATTTCCTGTGCTCTTTAAGTAGCTACCATATTCTTTAGCGGTAGACAACGCATCATATTTAGTACCATCAAAGAAGGCGCCAATTGCCCCTATTGCTGTAGGAATAATATCGTCTTTAATCGAGTTCAGCTTCCAATTTTCACCCTCAAATTCTGATTGGTAAAATCCTGCCGGTAGAGATTTACCGTCTGAACTTCCGTTGGCTCGCTTGAGCTCAGTGATATAAACACCAGGACCTCTATTATGACTATTGCTCTCTTGATACACGATATAGGTAACCTGTACAGTTCCTATATATTCGCGATGTTCAAAGCCGTTACTTTGGTTGCTGTCAGAGGTAATCCCGGCAGTGGGACCCTTGAGCAGATTCATTTGGTTTGCCGTTTTTATGCCTGCCTCCGAATTGAGATCGATCAAATCAATAAACCGGGGAAGTAATTTGGGATCGATAAAGACAGGCTTTCCATTTTGTCCTTTAGTTTTTTCGTGGAAAAAGATAAAGTGTGTATAGTCCGTATTGTGAGGGTTAGCCATATATTCTCATCCCTGATAATTGTTCATCTTAGCGCTTAGGCGCTAAATCCATTACGCGATCTTATCATAAAATGATCTGATACCCGCCAGTCTTTACTATCGCCCATGAGGGTTTTTGTGTGATTTGCTTCACATGGGGAAAACCTGGTACGCATGTAATATTTTGGGTTGTGGGTGACAAGTTGAATGCCTTGCTTAAGTGTAAGTGGCTGTAATTTTTATTGTTGAGAGTAACCTTGACATAGTTATTTGGGAGGGGGTTGGTTTTGGGTTTGTTAGGTTATGCTTATTGTTTAAAGTCTTAATTTCTCGTCTTCTTGGTAATTTTTTTGTGGTGTTGTGGTGCGTACTTTTTTTGTTTCGAAAATAGTTGCTGTTATTTTTTGTGTGGAGAATCTACTGTAAACAATTGCTTGCCACTTAATCCAAGTTCTATTCCTTTCATGTAGCCGGTTTTATGGAAAATATGAGAGCGTCTATTAAGATGGTGCTCATCTGTGAAGTTACTGCCCTGTTTTTTGGTTGGTTTGCAAATCCGAGGCTTGAATTTATTTTTTCTGTTAAAATACAAATTCTGTTTTTATTTGGCTTGTTAAATTGAGATTCTAATAAAATAATAAACTAGTTTGGCCGGTTAAACGCAGGGTAGTCTTAACCTGCTTGCCGGTGCGGTTCAAAATATGGATTTACGTACAGATCAGTTGTGCGGCTTGCAGGGGTTGCCACTATTATTATTTATATGACGCTCATATAGTCTAATTAAGAATATGCTACTGGAAATTTGTTTTCCTTTTTGCATAAATTATGGGCTTTAATTTCTGGTGTTTCTAACCGGTCAGTCAGGTTTGATTCGGCTCTATGAATTGATTATCGGTTTGGTTAATATCTAAGAGCTCTGACTTGGGGTCCGCGGTCTTTTGTAGGGCAAAATAAAAATAAATATTAACAATAATGTCACGATAGTGACACAGGTATATCATGATAAGAAAAAACCAAATGGCCCAAGTGTCATCTTTTGGGCGGTTAGTGATTTTCATAACAGGCCTGCTTCTGGCTTCAGTTGTTAAATCGACTACCACTCAGGGTGTGATGCAATTATCCCTACAAGAACAGTTGGATAAAGATGTACCTTTCAACCATTCCCAGTGGGTGGGTACCCACAACTCCTATAATGCGCGTGAGTGGGATAGCGCCTATTGGGCTGATCCCAATCAGGATATATCGATCTATGACCAGCTAAACTCCGGGGTGCGAGAGCTTACCTTAGATGTCGGTGATTACGGAACATTCCTTGGAGAAAACCAATTACGGTTATGTCATGGTATCTGTGCTGGTGGTGAAAAGAAATTTCGCAGGGGGTTGGAAAGCATTGTTCGGTGGTTGGAGGAGGGAAATCTTCAGTCAGTGATAATGCTAAAGCTTGAAATTAACTCCGATCATTATGGCCAGATAGCAGACCAGTTACGTGGTGAGTTGGGCAACTATCTTTATGAAGCTAATCGCTCAGGTGGGGGCTCGAATAGCTGTGTGGGTTTGCCGGTGGATTCTATAAGCAAGCAGGATGTGTTGGATGCCGGAAAGAATGTAATTGCTATTAATACAGATTCCGTATGTCCGCAGTCCGAAAGGTTTAGGTCAGTGGTTCATTTGGGCCTGCAATATAGGAATTTCTATAAGGATAAATTTAGCAAGCCGTCTGATTCTAACGCCTGTGAGCTGATAACATCTGATGTTAGGAAGCAAATGACTCGGCTGCATGATCCAAGCACCCTCTATGGTATTGGTAGCGGTGGTAAAGGGCCGCAAGACAAAGAAATTACCGAATCCAATGTGAGTGGCTACCTCTCCTGTGGCCTCAACATTTTTGAGATGTTCTGGTTCAATGGCGGTGGTAGTGCGGGGCACCTTGAGCCTGACGATTTGCTCTGGTCTTGGGAAAGCACAGAGCCTAATAACTGGCGTGGAAATGAGAATTGTGCTGTTTCTAAGGCTAATGGCCGTTTTAATGATGTCCCTTGCCTGAATAGTTATCATTTTGCCTGTCGTGATAGAAGCGATTGGAAAGTTACTTTCACTGAGGCTGATTGGTCCCAAGGAGAGGCCGCTTGTGCTTATGAGTATCCGGGATCTGTTTTTGATGTTCCCTACAATGGTTATGACAATGCGCGCCTTATGAAGGCCAAGAGTGCGGCCGGAATTTCTGTGGTTTGGTTGGCTTACCATGACCAAAACAAGGAAGGTGTATGGCTGCGAGGCTCTAAAAAACAATAAGATTGTTTATTTTCAACAATTGGGGCTGTGATTACTTTTTATTCTTTGCCATAAAAAGTGCAACGCAGCCCTGTATTCTAATAGAGTGTTCAGAAAACCTACTTTGTAAAAATTCTTCTAAATCTTCCTTGCAGTCTTGGGTGTTAGAGAATATTCCCTTCTTATTGTAAAAGGCCATCAATTTTTTGGCGATAGCACTTTTGTGTACCCCCTCATGTAATAGTGTAGAGCCGAAGACGATGCCGTGATCTGAAAGTAGTGTATTAAGGTGGTCGATCGCTATAAGCTTTTCTGAAAGTCTGCCCGGCAAGCAGTGGAACAAATAGTTGAGAGAAATGGAGTCAAAAGGCTCGACATTGCTAGGCATTTCATCGAGAACATTTGTGCGAAACTTTATAGGCTTATATCTTGCCACTCGTTTGGCGGAAACATCTAAACAGTTCGGGTTCAAATCCATAAGTCCAAGCCTAACCTGAGAAGATGGGAAGCGACAATTATCCATAAAGTAGCCGGTCCCAACACCCACATCCAAATGGTTTGCACTGGTGTATTGATTGAATTGTTCAAGGATTGTTGGGGTTGGACAGTGCCAGATATAACGATTTGACAAATAAAGCACCCAAAAATCATAGAGCCATAAATGTGCCTTGGAATATACGGCTTGGCCTTGCCACACCTCTTTGCTAATCGTCACGATGCCCTCCAGGATAATTAATGGGATAACTTGTGATGGGCTCATCACAAATTGGTTTAGAGTTCACTCTGGTCAAATCTTTTATCTGTAAACCTTAACGCTTCTATCAGGCAGGGTCAGAGTGGCGTTAAAGTTATCTCGACTTCTCCTGAGTAGGTTCTTTGAGTTTACTCATCAACGTTATGCCTTTGTGTTTTTTAATGACAGTATCTATAGTCTGAATTTAGCGCCATTTTTATTCGGCTTATATTCTCATGGCTATACTAGCTTGCGTCCATACCAACCCTTGATAGATTAATTAACTCCAATTCGAGAATGCAATATATGAAGAGATCAGTACGCTAGCCGCCCTTTTTCGAAGAAGAGGGGGGTGAGTGAACGCCATAGGTTGATACGGCTGAAGAAGATGCTCGTTTTCTTGTAAAGGCGGATGTTCCTGAATTCGATCCTGGTGATATTGATATTACTCTGGATAACGGCAATCTTTTGATCCGGGGTGAGCGTAAATGGAATCATGAGATCAAAAAAGATAAGTCTATAGGTGCTAAGTGTGCCAGAGGAATGCATTGTAGACGCTACTACCTTCTTGGGGCTGTCGATCCAGAGAATATTTCTGCCAAAGTTAAAAAGATGGTGTTTGAACGGTAAGTATCGATAAGCGTGAGGTTTATAAACCTAAAAAGTTACTATTCAGTAATTGCCTGCATGTAGTCTGGCGATGGCTGTTGATTTTCGATGGATTTAGTTCCTATTTGCAACGGTCCAGCAACAATTGCTTATCTCTTTACCTCTTAGATTTGAGTTCCACTTTTTTTACTTTCATATCTAGGGCTGGTTTTTATCTGCATTACTGGTTAATGCTCAGTACCTGGCTGTTAGGTTGCTAGTGCATTTAACTGAAATTTTTAAATTTTGTGAGTTGTTGAGGAACAGATGATTTTACTTAGATCTTATATTGGATATATTTGTCTTGTCCTAGTGGCTAATTTTTCTTTTTTGAGTCCTCCGCTGCATGCAAGGTATTTTGTTATAGATGAAGATAAGCAGTCTGTATTTGGTGAGCAGACCTTTACTTTGATTGAGCACCCAACTTCTGATGAATCTTTTAGTCAGCCGAGCTATACACAAATTTCCATGGCTCCGGGAGATACGGAGTATGTTTACGCCGCCACATTAACTCATGGGGTAATTGCCTATCGCTACCAGGTAGCAGACAAAGTGGAAGGAGGGTTCGAGGATGATTTCTTGACTGCCGTATCTGGGTCTGTGTTTGAGAGCACCCGAAATCCCCTTAACGGGAACTGTAATGAGGGCAACCCAGGCCGGTCTCCAGGAGATAGTTGCCATGGTGCGATTGGTATGGCTTTTCACTATGACCCCAATGCGATCAATTCACAAACGGGCCTTCCTGGAAAGGTCTTTATGTACCTAGCCCCTACCGTGGTCTTACACAATAGTGGTGGCAGTAACTTCTTTCAGAATATTATCCGGCTCAGTGATGATGATGGGGATCGTATTTGGGGAGAAACCCAGGCCGAGGGGAATGCAGTTGATGAGGTGCGCCAAGTTATTGCCGAGTCCATAAGTGTCGCCCATCACCAAATCCAACACTTGCATGTCAGTGGTAACTCTCTCTTTATTTCTCTGGGGTCAAGAGGTGATACGCAAACCAATGAGCATGCTTATACGGCAGCCGTTTTATTTATTGAAAATCTACTGAAGCTGGAAGATACCGCAAGTTCAAATATTGCTTGGTTCGATATTGGAGGTGATTTGGACCCTGACAGTTTTGGTAGTCATGCTGAATATCTATCGGCACTGCGTCAGGAACATGACCGTGATATTCAGGTGTTTACCAGCGAGGATACCGGGAAGATACGTAGCTACGCCCAGGGATTACGCAATCCATTTGGATTGGCTGCAGATTCTCAAGGAAGCTTGTATACCACAATGCATGCAGTAAATGATGCTTCTTCAATCAATTTCCGCTGTCCTAACCCTACTGCCGAGGATGGGACCCCAAGGGATCAATTTTATCAGCTGATACGGGGAACCGATTATGGTTGCCCTAAGCGGAATAGTACTGTGGGTGACTGGCGTGATGAACAAAGTGGGGAGCCGAATGTGATTGTGGCTCAGTCGCTGGGACTGATAGAGCCAGACCCCTCTCAACAAGGGAGGCCTGTTTTAATGCTTGAATATAACGGAGAAAAGATACCTCCCAGTGGAATTGATTTTGTGACGGCGGCTGGAAGCTATTTTCAGAGTGTAGTTATGGGGAGTTGGAGTGAACAAAATGCGGTATTTCTATTAAATCAATCAGGAGGTATCTGGTCACTGGACCGATTAATTTCCTCCGGTCCACATCAACCTCAAGACACTAAGTTTTTAAATGGGATACTTGATGTCTTTTCTGATAACAATGGGGATTTGTTAATGGCCTCTCATCGGGGGGAGAGAGGAGGGCTTGTTGGTTCGGGCATTTGGTATGTGGATATTGAAGATGCTTTAGTTGCTAACCAAGCTCCAGTTTTTATAGATGCTTCTATAAAAGATCATACAGTACAGGTGGGCGATTCATTTTACTTTTTTCCTTCCTGGCATGACGGAGACGAGCAGGATACGGTCAATATGACCTTTTCAGTTGTTAATGCGCCAGAATGGTTGGTAATCGATAGCAGAACGGGCGAAATTTCTGGTACGCCCTCTTGTTCGGACTTGGGAATCACTAACGGTATACATTTTGAAATATCGGATGGCATCGCAACGAATAACTCCAAAGTATTTTCGATGGTAGTTGAGGGAACACAGTGCGGCTTAAAAATGGAGCATGGCGTTTTAACGAATGTCACTAGCAACTGGCAAACGGTTACGCTTGAAAACCACTATGACAATATGGTCGTAGTCGCAACACCAGTTTATACCTCTGTTCATGTGGCAACGGTACCACGGATACGTAATGCACAAGGTAATACCTTTCAGGTAATGGCTCAGGATGTCAGGGGTAACGGTAGTACCGTATCGGTGTCTCTAACTTATATTGTGGTGGAGCAAGGGATTTATACGGAACAGGAGCATGGAGTTAAAATGGAAGCGCAACGAGTGACTTCCGGCCTTACAGGGCAAAAGGGAAACTGGGAAGCCGAGGATCGGCAAATGCTTAATGCAGAGGATTATGTAGAACCGGTGGTTATAGGACAGGTAATGACCTATAACGATAGCAATTTTTCTCATTTCTGGAGTGCCAGTGAGTCAGGTATTAAAGATCTGGGGTTGCCCGTTGAAACGGCATTTGTTGCTGGAAAGGGGATCAGTACCAATTCGGGAAGCCGTTTGAATGAGCAGCTTGGCCTGATTGTTGTTGAAGCAGGTACTTATGTAGTTTCCGGTGTGCAGTTCACGGCAGCGGTAGGGCCGGATCTCATAGAAGGCATGCTTAATAGCGGAGAGTCTTTGTATCCAACGGCAGTGGGTAGCCATGCTATTGCCTCAATTATGGGCGTTGATGGTCGTGATGGTGGTTGGCTAGTGTTGAATGGAGACCCTGGAAGCCCGACGGGTTCGCTTTCATTAAAAGTGGATGAAAGTGGAACCGGAAGAAAACATGGTTCCGCGGAAAGAGCCGGGTATATCCTTTTCCATTAAGGATTTGTCCATTAAATACCGGTACAAATAGGCTGGGATACTGATATTTCATAAGCCACCGCCGCCATTGGCTGGCGGTGGCAATACAGGAGATTAGGCTTGGGTAGAGAGGTATTTCAGAATGTCGACTATTTGTGCTGGGTTCTGGGCCCAGGCCTGCGCAGAACCATCGACCTCTTTCAGGGCGTGAACCAGAGATTCATCATGCAGGGTAATATAAGGTTTCCCTAGGGCCGCACAGTAGCCTGCATCGAATGCAGCGTTCCACTGCTTGTACTTCTCACCAAAGCGAATAATGGCCAGGTCACAGCTCTCAATCGAGTGTTTGATGCGAATGGCATTGACTTTGGCCGACTTATGATCCCGCCAGAAGGAGTTGGACTCCTGGCCAAGACCATCTCCGGCAGCGTCACTGGCATCGTGATTGGTAACTGCGGATGAGAAGGTGATGTCCAATCCTTGTTTCTTGCAACCCTCGATGATTTGGGTTCTCCAGTCAGAATGAATTTCACCGGAAAGGTACACTCTTAGCTTCATAAAGCCGCCTCCTAGGGTAATAAACGCTTTGCATCGTATTGTTGCTGCATATTTTACATGATGCCATGGGGAGGAGGGAAAGGCGCTGGGGTGGTACTGGCGGTGATCCTTACAATGGATAATGGGCGGGCCGTTAGGCCTGCCCACTCGAACTGGCTTTTCTTTGCCTTAGAGCTTTTGCTGGATAAAAGTAACCTTATCGGGAGTTTTACCCGTTGGCAGCCTAGTGGAATGCATTTGGGTGAGCAACCAGTTCCCATCTACCTTCGCCAGTACTGCACTTTCAAGCCAGATAACCTCCTCGCTGTTGTTTTTCTGGGTAAAGTTGGCTTTGTTCCAGTAATTCACAGTGAGTAAATCACCTTGCTGCTCGTAGTTGATGATGCTGAAGTAATTCGTTCTGGTATAGCTAGAAGGCTTAACCACTTTAACCAGATCCTCTATGGTCCAGACTTCGCCGTGCTCCAATAGAATAAAGGAATCGGTAACTGTACTTCTCATTGCCTGATGATCAAACTTCGACATAGCCGCGAAAAGCTTGTCGATAGTGTTGAATGCTTCCGGTCTCTTCTCGGCATGGCTACTGGCTGTCGCAAATAGTAGTAAAAAGATAAAGAACGTTCTGGCCATAACAGGTATCTCCCTATACTCGTTGGTGTTGATGGTAATCCGTGCAGGATTGCAACGATTATATATTTGTAGAGCAATAACCAGTCAATGCTGGTTTGTAAAGGGTATTCCTTAATTAGCGATCGGGAGTGGACGCGGCTAATGTTAATAAAGCTTGGCACTGAGTGATAATGGCGCTTGAATCACAGGGTTCTTTTTTGGCACTCCACTGCAGAGCATGCCAAAGTACACATAGGTATTTATAAATTAACCGCCAGTGGTGCAGGCGCCACCAGTCATTATTGACTGGTGTTCTTTGAAGATAAATAGCCAGTAATTGTTGCTGCTGTGCTGTGGATAGATGGTGTTCTTCGACCAGTGCGGCAAGGTCATAAAACCGATCCCCCATGGAGGCATATTCCCAATCGATCGCGATAAGCTGCCCGCTACTGCTTGTAATTAGGTTTTCTTTGGTCAGGTCGTTGTGGCAAAGGCAGGGGTTATCATGAATAGCCTTTGTTGCGTTAATACTAGTTGATACTTCATCGCTTAACTGTTCCAGAAGTGGATAGAAATCGGCTTGAGTATCAATTGATGACCAGTAGTAGTCTATTTTCAGTTCAATATCGAGTTGACTGTTTATTGCCGGGAGAGCGTGAATATTACGGAGCAGCTTGGCAAGTCGTTCCAAGGCGCCAGGGGTCTCTGTGCGCCAGGGCTGGCCCTGGATAAATCCTGTTACCAAATATTGGTATTGAGGATCACAATAAATAAGGGGCGCGCAGAGCCTGGCATGACTGGCTCTGCTGAGGACTTGGGCTTCAGCTGCCCGGTTCAGGTCCAGCGCCTGGCTGAGAGGGGAGTTATGGCGTACAACCAGAAGCACCTCCCCTGATGAGACTAGATAGGTTCTATTGGTTTGCCCACCTGCCAAAGCTCGTATAAAACTTGGCCTGGACTGGCTCCACTGATGCCAGTCGCAAGGAATAATGTCATTCTGAGTATCGCTCATAGGCACTGGGGGCTAGATCACATCGCTGTTAAGCGTTGGAAACTTGGCCGCTCTTTGCTGGGGCAAACCGGGTTTGCTCAGCTTGATTCTGCCTGTTATAGATGGATTTCCATTGGAAAAAACCAATAACAACCAACACCACGTAGAGCAAAAACAACAGCGCGGTGAGGTAGAGTCCTCTATCCAGGTAGAGATAGATAGAGACTCCATCCACCACAATCCAGTAGATCCAGTTTTCCAAGACCTTGCGTGTCACCATATAGGTGGTTACCACGGCTCCCAGGGTGGTGAAGGAATCAAGATAGGGTAGGGCGGCGCTGGTAAAGTTATCCAGCAGATAACCGAATATCAGGGTTAGTATGGCAACTCCACTGAACATTATTAAGTGGGTTTGCAGTCCCCACCGGTGAATCTTAAGATCTTTGTTTTTATCCCTGTGGTGGCGCCATTGCCACCAGCCATAGACAGCCATGACTAGATAGAAAACCTGAAGTGCCGACTCCATCAGTAGGCTGACATCCCAGAATAAAACCAAATAGATTGCGGTACTGGCAAATGCAGCATACCAGCAGCTGATTTTCTCTCGCATCGCCAGCAACAGGTAGGCGAGGGCCAGAATAACTGCTGCAACTTCCCACAGGGACATGGCCGCAATTGAGGTGCGAATAATTTCAAGAAACTCGGGGTCAAGCATGGGGTTCTGCCGGAGCTAGGTCGCCATCGATAAATTTACAAACAAAAATGGCGCGTCCAAACTGTTCGTAGGATTTACGCATTTCTATTTTTAGGATATCCATTAGTAAATCATACTCACCAAATACCTGAGTACTCATGGTGTTGGTGATCACTCTCAGGCCTGAATGGCTATTCAGGCGTTCAATAAAAACTTGAATACTAGGGATGTATTCATCTTTTAGTGGGTACATGCTGATTTCTACAGAGAGTTGCATAGATTTTCTCGTTATCCGCAGAGAGCCTAGTGGCAACGATTCTTCATTCTTCGCTACCTAACCAGATTAAGCCCGTGAATAGCAGGTACGCTATGTATCTAATATTTCACGGGCAGTTATCGGAGTTTGTCGGCTACATTACCGGTGATTTGTTAGAAAGTATAAGTACCGGTTACCCCGGCAATACGTGGTTCACCTTGTTGATAGTAAGGCTCCGGAGCATAGTCATTAGCTGGATTATTGCCATATTCATTGCTGAAATAGAAACCCCTGGTGTAGTAGTCCTCGTCGGTCAGGTTTCTGCCCCACAGGGAGATTTCCCAGCTGTCAGCCCGGTAGGTGAGGCGGGCGTTGAGCAATTCGTAGGCAGTGGATTTTTCATTGTGGCTATTGGAGAAGTAAAACTCATCCTTGCCTTCCAATTCCAGGCGCAGTACCCAGTGGGCACTGAGATCAATCTCGGTGCCAGTGAAGAACTGATAGTTTGGTGCATGAGCTACATCACGCCCATCCAGATTTACCGGTAGTACTGTACCGGTTTTATCGTCCTTCTCCGTATCTACGTGGGTGCTACTAATAAAGTCCTCAAACTCGGCGTTTAGCCAGCCTGCGGAGGCGAAGAGGCGTACAGCTTCAGTCGCTTGGAAATTTATTTCCGCCTCAAAGCCGAAAGTTTTACCACCTGCGGCGTTGCCCAGGTACTCCCTAAACTTTTTACTCTCTGGGTTAAAAAGTGATTGTTTGGCTTGGACGTCGTTGCGGTCCTGGTAGAAGGCCGCTAACTGGGCCTGTAAACGGTTATCCAGCCAATTGCCTTTTGCCCCAAGTTCGTAGTTAAGTAAATGCTCTGTATCAAACTCGAACATCTCACGGTAAGTTTCTACATTACCCGCGAACTCTGCGATGATTGCCCCGTTTACACCCCCTGCCTTATAGCCTCGTGAAACGGTGGCGTACAATAAAGTGTCTTCGGAATAATGATATTCCAGGGTTATATTTCCCCCCCACAAGTCCTCACTGCTATCTGCCTTGGTGGTATAGGAATCAAAATAATCTGCACTACGCCTTTCCAGACGAAGCCCGCTAATCAGGTTGAGGGTGTCGCTCAGTGTGGTGCTCAGCTGCCCATAAACTGCGCTGTTTTTGGTATCAAACTCACTGCTAAAAAAGCTGTATTCAGTGATTGTGCCTTCAGTTGCTCCTGAAACCTGTAGGAGGTCTTCTTGTTCATGGCGATGATAAACCCCCAGTACCCAGCTAGTGCGCCCCGCAAAGAGTTTGGAGGTCTCGGTGGAGAGGAGGCGCAGATCCAGGCTGGTATTGTCTTTGTCCCGCTGGTAATTATCGGTTTGACTGTAACCCCAGGGATGAAAACCAATATAACTCCAGTCTTCATCGTATCCGTACTCGGTATCGGAGTTGGCGAGGCTTAGGGTGGCTTCAAGAGTGAAATTTTCGTTACCCGACCACTGCCCAGTTATAGCGCCTGCCCAGGTTTCCTGCTGGTCCCGACCGGGCTTGTCGGAGAGGGTTTCGCGGGTATTGTATAAAGAGAAGGCATCGTAGCCGTTATCGGCATCAAGGTAGAAGAGTGTCAGGCCAAGTTGTAAGTCATCATTGAGTGAGTAAGCCAGTTTGCCACGCAGCACGGACTCATCAATATTGTTTGTGTCATCGCGGCCCAGGTACTGGTTTTCCATATAGCCATCGGACTTTCGTTCGCTGGCGGCAACACGGAAGCCAAGCTGCTCGGTCAGGCTGCCGCTGCCAATGGCAGAGAGGCTGCGGCCACCATATTCACTCAGTTCGGCAGAGACCTTGCCTGTAGTTTCTAAAGTGGGTGCGGCGCTGCGCATGTTGACCAGGCCCGCCAGGGCATTAGCACCATACAGGGTGCCTTGAGGGCCGCGGAGGATCTCTACCTGTTCGATATCCAGGGTGCTGGCAGCCAGACCAAGACCAGTAAAGTCGATCCCATCAATGACCAAGCCTACGGAAGGATTTACTGGGTCGATAAACTGGCTGCGCTCACCAATACCGCGAATCTGAATAAAGCGTCCCCGTGAAGCGCCAGTAGAGAAGTTGACATTTGGTGCCATATTCAATAGTTGGTCCAAGTTACCAGCACCTCGCGCCTCAATACTGCTTGCGTCCATCACACTGACGCTGCTTGGTAGATCGAGCAGGTTGGTATCGCGCAGTTGAGCCGTCACTACCACCTCTTCAAGCCCCCTGTTCATGGGCTCTGCAGCTAAAACCAATCCACTAGGCGAGCCCGCAACAAGGCCGATGGATAAAGCAATCGGGTGGATTGTGAACAGTTTCTTCATGGTTCTCTCTCGGATCAACACTAATGAAAGAGACCCGGAGCGCGACGAGGGGAGGGCTTTGGCATGCCTACCTATTCCTACGCCGGTATTAACCGGATCAGGTTCAAGGGTTTGCTTCAACAGATCTTCTTGATCTCGCAGCATCTCAGGCCTTGGCCACCCCTTAGGTTTTTGCGGGCGCGATGATAGCAGATGTTTCGCTCATTATGGGAAGAAGGCACTCTATCCTTCGAGCTTGGGTTTCTATGGGACGTTTTGGGTATTGGTAGCGGTGTTATAGGGATTGGAGAGGCGTGATAGGCAGCGTTCCTCCTTGTTATTCTCTTTCCTCCAAAGCTCGGGTTAATGTAGAGGGGAAGTTTCTGCATAGAAGAATATTAAATATAATTTCAGGTCGCTGGGGTGGGGCTCTAGCTAGGTTTTAGTTTAGATTTAGAGGTTGATGTAAAAATGAAAAATTGCCCTGGTTGTAATGAAAAGCCCATATCTTTGATTGGCTGGTGTAGTGGCATCAACTCGATACAGTGCG
Organism: Microbulbifer variabilis; assembly: GCF_020524905.1. Classification (GTDB taxonomy): domain Bacteria; phylum Pseudomonadota; class Gammaproteobacteria; order Pseudomonadales; family Cellvibrionaceae; genus Microbulbifer; species Microbulbifer variabilis_A. The sequence goes on along the minus strand of NZ_JAIVKI010000011.1, from coordinate 71,346 downwards.
CCTGTAAAAGTTGCGGTGCGGTCTTGTCGGCGAATCTTGTGACTTGGGGAGTGCTGATTGCCATTGTTGTCGCGATGTGCGCAGTGGCTTATGTTTCATTGGTTCACTTCGATGTGCATTTTAAACAGGATCGCTGGTTGTTAATGGGTTTGATCTCTATTCCAGTTCTTATTGGGTCATTGCTGGGATACTTGGTTGGTGGCTATAAGGTAAAGGGAAGGAGCCTCCAGTGAACGGTTTAGTTTTACTTCTCTACAGTGGCAAATTGATAGATAGCATTCTATGGAATTGGTGATACAGGATAGATTAAGAACACTTGAGGCGGAGAAAGGCATAGAGATTTTATATGCCTGTGAATCTGGCAGCCGGGCATGGGGCTTTGAGTCACCAGATAGTGACTGGGATGTACGTTTTATTTACAAGCGAGATCTTAACCACTATCTGACTCTTGGAAACCCAAGGGATGTTGTGGAGGTGCCCTTTGATAAAGCACTGGGTGATGAGCTTGATCTGGTTGGCTGGGATATTAGCAAAGCATTGGGTTTGTTGCGGGGAAGTAACCCGACATTGATTGAATGGTTGTTCTCTCCAAAAGTTTATCTTAGTCAGCAAGAGGTTTTGGATGAACTTCGCAGCCTTGCCAAAAAATGCTGGCAACCACGAGCCTTGGCGCACCATTATATAAGTATGGGATTTAATTGTTACTCAAAATTTGCTCGAAACAATAATGAGGGTTCCAAAGAAATTCAAGTCAAAAAACTGCTTTATGTAATGCGTTCTATCCTAAGTGCACTTTACATAAAAAGATTTATGGCTATTCCCCCGGTCGATTTTTTGCAGATGTGCGAAGAGTTGCTGGCGAACGCACAAGAGGAATGGTTGCTGCAGTTGATATCCAGTTTGATTGAGAAGAAGAAAGGGCTGGATGAAGGCAGTCTTGTCGTTCTGGATGCTCGCCTTGATAACTGGATTCAAGAAAATTTGGGCCATGGGGTGGCCAACTCAATTGAGGAGCGACCAAAGCTGGATATAACGGATTTTGATAGGCTTTTTCATCGGGTTCTAGGTGTTTAATATTGGGTGACGTATCTAACGTTAAGTATTGATCCATAGTTTGTGCTCGGTGAAAGTGTCTGAAATATAGAGGTTTTTCGTCGAGCGCTCATTGCATATCTCTATTCAGAGCTTAGCCTGGCCAGGGAAAACTCCTTACGAGGCATCTTTTAACACGTATTATTCATAAGTTGTTCATGCTGCTTTCAATATTCTATTAAGTGATGTTTGGGGCTAGAGCGCCCCTATTAATCTTAATCACTTCATGGAAGGAAGCATCTAATGACTGAGGAAGAAAAAAGAGAGAGAGCTAGAGGGCGCTGGAGGCACCTGCGCTCCACTTTGGCAACGCTAGGACTTTTAGGCCGCTCAAGAGGGGCAAAAATGGTAGCCACTCCTTATTGGCCGGAAGTTCATCATCCCAACCATCAGGCGACCCATGGCCGCAATGGCAATGTCCGTTATCTCTCCGATCGGGACAGGCTGAAACACCGCGTAACATTTACAGGAAACACGTTGGTTATTCCTCCGCAAAGAAGGTTTGAGCTGGGTATCCTGCAAAATACTGCGGGAAACATTATTTATGTTGTGGATTCACAGCGAAATTTTTATGTCGGAAGAAAAAATTTAGGTCACTTTCATCATTCCTCATTTATGGCTGGTGGTCCGGTCTTGGGTGCAGGAACTATTGTACTGGGTGCCGGCTATCAAATACTCGAGGTCAATAACCACAGTGGCCACTATCGGCCGGGTGCTCGGGAATTAAAGCGGGTGGCACTTGCCATTAGTACACTCGGTGGGGATTTAAATCAGATACCATTTCGTGTATCGGGGGCGGGGCCTGATGTTGTTTATGGTAATGGGTTGGCGCTTCTGGATGCGGCGGTTTAAATAATTGAGGGCAGTAGTTTCTTTGAGAGGAGAAGGTGCTAGTTTGAGAGCGGGTTGAAGTGGGGCTTTGACGTCGGGTATTGGCATGAAGAGTGGCAGGGGAATAGTGTGCCCTGGTCAATGAAGGCAGGGCACACTTAACGTGGCGTAGGCTTTAGAAGCGTCTGCGGAACATCGGCAGAGGTTGATCCACGCCAGATTGATAGCTATCCCCGAAATCGTGTAAGGACTCTTTCAGGATGGTGAGAGGCTGCTCGCCTTCGAAAGCGTAGGCATTAAAGCCGCAGCGCTGAAGGTAAGTGAGCTGGTCACGCATAAAGCCGCCCACCGCGCGCAGCTCTCCTTTGAAGCCAAAGCGTTCGCGAAGTAAACGACCGGCAGAAAATCCGCGGCCGTCGGCGAAGGCGGGGAAGTGAATGGCAATCAAGGGTAAATTTGCGGCTTCGCTGCCGATAAGCTCTGCACCTTCGTCACTATCTAGCCAGACGCCCACTTCAGCACTGCGCTTGGCCAGGGCCTCCCGGTGTGCCTGCCACTGACGCAACGGCAGTATCACTTTGCCGGGGGGCAGGGCGTTTATATCAAACGTTTCCCCTTCTTCCAGCTGCGGCAGTATCTTCCACTCATTAGTGGCCACTTCACCGTTGAGAATTAACTCGGTGGGGTTGCCCGGCTGTGGGCCCAGCTTAATTGGCTTTGGCATAGACTCTCTCCTTGAAGGGCTGCAGGCCGATGCGGTTGTAGGTATCGATAAAGGGCTCTTCGGCCTGGCGTTGCTCGACGTAGAGATCGAGGATCTTGCCGATTACTTCGGGAACTTCAGCCCGTGAGAAGCTGGGGCCCAGTACCTTGGCCAAGCTGGCTTCGTTGGAGGCGCTGCCGCCCAGCTGGATCTGGTAGAACTCTTCGCCCTTCTTGTCCACGCCGAGGATACCGATATGGCCCACATGGTGGTGGCCACAGGCATTCATACAGCCGGAAATATTCAGGTTCAAATCGCCCAGGTCGTAGAGGTAGTCCATATCGTCGAACCGACGCTGGATCGCTTCGGCAACTGGGATCGACTTAGCGTTGGCCAGGGAGCAGTAATCGCCACCAGGGCAGCAGATCATATCGGTAAGGGTGCCGATATTCGGCGTGGCAAAGCCGTGTTTGCGCGCCTGTTGCCACAGCTCGTAAAGCTGGCCCTGTTCCACATCGGCCAGTACCACATTTTGATCGTGGGTAGCGCGAGCTTCGCCAAAGCTAAAGGCATCGGCGAGATCGGCAATGGCCTCCAGCTGTCGGTCGGTGACATCACCGGGGGGCACACCGGTAGGTTTGGTGGAGAGCTTGATGGCGCGGTAACCGGGTACCCGGTGAGGGTAGGTGTTGCGATCCAACCAGCGTGCGAAAGCCTTGTCGCTATCGGCCTGTTGCTGTAGGGCAGCTTCACTGGCGGCGCCATCAAAGGTCTTGTAGTCGGGCGCGGTGAAGAAGGATTTGGCCCACTGCAGAGCTTCTGGGGTCAATTTCTCTACCCCGTCTTTAATGTGCTGCCACTCTTCTTCCACACGGCGACCAAATTCTTCGGGGCCGAGGGCTTTCACCAGAATCTTGATGCGCGCCTTGTACTTGTTGTCGCGGCGGCCCAGCTGGTTGTACACGCGCACAATCGCTTCCAGGTAGGAGAGCAGATCTTCTTCCGGCAGGAAGTCGCGGATCGTCTCGGCAATAACCGGTGTGCGGCCCTGGCCGCCGCCAACCAGCACCTGGAATCCAATTTCCTCGCCGTGCTTCACAATCTGCACGCCGATGTCGTGTACACGAATCGCGGCGCGGTCCTGCTCCGAGCCACTCACCGCGATCTTGAACTTGCGCGGCAGAAAGGCGAATTCCGGGTGGAAGGTAGACCACTGGCGAATCAGTTCGCAGTAGGGACGCGGGTCGGCAATCTCGTCGAGAGCAATACCCGCATAAGGGTCAGAGGTGGTGTTGCGAATACAGTTGCCGCTGGTTTGAACCGCGTGCATTTCCACTTCGGCCAGCTCGGCCAGAATAGCGGGTACATCTTCCAGTTGGGGCCAGTTGTACTGCAGGTTCTGACGCGTGGTGAAATGCGCGTATCCTTTGTCATAGTCCCGGCTGACACGCGCGAGACGACGCAGCTGGCTGCTGTTGAGCAGGCCGTAGGGCACGGCGATGCGCAACATGGGGGCCAGTCGCTGAATATAGAGGCCATTTTGCAGGCGCAGTGGCAGGAATTGTTCCTCACTCAACTCGCCGGCGAGGTAACGTTCCGTCTGGCCGCGGAACTGGACAACGCGATCGTTGATGATGGCGCGATCCCGGTCGTCGTATCGATACATAACAGCTTGATTCCATTGCCTTTGTGCGCGGATGGTGGAGAAAGGGGCAAGCCCCGGACAGTTCTCCGCTGGCGCCTAACATACCAGTAGGCTTATGCAATAAATAACAATATTTTCCGCTATGTCTGTAACCAACAGTTATAAGCAGGTCGCTGTTGAGTTGTTGGCTTGCGGAGCTGCAGGTAAGTGCTTTCCCTTTACACTGATCACATTTGATTGCGGCCGTCTCTGTTGAGTATAGAGACATCACTTTTCTGGAAGGTGGCTAGGGTATCTCGCGTGAAACCCAGGGATACCACTGGGGGTGAGTGCGCCGGGGTACCCACCTGATAGTCTTTGATAATGGGCATTTGCTATAGAAGCCGTTGACAATAAGTTTCTAAGGGGAGTAGTTCACTCACAAATGCCGGTTTTGGATTACTGTGAATCTGATCTTGTTGGCCAGGAAGCTATGATGGCGCCTCGCTGGGGATCACACTACAAGTGATTCCCCAGCGTATTCACTGTGAAAGTAATTCCCTCCTCGCTGGCAGGGAGAGAATTAATATGAAATTGACGCAGCTGAGCCGCGCTTGTAAGAGCGTAGATTATGAGTACACCTTCGCCCCTGATTTGAGATTCCAGCACACGCGGGCCCCTTAACAATGCGTACCAAACCGGAGTGCTGTGTGAGGGCCACTCATGGGATTCTTGCAGGGTGGTATGCTGATAATGCTAGGGATCCTCTGAAAAATCAGCCTTTAGCCTTGCATCAGGCTTCCTATAGCTATAAATGCCTCTTTTTTACTCGAAACCCTACTTTCTATACATAGTTATCTCCATTTTTTCTGCCTTAGATCCGCGTTTGGCGAATTTAAGGCACACTAACCCTAGGTCAGCAGATACTTTTTCCCAATTAGTAAGTTGGTAAAGCCAGCCAGCAGAAATAAGCGCTGAGTGTTTTTTTCTAAACCTCGATAGCGTACTTTGCCAGACCTGAAGATATTTTTAATATATCGGAATGGATGCTCTACTTTTGCCCTAACCTGCGCCTTTATTTTTTACCTTTCGTAACTCAGTTCGGCATGGGCGATGCTTCAGGCGACTACGCTTCTCTGCAAGAGGATCCCTAAGTTGCATCAGAGCCAAGGAGATGCCGAAAGAGAGCTGACCGCAGAGAAAGCTCACCTGAAACGACAGCTAGCTGAGCAGGCAAAGGAGATAGTTATCCTAAAAAAGGCTACAACGTACTTTGCAAAGAGACTGAAATGAGGTAGGCCTTTTTGCAACAGCACAGGCAAGAGTTCAGCATCAAGGCAATGGCCAGGGTGTTAAGTGTATCTCGTAGCGGCTTTTATGGCTGGGTACTAAGAGCTGCTACCCGTTCCAAGCGATTACAATACCGAAAGCAGCTTTATGGCCAGTTGGGGGCGTTTTGGCGTACCACACCTGACGAAGGAGCTTGCTAGTGATTACAAATAATATAATCAGAAAGCAGTGGCTGCCAGTATTCGTCAGCAGGGGCTTCAGGTCAAAGCAGATAAGAAATATAAGGCCACGATCTACTCGAAACATAACCTGCCGATGGCTCCCAATCTGCTAAGCAGAACTTATACGCTGAGACACCGAATCAGAAATAGTCGGGGATATCACCTACCTATGGACAGAAGAGGGCTGGTTATTGGCTGGGCCTGTCCGAAAGAATGACGGCTACATTAGTCTGTGATGCTTTACAAGTGGCTTTATGGCGACGTAAAAAGCCTAAGAATGTTATCGTGCATACTGCTAGGGGAAGCCAATATTGATCCAGAGATTATCAATCGTTAATTAAAGCGTATGACCTTCAGAGCAGCATGAGCGCCAAGGGTAACTGCTACGATAACGCGTGTGCAGAAACGTTTTTCCACTCACTCAAAGTGGAGGTGATTCATGGAAACCGCTTTTCCACCAGGTGTTCAATGCGAGAAACAGTATTTGAATATATAGAGATAGACTACAATCGATCCCGACTTCACAGCGCTAATGGCTATCTCAGCCCTGAAGCGTTTGAGGAAAAACTAGTTGCTTAATGCTGTGTCCGTTGTGGATGGGTAGGATCAATTTGACCGTTTACGAAAAGAATTTTCAGTATCAGAATCGGGCAAGAAAAACTATACATGTTGTGGCACAATTGCCGACTCGCGACTGGACAATCAAACTTACAGTTTGCCTGCCTGTGCGAAAGGCGTTAGATTTTAAACTCAAATTAAGGAAAGTGAATGAAGCATTACAAAGCACCAAGATTATTTTTTCTCATGATGACGCTATCCCTTTTAGGTGGATGTGGTGTTGCGCATGTTAAAACAGATGTTCATTCTCAAAGCTTTGAAGGCTACAAGAACATACAAATAGAAGATGTAAGGGTGTATTCAAAAGAAAGATCGGCCAAAAATAATTCCATCTTGCAAGAAAAACTAAAGGGTTGGGAAGTATATTCTCGTGAAAAACTTGAGGAGTACGCCAGAGAAAGCAATTATCAAATTGTCAAGTCTTCAAGTGAGGCTGAAGGCAAAACGTTACTAGTAGATCTTGATGTGAATGTTCAATATGGAAATCGAGCATTACGCTGGGCTATTGGCTTTGGTGCTGGGAAGGGTGGCGTTGAATCCGTATTGACTGTTAAAGACTCCGAAACAGGCATTATTAAATTTAAAGCTCACGCGGATAGTGATTTATCGATGGGTGGTGCTGGTGGAGATATCGAAGCTGTACTTAAAAAAAATATCAAAGCACTCATTGATCAGTATCGAGGAGCTTAAATTTAGCAATTAAAAATAGAACGCACTTGCAGTGCGCTCTATTTCTCGAAGCGCTAAATAAAAGGACTATCCAAGTTTAGTAGAAACAATGAAATATTGGGGTCAGAGTAAAATATTGACGCCATATATAGAAATAATTAAGGTCAGAGTAAATTATTGACTCCAAAATAAACTTTCTATCTAGCTGGGTAATTCTTCATGAACTCCGGCAGAGTAATCTGCCGTTTTTTTTAGTGTATATCACCCTGACCGAGTTCAGTGCCAGGTCTTGTGCCTGAGGAACATCATAATACTTTTGAAAATCGACCTCAGTGGCGATGGTAGCCACCGTAAGGAACTGCAGGAACGTTTTGAGTACGACGGCCTCAACCGCCAGCGCTATGGGCGCCTCTATCAAGCCGGCAGTCAAACTGTCACTCAAGAGGTTCGCTACGATGATGCCGGCAATATCACCTATAAAACTAGCGTTGGTAGCTATGAATACAATGGCCCACGCCCCCATGCGGTAACCAAAGCCGGTAATACCAGCTATCACTACGACAACAACGGCAACATGAGTAGCGACTCGGGCAGCCGTACGCAGGACTACCCCGTCTTTGATAAACCTAGCCTGGTCACTAAGGGCAGCCACGATACACGCTTCACTTACGGCCCGGACCGCAGCCGTTACAAGCGCGTAGACGACAATGGCAAAGGCACTGTGACCACCCTGCAGATTGGCAGCGTAGAGAAAGTGATCGAGCGCAGTACCTCCGGTGCCACTAGCAAGAGCTTCTATCGCCGCAATATCGCAGGCATTGCTATCGAGCGTGTCGAGCTGAATGCATCGGATGAAATCACCAGTACCAGCACCCAGTATTTACACAAAGACTTGCAGGGTTCCCTGGATGTCATTACCGATAGCAAGGGTCTGGTTGCCAAAGATACTGCTGGCAACAAGCCGGTTTACAGCTTTGATGCCTGGGGCAAACGCCGCAACGCACTGAGCTGTGAACAGATTGCCGGCGCGCCTGCGAATACGGTTAATGCCGGCAGAGAGGGAGTCTTTAATCACCTGAGTAATAACCGTGACTAATAAAGGTCATGAGATAATGGGTGAGGTGGGTCTGATTGATATGATTGGATGAGTCTACGATCCAACCCTAGACCGCCTTGCAACTGCAGACTCAATTTGCTCTACTTGATCAGCCGCTACTTGCGGCCCACCTACTTTGAATAACAATAATGCGTAATCGGAGAAATTCGATGAATGAAGAAGTAGCTGTTACCCCTGAAGAAGACAATTTTGTAGATGCCATCGCCGCTGTGGCTCTCGTCGCCATCTTTGTCGCCACTTGTATTTTCTGGGTTTCCACCCGCTGATCCGCTATTCATCCGCTAATTAATAGTCCCGATTAATAGCCCCAACCCGGAGCTGAGCCGTACCGGGTAATCCTTCTTTAAGACTCATAAAAGTTCCATAGCAAAACTTCCCTGTGGAGTTAACCACCCGGTTCGGTAAGTATTTGTGCGGAGAATGCGTGATGTAGCGGGCCGGATGCCCGCTTTCGGCAAAGACGGGGACTCAGCCCATGTTGTTAAGTACTGTCTCTACGATCAGAGCCAGGGACAAAACAAACAACGCGGTGAAAATAATTCCGGCGACAACATAGTGGGTCATATTGCCGCTGCGAAAATCCTTTTTACGGTTTTTGTTGCTTTGCACGCCAATGGCGGCGGCCAGGGTGCTGAGCACTATCTGGCCAAAGCGTGGCTTTACGGTTTGTTTTTTATTATTTTCCTGCATGGGCTCACTCCTCGAGATTGGGGCGCAGCCAGCGCTCCAGTTCCTGTTCGCTGATACCTTTCCGCTTGGCCAGGCTTTGCAATTGGTCCCGGCCGATTTTGCCGACGTTGAAGTATTTGGCCTGGGGGTGAGCGAAGTACCAGCCGCTCACCGCGGCCGCCGGCATCATGGCGAAGTGTTCGGTCAGGCTGACCCCGGCATTTTCTTCGGCATTCAATAGTTTGAACAGCGTAGCCTTTTCCGAATGGTCCGGACAGGCGGGATAACCGGGCGCAGGGCGGATACCCTGGTAGGCTTCTTTGATCAGCTGTTCATTGCTCAGTTCTTCATCGGCCGCATAGCCCCAATATTCCTTGCGCACCTGGCGGTGCAGGGTTTCTGCAAAAGATTCCGCCAGCCGGTCCGCCAGGGCCTTTACCATAATCGCGTTGTAGTCGTCGTGTTTGGCTTCGTAACTCTGTGCCAGTTCGTCGGCACCGATGCCGGTGGTCACTGCGAAGCCGCCGACATAATCGAGGTAACCGGAATCCAGTGGGGCGACAAAATCCGCCAAAGAGCGGCACAGACCGTCCCCGCCCAGCTTGTGTACCTGCTGGCGAATATGGTGCAGACGCGCCAGCTCGTCGCTGCGCTCCTCATCTTTATACACGATGATATCGTCGCCAACACTGTTGGCGGGCCATAGGCCGAATACGGCGCGGGCACGCAGCTGCTTCTTGGCAATCATCTCTTTCAGCAGGCGCTGGGCATTGTGGTAGAGATCGCTGGCTGCCTCACCAACCACTTTGTCCTTGAGGATTGCCGGGTATTTACCCGCCAGATCCCAGGATAAAAAGAACGGTGTCCAATCCAGAGTGTCGAGCAGGTTTTCCAGGGGAAAATCATCGATCACTGTGATGCCCAGTTTTTTGGGCTTGACGGGCTGGTAATTCTGCCAGTCGAACTGTGGTGCGCTATCGCGGGCTTCCGCATAGGTAAGGCGGGTGTCGTTGCGCTTTCTATTGGCGGTGCGGGTGCGCACCTTTTCGTACTCGGCGCGGACCTTTTCAACAAAGGCGGGGCGCAGTTCATCGGAAATTAAGCTGCTGGCCACACCTACGGCGCGGGAGGCATCGGCCACATAGACCACCTGGTTGCGGTTGAATTGAGGGTCAATTTTCACCGCGGTGTGTGCCTTGGAAGTGGTGGCACCACCAATCAGCAGTGGAATATCGAATTTCTGGCGTTCCATTTCCGCGGCGACATGCACCATCTCATCGAGGGAGGGGGTGATCAAACCGGATAGGCCGATAATGTCGCAATTCTTTTCCCGGGCAGTTTGCAGGATAGTTTCTGCGGCCACCATGACGCCGAGGTCGATCACCTCATAATTGTTACAGGCCAGCACTACCCCCACGATATTCTTGCCGATATCGTGTACATCGCCTTTTACCGTGGCCATCAGGATACGTCCGTTGGGTCGGCTGTCCTCGGTTTTTTCCGCTTCGATAAATGGTTGCAGATAGGCGACCGCCTGCTTCATAACCCGCGCGGATTTCACCACCTGGGGCAGGAACATCTTGCCCTCGCCAAACAAGTCGCCAACGATATTCATGCCGTCCATCAGCGGACCTTCGATCACATCCAAGGGGCGAGTGCTATTGGCGCGGGCCTCTTCAGTATCTTCCTCGATAAAATTGTTGATCCCTTTTACCAGGGAGTGCGCCAGGCGCTCGTTGATCGGTAGCTCGCGCCAGCTCAAGTCTTCTTTGCGTGCGGTGCCGCCGCCTTCGCCCATGTACTTGGGGGCGATATCCAGCAGGGCCTCGGTGGCTTCGGCATTGCGGTTGAGGATGACGTCTTCCACTTTTTCCCGCAGCTCTTCCGGAAGCTCGTCATAGACCGCCAGTTGGCCGGCGTTGACGATGCCCATATTTAGGCCGGCTTTGATTGCGTGGAATAGGAATACGGAGTGGATGGCCTCGCGCACCGGGTTGTTGCCGCGGAAGGAGAAGGAGACGTTTGAAACACCACCGCTGATCTGAGCACCCGGCAGATTCTTACGAATCCAACGGCAGGCTTGGATGAAGTCCACCGCGTAATTGTTGTGTTCTTCTATGCCGGTGGCGACAGCGAAAATATTGGGGTCGAAAATAATGTCGCTGGGGTTGAAGCCGACTTCCTTTACCAGAACGTCGTAGCTGCGCTTACAGATTTCGATTTTGCGTTCAAAAGTATCCGCCTGGCCCTGCTCATCAAAGGCCATCACCACTACGGCGGCGCCGTAGCGCAGGCACAGTTGCGCTTTCTCGATAAACTCCTCTTTGCCTTCCTTGAGGCTGATAGAGTTCACAATGGGTTTGCCCTGAATGCACTGCAGGCCTGCCTCAATTACCTCCCACTTGGACGAGTCCACCATAAAAGGCACTTTGGCAATATCGGGTTCGGTGGCAGCGAGATTGAGGAAACGGCGCATGGCGGCGTGCGCATCGAGCATCGCCTCATCCATATTGAAATCAATTACCTGCGCGCCATCTTCTACCTGGGCCGCGGCGACCTGCAGGGCGGTATCGTAGTCCTCCTCCAGAATCAGTCGCTTGAAGTGGGCGGAACCGGTGACATTACAGCGTTCGCCTACATTAACGAAGAGGGCGGTCTCATCGGCGACAAAAGGCTCCAGGCCGGACAGACGCAAAGCCGGTTTGACCTCGGGCAGTTGGCGCGGAGGGATATCGGATACCGCTTCGGCAATGGCGCGAATATGTTCCGGCGTGGTTCCGCAGCAACCACCGAGAATATTGATAAAGCCACTGCGGGCAAACTCGGCCACAATCGCAGCGGTTTGCTCCGGGGTTTCGTCGTACTCGCCAAATTCATTGGGCAGCCCGGCATTGGGGTGGGCAGAAACATAAGTGGCACAGGCACCGGATAAAGCCTCTACATAGGGGCGCAGCTCGGTGGCGCCCAGGGCGCAGTTGAGGCCAACGGAAATGGGTTTGGCGTGGGCGATGGAATAATAGAACGCCTCGGTGGTTTGGCCGGAAAGAGTGCGCCCAGAAGCATCGGTAATAGTGCCGGAGACCATAATCGGCAATTCGAAGCCCAGCTCTTCAAACAGCTGCTGCATGGCGTAGATGGCCGCCTTGGCATTGAGCGTGTCGAAGATTGTTTCGATCAAGATCAGGTCACTGCCGCCCTCAACCAGGGCGCGGCCGGCTTCCACATAGTTGTGTACCAGCTCGTTGAAAGTCACATTGCGCGCACCCGGGTCGTTGACGTCCGGGGAAATACTCGCGGTACGCGAGGTAGGGCCGATCACACCGGCCACCCAGCGGGGGCGCTCTGGAGTGGAGAGGGCGTCTGCCGCAAGGCGAGCCAGTTCCGCTGAGGTGCGGTTCAGCTCCACCACCAAATGTTCCATGTCGTAATCAGACTGGGACAGCTCGGTCGCATTAAAAGTATTGGTTTCGATAATATCGGCGCCGGCTTCCAGATATTGCCGGTGGATTTGTTCGATCAACTTTGGGCGGGTAATGCTTAGCAGATCGTTATTGCCTTTAAGGTCCTGGTGGAAGTCGGCAAAGCGGGTGCCGCGGTAATCTTCCTCCTGTAATTTTTCCCGCTGGATCATGGTTCCCATAGCGCCGTCCAGTATCAGGATGCGCTGAGTGAGCGCGGCTTTGAGTTGCTGCAGACGTTGATTGCGGGACAGCGCAGACATTGACCAATCCTTATTTGTCGATGGCGGGAAAGGCATCAATCTTAGCACAAGGAAACTTGCCATCAGGGGCTAAATTCATGGATAAAAACTACCACGACACAATAACCGGTAATTTTTCACTAAGGGCGTGCAATTTCTATCTATAGTTTGGCCTTCAGTAGACATAAAAACCCAGGAGAGCGCCTGCTTTGCTAATGGTACTGAAGGCTGTATCAGCTGCATCAATTGGAAGGTTGGCTCTAGGAAGGAGAAAAAATCGTGCAATCAAAGGATAAGAACCGCCGGGTAGTCTTGGCATCCCGGCCCGAAGGAGCACCAAGCGAAGATAATTTCAGTATTGAGGAGTTGGGGTTACCCGAGCCCGCTCGTGGTGAGGTGTTGTTGCGTACCGTATTTCTCTCCCTGGACCCCTATATGCGCGGCCGTATGAGTGATGCCAAGTCCTACGCAGAGCCGGTACCCCTGGGTGGCGTTATGGTGGGGGGCACAGTGAGCCGGGTGCTTGAGTCACATCTGGATGGGTTCGAGGAGGGCGACTGGGTGCTGGGTTACTGCGGCTGGCAGGACTATGCGGTCTCCGATGGTGAGGGGTTGATCAATTTGGGTAAAAATCCCAGTCATCCTTCCTATGCCCTTGGGGTTTTGGGCATGCCGGGCATCACCGCCTATTTCGGGCTGCTGGATATTGGCCAGCCCCAGGCAGGAGATACCTTGGTTGTCGCCGCGGCCACCGGGCCGGTGGGTTCCACCGTGGGGCAGATTGGCAAAATAAAAGGATGCCGGGTAGTTGGTATCGCCGGCGGAGCAGAAAAATGCCGCTACGCGGTGGAGGAGCTGGGTTTTGATATTTGCCTCAATCACCGCGCCGAAGAGTTTCCCGAGCAACTGGAGGAGGCCTGTCCGGACGGTGTAGATATTTATTTCGAGAATGTGGGGGGAGACGTATTTGATGCGGTTTTACCACTTCTCAATGACTTTGCCCGGATTCCCGTGTGTGGGCTAGTCGCGCACTATAATGCCACCTCCCTGCCTGAAGGCCCGGATCGCCTGAGCCTATTAATGCGTGAAATCCTGACGAAACGCCTGAAAATTCAAGGGTTCATTATTTTTGATCAATATGAGCGTTTCGGTGATTTTATTACCGGTTTGAGCCGATGGGTTAATGAGGGCAAGATCAAATACCGCGAAGATTTGGTCGAGGGTTTGGAAAAGGCGCCACGAGCCCTGATAGGGCTGTTAAAGGGGGAAAATTTTGGCAAGGTTGTGGTGCGCTTGGGTACCGATGATTGACAGCGGAAATTTATAATTTAAAGGGCACCAGGGAGGTCGCCGATGAAAATATTAGTGGTTTTGACATCACACGATAAGTTGGGCGATACCGGCAAGAAAACCGGTTTTTGGCTAGAGGAGTTTGCCGCGCCTTACTACGCCTTCAAGGATGCCGGGGCGGAAGTTACCCTGGTTTCCCCCAAGGGAGGGCAGCCGCCACTGGACCCAAAAAGTGACGAGCCGGACTCCCAGACCGACGCCACCCGGCGTTTTCGCCAGGACCCTGAAGCACAGCAGGCGCTGGCCAATACCGGCAAGCTTGCGGATGTGAAAGCGTCGGACTTCGATGCGGTTTTCTATCCCGGAGGTCACGGTCCCCTGTGGGATCTTGCAGAGGACAAGGACTCCATTGCCCTGATTGAAGCGTTTTACGGGAAGGAGAAGCCGGTAGGAGCCGTGTGTCATGCCCCAGCCGTGTTTCGTCACACCCGGCGCAAAGATGGACATCCTCTGGTTTCCGGCAAGAGTGTCACCGGCTTTAGCAACTCCGAGGAGGAAGCGGTGGGACTGGTGGATGTGGTGCCTTTCCTGGTGGAGGATATGCTCAAAGATCGCGGTGGCAACTATTCCAGTGAAGACGATTGGGCACCCTATGTGGTTGTGGATGGCCAGTTGGTCACCGGTCAGAACCCGGCTTCCTCGGAGGATGTCGCGCAAACCCTGATGGGAATGATTCCCATTTAAGCTGTCCTCGGGAGGGGGCTGTTAAGGGCTGTCGCCTCCCGAAAAACACACCGGTTTCACTCAAGCGTTTCTGAGAGTAAAATACCCGACAAAGAAGCTCGGTTATTTGAGAAGGCTTATGTCAGAACTGAATGTCACCATCACCGAATCCGCGCAGGAGTACCTGAAAGAGCTGCTGGCCAAGCAGGACTGCGAGGGAATCGCGATTCGTATGTTTGTCTCCAATCCCGGTACACCCAGTGCCGAAACCTGCATTGCCTACTGTCGCCCCGGTGAGGAGGAGCCAGAGGATGTGGTGATAGAGATGAACGGTCTCAAGGCCTACTTCGAAGGCCGCAGCGTGCCATATCTGGATGATGCCCGAGTTGACTACTCCTCCGATAAAATGGGTGGCCAGCTCACTATCCGTGCGCCCAACTCACGCATGCCCAAGATCACCGATGATAGCCCTATTGAAGACCGTATCAACTATGTGCTCTTCAATGAGGTAAACCCCAGCCTGGCGGCTCACGGTGGCCAGGTGAGCCTGGTAGAGGTCACAGAGGATAAGTTTGCTATTTTGAAGTTCGGTGGCGGCTGCCAGGGCTGCGGTATGGTGGATATGACGTTAAAAGAGGGCGTTGAGAAAACCCTGAAAGAAAAAATCCCCGAGCTTGCTGGTGTTAAGGATATTACCGATCACACTGATAAGTCCCAGGCTTATTACTAAAGGTTAGGTTTTTTTCTCTTTATCATCTGGTGTGTATTAAAAAGGCGAAGTATTACTTCGCCTTTTTTGTTTCTGGCGGATATCTCAGCCATGGCGGTTGCTCACACTCCTCTTTTTGTCTGGGGGTGCGTTCGCTTCTCCCCTTACATTGCTAGTCTTTCTGCATTTACATGATTGGCGCAAGGGCAGTTAGGCCGCTAAAGGTCTCATCGGGCAATACTTTTTGAAGGCGACGGGCTTCAGTCAAGTGAAGAGTGAGCGGGCAGGTTCTGTAGAGAAGCAGTGGAATATTAGATATTAGGCGAGTAGTAATTCATGGAGCGCTTAAACTCACTGAACTACTTATGATTAAAGAGATGTTTTGGCTGCCGCATAAAAAAATGGCAGTTATTATTTGAGGTCGTACTCTCCATGTAAGCATTTCTAGTAATTCAACCACCCAGCACAGAAAACAGTTTAAATTCCATTTTGGGGACGCTCACCCAGTTAGTACTTGCGAGTACGGAATAAAGAGTGGAGAGATGTGATGAGATACCACGGGGTTTTGTTAAAAATCTCAATTTCTTTTAAGGGAGAGGTGATGTCAAATCAAGGGTAAAACATAATATTTCTCATCTTACTTGTTAATAGGTGCGTTCATTAACGAATGGCTGCAAATAAACAAAAAAATACAGAAGCCACCCGACTGCCGAGGGAGTTTGTCGATCTCCTGAAAAGCCCCTTCGTGCGTTTCTTGCGCATTGATGCTGCTGGAGCAGCAATTCTCCTGTTGTTTACTCTTGCCGCACTCGTTCTATCTAATTCACCTTGGGCCAATTCCTTCGAACACTTCTGGGAAATACAAGCTGTCTTTCAGGTTGGATCATTCAAGCTTGCGCGCTCTCTGCGAGAGTGGATTAACGATGGTTTGATGGTGTTGTTTTTCTTTCTTGTCGCACTGGAGCTCAAGCGGGAGTTGGTTCTTGGTGAATTGAACAAACCTCGTGTGGCTGCGCTATCTATAGCGGCTGCTCTAGGCGGTATGATCGTCCCTGCGACGATATATTTGGCGTTGCAATTTGGTCAGCCCGGTCAGGATGGCTGGGGCACCGTTATGGCAACTGACACGGTGTTTGTAATTGGGTGCTTGGCAATACTTGGTTCGCGTGCCCCTAAAAGCTTACGAGTCTTTATGCTGTCTTTGGCCATTGTTGATGATATTGGAGCCATTTTAGTCATCGCCATTGGCTATAGTAGCCACAGCATAGATTGGTGGCCGTTAGTGTGGGCCGTGCTTGGTTTAGCGATTATACGCGCTATGTCAAAAATCGGTTTTCGTGGCTTTCCGCTTTATATATTCATGGGTGTGATCATATGGCTCGCAGTGGATGCATCGGGGTTACACGCTGCCATTACGGGTGTTGTACTTGGACTCATGACCCCAGCACGACGCTGGGTCAGCAATAAGCGATTATATGCGATATTGGGGCAAGTTATTGCGCACCCAACACGCACTGAAAGTAGTGGAGTCACTAAGGATCGACACACTTTGCAGATGGCTGAAATTGCTGCACGCGAAACTTTGTCGCCAGCCGAACGGTTAGTGATTCTGCTACACCCTTGGGTGGGGTTTGTCATCATGCCTTTGTTCGCATTTGCCAATGCGGGGTTGTCACTATCCTTAACTGAGCTTGATGGTTCGGTAACTCTGGCTGTATTTTTAGGCTTTGTACTTGGCAAGCCGGTTGGTATTCTACTGTTTAGTTGGCTGGCCATACGGTTTCACATAGCGATTCACCCCCCAGGTCTTAACTGGAGGTTACTGGCAGGGGGTAGTTTGCTTGCTGGAATAGGCTTCACTTTGGCATTGTTTATTGCAAATATTGCATTTGATAAGGATCTAATTGACAGTGTTAAAGTGGGAATTTTTCTAGCCTCTATTTTTTCTGCTACTGCTGGACTTACCATTTTATTTTTGATGGTCGCCCCTAGGGAAAACCCTAAAGAAGAACGTGAATAATTAAGTGCTAAATTTTGATTGAGCTCTTTATTCAACCTTCTGGTTAATTATTGTTTTCCGATGTTATTTTGCTAGGGTGTGTGGGGTGTTGTGCTGCTAGTGAAGTTGCTCAAGCCGGTAAAAATTAAGTGGATATTTCTTGGTGGTTTCTATATGGTGTGTTTCAGCTAGAAAGGAAGTCTCTTGTTTAAATTCTACATTTCGCTGTTTTATCCGTAACAGCTCGTCCTGCAGTATCTAAGTTTCAGTCTTATTTTTCATGCAGTATAAGCCTCTCGTAGGCATTAATATATTTATTTTTAGGGTATGATTATGTCAAATGTAGTTAAGGGAACCGTGAAGTGGTTCGATGAATCCAAAGGCTTCGGCTTTATCGCCCAGCAATCTGGCCCAGATGTTTTTGCTCATTCTAGTGCAATTGTAAACTCTGGATTTAGAACCTTAATGGAAGGCCAGGAGGTTGAGTTTACGGTTACCCAGGGACAGAAAGGTCCACAAGCTGAAAATATTACTATTGTTTGAGTTTTAATACTTTGTTGAAAGTAAAAAGAGCCAGCCTTCTAAGGCTCGCCTTTTTTTTGCTCTTATTTCAGGTGGAGATAGGGAGTACCTTGAAGACTCAGCGCCAGGCGAATGGGCAGCGTAAAAGGGGACAAGGAAAGCCTGTTAAGACTGAAGAAATAATCGATAGTATATTGCTGGTGAGTAAGTGGGAGTGAAAGTATTTGATTAAATTGCGTGGTATAAATGTTACGGGGTGTACTGTATGGGTGGTTTCCTAATTGGGTGCCTTTAAAATTTATTCAGTTTGATACTGGCCTTTTCCCGTTTACCCCAGCCCCTTTCTTTAGGGCATTTTAATTGTGTTGGTCAATTTCTCCCGGAAAGATTGACCTGCTTGATAAAGTAGGGTTTCCTGAGAAAGTAGAGTTTTAGCGCCCGCTCTGAAAATAAAAATAAAGAGAAAACTCCTGAATTTTTGGGTAAGTGATAGAAGAAAGTTCTCGGCATCTTCCCCCCGGCCCTTATTTGAGTGAGATGGGAGATGATTTAAAGCGCAGAAGGTTCAAGCATCGGTTCGATATCAGCGGCAAGGGTGGTGTTACATATTGTACAATTTAGAGTTGACTTAAAATATATGTAGACCGTTTCTAACCTCTGGAATTGTTTAGAAGAAACTTATATGTGTGATTTTCATAGATGTCTGATTGACGTAAAACTGGCTTGACGCAAACTGGCAACCACTAGGTCTTGAGCATAGTTAGAGTAACCATTTTCTCATTACGGATTGAGCCTCGTGATACTTATTAGTCATCCCTGATCACGTTTTCTGAACAGCGTGGCCTGAAATTCATTGGTCTGTACTTGAAAGTGGCATATCAATATTCCCGGTGATGTCACCCCTGTTCTCTTTGCGATTTAAGGCGCGTTCGCCGCCTCCAGATTTTGCCCGTCCCGTATATATTTTAAAGATCCTCTTAAGACGTATCGCCGAGTTAGGTATCCACCCTCAGAGGAGGCGGATGGCGTGTTGTTGGGGTTTTGTTCCACAGGTTGCAGCGGGCAAGCCGGGAAAGAGTTCTATGTTCGATCAAGTGGTATTTGCCGGTGGTGGAGTGCGTTGTACCTGGCAGATCGGGTTTTGGGAGTCTGTCGCGGATCGGGTCCGGCTCAGGCCAAAGATCGTGAGCGCTGTCTCAGCGGGCGCCATGGTTTCCAGTTTGATTTTAATGGGCAAGTCCCTGGATGCGGTGGAGTACTTCGCGGAGGTTTTCGAAGAGAACGGTGGCAATATCCATTGGGGAAATCTCTTTCGCAAAGGTCCGCTTTTCCCCCACCACCATATCTATCGCAATGGCATGCGCAGACTGTTTGAAGGCGGCTTTGAGCGCCTAAGAGCCGCTACTGAGCTGCGTATAGCTGTCAGTCACTCCCCTCAGTGGTTGAATGGCCCTCTGGCCCTGATTATTGGAGCGGGCATTGATTACTCGGATACCTTCCTCACCCGTGCACTGCACCCGAATACGGCCAGGCGTCTCGGCTATCGGCAGTCATTTTACTCGGTGCGTGACTGTAGCAATGTCGTTGAACTGCAAAAGCTGATCCTCTCGTCCTCCTGCACACCGCCTTTTACGCCTCGTCAACAACACCGGGGAGCCGAAGTACTGGATGGCGGCATTGTGGATAGCGTGCCGGTAGCCGGACTCGATCCGGGGCCAAGCCGGGTGCTGATCCTGTTAACTCGCAATTATCCGCAATACCCGAGCTGCTTCACCTGTCAGAAGGGCGAGCAGCTGTGGACCTATGTGCAACCCAGTCGGCCCCTGCCAGTCAGTGTTTGGGATTTCTCCAACCCCCGGGGGTTATGGCAGGCCTTTGATGCGGGTTATGCCGATGGGGAAGCGTTCCTCGCGGCACACTCTCCCGAGGGAAGTGCCAAGTGAAAGGCCGGATAGTTGCCAGGCGGAGAAATTAGGGCATGTTCGACCAGGTGGTGTTTGCCGGTGGGGGTGGCCGCTGTACCTGGCAAATTGGATTTTGGGAAGTGATCGCCGATCAGATAAAGCTCAAACCGAGAGTGCTAACCGGGGTTTCCGCAGGAGCCATGATCGCGGGTCTGATATTGATTGGTAGAGCAACCGCTTCTGTAGACTATTTTTCCTCAGTTTTCAGTGCGAATCGCCGCAATGTGTATTGGGGAAACCTATTAGGGAAGGAGCCGGTTTTTCCTCACTATGAAATCTACAGGGAGGGGATTAGAGAGCTTTTTAGTGATCGGTTTAAAAAATTGAAATCTGCGGCCGAGCTCCGCGTCGCCGTATCGCGACCGCCCGGCTGGCTGCCGGCGTCGCTGGCCTTGGCCGTTGGCGGGGCGATTTATTATTCCAACAAATATTTACTGCACAAAATGCACCCCAAAGTGGCGCGCCGTCTGGGGTACACACAGGATTTTTTTCGGGCCCAGGACTGTGCCGATGTTGATGAATTTGAGCGATTGATTTTGAGCTCATCTTGCACCCCACCCTTTACTCCAAGGTTGAGCCTGGGCGGGAGGCGGGCTTTGGATGGCGGGGTGGTGGACAATGTACCGATTGACGGAATCGATCCGGGGGAGGGGCGGGTGCTAATTTTACTGACCCGTCGCTACCGGGGATTTCCCGACTGGTTTACCCAGCCTATGGGAAAACAACTCTGGACTTATGTGCAGCCCTCAGAGCCGCCCCCCATCAGTGTTTGGGATTTTACTAACCCTGAAGGGATTGTTCGCACCTATGAAATTGGACGCCGAGATGGCCGCTTATTTTTACAAAATATGCTAGCGGAGCGCGGTTTTTACACTGGGATACAAGAGAAGTAATTTTGCGCTTCTGCATCTCTACGCTCTGGAATAGAGAGTTACTACAGGCAATATTTTTTAATGGGGGAATTGGGTAAGGGCCAGCTCGGGAAGGGCGGCTAGGTAGTGAAAGGGAGCTTGCTAATGTTTGATCAGGTAGTCTTTGCCGGCGGTGGTGGCCGCTGTATCTGGCAGATTGGTTTTTGGGAATCTGTGGTTGATGAAATCCAGTTATCTCCCAGAGTGGTGAGTGCCGTATCGGCGGGTGGTTTGGTTGCGGGTTTGCTATTGATAGGTAGAGAGCAGGAGGCCGTAGATTATGTCCGCTCGGTATTCAGCGCCAATCGCAAAAATATTTATTGGGGCAATTTTTTCAGGCAGGAGGCGGTTTTTCCTCAATATGCTATTTGCCGCGATGGAATTCGGCAGCTGTTCGATAATGGCCCACAGGCCTTGCAGGGGGTGGCGGAATTGCGCTTGGCAGTCAGCCATCCGCCCTCCTGGATGTACGGCCCCCTGGCTCTGACCTTTGGCGCGGTAATTTATTATGCCGACAAAGGCTTTCCCCGCAATCTTCATTCCATGGCAGCGACCAAGCTTGGGTTTCGTCAGACTTTTTACCGTGCCCAGGATTGCAGCAATATGGATGAACTGGAGCACCTAATCCTAAGTTCTTCCTGCACTCCCCCATTTACTCCAAGGCTCCAGCTCAATGGCAGGGAAATTCTCGATGGGGGTATCGTGGACAATGTCCCGGTTGGAGGCTTGGATACTGCAGAGGGCAGGGTTCTGATTCTGCTCACCAATCGTTTCCGTAATTTTCCCGATTGCTTTACCCAACGCCGGGGCGCCCAGCTCTGGACCTATGTTCAACCCTCTAAACCACTGCCGATTAAAGTGTGGGATTTCACCAATCCGGAAGCGGTTATGGAGACTCTGGAAATCGGCCGCGCCGATGGCAGGGCATTACTGGGAAGGCTTAGGGAGGGCGCCATTCACGACAATGACTTGGTTGCACTCTGAGATATTTTCCTGCTGGCACTAGGTAGCTAGACATAGTGGTAGCCAGACATAGTGGATGGGCGTTTATGCCTGCCTGTCACATAGGCTTTGCAAGATTGGGGTTGGGAATCCTCTGGTTGCACTAACCCGCTGATTCTATTAGCTTATGCAATTAGTTGCATATTAATTCCATATTGCTAAATCCTTAGTGAAGGCTGGCTGTAGGTTTGGGAGAGTGATTAGCCTATTGAACAGGAAAGGGACGCATGTTTGATCAGGTTGTTTTTGCCGGTGGTGGCGGGCGCTGTACCTGGCAAATCGGATTTTGGGAGTCTGTTGCCGGTGAAATCGGGCTGTCGCCGAGGCGGGTAACTGCGGTATCCGCTGGCGGGCTGATGGCAAGCCTGATCCTGATGGGGCGAATTGAAGAGGGCCGGGAGCACTTCTGGTCGGCTTTTGCCGCCAATCGTAAGAATGCTTATTGGGGCAACCTGGTAAAGAAAGAGCGGGTGTTTCCACAGTATGGGATTTTTCGCAATGCCATGTTGGAGCTGTTTCGCGATGGTATGCAGCCATTGCGTGCGGCCGCCGATCTGCAAATTGGTATTGTCCACCCCCCGCGCCTTTTACCTGCCGGGCTGGCATTTGGTGTTGGCGCATTGGCCTATTACACCGATAAGCATTTGCTGCGCAGTCTGCACCCGAAGATAGCCCTGGGCCTTGGTTTTAAACAGAACTTCTATCGTGCACAGGATTGCCAGAGTGTTGAGGAGTTGGTGGAGCTCATTCTCTGCTCGTCCTGCACGCCGCCGTTCACGCCGCGTTTGCGCCGGTCCGGCGCTCCCGTTCTCGATGGTGGGGTGGTGGACAATATCCCGGTAGCTGGGCTGGACAGTGGGACGGGCCGGGTGTTGATACTGCTCAGCCGCTGCTATCCCCGCTATCCAAACTGCTTTACCAGTCGTCATGGGGAGCAGCTGTGGACCTATGTGCAACCCTCGCAGCCGCCCTTTATCAGTGTTTGGGATTACACCAATCCCGAATTGGCGCAAAAGACTTATGAGCTCGGTCGTGCCGATGGCCGGGAGTTTTTACAAAAACACATGCTTGAACAGGAGATGCTCAATGAGCAATACCAATAATCCAATAGCGGAGTCAATCGCTCTGTGGCACGAGATGGTTGCGGAGCGGGACCTCAGTCGGCTGCCCACGATCGTTGCGGAGGATGCGGTTTTCCGCTCACCGGCGTTCTTTAAGCCTTACCACAGCGCTGCAGCAGTCTGCCTGATCCTCAATACGGTAATGCAGGTATTTGAAAGCTTTGAATACGATCGCAGCTTCTCCACGGAGTCAGGCCGCGATCTGGCATTGGAGTTTAAGGCCAGCATCGGTGACAAGAGCCTTAAAGGGCTGGATATCATTCGCTTTGATGAGAATGGCAAGATCGTGGAGTTTGAGGTGATGATACGTCCCCTCAACGCCCTGCAGAAGCTGGCGGAAGAGATGTCCGGCCGCTTGTCCCAGTATGTGACTCAGTACAAGGACGCCCAGCCGGCTTGATTTCCAATCTCCACCCATCCAGTTGATGGGTGGAGGTTTACGTTTATTCTTCAGTTTCGAGGGAATCGAAATACTCAAATACGTCGACGCCATCCATATAAGCACCATCGAAACCCGCATCTACGATCTTGAAGATATAGGAGCTGTTGTTGCCATAGATAATGTCCTGCCAGCCGGCTTTCCAGTACTCCACGTAATAGTTGCCCGATCGATCAATTTCATCTAGCAGCCAGGCCGGTGGATTGGTGGGCCAAGAGTCTTGCCAGTAGTAGCGGTTACTCTGGGCCATGCCAATATTGACATAGGCCATCAACAGGCGACGTCTGCCGTTGCTCTTCTTTTTTAATTGCTTGATCTGCTCTTCGGTATAAGGCTGGTTATCCTTAAAGAATAAGTCGATGATCAGCAGGTCGTAGTCGGTTTCGGATAACTCGTCCACGAATTCCTGGGGTGTGGAGAAGTCCGTAGTATTGGTGATATTGAGGAAATTTTTGACCTCTTCCAGCTTATCAATGTCGTCATTGTTCACATTGAAAGGTTTTTCCGGGTAGGAAGGAATATTGTTCAGAAGCGTATTGTCGGCGGCGAAGGAGACGTAGCCGGCTTTCTCGTTCTCCTCGTAAGACTCTTTAACCTTGTCTTCGCTATAGGCGTAATCGGTCACCAGGATTTCACGGCCTTTCTCCTTGGCCAAGTTGAGATAGTCCTGCAGGCGCTTGCTTTCAGTTTCGCTGGTGGGCTGGTCTACCTTACCGTTCTGCCCAAAGAAGACCGCCTCCTGGGCGATACCATCGGTGGCGTTCACATAGGCGTCATCTACCGGGCCATTGGTCCTTGTATTGGTGGTGATCAGCTCAATACCGTTTTGCGGGACGATAATAAAGTCGCGGTCAAGGCCCTTTGCATACTCGCTGATATCCGCCACAAACAGGCGCATTTCCTGATCGTAATCGATATTTGCGGGGATAATGATGTCGGGTAAATCATCACTACAGCCGAGAAAGAGTAGTGGACTGAAAAGTAACGCTAACTTCCGGTGCAAGGTCGTTCTCCAACTAAATGTATGGATAAGTTTAGATGTTATGTCTGTTAATGACTTATTGGCAGAAAAGTACAGATATTGTTCCCCGTTGGCAAATGCCAACTTAAATTGCTGCAACTTAGTGGGTGATTGCTGAATACCTACTTAACAGGGGTTTATAAGCCTGCTTTGTGGCTTAGGGGCCCCTGGGGTTGTCCATTCTTTTTTTGGTCTTGTTGGTGGCGATCGCAGTGCGTGGGTCATCTGGCCAGTAGTGCTTCTGGTATTTGATACGCAATTCTTTTTTGACCTCTTCGTAGGTGCTTGCCCAAAAATTAGCCAGGTCTCGGGTGATCTGTACCGGGCGACGAGCCGGGGAGAGCAGGTGAATCATCAGTGGGTAGCGCCCGTGCAAGATTGCCGGAGTCTGTGCCAGGCCAAAGAGTTCCTGTAGGCGCACGGCCAGGATTGGCGGGGATGCCTCGTAGTCGATGTCGATGCGCGAGCCGCTGGGGACGTTGTAGTGGCTGGGTGCCAGCTCATCGATCTGCTGAATATGGGCCCAGTCGAGTTGTGCACGAAGAATATTGAGTAGGTCCAGCTGCTTGAGCTGCTCCAACTTATTGAAGCCATGTAGGTGCGGTAATAGCCAGTTCTCAAGTTCCTGCAACAGCGCATCATCACTCCAGTCGGGTAGCGGAGTGCCTCCCAGTAGAGATTTACTGCTTTCCTCTGTTCGCAAAAATTCCACGCGTGCGCGAAATTGCAGGGCTTCTTTACTCCAGGGCAATAGAGAAAGCCCTTTTTGGCGAATAGCATCGAGTAGTGCCCGGCTCAATAATTCTGCTGGAATATCTTTGGCGACTTGTTGTTGCAACACTAGTTTGCCTAGTGTGACCTGCTCCAGGGCCTCTGCGCGCCCGGCCGTATCGTCCCAGCGAATAGCAGTACTTCGTTCAATTTGGTCAGCAAAGCAGCGGTGTATCGCACCCTCTGAAATTTGAGCGGCTAGCTGTATTCGCGCATCGCGCCCCTGGCCATCTAGTTCGGCAATGACGAGGAAGTCGCTCAGCGCTAGGGCATCATCGTGGGAGAAGTGTGCCCCTCGGCCGCTACAGAGCAGGAAGCGGCGGCCTCTGTCGTTGCGGTTTTTTGCGATCCTATCGGGGTAGGCAAGCCCCAGTAGCGCTCCTATCGCGTCGGCTTGGTCAATACTTTCGCTATTTTGTGGCTCTTGCGCTTCGAAATTCTGTAATTGAGCCTGCCAGGTTTTGGCCTGCTGGCGGATTCGCTGCACCGCACCGCGATCGACACTTTGGCCTTTGGCAAGGCCTTGTAGTACCTCGATACGCTTGCTGATATCTCTGTCCCAGCGCGCTTCACCCCGGAAGATATCCCGCTCCGATAGCAAAGCTGCCAGCAGGCAGGCCTGCTGCAATAGCCGCCAATCGAGGCTGCGAAGCATCATGCGGGCGAGGCGCGGGTGGCAGCCAAGGGTAAGCATGGCGCTGCCGTGTTGAGTAATCCTGAGGTCTTGGTAGAGGGCGCCCAGTTGTTGTAAAAGTGCCTGGGCTTGAGCCAACGGGCCAGCGGGGGGAAGGTCCAGCCAGCACAGGTCGGTGGGATCACTGACTCCCCACTGGGCCAGTTCCAGTGCTAGCGGGGCCAAATCACTGCGTAAAATCTCCGGAGTGGTCTTGCCACTGAGACTGCGCTGGCGTCCCTCACTCCACAGGCGCAGGCAGTGCCCTTCGCTGAGGCGTCCGGCGCGGCCGCTGCGCTGGGTGGCAGAGGCCTGGGAAATTCGGCAGGTCTCCAGGCGATTCATACCGCTGTTGGGATCGAAGCGGGACTCCCGCATTAAACCGGAATCCACAACGATGCGAATCCCTTCAATGGTCAGGCTGGTCTCTGCCACATTGGTTGCCAGTACCACTTTGCGTTGACCGGAGGCGGTCGGAGAGATGGCCTGATCCTGCTGTTCTCGACTCAAATCTCCATAGAGTGGGGCGATAACAATGGCATCTGGAACGAGATCACTCGCAGAAGCGAGTTGATCGCGCAGTAGCTCCTCCACCTTGCGAATCTCCGCCACTCCTGGAAGAAATGCGAGCACACTGCCTGCCTCTTTGCGTAGTGCTTCGAGAATCTTGCGGCTCATAAGCGCGGGCATAGAGCGGTGATCTTCTGGCTCCTCCCGCTGGTCAAGGTAATCGATATGTACGGGGAAGCTGCGCCCCTCACTACTGACCACTGGCGCACCGCCGAGCACCCTGGCTACGGCCTTGGTTTCCAGGGTTGCTGACATCACCAGCAGCTTCAAATCTTCACGCAGATATTCCTGGGATTGCAGGCACAGCGCCAGGGACAGGTCGGCCTGCAGGCTGCGCTCATGAAATTCATCAAAAATAACCAGCGAGGTTTCTGACAGCTCCGGGTCGGACTGCAAAAGTCGGGTAAGAATTCCCTCGGTAACAACCAGGATTCGGGTTTTCTCACCTAGGCGGCGTTCCCCGCGTACTTGGTAACCCACAGTTTCCCCCAGCTTCTCTCCAAGCTGGGCAGCCATTCTTGCCGCAGCAGTGCGAGCAGCCAGGCGGCGGGGCTCCAACAGAATGATATTGCGTTGGCCCAGCCAGTCCGTGTCGAGCAAGGCAATAGGAACAACGGTGGTCTTGCCGGCACCAGGTGGAGCCTGCAGCACCACATTGTTGTGCTCATTCAGGCTTTGCAGTAACTCGGGTAGGGCGGAATAAATAGGTAACTCTGACATGGGGAGCGATTATAGCTGCTGGATAAGGCAAGTTATAAGAGGCGCCGAGCCATAGGTTGGTGAGGGGTGGGTTGGCGAGGGGGGATTGACAAGGGATAGGTGGGCTTGAGCCTTAATTGATATGATCGCCGGTTGATCAATGCTGGCCGCTAGAGCCGCCTATTCTTTGTTGCTGTATTTACAAATATTTGGGTCTGGAATCGGGATTGGTTGAGATTAAGGAACTTTAAATCTGCGGCTTGGATAGAATGGGTTCATCTATATCCTCAGTATGTCCCAACGCGGCTTCTATAGCGGCATGCACCCCGAGGGCGGCTGTCTCTCTGGACATACTGGGGGTGCCAATATTTTCTGCCAGTGCAGCTACTTGCGGTAATTGAGGAAGATGTATCCAGCCTGCGCGAATGTCCAACTGATTGGTAATAATGTAGTGAAGTACTCCGTACATCAGGTGATTGCAACAGAAGGTGGCGGCGGTGTCTGAAATGTCTGCCGGAACGCCGGCATTGCGCATTGCTTTCACCATAGCTCGAAGGGGGAGGTTGCTGCGATAGGCAACAGGGCCATTAGGGATGGTGGGCTCACCCTGCATTTCCACTCCGCGGTTATCCTTCAGTTGGTAGCGGGTTGAGTCATTTAAGTTTTGTGCGATTCTCTCAACCGTAATAATCGCACGGCCTGCATATTCTCCGAGCATTATCACAATTTGTGGATGAAGCTCTCCTATTGCAGCGGTCACAACATCAATGCTTTCGAAGAAGTTATTTGGTACGAGCAGTCCGCAGATTTCAGCATTACCGATACGGGTGCCGTCGAGCACCCGCATTACAGATTCTGCCGGATTGACTGGGGTATGGCCAAAGGGTTCAAACCCGGTTACAAGAATGTTTGTCATGGCAGTTGAGTGTTGCTCGTCATGAGATGAAATCGATGTTTGATTAAAGCCCCGATCCAATCTTCATTCCAGGTTTGGGGCTTTATTGTTGGTGATTAGCCGATCAGCCCGAGCTCTTCCAGAAATGTGTACTTATCCCAATCAACCCAGCTTTCCACCATTTTCCCGCCTTCGTACCGATCAGTATGGATACCTGTCCAGCTACTAGTTTTGCCAGTGGGATCGTATTGCATGAACTTGCCAGTATGGGTGGCTGTAATTCGCCAACGGGTGCATACATAGTCGCCTTCCTCGACCTGGAGTAAAATCTCCATCTTCACATCGGAAAATCCCTTGTGGAATTCTGTCACTAAATCCTGCCATTCTTTGAGAGATTTAGCGGAGGTTCCTCTGGAAGCATCTGGCATTTGGTGATTTTTGTAATTGGCAGATAAATAGTTTGAGGCCTCATGGGGAGTGTTGTCCCCCCATAGTTCGAGTAACTTTTTAGACGTCGCTTTATGATTGGCGGACATAGTGCTCTCCAGTCTTATGGTCGGCAAGATTTGGGTTATTAGGCAGGGCAAGCATAGTTTAAAGAAAGTGTAGAGAAAGAAAGTGTAGAGAGAGAAAAATGCCTGATAGAGGCAGAAAGATACAAACCTTTTGCTCAGGCTTATTCTGCCGAGAATGAAAATAAGGTGACGTTTCTATTTCAGGCATTCGATATCAATAAAAAAAGGGGCCTTGCGGCCCCTTCAAGTTTCCTGTTAATGCGTCATCAGTTGTCTTGCTTTGTTAGCGATAATTACTGATGCACTGATTGTATTCGCGGATATAAACCTTACCACCGTTCGCATGGTTGGCATTAGCCCTGTCTGCCGCGAAATTCATACAACCTTCAATTTGGTCGCGAGTTAGGCCGTAGTTACGAGGCATAGTACCGCGCCAATAGTAGTTAGGTGTACCGCGCCAGTAGTAGCTAGGCGTGCCACGCGAATAATAGCGAGGACGAGTATCACGCAAATACATATTTCTCGGTTGCTCATACGAACGGATACGGGTGGGCGGATTTACCGGGTAGAAATAACGACCCTGCTCGCTAAATGCATAGAACGTATTACCACTCTGATAGTAAGTTTTACCCAGTATTTGCACTGGTGAAGCGCCGGCAGGTAGCTGAGCGAGACGCTCTTGGGCTACACCATATCCCGCAAGAGAGAACAATAAGATCATTGAAAATAAATATCGCATAACATTTTCTCCTTCTCCAACTTGGCAACAAGTCTACTCAAATGTGTGTTGTGTCCCAATGTGCTCTGTTGGAAGTTTCGGTTGCTTCACCATGGGTTTTAAAGACTTCAACGAAATAAATAAAAATTAACCAATAGTAAAATTTTCTGATATTTTCCTGGGGTGCAGAAGTCGCGCTAAATGGAGATGTTCCTGTGGGATTTAAGTTCTACTTGGATGCTTAATTGACAAAAAAAGATTTATTAGGGTTATTCGTCGGGTATTTGGCTAGTGATAATGATTGTTAAGTTTTACCTGCCTAACTAGTAAAAAGTCTCACCTGGGGAAAGCTTGCGATATAAAGGTTTTGTTTTGAGTTGTTTTTTAGAATTTTTACTCTGATAAGGCGTTTGCCTAGCTGGCAGTTCATACAGGTTAATGCCTTGATAAGCTATTGATGGGGCTGACCTTTCTTAGAAACGCGAACTTTTCATGGGTAAAGTGCTGAACACTGATCATGTTGTGAATTTAAGATCCCGCTAGTCAAGCTGGTGAAGGATTCAAGGATCTGATGAGTAATCTTGCTTACACGTTATTTTCAGGTTTTGCAGCGGGGGATCATGGCCAATCCCCAAGAGTATTCTCAGGTTTTTTAAGAATTATTGATGTAGGTGGTCTCAAGGCTTTGGTTGCTTTGTTGTTAAGATAAAAGAAGCTTGTGATTGGTGTGGCATTGATTGCCGGTTACAGCGGCATGCAGGCTTGCCAGCAGCAGTTGGCAAATTCCACTAATTTCTCCTCGCCCTTCGCTATCAATAACCAGAGCCAAGTAAAGTTCTACTCGATCACCCTTACTAAGTTCTTTCTCGACTTCAATTTCACCAAAATTCAGGGCGCTTGAAAAAATGGTCTTTTGTTCAGGTTTTACTGTCTTTGGGGGAATGCCAGATAGTTGTGCCAGCATTTGGACATGAGACATCTTTTAGAGTCTCCAGCCCAGCGGGGAAAAACACAACTGGATATGGGGTGCCGCTATGGTTTCCCCTCGCAGTACCTTCATCACAAACTTCCAAGTTTCTTATATGGCCAAGTGGGAAAATCTGCAGTCTTATCCATATGATGTCCTTGGGGTCTTTGCTCCACATTGATTGATATAGGCATGAAACTTTAATCATTCCCCTTACTTTGATGAGGTGGGGAGTATTTCCGGGTAGCATCTTCACTGATCTTGCCCACAATGGTTAGTGCAGATATATCTTATTACAAAGATTCTAAAGTAGATTTCATCATACTGGTGAGGGTGTTAATTTTTGGGGTGTGAAATATCGAAATAAAAAAGACAATGATTAGTTTAAGAATCCTTCTAATGGGTTCCCAGCTTTAAAGGGCGGATGTGAAGTGTTTTTTATAATGATGCTTTGCAGAGTTCCATTAGGGATGAATGAGTATCTTGTGGGTTGCTTTTAGGCTATTGCTGGGAGTCCTGTTCTATTTGCCAGTTCAAAAAGGGAATTTTGTGCCTCTTCTAGGTGGCGGAAACTCTTCACGGTAATGCCCTCATTAGAGCTTGCATATTTGAATAACAATACCACTTGGAAGCTGTTTTGATTGCTCTTGTTCTCTTTGGAAGGGTGGTTGTAAGAAATTATTTTAAAGCCCTTAAAAATCGTGAGGGGCTTTTCTTCAGTCCAGTTGTGCCACAGTATCTGGTTTTTGGATATATATTGTTTGCTATCAAAATCAATGAAGTGATTCTTTTTGAAAGAAAATGTGATTATGGCGAGAAGGCATAGTATTGAAGTGGCGATCCAGGAGAAAGTTGAACCAGAATCCAGAGCGAAGCTAAGGCTCACAAATAGCCATATCAGTACAAAACCACCCAATATGTAAGTAATTATTTTATTAGACGGCAGTTCCATTTCTCTGCTTCTATCCTAAAACCTTTATACGGAATCCCGACATATACTGGTTATCCATCCTGCATATCTGGAAAAGTATGGGAAAATTACTTCCTATGGACGTTTTTGCAGTGAGGAGAATACTCTCACTGTGCCCTGTTGTCAGCTTTACGGTGGGTTTCAGATGGTTAATAGATACCTGAGGACAATTTATGGATACAGGATGGGATTGGCAGCTGATGTTAGGAATAAATTTCCGCCAAATAAGAGAAAGGGGGCTATTAACCCCCGAAGAATGTCAAGCTTGGAGTGTTCGCCCCTTAAGAGGTTCGCGCAATTGTTGGGCCATCCCCAATAATAGAGACTCTGTGGTTTCCCAATCAATACACTTGTCGGTGACAGAGACACCGTATTCCAAGTCATCCAAATTGGCGGGTATCTTTTGGTTACCGGCTTTCAGGTTGCTCTCCACCATAATGCCAATAATCGATTGGTTGCCATCAAGAATCTGGTGAGTCACATTATCCACCACCAGAGGCTGTAGCTCGTGGTTCTTATTGGAGTTGGCGTGGCTGCAGTCGACCATGATATTGGGGGTTATTCCGGCGCTTCGCAGTTCCTGTTCACACATGGCGACACTGACCGAATCGTAATTTGGCTTGTCATTACCTCCACGCAGCACCACGTGGCCATAAGAGTTGCCGGAAGTGTGAATAATGGCCACTTGGCCCTGCTTATTGATACCCAGGAATCGGTGGGGATTGGCGACGGACTGCAGGGCATTAATCGCCACTTCCAAGCCGCCGTCGGTACCGTTCTTAAAGCCTACGGCAGAGGATAGGCCGCTGGCCATTTCACGGTGTGTCTGGGATTCAGTGGTGCGCGCGCCAATGGCCGACCAGGAGATCAGGTCTTGCAGGTACTGGGGAGAGATTGGGTCCAACGCCTCGGTAGCGGTGGGCAGTCCCAGCTCGGCAACATCCAAGAGTAGTTTGCGGCCGATATGCAGGCCTTCCTCTATTTTGAAAGAATCGTTTAGATGGGGATCGTTGATCAAGCCCTTCCAACCAACCGTGGTGCGCGGCTTCTCAAAATAGACACGCATTACTATCAGCAGGGTATCGGAAACCTTATCTGCCACTGTCTTCAGGCGCTTGGCATAATCCATTGCTGCGTCCACATCGTGAACGGAGCAGGGCCCGATGACAACCATCAAGCGGTGGTCTTTGCGATCGAGGATATCACGCACACCGGCGCGCCCCTTGGCGACGGTCTCTTCGGCGGCATCGCTAATGGGGAGTTCTGCTTTCAGCATCTCCGGGCTGATCAGAACTTCCTGGGAGACGACATTCAGGTCGTCAAACTGCTGTGTAGTCATAGCGTCTTCTGATTACTCTGTTCCTTAGTGCCGCGCTGCACTTGCAGGCGGATGACTTATCCTACTGCGCCATAAAGAATAGGGCGAGGGTTTCATTTGCAACCAAATAATAGGCCTGTTTTTGGGATGATTGTTTGCTTTTATCCTGTGACAGTTTGGCACTTTGGCAGAATTTGGGGGAGTTTGGTTTAAGTAGGTTTGGAAAGGGGGGAAATGGCGGATACGACCTCTAACCATCCAGCTCTAGCACGTTATCTGGCTTCGGCATAGTGACATATGAAATTAAGCCTGCTGACTTTTAGAAGTATATTTTTGCCTAGCTGAGGTTTGTTGAGAGGCTGAGTGGCACCAAAGAAGAGGAGGGCTGTGATACTGGCTTGAGGCTGAATAGTCATTGTTCGGCCACGATTTTTTTTGGGGGGTGTACCGTATAAGCAGTTACGCCAACAAGATAAATTATGGTGGGGCTTGGTCTTAAAAGCCTATTGGCAGAGCTAGGTATAAAATTAAGTCGGACTATAAATTTACCAGATCAGCAACGCATTAAAATTTGGCGTGGTAGGTGAATTGATTTGACCGTAACTCTCTTAATGTAAAAATTTCCTGAGGGTTAAAAATAAACGGGTGGTAGAAAAGCCTCTATACTGCCCAGCACATTGTGTGCGGTGTTCTTCACCGTGAAGTTCAAAATTGGATGGTTGGGGAATCCTCAATTGGACCCTCAATTGGACAGGGTTAGAGCTTTTTTTGTATATCTAACTTAATCAACTCCATCACCTGAAATCTGAAAATGGTTGAAAGTCTTTTCCTGTGGTAGAGCTGGAAATAATTGGTTGAATCATCCGTTAAAGCTATTAAATCCTCCTTAACGGTACAGCGGTGGAGTATTGTCAGATAAGTCAGCAAATAAGGAGTGAAATGGCCAAGCTTGTGTGTTCTAAAAAGCTGACTGTCAAAAAATGAAGGATTATTTTACAAGTATTAAGGCGAGTTAAGCTGAAAATTTATGTAGTCAAACCAAAGAACCAGTTCACGGTATTAATCATTGTGTATCTTTACACTATGGTGTTTATTTTAGCCTTTTTTTGACAAGTAATGTTTATACAAACCAACAACAAGCTTCAATCTATAAGGGGGTTAAAAATTCCCTTTTTACTATTATTAGGTGCACTGCTTTTTGGCTGCGGCGGAGGTGGTAGTGGGGGAGGATCAACACAGCAGGAAGGTGCCGGTAGCGGTGATGATAATTCTGGAGGAGGCATTGATTCTCCCCCAGAAGCCAACAACAGTAATCACCTGCCTGTTGCTAACAACCAATCAGTCCAGATGGCTGCCCATGGTCGCCTGGCTAAATCTATTTTTCTTGCTGCGTATGATGCCGATTTGGACTCTTTACAGTATTCCATTCAAACCCAGCCGGTTCATGGCACATTAAGGGGAAGTGGACAGCGCTGGGAATACCTGCCCAAAACTGACTTTACAGGTACTGACAGCTTCTCTTATATGGCGTCTGACAGCAACGGGGCCAGCAATATTGCAACGGTTACTATTGAAGTTGCAGCAAACGATTGCACCAGTGACGTCCTTGAAGGACCTTCAGACAGTTTGTTGGTGCATGTTCCCTCCCATCTGGAATTCCGCGATGTAGCCGGTGGCAATGCCGTGGTTGTCGAGGGGACTGCGCTGACAGAAAGCGCTTCATCCGATCCAGAAGTGGAAAGCCGTACTCCGTTTATCAGCCGAAATGACTTTAACAATGCTGACATGACCATAGCCCTTCCTCAGCAAAATGATCTTGCTTCCTTTAGCTTGTCATTCAAGTTTATCCCGGATAGTGCTAATGACGATGACGTTCTAGTGCGGTCCATTGCTGATCTCACTGGCAACAATAATGCGGGCAGCTTTTATCTTGGTACCGGTAATGGTGGCGTTGTCGGTAAATTGGGCGATCAAGAAAGCCATCAGTTTTCTAATACCGAAAGCACTCTAAAGACCCATAGCTGTAATCACGTTGCGCTCATTGTCAATAATGGTCTGCTGACTGCTTATGTGAATGGTGTGGCTTCATCTGCAATAGCTATAGATCCCAAAAGCTACAATCATTTGGGAGACAAGCTGCAATTTGGGCCCTTTGCTGGAAAAATCTGGGATGTGCGTCTCTATAAGCGCGTGCTGACCCACGATGATGTCATGGCGATGGGGGGGAGCAAATGTAATGAATCCATGATCGCCACCAGCCCCTTTGATGGCTATAACAACTACCTGTGTTCAGTATATCAGTGTGAATGGTGGCCGGACGATACCGATAAGACCATGGCCAACTTCGAGCACTATATTGTGGCTCAAGACCGGGTTTGGGAGAGGAATATCTTCGAGGCCGGTATGTATGGGCAGGGTGAGCTTTGTACCTACTTTAACCACGAAGGTTCCACACGTGATCTGGAGCTAAGCGAAGGAATTAGCAATACGTTCGTTAAGGATTACACCCTGGAGAGCAAGCCACTTACCCAGGCAAATGCCCAGCACTGGATGCATGAAAACTTCCACTCCTATCAGGGTAAGCTTAGCCGGGTCACTGGCCAGTCCAGTGGAAAATATACATTGGAATCCTCCGCTAGCTGGGGGGCAGATCACAATATTCCTGGCGTTAAGGATTCACTCCTTGGCTACTATACTCTCCACCCGCATATTACTTTATGGGCTATTCAAGACTCTCCGGTTGATCACCAGTATGGCCACGAATTCAAGGGGGGCCACCAATATGGGGCTTATGTTTTCTGGTCATGGCTTACCAATTACGCGGTCAGTAAGGACCTGATGGGAGGCGTCTTCCGAGATTCCAAAAATGGGCTGAATGATCTGGAAGCAGCCAATGCTTACTTAACGGCTCAGGGTCATGACATGAAAACCCTGTTTGCAGATTTTGCAGCCCATATCACAACCTGGGATATGGTTGAGAGTGAGGCTTACCAGGCATCGGAAGAAGCTTCTTTAAGGCGTATGCTGGACGCATCTCCCGATGCCGGTACCCACGATAATAAATTCACTAAAACCTTTGACCGGCAGGGAACTGGCAATAACTGGACCGAAATGGATGCTGGTTATGTACCTGGCTCCTGGGCATTCAACGCCTTTAAGGTGGAGGGTATTACTGAAGATAGCAATTACACTATTGCCGTTAGGGCCGATGCTGAAAATAATCCGGCCCACTCAGATTTTCGTGGCCGTGCAGTGGTCTACAACCCGTCAACTGGTATCCGTGCCTATTATCCGTTTGATATAGACAGTTCGGGCAAAACCTCCGGTACCGTTGTCCCTGTACCAGCAGGTCACGAACTCTATGCTTTGGTTGTCACAACACCTGATACCTTCAGGGATTTCGAGTTCTATGATTATGACTTTGCCATCTACCCATCTGGAGGTGATGTTAATGTTAATCCAGTGGGAGGGACTCCCAATGGCGATGTTGTAAAGGTTGTAGTCATGGCAGGCCAATCCAATATGGAAGGCAACAACACTCGGCTGGATCGATTGCAGGAGCTTATTTGCCATGCTAATGCCGACTATACCTTTGGGAGTGTCGATTGTGGTTCAACGGTGATCAGCGACGAGCAGATCAGTACGCAGTTTATCGATAATGATGATTCTTTAATCGACTACAAAGAAAGGCTTGATAACGATAGTGAAGACCCAGTGGTGAAGAAGCTCGGTCAATTTCTTTGCCGTGCGGGCAGCCTGGATACTCTCCCAGGTGAAACCTGTAACAAACATGACTTCGATTTAACCGACCGTCTGTTTGCCACCATCAGCGGCTATTACTTTTCGACGAGCAACGGCTCATATGGTTACGGCTACGATGCTTGGATGCAGATGAGCTCTGCTATGGGAGTGGCCGAAGCTTATGCCGAAGGACACCTCAGCGCAGAACTTGAAAATGCAAGAGACGATGTAGCCGTACTTCAGTATCAAGGCTCATTAAGCGATGCTGGTTCTTTATCCTTCTCAGAGCGTTATGGTGCTCTGTTCCCAAATTATGGTGTGTCTACCAATCGATATGGACCGGAGCTTACTTTTGGGCACTACCTTGGTGAAGAGACAGAGGATGATCTACTGCTTCTAAAAGTGGTTCAGGGGGGCACCGACTTGCGTGTTGATTGGAAAGTACCCGGCTGTCACGATCCTGCTGCTAATCAGTGGACAAAAGATGAGCAAAGTCAGGACTCCCTTTATATCGCTATGCTGGAGAAAATTAACGCCCTGCGTGATCCGGAAGTTTTAGCCAGCTACTTTCCGCAATATAAAAATAAAACAATTGAAATCGATAGTTTTATCTGGTTTCAAGGCTGGAATGATGGGGGTAGTGAGGTAAATGAAAACAATTATGAAGCCAACCTAACCTGCTTGGTGAACGGTATACGGGAAGCACTGAATGATTATGACTTACCTATTGTCATAACCAAAAGCCACCGTGGTAACCCCAATGAGGCCATTCAGAAAGCTCAACAAAGTGTCGCAAACAACACTTTTAATGTTGAGGCCCATGACACTGATGATCTCTCTGGCTATTACCATTTTGACCCTGCGGCACATTTGGTGATAGGTAAGCGTATGAAAGAAACGCGGGATAGATTGCCCTAACTGATTTCAATTCATAGCAATGATTAGGCAGGCTAAGCTTTTCTTTTCGGAAGCTTAGTCTGCGCTCTCTGAATTCAAAAGCTTAGAAAAATCCTTTAAAATTGCCTTAACCTTGATCCATAGGGGGATAGTCGGGTGAGAGCTCTTTAAATGCTTATTAAAATCCTAAAACCTGCTTTTTTTCTTTTCAGTGCGAATATAGATTTCTTCACAATGGGCAGGCTGGGACTTAGAGGAATAGATTCCTATCTAAATAGTAAAAGTTTGTATAGTGAAGAATTCTTACTATTAAAAATTTACTTTTTGCTTAATTAGGTAGTGTATCTTCCCTTTTATTGAGGGCGGACAATAAATAGTCAATTTTATATGTTTTCCAAAAGGTAAGGTGCAGGAAAAACAGAGATATTTTTAAGTTGCACGACGCCCTGATTCGAACATATGTACCATCTAATGGTGACATTTGATCTGCAAAGTCTCACTGTCTGGTAGGGTGGTTTGTGTCTGCTTTAAAATTACCAAGAAGGATGGTATATATGGTGCCTTTAAGTTAATTATTGGATATCTATAAGGAAGTATCATTGCTAGAGGGGCATTCAGTTGAATCGTTATGAAGGGTGGTGTAGTTGGTGTAAGGTTACACCTACACAAACATGACTTTAGAGTGAATTCAGCTGGCGTGGCTAAATTGGTAAAGGATTATGCTTGAATGAGGGCACTCCGAGAGTTTATTTGTTTGTCTAGATGCGGATTTGGTATTCTCAAAAATAATTCCAAACCAAGGGTCCAGCGATCTCCAAATTTTATATTTTTTGTGTTTCTGAAAAATGGTTTCTGGTTGGGGCTCAGCCAGTACCTTACAAATCGATGGCGCATCTCCCCGGCAAGCTATATCTCTAATACACGGTTCCGCTGTTACACTCTGGTCGCACATCGCAGTATATAGTTTATAGTACGCTATAAAATTAATCATAATTAAAAATGGAATAAGTAATATGAAAAAGTTAATTCTAAGTATATTCCTTTTGAGTTTTAGTTTGAGTGCATCCATTGCGGATGCTCTCACGAATAGACAAAAGAGCTATGAAAATATTTTGATTGCCAATGTTAAAGCAGATGAGCCTGGAGTGTCTGTTATTGTTAGCCGAAAAGGTAAAGTGTTATACAGGGGAGCGCGTGGCCTTGCAAATCTAGAACACAATATACCATTAACAGCCGATAGTGTATTTCGTTTGGGTTCTATTACTAAGCAGTTCACCGCTGCTGCCATAATGATTTTGCAAGAGCAGGGGAAGCTTTCAATAAGAGATAATATTCATAAATATGTTCCCGATTTCCCAACTGAGGACAACGATGTAACTATTGAAAACCTCTTAACGCACACCTCTGGTATAGCTAATTATACTGATGATGAGGAGTTGTTTGCTAAGGAAATACAGGTTCCAACAACTATCGATGATATGTTGGTTCGCTTTTCTAAACATCCAATGCAGTTCAAAACTGGTGAAGAAATGCGCTACTCAAACACCGGGTATGTTCTGCTGGGAAAAATTATTGAGGTTGCCAGTGGGCAATCCTATGCTGATTTCATTGAGGAAAATATTTTTAAAAAATTAGGTATGCAATCGAGCTATTACGGTAGCTCAAAAATCATCCCCAATAGAGCAAATGGTTATGATTTGACGCCGAATGGTGTAGTTAATGCGATGTATATAGATATGATGTGGCCTCATGCAGCGGGAGCCCTTTTATCTACCGTGAGCGATTTGAATGTTTGGTTTAGTGCTTTGCGGGAAGGTCGTTTGATATCTAAAAAAAGTTATAAAATGATGACTGAACCGTTTAAGTTGAATGATGGTTCAATATCAAGCTATGGTTACGGGTTGGGTGTCCGCAAGTTTAATAAGTATGACATTATTGCACATGGCGGCGGTATACCTGGTTTTGTTACTGATGCTTTTTATGTTCCATCGGAAGACTTATATGTCGCTGTTTTAAGTAATTTGAGTAGCCGCAATCCTAGCTTTATCAGCAAGCTACTGGCAGCCGAAGCGCTTGACATACCTGTGCCTAAATTTGAACCCATCCCACTAGATGAGAGTAAGGTCAAGGGTTTTATGGGCAGTTATAAAGTGGATGCAGACTCTGTGCGGACTTTGTCGCTAGAAAATGGAAAAGTCTTTTCTCAAAGAAATGATGGGCCAAAATTTGAAATCACTCCGATGTCAGAGAACAGTTTCTATTTTGAGGGTGCTTTAATTTATATTGTCATTGAGCAGAATGAAGAGGGTAAGCAGGTTATGAATTTTTATAATGATCTTGCCCTGGAGCCACAGAAGGCAATAAAAATATAATAACCGATTGACATCCTTCTTAGTGATCTAGTCAGGAAAGGTGACTAAAGTTTTCTAGATAGATACCTATGGGTAAAAATTCTAATACATACTTTAATATAAAGTGAGAATGTGAAGTCTCTTTTTAGAGGCTTCATCAAAACAATCTGCTGTAGCATGATGGTTAAATCTGATTAATCTTGACACTCGCCAGGCATGACTTAAGTACAGAAGTCAAGGCTTGATGTATCTTGCTACTTGATAAATTTTTTCCATATCAGAGTATGAGGCTAAGAGTGGTTTTCCTCCTTTTTTGAAATTCTGGTCTCAACGACTTCCATTGTCTACTTTCTGTTCTTTTAAATGAGTACTTAGATCTTTTTACTGTGAATGGGGCTTGGGTACCTATTTTTACTTGACAGCCCTTTACCACTAGTACTGTGACTGAGACATTTAATCGAGTTCTCAGGTTCTCGCCAGTTCGACGCTTTAGCATCAATATGCTCGTTTACTAATGATGTTCAATCTTTAGTTGGGAATTCCATGAGATGGGAGGTTGGTAAGTGATGTCTGATGGGTGAAAAGGGCGGGGGCGCAGAATAGAGAAAGGCGGGTACTAGGCTCCCAGAGATTGGCGGGTTGCTTCGGCGTGTTGAATATACATCACCCTTATTTCGTCGATGCTAATTTGGCTCTTAATGTATTGTTTAACTCTTAACTTCAGTCAGCAGCTTTGTCGCTGTATACTTTTACAAGTGGAAAGTCCATGGTTATCGCGGTTGTATCTTTGAGAGAGGAGAGCTAGCTATTAAGCCATTCCATCTCTCGTTCGTTGTTCCAGACCTAAAAAAGGCGAGGGAGTTCTACGTAAACCTACTTGGCTGTGCTGTAGGCCGAGATACAGGAGAATGGATTGATGTAATATTTTATGGGCATCAAATTACTATACATCAAGAGAGAGATGGAATAGTAGCCAAGCCTATAGATCACTTCGGCCCTTTACTGGAGAAAGAGCAGTGGGGTGAGGTCTTAGCTTTACTAAAAGCAAATTCGATCCCATTTGTGCTTGAGCCTCTAGTGAAAGGTGAGAATTCAGAAAATGAGGCTGGCAAATTTGTGGTTAAAGACCCGGAGGGCAACTTACTTGAGTTTAAATACTACAACAACTTTGCTGACACTGTAGTTAGTAAGAATACATAACAAAAAAGACAGCTGGTGCTGACATTGTGCGCTTCTTTAAGAGTTAATTCGATAATCAAGGCTTGATGTATTTTTTCGCCTAACAAGGTTTAACATCTATAGAGGAGGCTTGGTTGAGGCATCCTTCCTTTGAGAATCTGCTCTC
The DNA here is from genome assembly GCF_020524905.1 of Microbulbifer variabilis. GTDB lineage: Bacteria > Pseudomonadota > Gammaproteobacteria > Pseudomonadales > Cellvibrionaceae > Microbulbifer > Microbulbifer variabilis_A. The sequence goes on along the minus strand of NZ_JAIVKI010000011.1, from coordinate 30,681 downwards.
AATGCTTTCCATTACCTGCTCGTAGTGGTCTAATTTTTTAATTAACTGTTAGGTTGCCGGAGAAAAATCGTGATAATTGATAGTTCAAACTGCGAAAGAGGGCTGAGTGCAATGATGCATGCTTCTTTCTTTTACTATCAGCTTCTGGATGAAGGAGGTTTTTCTTGCGGGCAAACTGCATTTTGGTTGTTTGACGATGGTACTTGTTGGGATTGGCTGAATGTAAAAGTTATCGAGCCACCAAATGTTAGCCTTGGAGTCAACGAAGCCTTTATTCGAGAGGCAGCTCTTATATACACCCTATGTCTCTTGATTAACGATCTCTATGAGTTAGGCCCAGAGGAATTTCAAATACGTGGAAATCCCGCTGTGGAAACTCTTAAAAGGATCGGCGTCAAACTGATGCCGGAAGTATCCCGATTATTAGAATGCGTTCAGGCATACACTAAAAATTTACAGTTAGGCGAGATAGATATCGTATTGGATGAAATATTTGAAAAGTATGTAAGAGGCCGGTTTGTCCGCCTTGTGAAGCGGAGGTAAGTATACAAGTAGCGGTGCATTCGCACGTTACCTACGCTGGACTTGCAACAAGTTGCTCGCCTGTGTGGCGGCCGATAATGCGATAAAGAAGCTGACTGTATCTTGCCGCCTAACAAAGTTTAACTTCTATAGAGGAGGCTTGATTGGGTCTCCCTTGATGGCGAATCTGTTCTCTACATCCTCCATTGCCTACTTTTCGTTATTTTTCAATGCGCACTTAGATCTCTTTACGGTGGGTGGGGGCTGATTTAGAGGTATGGATGCCAGTTTGATTATCTTACAACTACAGCCCTAGTCCCTTTGAGGATAAATGCTATCTAGTGAGTGCAGAGTTATATTCTTACTATAGTCAGGCTGATGAGTTTTGGGGTTGTTGAGAAATATGATATAGATGCTGATTTTGGATTAACAGTTAACTTCTTTAAGAGATAAAAAATTGGATATTAAAATTCGTAATGAGAATAAAGGAGATGTTGAGCCGATTCATCGGGTTACTGTGCTAGCTTTTCGAGATGCTCCATATTCTGATCACACCGAGCAGTTTATCGTTAGGGCTCTTCGCAAGGCTGATGCGTTATTTTTATCTCAGGTGGCTGAATCAGATGGGGAAATTGTAGGGCACGTTGCCATTTCTCCAGTAAACATTTCTGATGGCTCGGCCAACTGGTTTGGGCTTGGGCCGATTTCAGTGTTGCCTGAGTATCAAGGTCGGGGGGTTGGCTCAAAACTTATGGAGAATGCCCTTGCTGACCTCAAAGAACAGGGGGCCGCGGGCTGTGTAGTACTTGGGGACCCTAATTACTATGGGCGCTTTGGCTTCAAGGTTGTAGATGGGTTGGTTTTTCCTGGGGTTCCTGCGGAGTACTTCCAGGCACTGTCATTTGGTAGCAGTTTTCCGCAGGGAAAGGTTGCGTACCACGAGGCATTTTCGGCGCAAGGCTAAGAATCGGCTACACAGCGACTGACTTTCTACCGGTTTGTGGCTCTAGGCCGACGCGTGACGAGAATGATAGTGAGTTAAGTACGGTTTATACAACGTTGTCTGCTAGGGGGGAGCCTCTATAGAGATTGAAGCTCTATAGGGGTCTCCTTTCTTGGCGAATCTACTTTAAACGCCTTCCATCGTCTGCTTTTCGTTCACTTTCGATACGTATATAGATCTCTTCTTAGTGGATGGGGAGGGATTTGGGAGCGTGGATGTCTATTTTTTCTTGATTGCCTTCCACTTCCGGTACGGTGACTGAGATATTTGTCCCAATTCTTGGGTTTTCGTCAATTCGGCTCTTTAGGATCCACATGGTTATTTTCTACGTGTGATCAAGCAGTCGATGGCCATCCCATGATGGGGAAACTTGGTAAGTGAAATTTAAGGGCAGAGTGGGGCGGGGGCGCTGGGCGCAGAATGCAGAATAGTGAAAGGCGAGCGCTTGGCTAGTCAGAGCTTGAGGCGTCGCTGCAATTTGATACGTGTACTTCACCTTTAAAGTGTTCATATCCTTTTTGCTAGCTGTCCTCTAGTATTTTTTAATCCTCTGTTTCAGCTAAGACTTTTTGTGGTTTACACCTTTATTTGGTGGGTATCCAGAATTACAGCGGCTGTAGAATTCCACTAATCGTAGAACTCTACAGCCAAATCATCAGAAGAACTTCAGGATAATCTGGCCGAGCATCTTAGATCCGTGGCAACCACAGACCCATCGTAGCGGCAAAAATACCAATGGCCATAAACACAGTCAGAGGTATCAGGGTACTGACAAAAGCAATTTGGGTACCCTGTCTGGCCGCACGCTTTTGACAGTGAAAATACCACTCGAGCATGGCCAGCGGGAGCAGGTATTGACCGAAGCCCAGGGCATATAGGAACGGCCCGGTAAAAGATTTCCATTCGATTCCCCAGCCGCCGGTGAGCATTGCCCAGCCCATCAGAGCCACACGAAAGAACCACACTGCACTGGCAGCCAAAAAAAGGCGCATGGCCCAGCGGCGGTGCTCAGCAATGCGCCTGGTCATCGCGGTGCGCACTGCCAAAAAGGCAAACACTAGAATCAGTATACCGTCCATGGTGATGCTGATTTGCGATACCAGATTACCAAAGGTGTGCCGCGTCCAGGTCATGTACATCCCAGCAATACTGATGATGACGGCTGTCAGCAGATAGCTACGCCCCAGCCAGCGATGGAAGTTGGGGGCATGTCGTCGCACTGAAGGGACCAGCTGCAGGGGCCCGCCGCCGATCACAATCGCGGCCAGGAGCACGTGACTTGCAGATGCCAGGTTGCCCAGGGTATCCCCCTCGCGGAAGCCTGTTGGCAGGTGCAGCCCCTTTAAGCCGTACAATCCAGACTCGGCGATGGGTGGGTAAAATACGGCCAAAATATAGGCAAAGAAGATCGCATGGCCAATGGCCGCGACATAAAACCAGGTTTTTACTGACAGGTTAACGGCCCGCCGAGTGTCGAGTGGTCGCGGCAGTGTTTGGCTGAGTACAGCGTCGTTCATGGGGCTTCTCCAGGCGATGTTGGTCCGTGTTAGGTCTGAGTGTGCTTGCCGAGCATGTTCGACTTTTTCAGATCTACGCACATCGGCCACAGGCAGGAATCGGACCTCCCCCAAAAGGTGGAGATGCTCCCGCTTCCGCCTCCCCTGAAAGTCCCATGACAGCTGTTTGCACCTGGTTTAGCATGCGGAAATGAAAACCTCGTCCCTAAATACACCTGCGTCGAATCCGCCCAACGCCAGCCTGGAATTACCCAAGCTTCCTGTATGGCAGCCCTTTCGCGGACCCTTCGAGCGCTGGCCGCACCTGACCGACCTGCTCATTGCTCTGCTCATGTTCTTGCTAACGCTGCTGATGTGGTCGCGCGGTGATTCGCGTGAGGTGTTGGCCCTGCAGAACCTGTGGGATGTCATTGCTTTCCAGTGTGCGTTCATCGGCTCCTTCGCTCTGTTGTGGCGTCGCACACACCCCTGGCAGGTACAGGCCGTTATTCTCGGCGCAACAATATTGCTGGAGTTGGGTTTACCGGCGGATGGCATCGTCGCCATGGCGGTTTCGCTGTATAGCCTTGGCCGGTACGAGGCCAATACCCGGGCCAGCTTTATTGTGGCCATCGCAACTCTGGTATTTGTGGCGTTTGACAAGGGTATTCCGGTTCAGCCAACGGCGGCAGGCACGGTAACGGTGATGTTGGTATGGGCGTTGTGGTATATCGGTCGCCGGCTGCGCTTTCGCGGCGAATATCTGCGCTTGCTGGAAGAGAGAGCTAAATATTTGGAGCGTGAACGCACTGCCGAATCCGAGCGCGCGGTAGCGGCCGAGCGCACTCGAATCGCTCGCGAGATGCATGATGTGGTGGCGCATCAGGTGAGCCTTATGACTGTGCAGGCTGGTGCCGCCAGGGCCATCAGCCGCAATAACCCGCAAGCCGCCAATGAGGCCATGGCCTCTGTGGAGGCTGCTGGCCGTCAGGCCATGACAGAAATGCGCCATTTGCTCGGCGTACTGCGCCCCACCGGTGACGACACTGCACTCACCCCCCAACCGGACCTCAATGATTTGCCAGCTCTGATCGACAAGGTCCGGCAGGTATTAAGTGAGGTCGACTACAAAGCTCACGGCGCGCTGGAGACCGTAGCGACCAGCATCGCGCTCGCCACCTATCGCATCGTTCAGGAATCTCTCACTAATGTCATTAAGCACGTTGGAGCCGCAGCGCGGGTGCAAGTGAGTGTACGCGTAGAGCATGGCACTCTTACGATTCATGTGCGCGATGACGGAAACACCACTGGCGACGGGCCCATGGTGGAAATAACTATTGACGAGCAGCCCGGTGGTGGACACGGCATTGCAGGCATGCGCGAGCGCGCAGAACAGCTCGGTGGCCATCTGTATTCGGGTGCGGTCGATGGTGGTGGTTTTGAGGTATATGCACAACTACCTACAGGAATGGTGAAAAGATAATGTTGCGAGTGATGGTGGTAGACGACCAGGCTTTGGTGCGACGCGGCTTTGCCCTAATCCTGGACAACGAGCCCGATATTGAAGTGGTTGCCGAGGCCGGTACCGGCATCGAGGCAGTTGAAGCCGCACGAGCGCATCAGCCGGATATCATTCTGATGGATATCCGCATGCCGGAGATGGACGGGCTGGAAGCCACGGCACGCATCCTGGAAGCGAGCGATGCAATTTGCCGCATTATTATTTTGACCACGTTCGATCCCGATGAATTCGTGTTTCGCGCACTGCGGGCTGGTGCCAGTGGTTTTGTGCTCAAAGATATTCCCCCAGAGGCGCTGGTGCAGGCAGTACGCACCGTAGCAGAGGGCGGTGCCATGCTTGCACCGGGCATCACTCAACGCCTGATCAGCCAGTTCGCACAGAAATTGGGGACAGGGCACAATCTGGCAGAACGCCTGGAGCGCCTCACTACTCGCGAGCGCGAAGTACTGGAGGCCATCGCCGCCGGCAAGAGTAATGCCGAGATTGCCGAGACCCTATTTATTGGCCCAGCCACCGTGAAAACCCACGTTTCCAGCTTGCTTTCCAAACTCGGGCTGCGAGATCGCGCACAAGCGGTCGTGTTCGCTTACGAATGTGGCCTGGCCACCGTGGGGGAACGCGATGTCGGATTCTAGATCAACACGTGTTTTGCAGCGGAATGCACTGTATCGACTTGCTGCCATCGGCGCAGTAATTCTGGGGCTGTTCCTCACCCTCGGAGCCCAGGGCCACTTTGTTGCAATCTGGCCAATGGTAATCAGCGAAGGAATGGATTTATCCCACGGCTTGCTACTGATGTTGCCCGGTGTGATGCTCGCTGGCACAGCGGTGTTAAACCTTCTGCTCTGCAAACCACTCTGGCAAGAACGTGCCTACGCCCTTAACGTTACGCTTACGGGTAATCTGCTTACTATGAGCTACTTGTTCTACCTGATGATACGCGGCGTACCTAATCACCCTATTGGTGTTTTCCTCGCACTGGAGATGTCGTTTGTATTACTGCTCGTAGTAACAAGGGCGGGACTGATCTGGCCTGCGGTAGCAGAAGCGCCGGTTGAGAAGGGCATGCAGTAATGTTTGCGCTCGGGGACTGTACCAGCTACCCGATGTCTTAAACCTCAAGGTTGTTTTTTAACTTGCTAGTTTCTTTTTTTCGAAGTCAGACAAATAGATTTTTCTATGTACCTTTGAAGTCATAACCAGGTCGTGTTTTTCGCAAAACAACTTCCCTTGTCAGAATGATATTTCTCACCATCAAAACTTCTTTAGAGAAACATCTGCAGGGTAGTGCTACCTCAAAGTGACTGGAATCGAATCTTTCCGATAAGCGCGTTGCTTTTTCTCCGCAGTTCGATCGATAGCTTCCTATGTAAACCTTTCAGAAATAAAATCTGGCAACACGATTAATGTAAATGCCTATCTTTAATTGATTTCCTTTCATTTCGAGCACTGTGATTAAGACAGCGGTTCCAACCTTAAGTTTTCGCCGCTTACTGGTTTTTGGATCAACCTCTTTGTTTCCCACCGATACTCAAGCCATGGGTGGGCATTTCTTGGTGGGGAAGCTTAGTAAGTGATGCCCTTATAAGAATGGGGAGCGCGGCAGCAGTGTGGGCAGAATAGGAATATGCGGAGCGAAGTCCCTATAACTAGCTGCCCCATGATACTTTATTTGACTCCCCTCTTCAGCCAATAGCCCTGGCGGTTTATACTTTTAACTTGGTGGGTGCCCAGGGTTACACCAAACAGTGATATTAAGTTCAAAGGAGTGTTCAAATAGATAATGGAACAATTTAAGATACTCACGGATTTGAGAGATTATATTAAGAAGCTCGCGGAGAATGAAGGAACAGTTTTTGGGCGCCCCTTATCTGAGGGCGCTCAGCTTTTCAGCAAACTGGTAGCACCTAAAATCAATATATAAGCTGAAAGCATCTAAAAACCCTGGGAAAAATGTCGACGTATTTTGGTTTTTGGAGAAGTCAGATTTGCCACCTGATTTAAAATTTGTGCAAGATCAGAAAGATAATAGACACTACTTTCTAACCATTATGAGGAGAATGACGGTTTCTCAACTAGTCCAAAAGCTCCAGATGGTTGCTGATCGTATGAGTGTAATAAGAGATGGTACGAAGGTGATAGGATGATTAATTATAAATTGCCCGAGGAGAAAGAGTTTCTTTTGCATTATGCAGAGTTACTCACTGATAAAAAAAGCCTTGAGATTATCAATTCGGGATCTTTGGTTAATAAAGAAGAGGCCATTCGCTTCGCTGAGTTTTTCTGGAGAACTGTTAGCGAGTCTAACAAGCAAGATGAAAAGAAAGGTGAGAGCAGTGAATATATCCTTGAGAAAATCATCATTACGTTGATGGCCTATTTTCGTTCAGCCGGTTATGAAGATGAATGGGAAGAGGTAACTGATAAAAATTAGTGTAAACAGATTGCAGCAATGCTAACTATGTCTTGAACTCAGCTGATCCTCCTAATTAGTGTTGATTTTTCAGTTATAGGGGGTGGGGCTGCCTCCATTGTGAATCTGCTCCCACCGCGCTTTCAGCGCCTACTATTTGTTCTCTTTTGATAGGCATAATAGTATCGCTCCAACAGCAAACATGCCCCTCGATGAATTCAAGGGGCTACTTTCAAAACTGGCATTAAAATGTCAGAAGGTATTCAAAAAGCAGATTGAGTTATGACACATATAAAAGAAATGAACTCATCACTATGTGATTGGGAAGCCCGGATAATACTTGAAGCAATAACTCATGAAGCTGAGCGTTTAAAGTCTATTTGTGAAACATCTGAAGATGAGGATGAAGTGGCAGATGCTGGGAATGATTATCTAGAAGTTATTGGCCTCAAGGAACGTTTAGAAAATCAAGCAATAGAAGTTTTTGGTCAACAAATTACCAATTTCAGTAGGGAACTACTTTAGCTCTAACAAGTTATTGTGCTGATGTATTGCCCTCAAAGTTGCCTGTCCGAGCAAGCATTAGCAAAACTCAGGCCCTAACTATTAGGTTACGGCTCAGCAAAGAGCTAGATTTGTTAACTAAAGGAAGGAGGATCGTTTGGAGCCTCCCTCCTTGGTGAGCCTTCCCTCAACACCCTCAATTGCCTACTTTGTGTTCTTCTTTAATGCGCACAAAGATCTCTTCTCGATGGACGGGGAGCGATTTGGGGGCGCGGATGCCTATCTTTACTTGATTTCCTTTTACTTCCAACACTGTGATCGAGACATTCGTTCCAATTCTTAGGTTCTCGCCTGTTCGGCGCTTTAGGATCAGCATGTTTGTTTCCTAGCGATACTCAAGCCGTGGGTGGGCATTCCTTGATGGGGAAGATTGGTAAGTGATACTTGGTGGAAGAGTGGGGTGGGGCGCGGGGGCGGTGGGCGCAGAATAGGAAAAGGCGGGCGCTAGGCTCCCAGAGCTTAGGGAATTGCTCCAAGCTGCTGATTGTGCTCCACTTTATTGAAGACGAGCGGGTTTCTAGCGTAGTATGCATACAGCCATCTTGATACTTATCTTATCAATTTGGTTAGCTGGCCCCTGGTGTTGCAGCACCTTGGGTCAGCGCCTTCTCTCTATTCTTACTTCACGCTACAGTTCTCCTGCTAATGAGTATGTCTTTTAGAAAATTTTTGGAGCCCTTTAAGATGTGGGCCTAAAAGAAGGTTGTGAGCAATAGCTAGCAACGCTGGTAGATGATTGTTGATTTTACGCAGCTTTGATGTATGAAAAAACCTAATAAATTCCATTAAGATAATTTTAGCGCCTATATTTCTACAAGTTCTAGTTTTGAGAAATCTCAAATTTCTAATAGGTATCTGATGTTTATCTATTTTCCTCTTCAGTCAGTGCGTATGGCGGGTTATAATTTTTGATTGGTGTGGCATGTATAGTCTTGTCAACCTTTAATACTGTGGTAAACATCCAATATTTTTTGCCATAAGCAGATTGCTATCGTGCTATTGGACTCAATAGGCCAGCTTCACAAGGAGGATGTGATGCCTAAACTATATCAATATCTTGGGATTACTCTTTTCTTTTATAGTAATGAGCATGAGCCAATCCATGTTCATGCGAAATATGAAGGTAAAGAAAGTAAAGCAGAAATCCACTTCTTTCATGGTAAAATTAGTAAGATCATAATTAAAGATAAGGGTCAAGGCCTAGACTCCAAGAAGAGGAAAGACTTTGAAGAATTTGTTAACGTATATGCTGATGAAATCGTAGAGAAGTGGGTTTCATATTTTGTCAAAAAACAGCCAATCGCTACAAAGGTGATTACGCAGAGAGTTAAAAATGTCAGAAATTTTGGTTGATTCTGTTCGTCATATCAAATCTCATATTCTTGAGATTACGTTCAATGATGGCCATACGCAGATTGTGGATTTTGCCCCCTTTATTTATTCTGTTAGGCATCCGGATTATGAGCAATACAAGTCTGAAGAGAAATTTCTTGAATATGAAATCATAGATGGAAATTTGAACTGGGATGATTACACAATGATTTTTCCAGTAGAGGATCTGTACGCAAACAAGATAATTTGAAGTGTATGGTAAAGTGATGGCTAAGGTTTAAATCACAGTTTGTCCAGATCGTTGAGTGGTTTTTACCGGTGATGGTTGTTTTAGAGCAATATTTTTAGTGATTTGAGTGGTGACCTTTCAAAGGGAGTTGATCTTTGAGTTACATGATGAGCCAGAACCAGCTGTGGTCTAATTTTGCTGAGATTGAGTTGGATTCCAATGAGGTTGAGCTATATTCATCTCCTTATTCTTATGAGTTTTTCAAAAAATGTATTTCGGAAAATGATAGTGGATATTTTTTTTACAGGAATTCAAATGAGATATATGCCCTCCCTGAAATGGATAATCTATCACCGCCGTCTGGTTTTAAAAAAAATATAGTTACCAGTAATCAGTCACCTTACGTTTTTACTAAGCTTATAGACATTGCATTTAAGTTGTTCTTTGAGTCATTAGAAAGAAAAGTTTACCGGAAAAAATATTCTTCTACGTCGAGCTTTGATATAGCTTCAGAAGAGCCGTTTAGAATTGGTGAATTGAAGTTAGTTCCCAGGTGTGAATACTCTGTTAACCATATTGTAAAGCCAAATAAAGTGCTTTTTATAATAAGTATATCTAAAGAGTACAAGCCAGAATTTGAGCAATCTTTAGGTGTATATAAAGAGCAGGGTATAGATATCCGAGATTGGGATTTTCAAGATGAAAGGATTGTAGCGACAAGATCAAATGTAAAGAAGTATTTGGAGAGAACTAATCTTCAAGTAAAATATGATGCTGAAATTGAGCGTCTACGAAGCAAAGAGACTGAGTTTGAGTTTATTGATAAAACTTTTGCTTATTTGAAGAGTAATTTTGCGTTACTAAACTCTCCATCTGTTAAATTTAAATCCATATCGTTCCTATCTCTTCCGAATGCTAACTTTGAACGTGTGTTCATTAAAAAGCCAACCCTTTACTACTACAATAAAAATACGACTAGAGGCTTCACTAATGTGGCTTTGGAGCAGCTAAAGCCCTTGAGTTTTGATGTGTTTAATGTAAGAAGTGTTTCTATTTGTACGTTTATACCTAAGTCTGATGCCAAGCAGTGTGAAAGATTTATAGTTAACATTCGGAAAAAGCTGGCTGATATATTTCATCTGGTTAATGTGGAGATTAAAACATACTATGTGGGTAATGATAGGAGAGAGCATCTAAAAATAATATCAACGCTGGAAAATAAGCAATTTGATTTGGCGATACTTTTTCTGTTTAGGGTTGATAAGAATCAAAGATTAAATGAGTCTGCCTATAATCGTTTAAAAGCAAAGTTAATAAGTAAGCAAATTCCATCTCAGTCAGTTCTTGTGGAGAATGCCAGGGTAAATAATGAAATTACACTTAGAAATGTTTCTCTAAATTTATATTCTAAGCTTGGTGGTACACCATGGTCCATAGAGAAGGAAGGTATTGATGAGAATGAATTTATTATTGGAGTTGGTTCGACAATAAATGAAGAGGGTGTAAGGAATATAGGGTTTGCAAGTGTATTTGACCATTTTGGCTCTTACATGGTTGGTAGTTGTAGCCCGCTCTGTAAAATTGAAGACTATAGGGATAGTCTTCAAAGTTATCTATCTTCGATTTTGAATGAAATCATCGATTCTAGAAGTATTGCTAAGCATTCAAAAATTAGGCTTGTTTTTCATTTGTTTAAAGATGCCAGCAAGAAATATGAGTTGTCTGCTATTAATCAATGTTTGGAGGAGTTTTCTGAATATGAAATTGAATATGCGATTGTGAATATTAGCTACAACCACTCTTTTAAAATGTTTAATAATGTGACTGAGCAATTAGTGCGTGGCTGCTTTATTAAAATGTCAGATAGTTATGCACTACTTTGTATGGGAGGCAAAGGGTCTCGACCTTTGCAAATAAAGCTAGATACTAGGTCAACTTATAAGGATTTGTTTGAATTAAGCAAGCAGATTCTATTTTTTGCTCACCTATCCCATCGTTCATTTATACCAGCCAATAGCCCAGTTACAACGATTTATCCACAACGCTTGGCGAAGCTGACAAGTGATTTGTTAACAGTAAATCATTGGGATGTTGATATGCTTCATGGAATGAAGGAGAAGCTGTGGTTTATCTAAATGATTTATTAAGTAGGTTGCTTAGTGGGGCCTCGGAAAGAGATATATCTTTATATAGATTTTTACATGGAAGAAAACACTCAATTCGAGTAGCGCCAAATGATATTGAAAGTGAGCTGTGCTTTAAGGCTTTTGTTGATGGAGATGGAGATGGAGATGGAGATGGAGATGGAGATGGAGATGGAGATAGAGGGGCAATCTTATTAAAATTGAAGAAAATTAAACCTTTTAAAGGATTACACTATAGCAATAATCTTGTTCTTCTTACTGCCGCAGCGCTAATAGATATAGCGAGTGAAGAGTCCAACATTAAAAAATTTCTTTCTGTAAGAGGTTACAAAGAACAGTTGATAATTAACTCGGCACTAGGTTCGAATTATGTAGAGTCATGTAATACTTTTACACCAATTGACCATCTGGCCTATTTAATTCAAGAAAATGAATTTATTTCTGAAAAGGAAATACAGCAGTGTTTAACTTCTGTTTGCGATTTATATGATTTGTTTGTCCTGGAGAGAGCTATAGCTAGGAGTGTTCTTCAGTCAAATGAAGAGAATAATTTTCAGTCCTATGTGGATCTGGTGAGAGCGCAAAATATAGCTTTAAACAGAGTTGAATTTGCTTCTTTTTTGTTTTTGTTTTTGGCTCTTTGTTATCTGATGTATTTAACTTTTCCACCAATTGTTAGTTTAGTTGTTGAAAGTTGGGATACTTTGGAGCCCTATGCATATCTTCTAGATAAAACGGCTTTAGGGATTGTTTTGATTACAGGTGTAGTGATTGCAACAAAGGTGGATTCTATTAAGTCTAGATTTAGGAAGTTTGTGCTTAAAGGGATTTACAAGTTGTTAGGGGTTGATTACCCTAGTTATGTAAATTTAAAAAAAACTTTAAGAATAGAGTAACATAATGATATGAAATGTTAGGCTTCTATAATGCACAATCTCTGTAAACTCAACAAACGTAGTTTAGGAGATAGCTTATCTCTTACCACTTTATAGAAAGTGCAGGTACCAGCCCTGCACGATGCCTAGTATGCCCTAATCCAACTCCACCAACCTCTGCATCAACGGAAAATACAGCGCACACCGAATATTCCGCTCCCCCCGCGCATAAAAGAGCTTGCGGTAATTCTCCAACTGATTCCGATACTGCTCCAGCTGAGCCGCAATAAATTCCTCCTGGCTTTCCTCACCACAGGGCTCTGCGGTTTTGTAGTCGACTATCCAGCGAGTACCTTCATTGTCGATAAAGGTGCGGTCCACAATGGAGCGCCGTAACTGTCGGCCACCGCTGTGCAGTTCCAGTTCGCAGGCAGACTCCCTTAATGTGCCATCCAATAGCCAGCGGCCCGTGGGGCAGTTGAGGCTGTTGCGTACGGCGATTTCCACTTTCTCGGCGGCGCGGTCCAGGCTGGTGGCGGATAGTCCTAATTGTTTCAGGCGCAGTTGCCATAGGGGGCGTTGGGCTTCCAGTTTGCTGGGTGTCCAGTCGTTGATATTGGTTTCGGCAATGGTGGCAAGGGTTTCGTGGGCTACGGTGCCGGCGTGTTTTAACCAGCGCAGGGCTACCTGGCCTAGCTCGGGAATATTGTCCTCTTCCTCAGATTTGGATTGGTAGTCTGGCATGCGGTATTGGGCCAGCCATTCCTGCCGGGGCATGGCTTGGGGTTGCCATTGGTTGGGCAGGCGCAGTAGGTAGTCGTGATCTCTGCTGGCTTCGTCCTGGTTTAGCAGGGGTTCTTCCGCTTCCAGCCAGCGGCACCAGTCGCTTTCCTGATGGTGCAAAACACTGGGCCAAATGCCGGCGAGTAGGGCGGCGCTGCCGGGGGCTTTTAGGTGGCCCTTTTTTTCATCCCGGTTGATGCAGGCTAAAAGATGCAGCGAGCGGATGGCGCGGGTGCAGCCTACATACAACAGGCGGGTGCCTTCCAGGCGTTCGCGCTCGCTGTTGTCGTGCTTCAGGTATTCAAAAACTGGGTCACGGCCGCCGCGTTCATTTTTGGGGGCGAGGAGGAAGCGGCTTTCGCCTTCGCGGTTGAGCCATTCGCTCCAGCGCAGCAGTTGATCACTGCCGGGTTTGCCGCCCTGATCCAGGCCTGGGATCATTACGTGTTCGAACTCCAGCCCTTTGGATTTGTGAATGGTCATCACCTGCACTTTGGCATCCTGGGCGGGGCGGGCGTAGAGTTGTTCCAGGGCCAGGGTGAACTGTTGCCAGTCGGTAATGGCTCCGCCGGTATCGAAGGCTTCTAATAATTGCAGAAAATCCTGCACATTATTCAGGTCAGATTTTTGCGCTACGGTGGCGGGGCCACCCAGTTCCAGCCAGAGGCCTTCAATCCAGGTGCGCAGGGGTTTGCGGCCGCGCTGTTGCCAGGCGTGCAGCAGTTTGGGGGCCACTTGGGCCAGGCGTATGCGCCCTTCGTCGCTGAGCAGGGCGATATCGTCCACTTCCTGCAATGCCATTAACAGTGGACGCGCGCTGGTGTCGGTTACGGTGATATCCCCATTGCCCCAGTTGGCCAGGGTGTAAAGGTCTGGCAGTTGCAGTCCGCACCAGGGGGCGCGGAGTAGGGCCAACCAGCTGATTCGGTCGCTGGGGTCGAGCAGGGCTCGGGTGAGGCTGAGTAAATCCAGCACCACCATTTTACTGGCGAGCGGCGCCAACTCTGGGGCCTGGAAGGCAATATTGGCTGCGCTTAGGGACGGCAGAATCTTTTGTAGGTGTTTTTTCTTGCGCACCAGAATGGCGATACGGCTTTCCGGATCTTGCGCTTGTAATTGCTGCACCAGTTCAACCGCTTGGGTGGCTTCGCGGTTGCGGTCTTCGTCATCAATGCAGCCGTAAAAATTGACCGAGGGCTCGGCCCATTTACTGCCTTTAAACGCTTCGGATTGCAGATAGCGCACGGCGCCGCGACCGATATTGTCCGCTTGCGGAAAGGCCCTTTGGAAAGTCTCGTTGACCCAGTTCACCACTGCGCTTTCGGAGCGGAAATTGACCTGGAGATCGAGGGCTTCCAGGGGGACTTCACCGATACCGCGTTTGCGCGCATCCAGGAAAATACCCACGTTGGCATTGCGGAAGCCGTAACAGGACTGCATGCCGTCGCCGACAATAAATAGAGTGCGGCCGTCTCCCTGTTGCCAGCCGGCAGTGAGCTTTTCCAGCAGTTGTAGCTGGGTGTGGGAGGTGTCCTGGAACTCGTCCACCAGAATATGCTGGGTTTGCAGGTCCAGTTTTAGGGCCAGGTCTGTGGGGTTATCGCTATCGCCCAGGGCGATCAGTGCGGCCTGGGCCACTTCGGTATAGTCGGTGGCGCCCAGCTGCTGGAAGACCAATTTTAATTCGGCGACCAGTTTTGGCAGTACCTGGGCGAGCCCTTGCAGCAGTTGCCATTGGCTCTGTTGCAGTCCGTTAGGGAGCTTGCCCACTTCCCGCAGGGCGGAGAGCAGCGGTTCATTGCCGGCCAGTTCCGTCAGCAGGTCTTGCATCCGCTGTTTGTATTCTTCGGCAATGGGGCGCTCGGGATCTTTTTTATCTGGCAGGCCAAAACCGAGTTTTTTATTGATGCCGCCGCCTTTGCGCAAATCACCGGTAGTGGTGAGAAGCAGGCTGCCGAGGGCGAGCCAGGCGGGCAGGCCGCTGCTGTCTGTGCTGGGGAAATCGTCCAGTTCGGCGAAGAGGCACAGGCCGTGGCTGGGATTTTCTTTTTGTAAATTGCTGCCGGCATAGCTGGCCAGCTCCAGCAGTTCCCCGGCGACACTGCCGAGGGCTGTGGTGAGGTCTTGCAGCTTTTCTGCTACCAGTTCGTCGATGACAAAATGGAAATAATCCTGGGCGCCGTCGAAGTTGATGCTCAAGAGTGGGCCGAGCCATTGCTCGCGCTTGTCCAACAAAATACGCAGCAGTTTATTGAGCTGGCCCAGATCGTTGTCCAGGTGGAGCAGTAGCTGCTGTAGATCTGCGTCTGGGGTTTCGCCATCGAGGTGTTTGAGCAGGTTCACCACCGCTAGCTCAAAGGCGATTTGGGTGCGCTCCAGGGGTTCACCCGGTGCGCCCAGGCCGCTTTCGATCGGCAGTTGGCTGGCGAGGCTGCGGCAGAGGCCGTCGATGGTTTGAATGCGCAGGCGCTGGGGTGTTTGCAGTAGTTCCCATTCCAGTTCGCGATCCCGCTTCAGCAGGGCGTGGGCCAAATCCCAGGTGATGGCATCGTGAGGGTTATCTGGCCGGGCTTGGTCGCGGGCACTGTGCAGGGCGTCGATCAGGCGCTCGCGCATTTCACCGGCGGCTTTGCGGGTGAAGGTAATGGCCAGCACCTCTTCTGGTTGCTGGCAGGCGGCGAGCAACTTTAATACGCGCTGGGTGAGCAGGCCGGTTTTACCGGAGCCCGCCGGGGCAGATACGGCAAAGCTACGGCTGATATCCAGGGCTTGGCTGCGGGCGTCGGCATCGATGGGGCGGCGCAGGGCGGGAGTGGTCACAACTTCGTTCATTCGCTTACTTGCTCCCTTTCCGGCCAGCGGTTCAGGGGCCAGAGTTCACTGTGGTTATCGGTGGGGCGATCAAAGGCGAGGGTGGCTACACCACTGCGATATTCGGTGGCGAGGGATTCCAGGCTGTAGCGCCAGTGCTCCACCAGATTGCTCCAGGTGCCGTAGGGGGATTCTTTTTCGGTATCGCCCACGGCTTTAATGCCGGCGATGGGGTGCTCCAGGTCTCCGCAGCCATTCCATTTGCAGTCGCCGTTGCGTACTTGGCCGAAGGCGATGGCGTGGGCGTCCGGTTGAAAGAGGGCGTAGAGCGGCAGCTGGGGTTCGCGGATGCGCTGAGTAAGCCAGTCGCGAATACTGGGGATGCCGGTTTTGTAATCGATGACCAGCTGTTCGCCGCTGGCGAGTTGGTCCAGCCGGTCCAGGCGAAGGTTAAAGTGCAGTCCGCCGATTTCCACGGCTTGTTCCCATTCGACTTTTTCTACGGAGAAGTTGGGCCTGTCCAGTTCCACGGACAGCCATTGCTGCAGCAGGCGCTCCAGGCGCTGCTTTTCCATGGTCCAAAATCCGATCGGCAGGTGATTGTATTTTTTGCGCACACTGCCGAGGGACCGTTCTACCGCGCGTTCGATTTGCGCTTGGTGTTGCTCGTCGTCCATGGCTTGCAGTTGTGCGAGGGTGCCGCACTGCTGCCAGAATTCCGCCAGCACCTGGTGCACCACATTGCCGCGCTCGGCGGGGCCGAGGCCGATATCCGGTTGGGTAAAACTGCTGGCGCCGAGGCGGAAGCGCAATTGCGCATTTAACGGGGACAGGGCCTGGGCCTTGAGTACCGAGGCACCGCCGCGCACTTGTTCGCATTCGGCGGGGGTGAGTGGCGGTAGCTTTTTGTCTTCGACTTTTTCCAGTTGGCAGGCTTGCGCCAGCTGGTTGTAGTGATTGTGCAGGGCACCTTCGGCAAAGTGCTGGGCTTTTTGCGGGCTCTCAAACAAGCTGCTGAGGCCTTGCTGAACACCGTCTTCTTCGCAGGTGTAACTCACGACGATATCACCGCTGGCATTGAGCAGGTCGGTGGTGAGTTCGCGGGCCAGTTCCAATTCCCGTTCGGCGCTGGCGCGGGGCATTTTCCAGTGTTTTTGCCATTGAATCGGCAACAGCGGATTGGGCGCCGGTGCCGGTGGCCACTGCTGTTGGCCGAAGCCGACCAGGCGCAGGTGATCGAAAGCGAGGCCGCCGGCTTCCAGTACCCCGAGAATTTGCAGGGGGCCATCGCGGGTTTCCGCTTGGAAGGGGGTGCGGCTGGCAATCTGACGCAGCAATTGTAGGGCCTGGGTGAGGGTAAGGTTGCCACCGCAAGCGCTGAGTGCGGCGAACTCTTCCAGGATGGATTCCCACTGCATCAGCTGCTGGTATTCCTGGCTGTCCGGGTTACGGCTGCCGGGCCAATTTAATGCGGTAAGCGTTTCGGAAAAACGCGCGGCCCAAATTTCAGCGGGCGCTCGCCGCCAGCGGCGGGCGCGTTCGGCCATTTGTTCCAGCTGGCGGGGTAGTTGCGGCGATTCCAAGTGGAGGACTTCTGCGGTGCGCTCGGCCCAGTAGCGCAGGGTTGCGCCGTCGATGCGGCGCAGTTCCAGTTTTTGTAGGCGGCGGAACAGGGCGCTGCGCAGCCAGGTTTCACTGTCGTCACCCCAGAAGGGGCTGAACAGGATGTTTTGCAATTGAGGGTAATCCCATTCGTCTTGCAGTAGCGATAGCAATTGTAAGGCGGCGCTGCCGACCGGTGTCTGCGCCAGGGGTGTACCGGCAGAGAAGTTAAACGGCAATGTGTAGCGCGGTTGCTGTGGGTCCAGGTATTGGGGTTCGAGCACGCGGGAAAATACCGCTTCCACCTGGGCACGGCATTGGCCCAGATTGTTCACCACTATGCCGACGCTGTGGCCGGGATTTTCGGCCAATTTCTGCCCGGCCCAAAGGGCGGCCTGGTAGAGCTCTTCATCCAAGTCGGCACAGGCGGCTACGGATAATGTGCTTTGCTGGGTGATTCCCGGTCTTTCGAAAACGCTTGCGGCACCTGCGTGAATCAGGGCATTGGCGAGGGGCGAAATCTGGGCAAAGCCGGCAGTATCAATCTGCGGCAGGGGTTCCAGAATGCCTTCGCGGAATGCGCGCAGGATCAGTTGATCGCGCTGGTCTGGCGTGATGGCGCCGTGGGCCTGAAGCTCAGTGGCAAAGGCCTTGATCATGGCGCACAGCGGCAGTTCGTTGCTGCGCATAGAGAGTGCGAACTGTTCCAGTAGGGGAGATAGCGCTTCATCAATTTGTGAGAGATCGGAGATCAGCTGCCATTGGAGTAGCTGCGCCAGGGCACTATCGGCATCCCGGCACAGCTGCTGGCTGTTGAGCAGTTGCCGATCCAGGGATTCGTCCAAGGCGCGCTGCCAGAGTAATTGTCGCTGCTCACGATTCAACACCTGCTGCAGGGCGGGCTGCCAGTTGCGCTGTTGCAGTTGGAACCAGAGCTTGTCCAGCCAACTGCGCAGGGATTCCACCGGCGGCGGCATCCAGCAGGCACCAGGCGACTGCTGCGCGGCAAACACCTGTTGGCAGCGGTTGCGCAAACGGTTGTTGGGGGTGAGCAGCAGTCCGCCGGGGGGCAGCTGCGCAAATATTTCGAGAGCGGGAAATGCCGGCTTCAGCATGAATTCGGGTACCGGTTAGGGCTTGTTATTCGGGGAACGGTCGCGATTTGTGACGGAGCTGTCAACCTTGTTTTTGGCGGCCCTAGGGGCTCGACGCGAGAGGTTCGGCAATCGGGGCGAATTCGCGGAAGGCGAGTTCGATATTGCCGGTATGGTCAGCACTACTGGTAATCAGGCGGCCGGTGCCTGGGGCATCTGGCAGTACCAGGTTGAGTTCTTCCAGCCACCAGCGTACGCGTCGGGCGATGGCTTCACCGGAATCCAGCCATTGGATCGAGCGCGGGGCGAACTGGTCCAGCTCTTCACGCAGTAGGGGAAAGTGGGTGCAGGCCAATACGGCTATATCCACCTGATCGCCTCCGGCGGTGTGGAATACCCGGTGTAATACCGGCTCCAAATCCTTTGCCGTAATCACTTCTCCACGCAATTTGCTCTCTGCCAGGTGCACCAGCTCCGGCGCAGGGACGTTGATCACCCGGTTGCCATTGGCAAATTGCTCGATCAGTTCGCGGGTGTAGCGGCGATTGACGGTGCCTTCGGTGGCAATCAGGGCGATAGTGCGTGTGCGGCTGGCGGCCGCGGCGGGTTTGACTGCGGGCACAACACCCACCACGGGCTTATCTAAAGATTCACGCAGCTGGGGCAGGGCCAGGGTGCTGGCGGTATTGCAGCCCACCACTAAAATGTCGGCCTCGCAGTGCTCCATCATGGCTTGGGCTTGCTGGACGATCCGGGGGCGCAGCTCCTCTTCGCTTTTATTGCCGTAGGGGTAAAAGCCGTTGTCCACACCCAGGTGCAAGGTCAGGCCCGGCATCAGGCGGCGGATTTCCCGCGCAATGCTGATGGCGCCCACGCCAGAATCAAAGATCAGGGCGCTGGGGGCTGGGCTGTCTGGGTGGGCGCTGTGTCTGTGCATGCGTTCAGGAGTACCAACATCGAAACCAATCCTCCAAGAATACCCTAAAACCCTTTGTAAGTTACTGCTGCGCCACGGATCTCAATGGGCCGCATTGGGGTTAAGAGTACTTTCCCTGGCCAAGCTGTTAGAATGGCCGCCTCGCCCACGGCTAGTAGTGGGTATGTCGATTGCGGGCGCTTGGTCTGAGCAGAAGCCTGCTTCACACTTCTATTCCGGGTCTGGGAGTACCTCTATATGCCAGCGTTCCCGCTGCAACTAAATGCTGATCACGCGCTATTGGCGGCTGTCGCCTTGTTGGTTTTGCTGGGTTTTGCTTTCTGGGTTGGCCGTTCTGCTGGGCGCCACCGTATCCTGCAAGCGCAAACGGCGCAGCAAGAAGCATTAGCAGCGCAGCAGGTGATACAGGCACGCCTGGATAACAGCCGCGAGCGGGAATCTCAGTTGAGTGAAGAGGTGGATTCTTTGCGTAGTGAGCTGGCGGCAAAATTACAGCAGCTGACTCGCAGCCAAGTGCTGGTTGAAAAAGGTGAGCAGGCCCTGGCAGAGCAGCGCAAGCTGATGGAGCAGATGCGCGTTGCTATGGGGGAACAGTTCGAGAATCTGGCCAACCGGATTTTCGAGGAGAAGCAGCAGAGCTTCGTGCGCCGCAGTGAAGATAGCCTGCGCAAAAGTCTCGATCCGCTAGAGCGCCAGCTGGGGGATTTCCGTAAGCGGGTAGAACATGTCTACGATCGAGAAAATGCTGAGCGCAATAGCCTACTTGGGCAGATCAAGGCACTGCGTGAGCAGACCCAACGCATCAGCGATGAAGCCCTGAACCTGACTTCGGCCCTAAAAGGAGACCGCAAGATCCAGGGTAACTGGGGGGAGGTGGTACTGGAGCGGTTGCTGGAAGAATCCGGCCTGCAAAAGGGCCGTGAATACGAAACCCAGGTAACTCTCACCAGTGATGGCCGTAGGCGTCAGCCAGATGTGATCGTGCGCCTGCCGGAAAATAAAGACCTGATTATCGATTCCAAGGTCTCCCTGGTGGATTACGAGCGCTATAGCTCGGCAGAGACCGACGAGGAGCGCACCCAGGCCCTGAAGCAACATGTGAACTCCCTGCGCGCCCATATCACCGGTCTAAACAAGAAAGCCTATGAACAGCTGGAAGGTGTGCGCACCCTGGATTTCGTCTTTATTTTCGTGCCCATCGAAGCCGCCTATATGCTTGCCATGCAGGCGGACCCGGACCTGTTCCGCTTCGCGTACGAGAAGCAGATTGTCCTTGTAAGCCCCACCAGCCTAATGGCGACACTGCGCACCGTCGAGAATATTTGGCGCTACGAGAAACAAAACAAGAACGCGGAAAAAATCGCCGACGAGGCCGGCAAGCTGCACGACCAGTTTGCTATGGTACTGGAGTCGCTGGATGCTCTTGGTGACCGCCTGCGCCAAGCGGATGACGCTTACCAGCAGACTTATAAGCGATTGGTCAGCGGCCGCGGCAATGCGGTGAAACGTATCGATAGCCTGCGCAAACTCGGCGCCAAGACCCGCAAGCAAATTTCCGCAGAGTTGCGTGAGAAAGCGGAAGAGTCCGCGCTCAAGGCACTTCCCCAGGCTGAAATGGCGCTGGACGATTAATTTACGATGGAAAACCTGGCTTTTGCCCTGCTGGTTACCGGTCCGATCTTCTTAATGATCATCGGCGGCTATCTGCTCACGCGGCAGGGCATGCTGCATCAGCCGTTTATAAATGACGCCACCGCACTGGTTTTCAACGTAATGCTGCCGGCGCTGCTGTTTAACAGTATCTATAGCTCCAGCGCGCAACCTTCCAAAGAAATCCCCCTGATCACCGCAGCGGTTTTGGGGACTTTCGCCGTATTGCCGCTTTCCTGGTTATTGGCCAAGCCAATTGCAGTGAAAGATAGAAGCGCATTTATTCAGGGAGCCTTCCGGGGTAACGTGGCTATCGTAGGCCTTGCCTGGGTGGATAAAGCCTTTGGTGATGCCGGCGTTTCAAACTCCGCGGTGTTGGTGGCTGCACTTACGATTCAGTTCAATGTGTTCGCGGTGATCCTTTTTGTTTTTTACGATAAAAATAAGAAATTTGGCCTGGGTATGTTACTGGCTGAGCTGGGTAAGAATCCGCTGATTATCGCCGTACTGCTCGCCATCCTTTTTCGTATAGCGCATATCCAGCTACCGGAAGTCGTGCTTGATACGATCAAAATCCTGGCCTCTGCCAGTCTTCCCATGGGGTTGATCTGCATAGGTGCCAGCATGAAGTTTGGCCACCTGTTGCGCAGTTCCCCAACAGCCCTGATGTCTTCACTTTTAAAACTGGTGGCTGTACCCGCACTCTCTGTAGCCATTGGCTGGGGCATGGGACTGGGCCCTAATTATCTCGGCTACTTGATGCTGATTACAGGCTCGCCCTGCGCTATATCGGCATTTGTTATGGCCCACTCCATGGGTGGTAACAGCCAGCTGGCCGCCAATATTATTGGTCTCAGCACATTGCTTTCTGTTGTATCTGCCAGCATCGGACTGGCTCTGTTTAAGGTGTATATCTAATGACGGAATTTCCTATCTGGTTGCTGGTTATTGCGGCTTTAATCGTTTTCACCCTTGCCGTTATTGCCGGCTACTATCTGCGTAAGCTCTCAGCTGCGCAGAAAAAACAGGCCGAACAGCTGGCAGAATTGGAGCAAGCCGCGCAAGAGCAGCGCCAAAGAGTGAACGACAGCATTCAGATTATCGCGCGTTCCCTATTGGATGATGGGGTAGGGCTTACTGAAGCTTCCATTCGTATTCGCGTACTCCTGGATGCGCTTCAAGTAGAAGACACAGTGCGTGAAGAGTTTGTCGCTTTCTATACCATCGCAGAAAAAACCAGCCATATTCCAATTTTAAAAGAATGGAAAGCACTCCCACGCAAAGAACAGTTCCAGTATGAGCTGGAGATGGCACAGGTGGAGGCGGACTATAAAGATTTCGCCCTAGATGCAGCTAAGCGTATTTTGGGTCGTACTTTTTGAATCTGGAAGCTGATTAGTGACTCATTTAGCTAAAGTGTTTATAAGTACTCAGCGAGCAGAAATCTGCTCGCTGAGATTGGGTGAAGCCTTTCCCTTTAAGCTGGCCTGAATTTCCTCTCGGATTAATTTTTTATCAGATTCCGTATTTTTAAAAATATATCCCACTTGCTCACCAGGTAATACTTCTAAACGCAAGCGTAGATATGTTTCCTTATTTTTATAAGTTGACATCTATCCCGCTTTTTAGCCTAATCCCGCTCAAGGTATCTAAAGCCAAAACCAGTTTCGTCTGTTTGTAGCACTTGGATGCGGGCTAACTCATTGATCTTTAATGAAGTTGGCAGCTTTATCTAAAGTAAAGAAAACGGATATCTATAGAGCTGGTGTTATCTGTCTACTTGGTGACTCTATCGTCAATAGCTTTCATTTGCTGAAGATCTATGTCTGATGTTTAAACAGGTTAGAGATGTAGAAAAGAATGATATAAAGGTGCCTGCATTGAGTATATTGTTTGGGTTTGGTAGCTGCAAGACATATAAAGAAGATCCTAGGTTAATAGTTAAATGAATAGAGTTATTAAAGGCTTATTGTCAATCTGCTTGCTTATACCGGGGATTGTCTTTTCTCAAACAAGTGAGGATTTGGCTCGTGAAATATTTATTAATGAAGCTACCAAGAAAGAATTTGCTACTCTCAAAGAGCGCTTTGATGAGAAAAGAGAGGCCTTTATAGAGTTATATGAGCCTTTCTATGAGTCCAGTGAAGCACCACCGGAAATTATTGCTATGCAAGAGCAGCTGTACATGGATGTGATTGCTTCAAAAGTATTAAAGTTTGATTCCAAGGATTTTGAAAAAATATTAGTTGATGATGTTGTTTCATTGCTCACTATTGAAGAGTTGGTGGAGTTAAGAGAAATTCATCGACGGCCTGTGTTTAAAAAGTTGGATAGTATAAGTGAGGCGATTTCCAAAGCAGCTGGAGCGCAAATGGAAGCCTGGCATAAAGATAATTTAAAGTTGATGGAGTATTTCACGGGAAGAAGTGAAGAGATATCAATAAAATTGAAGGAGCTAGTAGAGCTCCGAAAGAAAGATGGTGGTAATACCAAGTTGTAACAAGGTGGGTTATTTTTTATTTTTCAGATGTAATTTTATCGCGTGGGTTTTAAATGGGGGTTAAGTGAGTCGGATTATAATCGGTCTTATATTGTTGGCTTTATTTGGCTGTGCTTCTCAGGGGCGGAAAGAACCTGGGCTGCCTAACATCTTAAATTTTGAAGGCAAGAATTATATTTTTGAAACTGCACTCAAAGATTATGAAATAGAAATTAGTAAACCAGAAAGCAGCGAGTTCACAGTAAATTTCCCTAAAAAAGAGCCGCCAAACTACTACAACTGTGGAGGGGTTTACTCGGATAGATCCCTCTATGGTCAGAGGATTTTAGAGGAAGCTGATTTGGTTTTGGACTTTAAGGGCGTTAAAGAAGTGTGGGTCCCATTAGATGGTGAGTCTAAGAAAATATATATATTCGAGGTTCGCTAGCACAAAGTGATTTCATTACGGCGGTGTTTAGTAAAAAGTGCTGAACTAGTCTTGTATGTTTAAAAGACAATGCCAAAATTGCTTTAGAAATCGCTTGAGCGTATTGATTGTTAGAGGGTTATTCATAGCTTGAAATCTGTTTCTCTCATGGAATTACATAGAAAAATACCGACAGTAGAGAAAAAATGAAAGTTGGGATTAATTGACGATCAATGGGAATTGATCCAACCTTGCCTTTGAAGGCTAAAAAAAGGGGAGATCCATAGCCCATTGGGAATCGAGCATGCTTTGAAGGCATCTTATGTGTTTTACACTCCAGAGTACGATAGAAAGATCTTCCTGCACGCTATCCATTATCGAATGCTTGCTGGAGAAGACCTCAATTTTTGGAAGGGAAAGGAACTTGGTTACAAGCGTGGAGAATATTTCTGGAGCAATTGGATCGACTTTCTTTGCTTGACTGGGAGGGGCTCTGAAATTGGGAAAACCGAGGGAGGCAAGGATTCAAGGTATACATTTGTACATTACTCGGGAATCTATGCAACGGGATGACAGTTTGATAATAGATAAAATAACAACAAAATCGTGGGGTGCTACGTTTCTGGTGGTTGGTTATGAATAACTTTAAAAGGAAAGAATATATTCTAGCAAGGATTGCAGGAGATTCCTGCAAAGATGTATTTTCGGCGCTTAAAGTTGTGGGTGTAGATATTGAAACGCTTGAAGGTGTCCCCTTCGGTCAAAGAAACAAAATTACTCAAATATGTGAAGATTACATGGATGGCGTCTTAAGTGCCGAAGACTCACTGTTTGAACTGATAGAGTTTGTTATGGCTGTGCCAGACAAGCCGTGAGGTGTGAATTCAGTATACGTAATAGTTTAACTGATTGAAATGTTTAACTTTCAAGATAGGATATAGAGGTTTAAGTGAAAAATATATTATTTCTGATTACATTTATTTCCATGGGGGTAAATGCTCAGCAGCCTAAGGTTGATTTGGCTATGGAGTTGATTGCGATTATGGATTTTGATTCTCAAACGGATGTTATAGTTCAGAACCTAAGTGCTATGCAAGTCCGTCAACTGGAGCAGTTCGATATACCTGAAAAAGCCAAGCCATTAATAAGGGAGTACATGGAAGATACCAACAATCTGCTCTTCTCTACTTTTCAGTCCGAGGAAGTAAAGAGGCAGTATGCAGATTTGTACGCAAGTGTATTCTCGGAAGAAGAGCTGAAAAGTATACTGGCATTCTATAAAAGCGATCACGGAAAGGCTTTCTCGAAAAGCTTTCCAGAAATCGTGGCGGGCATAACAAAGATATCAGAGGCTCAGGTGCAATCTGTACTTCCGCAATTAGCTGCGATAGATCAAGAGTTTAAAGAAAAGCTGAAGGGGCTTAAGTAAGACTTGAAGAGTGCTTGGGGGTGGATAAATTAATTTTCCATTATTTTATTGTGTTGCGCTCCTGCCATGTGTAAAAGCTGTGATAAATGACGTATTGACTATGAAGAAAGTTGAAGATTACACCATTCAAGAGTTGCAAGAAGCTATTGATGGAATAGATCAAGAAAAGTACCGAGAAAAATATAGTGAGCTTCAGTCTGAACTATCCAAGAAGAGGGTGGAGATTCAAGAGCTAAATGCTCAGATTGTAAAATTGTCTGGATCCACCCCTTTGCAGGGGGCGATGGATGAAGGTCAAAATACATTTACTTTCAAACGTTGCTTTTTAGCATGTTGTTGCAGTATTGGGCTGTTATGGTTGTTTCTTGGCATTCTAGGATTTTTTGGTCTTGGAGCAATCACTGTAAATGGTGGACAGGCAAACGGTATTAGTGCATTGGCTGCGGCAGTACTCGGTGGTGGCATGAGCTGCTTAATGATGGGTTTTATGATTTGGGTGGGGGAAAAGGTCCTTCGGGTTTTTGAAAATGCATGAGAAAATTGGACCATTGAAACGATAAATCGTTAAGTGTAAATAATGAAATCCAAGATGGAAGTGAAAGAAACTTTGTTTCTGACTCCCCGTTTTTTATAGTGAAAACCATTAACAAGCTATATAGGGTTCGTTTCTTTCTGTTTGGGTCATTATATAACTTAACCTCTACATTGAACTCAAGGTTCTGGATATGTCAGCCAAAATCGGAATATCACCATTTGTTATTGGTTGGTGAAAGATATGCTTTTTTAGGATGTAGAATATTGCGGGGTGAAAAGTAGTGAAAATGGAAGCAAGGCAAATGTTCCAGTCAAATGGGTTGATTGATGATCTTGTCCTATATGCGAAATCAGAGGATTACGTTCGATTCGCTGATATTGTTGGAATGGCTATTAGTTCAAATAAGCCAATGCTCATGTTGTCTGAGTCAGAAATATCAATCGAGATTATTTGTGATGAAACAAAAGAGGAACTTTTTACGGCTCTTCAGAACAAAGCTAACGACTATTTCTCAATGGATGATTGGAATGGCCGAAACATTTTAAGAGTATATGGAAATGGTGATATCCTAGCTAACTTTCAGCAGTTTCTGGTCAAACTATCTGGGCGAGGTCCCGGGTACAGTTATATCAGTGAATACTCAGAAGACTATAATTACTCACACTATTCACCTGAGTGGAGGCTTCATGTTGAATCCTGCTGATAAGTTAGTAAATATCTTTACCCGATAGCGTACACTCTAGGTTGTTAGTTCTCAGCTGTGGGTGTCTGAGGTTTTAAGTATAAATTGGATTATGAATGATATTTTACTCGGGGTGACTTTATTTTGCCTTCTAGTCTTAGCTCTGGTTGGAGTCATTTTTTTGATTCCGCTTTGGGTAGAGGTATCAACTGAGTCAGAACGAGACCCTAATCATCTTTGCAGTATTTTCTGGGAGGAGGCCGGCTTCAAAGGACAGAAAATTTCATCAGCTTCAGGATGTCTTTTCCCCTTCATTGTTTTGGCTAATCCTAATTTCGATATTGAGGGGTTGACTTTGTGTATTGTTGTTTCGGTAGTTTGCGGGCTATATCACTCTTCTGTTTATAGAGGTTATGCGGTAATTAACAGAAAAATGAAAATGGTTGGTGTAGCAGCTATATGTATGCTTTTTGCAGTTAGCTTTTTAGTAAGGTATCAAGCGCTATCTAGCTTTTATATTGTCTTCTGTGTCGTTTCAATAGGTGCTGCCTGGGGTGGTTATGCTGTCTACAGTCGGTCTTATCTCATTAGAATAGAACGGTTAACTATCTGACGCATAGTGTAAATCTGAAATATATTCTTTATTAAGCATGAAGAGCACACCTACAATTTAACTATTAGATCCATCATTAGCAATGAATGCAAATAATTTGAAGTTTTCAGTGGGAATGAGTCAGGAAGACTGGAATTGACTTTTAAAGATCAAGAGGCGATTTTATCAGAAAAGGCGATTGAAGTTTGAAACAGAGCTAAAGATAAACCCACCAGAGCCACCTTGGATAAAAAATCTACAAGAATCTCAATTCTCAATATTCTGGCGAATGGGTGTTGGTGAATCTTACCTTAGTGAGTTCTTATGGCCATATTTCAAATATACCTCTCAAGATGAGTTGAAAGCATACCATGAAAAGTATCCAGCACCGGGAGTATGGGAAGGGAGGTATGGAAAGTAAAAAACCAGGCTAAGTCGTCACATGTAAGCTTAGCCTCATATGAATTCTACTAATAGGCGAAGTGGTGTAGCCTATATCTGGAAAAGAGGCTGCAGGAGTATAATATAGACGGCTAAAGCGAGTGTCATTACATCTCTATTAGGCTGGGTGGTTATCATTCCTGATACAGAGGTCTATAAATGGTGATGTTTCACGTTTCATAAAGGTCTGCCCTATATGAGCATAAAACCGTCAAATATTTTACTGATAAATATATTGATTACTGGTGCATTTTATGTGGCCGGTTTTATCGCGCTCGGCAGCTCGTATCCAACCATCGATTCCAGTGGTGAGCAAATAGTCTATTGGCTCTTAAGTAATGGATTGAATGCTCGATTTTATGCTTGGACCGCCGCTTTCTTTTCACTTGGCCTTGCTATATTTGATGGGTAGGTTTCAGCTTTGCTACCTAAGCCGGGTAGGTATATCTTTCTGGTAGGTGTACTAGGGTTTGCCTTCACAGCCCAGGTACAGGCTTGGCTGTGAGCGGGTTTGGCACTTCATCCTGAAGGACTAGAACCGGCAGTGCTCGCACACTATTTGACATATCTTCTTATTGGGGGCCTTTGGTAAATGGGTCAACAATTGCGATGGCGGTAGCTTTAGTCGTTGTAGGGTTTGATAAATATGTTTAGATCCCGCGTTGGCTCACATGGCTCAGTGTCATTTTCTTTCTAGAGCAGGTAATTGAAAATATTACTGTATTTGGCCACAAAGGCTTTATAGCCCCGGGGGGAGCTATGAATGTTTATCTAGGAGGTTTCTATGGGTTGCTGGAGTTGTACGTTGGGCGATACCACGTATCGACTTGTCCTCTTAATATGGAATATATAATTAATAGTTGCTGCTTCAAATTTACAACGTATAAAATAAAATTGAAGTGGCACTGAAAAAAATTAGTGTCGATAGACATTGGAACATTCAGCATTCAGCATTCAGCATTCAGGATGATTCGAACGTTCATCGCTACGGACTTTCCAAAAATCTTGGAGACCTATACTCTCTCTAAGCTAAATGAGCTTAGATTTGAAACTGTGGAATTTGAGTTTCTGTCGTTGGAGAAAGATGCGAAAAGGTTGGCAGCACTAAAGGGGACAGATATTTACGTCTACGGAGATAAAACAACTCTTAGCTATGGCGCAATGTTCCAGCAAGAAATTCGTACTCTGTTTGTAAGCCCGAGTGCCAGAGGAGAAGGGGGTAGGAAGCCGATACTTGAGTTTCTGCTAGCAAAGATCAGTGGCCAAGCTAAGTTGTTCGTTGCAAAATCTAATTGGCCTGCAATCAAGTTTTATCAAAAGGTTGGATTTGAAACAACTAAAGAGTTCATTGCTGAATACAATGGTACGCCGGTACACGCTATCGTAATGGTTTGATCAAATAAGAAGTGTTAGCATCTCGATCCTTGTTACTCCGACCCTATAGGGCTCCCAGGGGCTGCCCTAGCTTTATCCAGGCGCTGGGCCAGCTCTTTCTAAGGAATCAAATATGACTGATAGGCTTAATTATTTGGAATTGGCGGGAATGCTTACTCTGATCGTTGCAGGGTTGCATGTTGGTTGTATTCTGTTTGGTGCGGAATGGTATCGATTTTTAGGTGCCGGAGAGGCAATGGCTCAAATGGCTGAAGCTGGAGATTCTTACCCTACAATAGTTACAGGTATTATTGTGAGTGTTTTGCTTGTTTGGTCTGCGTATGCTTTTTCCGGTGCTGGCCATATTCTCAGACTTCCATTGTTACGTACAGGTCTTACCCTTATATCTTTGGTGTTAATTACGAGGGCGCTAGGTTTTTACTTTATAATGCCGGCTTTCCCGGATAATTCCTTAACTTTTTGGCTTATTAGTTCAGTATTATGTTTTATCTTAGGTGTAATCTACTCGCTAGGCTTGGGTCAGTCATGGAGCCGCTTATCAAGTAGGGATCAACAAAGTAGCTAAATATATATGTTTATTGGGGGGCAGTTTGAATGTTCAATCTTCAGCTTACTTTTTGTTGTCGGTGCCTGAAAAAAATAACACTAGATTAAATGCGTCTCGGAAGAAGGCTGGATTTTAGCGAAAAGTAGCATGTTGATTTTGATTGGTTCTGTGATAGGCGGCCTACTAAAAAATGGTACCGCATTCTCTCAGATTGGTAATTCAAATTAAGTCTACTATTTTTTGGGGAAAACTCATGCTGTATAGTTTCTGCCCCGTCAGGTTTTGATGAATGTAACTCTTCTTGCGTGATGTGTGGCATAAAGTTAGGAGTGTCTTTGATTAAGAAATTTAGAGATGAAAGTCAGCCTCAATACTTCACCTAGAATTTTAGGATCGGAGAAATTATTGTGACCATAGATGATTGATATCTAACTTATTTTCTAGACCTGTAACATAAACGAGATCTGGAATATCGATTCAATGGATGAGCTGAAAGCCTGATTAATACATGCCGTTCTGATAATTGTCGTTTGATTGATTGGTTAGTAAAATTACATCTGATTATTTTACAGCTGTCACGGCGCATATCTCTAAAGCTTTTGGCTTGTGTTATTTATCCTTAGCGTTGGTCAAGGATTTCATGCATGAGCCAATATGCGATTGTTATTAACAGGTAATAAATATTTTAGTGGTAATTATTTGCTTTTGGGGCGACGCGCCATCTTTTTTTCAAGCAAAGAAATATTCTTGTAAATTACCTTTCATTTTAATAATTTAAAATCTGTTTTTTGAGAGTTTGTCGATAATTTCAGATCCCTTAGGCTTTTACAATAATGGTGGTGTGCTTCTGTTTTGTAACGGCGTGCAACCAAGTTAATTCAGTCACTCCTCATAAAATGCCAAAGCATGCCCATATGGAGTGGTTCTCGACATATTTAACCAGCTTACTATTTATATAGGAAAGGAAGGAGGGTAGAGGAAGTTGAGTTGATCTTTGAAGTGTTGATGCGTTGTCTTTATTAAAAGCGCTTAATTTGCGGAGTTGTCTTTTAGGCGCATTATTAACCCGGCGACCATGTAGTTCTGTATAATGTCCGAATGGATATTATTGATGCAAGAAAATTACCCGCTTCCGCCAAGGAAGAGAAACGTCGAACGGCTGTAAAGCTTTGGAAGA
>NZ_JAIVKI010000010.1 GCF_020524905.1 Microbulbifer variabilis | reverse complement strand
CTGAATTGAACCCGGATGAATATTTGAATTGTGATCTCAAAGCGGGCGTTCACAGTGGGATGCCAGCACGAACGAGAGAGAAGCTGAAAAGCAAGGTACTTTCTCACATGAGAATGTTAGAAAAGAAGCCCGCACGTGTAGCTTCCTACTTTAAACACCGCTCAATTAAATATGCAGCATAATGAACCACTTATCCGCCGGGTTAATAACTTACTTGGGTTTGTGTTTGTTGGTTAGGTTTGGCTGCGTGTCTTATGATTATAACTGAGCTTAAATTTTTGATATTTTTTTTGTGGGGTATAAAATACCTAATATCTTTTCTATTGTTTTTTTTGAGCACTACGCCAGAAATATATTCTGGCGTAGTTAAAGGTGGTGAATCCTGTCTGGGTAATTATTCAGCCTGTACTGTAATTTGTAGTTGTCCCATAAATGGTGAGTCCATCTCTCTATTCATCCACTCGGCATTAGGAACAGTAACGGTAAATTTTGCATTCTCACCAGCAATTGGGTCTGTGCAGGCAGTTGCCTCGATTGATTGATTCATAATGGGGACGTTGGGCGTAGCCGGTATTGTCCCAGGTCCAGGGTTGTTGTTGTTCTTAAAGGCTACCATGTAGTTAATTGGCAAGGAGCCAGGATTTGTTTGTGAAGTTAACTCAAACGCTGGCCCTGTAGAAGCTGGATTGACAAAAGTAATACTGTAATTCATAACGGTGCCAGTTCCGGCAACACAGAATGATTCATCAGCAGTTGCATCTGCCGTGGGTGCAGGTTGCATGATATTTACAGGGTCAACAAACGCTATATCAATACTGTTCACCTGCATCAACATCAGCGTTATAGTGGTAGTTTCACTATCTGTTTGGGATAACGCAGATGTGGCTGAGCCTAACGCAATACTGGCAGCGGCTATAGATGTCAGTAATTTGGAGGATGAATTCTTCATGAAAAACTTCCTTGCATGAAAAAAATACTTTTGTGAAGATGCACCAAAACTAATCGTAGTTATAGGCGATTAGTGACAATGCGTTGGTCTAAAAATGATAGCTGTTAAATTTCTGGGGGGGAGTGGAAGTGGTTGGTTGTTTGCTGTATTTAGGAAAAATTTACTAGCGATTGAGAGTGATTTCTTATTTCTTGATTGCATGTATGATTTTTTGATTCTATGCATTTGAAGGTTTTTGAGATTTCTTGGTGGTGTGACTGATATTTGAATTTGTAAATGTCAATGTTTTTCATGGGTCTTCATATGCTTGAATTTAATTCTGAGTTATAAAATATTTGTCATTGTTTTCTTGGTTGTGTGGTGGGGTTGGTAGTTGGGTTAGATGTTATCGCTAGTGTTGGGCTGTCTGTCTTAGTTTGAAAATAGAGATTGTTTGGCTGGTTTTTTAGATTGTGTAGTAAGGTTTTACTAGGTGCTGAGACAAATTTCTTATTTTTCGGTGATGGATGGCGTCCTGGCTCTTCTATTCTACGCATTATGTGCGATGATGAGGGAGTGTTCAGCATCTTTATAAATATATTTTTTTGCTTCTCTGCTTATAAGGTGGGTATTTATAATTTCAAATAACACTTCATGGCTAGCTGAGTGATTCTTCTCAGGAGACCCGTATTTTTGGAAGTGCTCTGGAAAGAGTTGTGCGACCTTCTGTTGTGACCACTCCAGGTGAAATTGTAAGCCGAGAATGTTATCTCTATATAAAAATGCCTGGTTAGGGCAGAGTTTGGAGCTCGCCAGGCGTTTGGCCCCCTCAGGGATTTCAAAATAATAACTATGCGCTTGAAAGACTTTATCTTCGTTGGAGATGATGAGGTTCTGCGCTGCCATCCAGTCAAGAGAGTGCCAGCCCAATTCTTCCTGCTCCATTGGCTTAATATCTGCTCCCAGTGCGTGAGCGAGGATTTGTGCACCCAGGCAAATGCCTAAAAAGGGAATTTGCTGATGAATAGTACGTTTTACCCATTGAATTTCGTCTGCCAGCCATGGTAGTAACTTGTGATCTTTGACATTCATCATTCCACCAAAAATGATGACGCCACTAAAACCATTTTCTGGTAACACAGATTCTTGCGGGTTAAGAATGGTTGTTGGTATCTGGTGTTGGCTTGCCCAGTCGGCAATATATCCGGGACCTTCATCTTCTCCATGTTGGATAATGAGAATCGGTTTCTGCATCTTATTGAAAGTCCTGCTTTTCCAGGTAGAGCTGTCGGCGAAACACAATCCCCGCTTCTTTGAGACGTTCAGGCCAGTGGGCTTCAGAAACAGGGCGTTTACTATCCGTGTTGATAGAGTCGGGAGCAGATGGGCCCGCAGTAACTTCCAGAATCTGGTCGAAACTGGGAGGGGATGCTATTTCGTGGATAAGCAGGCTCGTTGAATTTAAGTGCACCAAACGGTAGTGACCATTCTCTTTGCGAGTGAGGGGGCGGTCTAGTAACTTGTTGGCAACCCTGAATTGAATAGATTTCAGTTGAACTTTTCCTTCACGCTCAAAGTGGCCATTAAATACTTCACCGGTAAAAAAACCTAAATCGCCGTTGCGCAAACGGTTTAAGGAGAATTCTTCGGGCTTGAGAGAAATGAACGGTGTGTTCTGAGCCAGCTCAACAATGGCTTTATCATTATCTGATTCCAGCGCCAGAAGAATCTGGTGTCCGTGGCGCCTGCTGTGAAGAGGCATATGGGAGGCAATGAGTTGCCCTTTTATGGGAAATAGCGCCATACCATGAGTGCCGTTCGAATCGTCTGCAGTCGTTAATGCCGCTGCCATGGTTAAGGCTGCCGAAATACTGAATCCCCAGAGTCGAGAAAGTTTGCCCATCAGTCTGTCAGTTCCTAGTGGTGGGACCGCTACATAGGAAGCTCCTTGCTATTAAGCGGACCCAAAGGCTTGGTGTTTTGCGATTTTAAACGTACATTGGTTACCAATCGATTCAATATCTACAGCTTTTGATTCCAAAATGGAAATAGAAGATCTTGAGAAATTCCTTGTTATTGCCGCTACAGAAAACCTGCAGCGCTCGGCTGACCGTTTGGATACGACCCCTGGGGGCTTAAGTAAGGTTTTACGTCGTCTGGAAAAGGCGTTGAACACGCGTTTATTCGACCGGGTGGGCAAACAAATCCGGCTCAACGATGCGGGGCGTCGATTACAGGGGCGGGCAGCTGAGATTACAGCCATCGCGCGGCAGGCCCAGGCTGAACTCGATGGGTTGGGCAATTTACCCGAGTGTCGGGTGGCGGCTCCTGCAGTCTTGCAACTGACCTGGGCTGCCTTAATTCAAAGTAAGTTGGCAGAAAGACACCCAAAAGCCCGCCTATCATTGACTTCTGCCTATGAATCCTTGGCACTGAGCATGCTGGTGAGAGGGGAGATGGACTTGGCCATAATCACCGGAGCAGTATTGGGGCAGGTACCAGCCCGGATAACGACACGCAGACTGGGAATAGAAACCCTGTGTATCGTTGCAGGGCCTGGCCATCCCTTGGCCTCTGATAAGTGGTCAAAATCTGGGGTGCCAATAGATATTATTCAACAATACCCCTTTGCTGCACCGAGAATTTCTCCGTTCTGTGGTGAGGAGAGAGGCATCGGCAGTGATGGTTGGGGAGAAAACCTACCTGCCAGAAAGCTTCAGGTCATGGTGAATGACTATGGAGTGCTTAGCCGCCTGATTCAAACGGGTCAGTTTCTCGCTTTGCTGCCAGAAGCTCTTGCTGAGGATGTGGGTGGTGCAAAAATAAAGGTTGCCGGTGAATTTGTAGAGCCGCAAGAAGAGCTTTTTATCGCTTGGAGGGGAGGGCATAAAGGATGGCTGGATGACTTGGCCCTGGCTTTATCGGGAGCAGAGGGACTTAAATAGAGGGACTTGAGTAGAGGGGTTAACAAATAGTGCCCCTCTAGCCTTTGCCTCATCAACCCTCTCCCCGCTAGCAGTTAATCTGAAGGAGCCTGTGGTGGACAGGGTGTTCCTGCGGCTATCCAACCTTTTAGTGCCTCTACCAGTTTCTCGTGGGGAATATTGACGGGTTCCCTCTTGCCGCCAGGATTCCAGCCCCAAAGAGCGAGGGGATTCTCACTCATAAATTGCATCAACTGCTCCGGGGAGCGGCCGCCATTATCTTGGGGGGTGGTCAGCAGCTTGCAGATTTGGGCCGACGACATATCAGACCAGTTAAGGCTGATGGGGGCCATAGCCCAACCCGGTGCACCGGGTGCGCCAGTTACTGGATTATTCTGGTTGGAGTGGCAGTTACTGCAGCGCATTGTGCCTATGCCCATATTATCGGGCCCCCGTTCTACGCGGGGTACATGAGGGGAGCCTTGATTGATAAGAGGCAACTCCAGCTGGTGACAATTCAAGCAGCGGGGGTGAAGGAGTACTTCAACAATGGTTTCCCAGTCCTGATGACCAGTGGTATCAACCTTGTTAGATTGTGACTCGGTAGCCTGACTATTTGTATCCTGCCGGTTTTCGCACCCTGTAAAAACCAGCAATATAAGAAGGCTCATTGTTAAATGGCGCAATAAGCCTACCGCTCGCCGCAGTTTCATTTAGCCTTTCCTCATTTCCTATGAGAATGCCCTGTACATCATTGTGGCAGATAGAGGGAGACTGTTAGGAAACTAAATGTACCTGACAGGGATCAAGGTGACGCCTTAAGGAAAAGTGCGCTTGACTTTTTAGTCACGTCTTTCGGCTGACGTTCTCTTACACGTGGTAAGATAGCCGGGATTTAACAGTTTGATTTAGATGATATTGGAGCGCCACTTGGCGTTCGGAGGAGAGTGTATGTCCTGGTTAGGGGCGGGAATTGGTGCCGGATTTGGTTTTATGTTTGGAGGCCCTATTGGCGCGGCCTTGGGTGCCTGGATTGGTAGCTCCTTTGGATCTGGCCTAAAGCGCCTGGGTAGTGCTGCTGCAGTCCTAAATAAAGAAGGCGCCCAGAAAGTTTTTATTGTTACCTTATTTTCCATGCTGGCCAAGATGGCCAAGGCAGATGGGCAAGTATCCAAAGCGGAAGTGCAGCTGATCGAGGATTTTATCCAAAATAATCTTCGCCTGAGCGCCGAGGATCGCAAACATGCAATCCGAATCTTTGAGAATGCGAAGACGGATAAGTACAGCATTTACGATTATGCAAAACAATATCGTATGTTGGTCCAGAACCAGGCGATGCGGGAAATGGTTTATCGCCTTTTATTTGCTGTTGCTTACGCAGATGGTGAATTGCATTCCTCTGAGGAAGTCATTCTCAGAAAAATTACTGCGGATTTGGGCTTGCATGAATCATTCTTTGAGGCCATGCAAAATCAATTTGGGCACGGTAGGGGAAGCAGTGCTTCTGAGCTTCAACAGCATTACGCAGTGCTTGGTTGCTCTGAGGAAACCAGCGATAAGGATTTGAAGTTGGCCTATCGCCGTAAGGCTGCTGAGTATCACCCTGACAAAATGGCGTCCAAGGGGCTTCCTGAGGAGTTTATGCGTCACGCCGAAGATCAAATGAAGAGTATCACCGTTGCGTACGAGGCAATAGTTGAAGCCCGGAAGAGCAAGACAAAAGTTGCCAGTTAATTGCCTTGCCTTGAAGGCACGTCGCGGAATGCTAAGCAGGTCGGAAGATCTGCTAGCCTTCCTGCTGTTTTTCCTAGCTAGGTGGCGGTAGTACATAAATCTTTTGTTTCAGCTCATTGTTTGAAATAAAAAATCCTGAAGACTCACCTGAAGAAAATTTGTAAAGAGAATTTATGAGCCTTGCAAATCAGATCGAAGAAAAATTAACCGCTAGCTTCCATCCCCAATTTATTGATGTTCAATGTGAAAGCCATTTGCATAATGTTCCAGCAGGATCTGAAATGCACTTCCGTGTGGTACTGGTGAGCGAGGCCTTCGAATCAATTCGAAAAGTTCAGCGTCATCAAAAAGTTTATGCCGTTCTTGCCGATGAATTGGCTGGCCCCATCCATGCCTTGGCTCTCCATACCTATGCGCCGAATGAGTGGGAAGGCGACGCTCCCGAGAGCCCTGAATGTCAGGGTGGTAGCAAGAAAGAGTAAGTGGTAACAGGCTATATCAAGTTAATATACCCGCGCGTACACATCCTTGATGTTCGTAGGGTTTAGCGACGTTCCACCCCTGAGAAGAGTGTTTTTTCGGGGGGAAGCTTATAAAAACAACAAAAAAACCAGGCTGCCCTGACCCAATTTAGAGCAGCCTGATTTTGAGTTCACAAGTTTTAACATTCCCAGATATATTCATAAGGTTTTCACCTCGCGCTTATAATCCCTTGAAGCAGAGAAATTAAGCCAAAAGTTGTTAGGCTGTAATTTCTGATAATGCGATATTTATTCAATTTTTCTGAAAGTAATTCTTTTATTTCCAGCTTAAGGCAAAATGTGGGTTTTTATGCCAACTCTATTCTGGCTCTCCTAATTCATTCCTGTTTTTATTTTTAGGCATGAAATTGTGTCAGCCCCTATTGGAATTTGAGGTAATACTAGTTGTCCAACTCACAACCGAAGAAATACTGTGGGCGCTAGATTCCTTGTTAGATTAAGATCTGATTGTTAATTTTCGCGTCAAAAGATCTTATCGGTGCCATAAAAACGTAGAATTATATTTGGGCGCCAACATTTGTTTGTTTTTTCTACATCTGTGATTTCGTGCGACTAGACTGACCATTGATTGGGCTGATTGCTGTTTGATCTGCTGAATTTCAATGGAGTTACCACAAATGAAGATGACGCGTATTCTGATCCCCGTTATGACGCCCCTCGCCTTAGCAATCTCTAGTGTCGCTTCGGCAGGACCTGCTGGCTATGCCCCACCACCCCCTCCTACCCAGGAGTTCAAGATCCGGATTGGCGGAGCTTACTGGTCACCAAATTCAGACAATGTAACCTTTGCTGATCGGTGGCTTCGCTGGTACGACGATGATGATGACGATTTTAATCGTTTTAATGATTGGGGTGCCTTCCGAACCAACCTTGACCCAGATGGTGAGTGGGGATGGTTTATCAATGCTGAATGGAAGCCAACTGATCACTGGGGTGTTTCCCTGAGCTACCAACAAGGTGATCGACATACTGGTGGTAGTCGTGATCCTTGGCTGTGGCGTTTCTGGGATGATGACTGGGATGATAATCTATTTGATCGCCGTCGAGGTGATTTTGCTCGCTGGAAGCCCCAAACCACGGCTGCATATCTGAACTGGTATCCACTGGATCCCAGCTGCCTGGTACAGCCTTACATGGGTATCGGTATTAACTATACCGACTTCAGTGATGAGCGCCTCAGACACTGGGGTTTCTGGTATGAGGATGATGATGATAATCTAGTCTGGCGTGACTGGGATGGCCGTTTGAACTTTGGCGATAGCTGGGGTTATACATGGCAAATTGGTGTTGATTTCACCTTTGGCCATGATAGTAGCTGGCTGATTAATGTGGCTGCTATTTACTATGATGTAACCACTGATATCGAAGTAGATACGTTC
This sequence comes from Microbulbifer variabilis, assembly GCF_020524905.1. GTDB lineage: Bacteria > Pseudomonadota > Gammaproteobacteria > Pseudomonadales > Cellvibrionaceae > Microbulbifer > Microbulbifer variabilis_A. The sequence goes on along the minus strand of NZ_JAIVKI010000010.1, from coordinate 152,204 downwards.
AATCGCCGTCTCTTTGATGATGATGACGATTTTGGCCGCTGGTGGGAGCACAGATTCGGAGGTGACTACGAGTTTGATCCCTGGGTATTCAATATCGGTGTAGGCTATAAGTTTGATTTCAACTGGTAATCAATCTTATCCTTTGAAAAGGGGCGCGTTGCGCCCTTTTTTTATTTATTTCATGAGTCACTTTGGGGGTAAAGCTAAATCCTTTTCTCTCTGAGCGGCTTTAACCTAGTCTTCTTCCATACCTACTGCATTTATTTTTCCTGAACTTATCTCGGTACTGCCGAATCTTTCCCTTCCATTCATCCATCTTTTTACCGGAGCCTCCCTTTTTTCTTTTGTCTTGATAGTGCTCAATCTTATTGTTCCAAGTTTGGCACTGTTTCAGGGTCGCACTTTGCGCTATGGATAGTGAAGATATGGAGGTAGTAAGTAAGAAAAACAGAAGAGTTATAAATGCTTTAATGATTGTTTTGGGGCTAGATTTATTGGTCATCTCTATCTCCTTAGATTTTAGGCTTCCGTTATTGCCGGTACATCAAGGGAGGGAGGCTTATTTGGGGGGGCTTAAATTGATGCTTTTTACTGGTGGAAGGGACGGATATCCGCCCCTGATTTTATCTCTAATTAGCTATTACTTGGGAAGCTGAACTGTGCACCTTCTCTTACCCCACTCGCAGGCCAGCGCTGGGTGATAGTTTTCCGCTTGGTATAAAATCGTACGGAATCTGGCCCATAAGCGTGCAGGTCTCCAAAAAGGGAGCGTTTCCAGCCGCCGAAACTGTGATGCGCTACAGGCACCGGTAAAGGCACATTGATGCCCACCATACCTACTTTAATGTTGTCACTAAAGTAACGGGCAGCTTCTCCATCTCTCGTAAATAGACAAGTACCATTGCCGTACTCGTGAGCATCAATGATATCCATCGCTTCCTGCATGGTATCTACACGCATTACGCAGAGTACTGGACCAAAAATTTCACTGCGATGTATGGCCATCTCTTGGGTTACACGATCAAACAAACAGGCTCCTAGGTAATTGCCACTTCCATAGCCTGGTACCTTAATATTGCGGCCATCCACTACCAATTCTGCGCCTTCTTCGATACCAGCAGCAATAAAGCCTTCAACCTTGTTTAAGTGAGTACTGGTAACCAAAGGCCCCATATCGTTTTGGTTGTCCATGCCATCGCCAATCTTTAGTTGGGAAATTTGCGCCTTAAGTTTTGCTACTAAAGTGTTGGCTGTATCATCACCTACTGCAACGGCTACAGAAATAGCCATACAACGCTCGCCACAGGAGCCGAAGGCAGCACCCATTAATGCGGCTACGGCATTGTCGAGATCGGCATCCGGCATCACGATGGCATGATTTTTTGCACCGCCAAAGGCCTGAACTCTTTTGCCGTGTGCAGTACCTGTGGTGTAGACATATTCTGCAATGGGCGTTGAGCCTACGAAGCTTACGGCCTGAATACGCTTGTCGGTCAGCAGTGTATCCACGGCTTCTTTATCGCCGTTAACAACATTTAAAACCCCGGCCGGGATGCCGGCCTCAATCCCCAGTTCGGCGATAAACAGGGCGGAGGAGGGAGTGCGCTCGGAGGGTTTTAAGATAAAGGTGTTGCCGCAGGCAATCGCCATTGGCCACATCCATAGAGGCACCATGGCCGGAAAGTTAAATGGGGTAATTCCTGCACAGACGCCCAGAGGTTGGAACTCACTCCAGGAGTCAATGGCTGGGCCTACATTCTTACTGTGCTCGCCTTTGAGCATTTCTGGTGAAGAGCAGACATATTCAATATTCTCGATGCCCCGCTGCAGCTCACCCATGGCATCATTGAACACTTTACCGTGCTCCAGGGTGATCAGCTCGCAGATCTTCTCCGCATTCTCCTCCAGCAGATCGCGCAAACGGTACATGATACGCACACGCTTTGCTGTGGGCAGGTTACGCCAGGCGGGGTAGGCGGCTTCTGCTGCAGAGATTGCCTCCTCAACGGTGGCTTTGCCAGCCAGTGCGACCTTACCGATTATTTCATTCGTTGAGGGGTTGGTTATGTCTTGTAGGCGAGGGTGCTGGGCCGAATCGTCGCTGGTTGTTAGCTTGCCATTAATCAGGTGACCAATAACTTTCATGGTTTCCTCTCACTGGGGATTTATACGTTATTTTTTTACCTCTTTGTGCCTTTGTAACACAGGTAACCCCAGGTGGGAAAATTCACCAGTTGTTGGTACATGAAATAAAATAGGTCTCTTGTACCTTTTTTTATTTTTTAAATAATTTCTATTAGCTTGCAGTTCTTAATTATGTTTCGGGAAGTCCCTAAGTACGGCAAGAAAAGCATCACCAAAACGTTCCAGTTTACTATCGCCAACACCGGAGACAGCCAGGAGTTCACTGTGGGTTTGCGGGTGCGCTTTTACCATTCCACGCAAGGTGGCATCGTGAAAGACGACATAAGGCGGGACCCCACGCTCTTCGGCCAGTTGTTTGCGGCAGTTGCGAAGCGCTAGCCAGAGAGGTTCTTCTTCCGGTTCTAGATCATCCAGCACTTTTGGATTCCGGGTTTGCGCACGAGGCATTTTCTTGGGAAGTTTTCGCAGCTGTAGCTTTTCCTCTCCGCGCAGTAATGGGCGGCAGCTTTCTGTGAGCCTGAGTCCTTGAAATTCACCTTCAACTTCCAAATAGCCTCTTACAATCAGTTGGCGAACCACGGCCCTCCACTCACTGCCACTGAGTTCTTTGCCAATACCATGGGTAGTGAGCTGATCGTGGTTGAATTTACGTACCTTTTCATTATCTGAGCCGCGTAGTACGTCAATCACATGACTGGCACCGAAGCGTTGACCGGTTCGGTACACACAGGAGATCAGCTTGATGGCGGCTTCACTGCCATCCCAGGTAGCGGGTGGTTCCTGGCAAATATCACAGTTGCCACAGGGGTGCTCGAGAGTCTCAGCAAAATAGTGTAATAGTGCCTGACGTCTGCAGCTGGTCATTTCGCACAGGCCCAGCATGGCATTTAGGCGTGAGCGCTCGAGGCGTTTGTGCTCTTCGCTACCTTCGGAGGATTCCACCATTTGCCCTAGTTTGACCACATCCTCCAGGCCATAGAGCAGTAACGCTATAGAAGCTTCTCCATCGCGCCCAGCCCGACCGGTTTCCTGATAGTAGGCTTCGATGCTCTTGGGCAGGTCGAGGTGTACCACAAATCGCACATCAGGCTTGTCGATACCCATACCGAAGGCGATGGTGGCGACAACGATCACCCCTTCCTCGCGCAGAAAGCGGCGTTGATGTTCTGCGCGGGTTTCCGCTGGGAGGCCAGCATGATAGGGAAGGGCAGTATAGCCCTGTTGCCTGAGCCACTCGGCGGTATTCTCTACTTTTGCACGGGACAGACAGTAAACTACACCAGCCTGGCCTTCTTGCCCGTTCTTCAGAAGTTGCAGGAGTTGCCTGCGTTGGTTTTCTTTTGGTTCGATACGGTATTGAATATTCGGACGATCGAAACTGCTGACAAAATGCCGGGCATTCTCCAAATCGAGACGTTGTGCTATTTCCGCACGTGTCCGTTTATCAGCAGTGGCTGTCAGCGCTATGCGCGGTACCCTGGGAAACTGCTCGTGTAAACAGCTGAGTTGTAGGTAATCCGCGCGAAAGTCATGGCCCCACTGGGAGACACAGTGAGCCTCATCAATGGCGAATAGTGAGAGTTCGACACGCTGTAAAAGCGCCAAGGTTCTGGGTTGTAACAGGCGCTCCGGTGCCAAATAGAGTAAGTCGAGCTCGCCGTGTAGCAACTGACTTTCAATGGCCTGGGCTTCGTCATAGGAGATGGAAGAGTTCAGGTAGGCGGCTCGAATACCAGCCTCCTGTAATGCCTCCACCTGGTCCTGCATCAATGCGATTAATGGGGATATCACCACACCGCAGCCGTTCCTGGCTAGGGCTGGAATCTGGTAGCACAGGGATTTGCCGCCACCAGTGGGCATAAGCACTAGGGCGTCTTCACCGGCTACCAGCGTGTTGATGACCTCTTCCTGGGGATCGCGGAAGTGGGTATAGCCGAAGACGTGTTCGAGAATATGTTGTGGGGAATTCATGGCGGCGGAGTATACCCCGCGTAGTGACTTTGTGCGGTGGGTTTATAGGGTGGGTTGCCTTGAAATACAATGCAATGGCAGCTTATAAGTTGTGACAGAATTCACGGGTTATAATCACCTCTCACCCTGCATCTCATCACAGCGATCGCCTAAGGACAGGTCTATGCGCACTTTGATCGTGCTTTTTGTGTTGTGGTTGACAGTTCTGGCCGGGCTTTTCGGCTGTTCCTCCATTGCTCCGCGCACTCTTGCGCAATCTGTTGTGGCGGACACTCATCTGGGCTGGCACCCAGCGCCGGAGAATCAGTTGGCTTTCTCTCTGGCCACCGCCTCTGGTGTTGCACAGATTGAGCTACAGCCGCTGCCAGAGCAGTTTACCCTGGTCACTTTAGAGCTTCTCGGCATGCGCAATGTCGAGGGAATTCAATGGCGGGATGAAAAGGGTGAGTCCACCTTGCTTTACGATGGGCAGGCCGGGCTTGATGGTGTCAGCTTGCAAAGTCGGGACCACGGCTTTCACCTGCAGTTGCAGCTCTCCTCAATGGATTATTTGCGTAACGGCGGGGTGCTGACGGTCATTGACCGCAGGCGCTGAACTCAGTGGGCTGTGTTTTTAATAAAGCCCAGTCCCTCAGGCCGGATCAAATAGAGCTGCTTCCAAAATTTTCCCGTTACCCAGAGTCCATTTCGGTTTTTATCCCAAGCGATACCATTGGCAACTGTGTCTGGGTTTTGGCGCACATCGGGATTAAGCCGGCCTAGATCAATAGCACCGAGCACTTCTCCACTCTCTGGGTCTATGGCGATGATGCGACTGTTCTGCCAGATATTGGCCCAGATTAAACCCTCGGCAAATTCCAGTTCATTCAGGTTCGACCAGTCTTCCCCGGCTCCATGAACCCTGAGCTGACGCTTGACCTCAAAGGTATCTGGATCGCGAAAGGTTAGTGTATCGCTGCCATTACTCATAATCAGGGATTCGCCATCGCTGGTGAGCCCCCAGCCCTCGCCACTGTATTGCTTAACCCCTAAATGTTGCAGATCGCCGGAGCTGTAAATATGTAATTCACCGGCTTTATAAGTAAGCAGGTAGAGCTTATCCCCCAGAACGGTGAGCCCTTCGGCAAACAGTCTGCCTGGCAGCCATTTACGCCTTACAGGTTTGGCGCTAGGGTCGGTATACTCAGCGAGCCATGATTGGCGGTAAAGGCCACTGCTCTCCCACCAGCGCTGGCCGTCGAAATACAGCCCCTGGGTGAAATGATCCTCGCTACGCTGGCGTTCCTCCAGAATGGAGAAGGGGGTTACCTTTAGCTGTGCTTGTGCCGCTATTGGCAGCAGGCAAGATAAGAGCAGCGGTATGCAGTTGCGGAGTGTAAATCGGTACATCAATTATCTATGACCAGAGTAAAAACCTTTGTCACTTTGACCCTTTTGGGTGGTTTGGCGGTAGTGCTGCCCATCGCAATCTTAGTACTTTTATTCCAGTGGTTGTTAGGCCAAGTCAGTGAAATTGTCGCCCCTGCCGTTACCTGGCTGGAAGCGAACACAGAGTTTAAGGATACTCTCGCCAAGCTTGTGGTGATAGGGCTGATTCTCGGAGGTTGCTTTTTGATTGGCCTGCTGGTGAAGACCAGTATTGGCAACTGGTTACATCGCCATGTTGACCATTGGCTCGGTCGCCTGGCACCAGGGTATAGCACCATTAAAGATTTGGTTGTGCAATTTATCGGCGGTGGTGGTGAGGGTGTACTCTCTGGGCCCGTGGCACGAGTGCGCATCCATGGCGCGGATAACCCGCTCACGGTGACGGCGATAGTGACCTCTCAGCATGCCAATGGCGAGATGACGGTTTACGTACCAACGGCTCCAGTACCCACTTCGGGTTTTGTTTTCCATGTGCCGGCTGAGTGTGTGGAAATACTGCCTGGCGTTAGCGTTGAAGCGGCCATGAAAACTATCGTGGCCTGTGGGGCCGGCAGTGCCAGTCTGTTGGCACCATCGGGGAAATCTAAAGCAGAGAAAGCTTAAGGTAGGGGAAACCTAAAATATTGGGGAGCATGAGAAACCTCTGCTCTCACTCGATTAGCGATTCTTACCCAGGTCGCGGATGGCAAAGCGCGCAGGGTGTAGGGCCTTGGCCAGATCTGCGCACACAGGTAGGGGCCCACCCACAATCCAGCTGGCGAGTAATTCGGCAGTTAACGGCGCGTAGGTAAAACCGCGGGAGCCCAGGCCGCCCATCACGTAGAGCCCCGCCTGATAGTCCGACTGCGCTGCGATCAATAATTTGCGGTTTTTACGCAAGTTTGCGTAGGTGCTGTCCAGGGATTCCCAGTCGGGAATTGGCCCGGCAACGGGCAAATAATCCGGTGTAGCTGCGCGCAGTGCGGCGCGGCCACAGAAATCCTGGTTGGAAAACTCCTCAGCAAGCTGCGGCAGCAGTTCTGCCAGTGTCTGCAGATTCTCCTTGTGTTCACTTTCCCGTAACTCTGTTGCGGTTTCTTTGAGTTTAAAGGTAGCGCCGAAGCTCTGGCGCCCCTCGTGGGCCGGAGTGATATAGCCCTCGCCACAGAGGGCAATTTTTAATTTTGCGGAAGTCTCTGTGGCGCGCACGCGGGAGACTTGGCCGCGTATTGGCCGCAAGGGCAGGGCTTCAGCCGGTGCAAAGCTGCGAATATCATTGGCTCCACAGAGAATGAGCGCCTCCGTTTCTATCTCTTTGCCTTCTGCATACAGCAGCCACTTGTCTTGTTGGCGAGTCAGGGTTTCCACTGCTGTGCCCTGGTATTGGGTGATATTTTGGTGTTCCAATAGCGCAGCGCACACTTTTTGGGGTTCCAGCCAGCCCGCATTGGGGAAGTAGAGCCCGCCAAAAAGAAGATCTACGCCCGCTAGCTGACTGGCCTCCTCATGAGAAACTATTCGGGCCAGGTTTTGCTCTTGGTGCTCTGCCAGGCTAGTGGCGATCTGCTCCTGTAGCAGTTTTTCCTTATCACTCTGAGCCAGCTGTAAGAGGCCGTTAAAATGTGCGAGCTGCGGGCAGTGTTGCTTGTAATATCGCTGGGCGAACATCAGGGCATGGAGGTTAAAGTCTCCATTTGGGCCCGGTTTGGGGGAGAGCTTACCGTAGAGTATGCCCTGGTCGTTGCCGGAGCCGCCGCTGCCGGGGGCCGGTCCCCGCTCAACAATTTGTACTTGTACGCCTCGCTCCGCGAGTGCTCTGGCAATGGTGGCACCGGAAATACCGCCGCCGATTACTGTGGCAGATTTTGGTTGCTGTGGCCCGCTAATGGGCAGGTGCCAGGGAGTGCTGTGGTGCTGATAGCTATGTAGCTGTTCCAGTGTGCCGCACAGCATCTCCCGCTTGCTGCCAAATCCTGGTACTTTGCGCAAGGTAAAGCCTGCTTCGCGCAGGCCGCGCTTGACCAGTCCCGCACAAGTAAAGGTGGCGAAGGTGGCGCCGGGTCGGCTCAGGTGAGCCATATTTGTGAACAGCTCTTCTGTCCACATGTCCGGGTTCTTGGCCGGCGCAAAACCATCCAGAAACCAGGCATCGACGTATCGATCGCGGTTCTCTTTTTCTAAGCGCAGGCTATCTAAAGCCTGGCTGGCCTCCTCGATAATCAGTGTTAGCTTTACTGGACCGAGCTGCAGGCGGTGAACACCTTCGGCTAGTAATGGCGGGTAGGCTTCGATCAGCGCCTGGGAGTAGGGCTGCAGTTGAGGCCATAGTGCCAGGGCGCGCTGCAGATCCCGCGGGTGCAGAGGAAATTTCTCCACTGTAATAAAGTGCAGCTGCGTATTTTTCGGGGCGGTTTTCTCCCAGAGCTCCCAGGCGGCAAGAAAGTTTAAACCGGTACCAAAGCCGGTTTCGCCAATGGTAAAAGTGGCGCCCTCGGGTAGAGCCGCCCAGCGTTCCGCCAGTGCGTTTTGCTGTAGGAATACGTAGCGGGTTTCCTCCAGCCCGGAGGCGGTGGAGAAATAGATATCGTCATAGGCGCGGGATAGGGGTTGGCCGTCTTCGCGCCACTGGATATCCGCGTGTTTGCCGGATTTGCTCACTTCAATACTTCCGCTAGGCGCCATCCTTCAGGCCGAATTCGCGCATAACCTGGTCACACCAGCGTCCAATACGCTCCTCGCTGAGGTCAAATTCATTCTCTTCATCGAGGGCGAGGCCGACAAATTGGCTGCCATCTTCGGTAAGCCCTTTCGACTCTTCAAACTCATAGCCCTCGGCCGACCAGTAACCTACCGCACGGGCGCCGCAAGCGAGCAGCTGGGCGTGCAGATAGCCCAGGGCATCCTGGAACCACTGTGGGTAGCCCTCCTGGTCGCCGAGTCCGAATAGGGCGACGGTCTTACCGTGCAGGTCCAGCCCTGCCAGGTCGTCCCAGATATTCTCCCAATCTTCTTGCAGTTCCCCATAATCCCAGGTGGGAATACCGAACAGCAAGAAATCGTAGTCTTCGGCCAGGGTAATATCCGCCTCGACCACGTTGTGCAGGTCGATCCACTGGGGGCCAATATATTGGCGGATTTTTTCTGCGGCCATTTCGGTGTAGCAGGTACTGGAGCCGTAAAACAGGCCTATCGGGGCTTGGGAGCTTGGCATAACTAAAAAGATTCTTACTGCTTGTCTATGGCGCCGTTGAAGTCGAGCTGACGCCAGGCTTCATAGATCACAATGGCGGCGGCGTTGGACAGGTTGATACTGCGGCTCTCTGCGCGCATGGGGATGCGCAGGGTGTTTTCTGGGCCCACCATTTGTAGAAACTCCGTCGGTAGACCGCGGGTCTCAGGGCCAAACACAATCGCATCGCCGTTCTGATACTCCATCGAGGTATGGCTGTGGCTGCCTTTGGTTGAGAGGGCCAGCACCCGCGCAGGTTTTTCACTGTCGATAAAAGCCCGCCAGTCTGGGTGGCGAACCACGCGACTGTATTCACTGTAATCGAGCCCGGCACGGCGCAGGCGTTTGTCGTCCATGTCGAAACCAAGGGGTTCGATCAGGTGCAGCTCGGCGCCGGTGTTGGCGCAAAGTCGAATAATATTGCCGGTGTTCGGGGCAATTTCCGGTTGGTATAGGACAATTTTGAACATTGCTTGGCGGATGCCTTGGAGCGGTACTTTCTCGCTAGGATGATTTGAGCCGGGCGGCGGGCCCGGCTTTGTATGGCAGCGGATTATTCCACAATTAGAGAGGAGTGGCGATCTCCTCGCAGTCGATCTCGACCCCCAGTTCATTGGCGATCTGATCGAATTCATCGCGCAGGCCGTCGAGATCGATATCCTCGTCGACATTGATTATGCACTCGGCAGTAAATAGTGGTTCTCCACTCCACGGAGTACTGCTGTAGGTGGTTTCCAGCTGTTCCATATTGATATGGTGAACGCTGAGCGCACGGGAGATTTCCCGCACAATGCCGGGGCGGTCGTTGCCTACCAGCTTCAAGGTCAGTGTCTGTTGGGGCTTGGTGGTTACGGCGATCGCGTCTTCCACAATTAGGTTATAGCCGGCCTGGGCGAGGCTGGCGAGGGCGTCCTTCAGCTCTTGAGTTTTATCTCCGGGGACGGCGACACGCAAGATACCGGCAAATTTTCCGGCGAAATGCGCCATATGGCTGTCTTCCCAGTTGCCTCCGTTATCCGCAATGACTGCAGAAAGCTTTTCTACAACACCGGGCTTATCGTTGCAGATCATGGAGATAACAAGATGCTGTTGCATATTTTGTTCCTTTGCTTCAGTAAAGACGTGTCATTTGCATTGTAATAGGATCTCGTCGGATAACTCTATCGTCCAATCTTAAAGCCATTTTTCTTTTCCCAATAACAGGTAACTTAGCGAGGGACTGTCAATGAAGGTTATTGCCGATTTGTGCGTAGTACCCATGGGAGTGGGGGTGTCTGTCAGTAGGTATGTTGCGGAGTGTGAAAAGGTGCTGACAGAGGCCGGACTCACTCATCATCTACATGCTTATGGCACCAACATAGAGGGGGACTGGGATGCGGTGATGGCAGCGGTAAAAGCCTGTCATGAGCGAGTACACGCCATGGGCGCAGACCGCATCACCACCAGCCTGAAATTGGGAACCCGTACAGACCGGGACCAGTCATTACAGGATAAGATCGACAGCGTGCGATCGAAGCTGGATTAACGATAACAACACAGGAACGATTATGACGATCAATATCAAGAAATCCCTGCTGGCTCTGGCCGGTGCCCTGGCCCTGGCTGGCGGCGCCCAGGCCGCCGACTTGAACTCTGTCATCAAGGGGGATCACCGCAGCAAGGAATACGCCGCACGCGACCAATATCGTAACCCGGCGGAAACTCTGGAGTTTTTGGGTATTAAGCCAGATATGACGGTGGTGGAAATCACTCCAGGCGGTGGCTGGTATACCGAAATCCTCGGGCCCTACCTCGGCGAGAAGGGTAAGCTCTACGCAGCGCATTTCCCGGAGGACAGCGAGTCTTCTTACTACCAGAGTTCCTTGAAGAACTTCAAAGACAAGTTGGCCGCCAATAAAAAAGCCTACAAAAATGTTGTGGTCACCGAATTTTCACCACAAACCGGTCGTGAGATAGCTCCAGCGGGCAGCGCTGATGCGGTGGTGACTTTCCGTAACGTACACAATTGGATGTACCGCGGTTATGAAGACAAGGCCTTTGCCAGCTTTTACAACGCGCTGAAACCCGGCGGCATTCTCGGCGTGGTGGAGCACCGCGCTAAGCCAGGTACCAGTAAAGAGGATATGGTCGAGAGTGGCTATGTGACCCAGGAATATGTTATTGAAGTGGCCAAGAAGGCCGGCTTTGAGTTGGAAGAGGTTAGCGAGGTCAATGCCAACCCGAAGGATACCGCCAAGCACCCGAAAGGCGTCTGGACCCTGCCGCCGTCTCTCCAGCTGGGAGATGAGGACAAGGACAAGTATCTGGCCATCGGCGAGAGCGACCGCATGACCCTGCGCTTCCGCAAACCGAAATCCTGAGTTTTAATTCCCTCCTACCAATATTGGTAAATACCGGGGGCGGCACTCGCCGCTCCCGTTTCACCCGGATATGAAAGTTGTATGATCATTCCCTTTAAGCAGTTGGACCCCAACACCTTACAGAGCCTGCTGGAAGAGTATGCTACCCGTGAGGGCACCGAATATGGTGAGCGCGAGGTGGAGCTCCCGGAGAAGGTGGCGAGCCTTCGCCGCCAGTTGCAGTCGGGCGAAGTGGTCATCTGGTTCGATCCCGGCGAGGAGAGTGTCAATCTGGTGCTGGCCGAGGATCTGCCCGCCGATGTCTGAACACATCATCGATAGGCCCCAGGCCTCTCAACCCCCTATAGCGCGCTTTCTGTTTGCCCATGGTGCCGGTGCGCCCATGGACAGTGATTTTATGCAGGCGTTGGCTGTTGGGTTGTGTTGGCAGGGTATCGAAGTGGTGCGTTTCGAGTTTCCCTACATGTCTCAGCGCCGCAGTGGCGGCAGCAAGCGGCCGCCAAACACCATGCCGCAGTTACAGGAGTGCTTTGACGCGCAGATTGAGCGTTTTGCTGGGGAACTGCCCCTGTTCATTGGGGGTAAGTCTATGGGAGGGCGAGTAGCGAGTCTCTTGGCGGATAAAAGCTTTGAGCAGGGTTTGATTGCCGGGCTCATTTGCCTGGGCTATCCATTCCACCCTCAGGGCCAGCCAGACAAACTGCGTACTGAGCATCTGCTGAATATTGTTTGCCCCACTTTGATTGTGCAGGGAGACCGTGATCCTCTTGGCAGTCGCGAAGAGGTGGTGACCTATGGGTTGGCGGATTCCATTGAGATTGAGTGGCTGGCTGATGGTGACCACGATTTCAAACCCCGTCGCGCCAGCGGCTTTGCCCAAGCTCAACACTGGGACTCGGCGATAGATAAAGCGACGGGCTTTATGCAGCGGTTTCCAGGATCGTGATGCGCTCCTGGCCCACCAATAAGGGGTCCAGCTGGGCCATTTGGGCGCGCCGATCCTCACTAGTATACCAATGTTGCCAGTGCAGTTCGGACTGCCACTTGGACAGAGTAAAGCGGCGCAGTGGATTGCCCCTTTCGATATAAGTTTGCCCCTCGATGAAGCCCACCGTGCGGTAGGCACTGGTGAGGATTCTGCGCGCGGCCTCCTCGTAGCTGCTTTGCATCTCGGCGGCAATTTCCCGTTCAATCAATACATAGATCATCATGTCCCCAAATCGCTACAGGGTCTTAGTGGATTCTAGCGCGCCAGTCAGCGGAAGAGTCGACAGGCAGTTTCCTGATGACGAAGTGCGCTAAATTGCGCACAATAAATACCATGAAGTTTGATCACACCCTCGATGCCCGCGGCCTGTTATGCCCGGAACCTGTAATGATGCTGCACTCAGCGGTGCGAAATGTCGCCGATGGGGAAGTATTGAAGATGATGGCCACCGATCCCTCAACTCAGCGGGATGTACCCAAGTTCTGCCAGTTTCTCGGCTATGAACTGGTGCAGCACGCGGAGGAAAACGACGAGTTCGTGTTTTGGATTAAGAAGGCAGAATAATTGGTCAGATAATGCCCCGGCCCTGTCTCGACAGGACCGGGGTACACACTCCCGGTGAAACCTCTTATCGACTCTTGGGTCGTTTGGAACTTAAGGCGCCGTTACCAGGGCGGCAATGGCGGCCAGTGCCTCAGGATCCTCGGATTTGATCTTGTTGGCGATGTGATGTTGGAAAAAGTAGCGAAAGCCCTCACTCTCCTGCGCCGGGTATAGGCAGTGATCCCCCGGTAGTACCGGGGTGGTCTCGACCACATCATGGTCGATCAGCATACCGTGAATAACGCCGTCAGCGTGGAGTCTCCAGCTGATGACCTCGATCAGTGTCAGGTTCTCCCGGTCCTCATCCATAAACACCGCGTGGGTGCCAATGGTATCGGGAATCTCCTGCAGCACTTCCTCGGCCTTGCTGCTTTCATACTCAAAGTATTCCGCCGCAGTCTCCAACTCGACGACTTTGTGGATAGGGGGATGGTGAAAGATGTCCTCAATGCCGGGGTCATAGTAGCCTTCGAAACGTCCGTCCAAAGGGTCCTTGATATCTGGACAGGCCACTATGGTGTTTAACCAGGGAACGAGGCCAACGACCTCGCCATTCGCTTTGAGTCCCCAGCAGAGTATTTTCAAGCTGTATAGATCTGTTCCGCTGGAGTTGTTGGAGTAGAGCATTTCCAAGCCGTCTAGCTCCGGCGAAAGACGAATAAAGCGCCTGTCCGCAGAAGTTTCGATCGGCTCGCCGGTGAAGAGGTCAACCACATTGTTGATGCTGTGGTCTGTCATGGAACACCTCCTGGCAGGGCCGGTTATTTACCGTCTCCGATCAGATCTAAGGTGCGACTGCCAAGGCCCTATCTCTGAAGGAAGACCGGGGCAGGAGGGTAATTGACTGCTTTAGACCCCTCCTCGGGGAATACGCTGAAAGGGCGGGTACTCACGGGTGCTCAGCGGCCTCCCTGTGAATAAAGGTATATGTTGATTTGCAGAAATACAACCGGGCCTGGGAGCACCCGTCGGGGCGGCACGACTTTGATCAAAGCGCCCCCGTTGATATAGTCCCCGCCTTTGCGGTACCCCGGAGAACATCTTGCCTGCCCCTAACCCAGAAATGGCTCCAGTTTCTAAAACATCCCTTGAAGCCAGATCCACTGCCGAAAGTATTGTGGCGGTCTTCAACCATTGTTTTGCCGCACCTGAAGGGCTCAATACCCGACTTTGCGGCGGCTTTTCCGAGCCTTACTATCGTCCCGCCGGGGACCAGCAGGGCTATCATCAGGTGGAGTTCACCCTGGATTATGCCGCCAGCGCCTTACATGAGGTGGCTCACTGGTGTGTGGCCGGCGAGGCCCGCCGGCAATTGCCGGACTATGGCTATTGGTACGCGCCGGATGGGCGCAGTGCTGAGCAGCAAGCAGAATTTGAGAAGGTGGAGGTCAAACCCCAGGCGCTGGAATGGGTTTTCGCCCGAGCCTGTGGCCTTCGTTTCCGGGTCAGCGCAGACAATCTGGAGAGTGGCCTCGGCCCCAGCGCCAGTTTTAAAGAGGCTATTTGGCGCCAAGTCCAACACTACTGTGCCCAGGGACCCAACCAGCGTGCCCGGACTTTTACTGCGGCTCTCGCCGAGGCGTTTACCCAGTCAGATCCATTGAATGGCGACGCCTATCATCTGTCGGAGCTATCGTGAGTAGTTACCTGATCGACTCCTCGGTCTATATCTTTCGCTACTACTTCGCTTTGCCACCTAACTGGCAGAGCCGCAGTGGCTATGACACAGAGGCGGTCTACGGTTTCACCAATTTCCTGCTGGATCTTTTGGCGAGAAGTCCGCGCCATATCGCCTGTGCTTTCGATGAATCTCTGGGCAGTTGCTTTCGCAATACGCTTTACCCGGACTATAAATGCAGTCGCGCACTGCCAGACGAGGCCCTGGCCTTCCAGTTGGCGGCCTGCCGGGAGATGGCGGAAGCCCTGGGTATCGCCAGCTTCTCCAGTGAGCGCTATGAGGCGGACGACATCCTCGCTACTTTGACGCGAAAACTACGCAATCATGCTCCGATCATTGTGAGTCGCGATAAAGACCTGGGGCAGTTGCTGGCTCGCGGAGCCTCCAGTCTGTGGGACTTCGCCGCAAACCAGCATATGGACAGCGCGGCTCTTGAGCAGAAATTTGGCGTAATACCCGCGCAGATTGCCGACTACCTGGCACTGGTGGGGGATACCAGTGACGATATCCCTGGAGTGCCCGGCATTGGCGCCAAGACTGCAGCGCGGTTGTTGGATGAGTTTGATGATGTCGAAGCGCTGTTGGCACAGCGAGAGCGGGTGGCAACACTGCCCGTTCGAGGCGCCAGAGGGCTTGCCCAGCGGCTGGAAGAGTATGCCGACCAGTTGCGCCTGGCGAAACGCCTGACAAGCCTGGTGGAGGATATTCCCCTTGGTATCAAAGTAAAGGATTTGCGTCCCCAGCCGGTGGATCTGGAGCTGGCTATGGCTCTGGCGAAGGAATTTGGGATCGGTGGGCTGGTGGGAAAAATGGAGCGCACACTAATGAGCGCTGAAGGAGAATCTACATGAGTGAAAGCCACGCACAGGGCGTTGGCCTCAAGATTGTTGCCGATGAGAATATACCGGCACTGGAGCAGTATTTTGGCGACCTGGGTACGCTGGTGCGCTATCCGGGCCGCACACTAACTCGCGAGCAATTGATCGATGCGGACATACTGCTGGTGCGCTCTGTCACCCGGGTGAATCAGAGCCTGTTGGAGGGCACATCGGTGCGTTTCGTGGGCAGCTGTACCATCGGTACCGATCACCTGGATACCGACTGGATGGAGCGCAACGGCATTTACTGGAGTGCCGCGCCCGGCTGCAATGCCAACTCAGTGGTTGAATATGTATTTTGTGCGTTAGCCGCCCTGAAGGTCGACTGGCGCGGGCGCAGCTTTGGCATTGTCGGGTGTGGCAATGTAGGGGGGCTGCTGCAAAAGCGTCTGCACGCATTGGGCGCCAGCTGCGCTATCTATGACCCCTGGTTGCCAGATAACCCCGACTTTGCTCCTCTGGAGCAAGTACTGGGCCAGGACATTGTGTGCCTGCACGCGCCTCTAGTAAAAAGTGGGCCATTTCCCAGCTTGCATATGATCGGTGAGGAGCAACTCACTCAGATCCGCGATGGTGCCGTTTTGATTAGCGCAGGCCGCGGAGCGGTAGTCGATAATCAAGCGCTATTGCAGGAACTGCAGCGGGAAAAACGCTTTAAAACGGTGCTGGATGTCTGGGAGGGAGAGCCGGGTATCAATACCGAGTTGCTGGAGCTGGTGGACTTGGGTAGCCCGCATATTGCCGGATACAGCCTGGATGGCAAGCTCGCGGGCACTCGTATGATTCGCGAGGCGCTCTCTAATGCGTTGGATTTGGCTCAGTCAGAAAACATTGCTGATGCCGATAATAGGCAAGCTGAGGCCGGGCACACCCAAATTGAACCCGTGAATGAGAGTGCGGCGCCGATAGCGGATTTGCTATTGCAAATGTATGACCCGCGCGAAGATGACGGGCGCCTGCGTGAAGCGGCTCAAGGCACAGAACCTATGGCCAAGGCTTTCGATCGCCTGCGCCGTGAATACCCCGAGCGTTTGGAGTTTTCCCATTACCGCACTGCAGCGCAAACCCTGGGTGAAAAAGATAGAGAAGAATTGGCAGTACTGGGGCTCATGTGCAATTAGAGAAGCAAGTTAAGACGCTCGGTTTGATTATCAATCCCTGGGCCGGTGTTGGCGGCCCAGCGGGGCTAAAAGGCAGCGACGGTGCCGAGACGGTGGCACAGGCCCTGGCGGCCGGTATCGAACCCCAATCCCATAAGCGCGCCGCAATTGCCCTGGAGGCCTTGGCACCGTTTCGGCAGCAACTAGAGTTCTTGTGTTTTGCCGGCGATATGGGCGCAGAGACGGCTCGTGAACTGGGCTTTGCCGTGCGCGAAGTGGGGGCAGCCGAGTCCACTCCATCAACACCACAAGATACCGAGAGAGCGGCGGCGGCGATCCGCGATGCCGGTGCCGACCTGATTGTATTTATTGGCGGTGATGGCACTGCACGCAATATGACCAATGCCCTGGGAAATCACTTCCCGGTGTTGGGTATTCCCGCCGGAGTCAAAATGCACTCCGCCTGTTTCGCCATTTCCCCCAAAGCTGGTGGAGAAGTGTTGCGAAAATTGTTGGCTGGTGAGCTGGTGGATTTATGCGAGCGCGAAGTGCGCGATATCAATGAGGATAGCTTTCGCCAGGGGCGTGTGAGCACTCGTCACTATGGCGAGCTACTGGTGCCCCAGGAAGGCCATTTTCTGCAGGCGGTAAAGAATGCAGGACGCGAGGTGGAGGAGCTGGCCGTAGCGGATATCGCCGCGGAGGTCGTTGAGGAGTTGGAGCCAGATACCTTGTATATCGTTGGCCCCGGCTCAACCACGCTGGCCATCCTCAACGAGTTGGGGTGTGACGGCACTCTGCTGGGGGTGGACCTGTTGTGTAATGGTACCTTGGTGCAAAAAGATGTCAGCGCTCCGCAAATTGAGGCGGCAATCGCCGAGTACAGAAATTCGGAAGATAATGGTCAAGTGAAGATTGTGCTCACGGCTATCGGTGGGCAGGGGCATCTGATCGGCCGCGGTAACCAACAGTTCTCCCCCAAGGTTCTGCGCCAGGTCGGTCGCGAAAACCTGATAGTTGTTGCCACTAAAACCAAAATAACCGAGCTCGGCGGGCGACCTCTGTTGGTGGATAGTGGTGACCCCGAGCTGGATCGGCAGTGGAACGGTTTTATCCATGTGGTTACCGGCTACCGCGATGCGATCCTCTACCCCCTAAGTAATGGAGAAGTTTAAGTGTCTACCGATTGGCAAGTGCTGCTGCAGCAGGTTGAGCCCAAGTTAGTACCGGGCGGCGGTGACAGCCGGCGTTTGTTTCACGGACGCGGTCGTTGTTTTGCAGGCCTGGAGCAGGTTTGTGTCGATAGTTTTTTCCCTGCGCTGCTGGTTACTTTTTTT
This sequence comes from Microbulbifer variabilis, assembly GCF_020524905.1. GTDB lineage: Bacteria > Pseudomonadota > Gammaproteobacteria > Pseudomonadales > Cellvibrionaceae > Microbulbifer > Microbulbifer variabilis_A. The sequence goes on along the minus strand of NZ_JAIVKI010000010.1, from coordinate 134,508 downwards.
GAGGAGTATGAGGGGGAGGGGGAGCTGTGCGAGAGGCTTTGGCAAATGGCCGAACTCTGCGGTTATCAAGGTGTGGCCGCACAGCGTCGCTATCTGCCCGGTGCGCCACTGGAGTGGCAGTGTGGCGAGCCCGTGGCTGCTCCACAGGCGCTGCGTAACGGTCTGCAGTTTCCGCTGACCTTTGATCGACAGAATGTCGGCTTCTTTCTCGATATCGAACCCGGCCGTGCCTGGCTTGAGGCTCAGGTTCGGGAGCGCTCGGGGCGTGAACCGGTGAAGATGTTGAACCTGTTCGCGTTTACCTGTGCTTTTTCTGCCGTGGCCCGTGCGGCCGGGGATATTGAAATCGTCAATGTGGATGTGAATCGGGGCGTATTGAATCGCGGCCGTGAAAACCACGAGGTGAACGGCCTGTCCCTGCGGGGCATTCAATTTTTGCAATTCGATGCGCTGCGCCAGTTCAAGCGCTTCGACCGCCGGGGGCCCTTTGAACTGGCTATTGTAGATCCGCCCACGCGCCAGAAAGGCCGCTTCGACGTGAGCCATAACTACGAAAAGCTATTGCAACAGCTGCCTGCCTGCCTCGCCGATGAGGCGGACCTGCTGATGGTGATCAACTCTCCGCGCCACAGCGAAGCGCACTTTCGCGAATTGATACTCGGTGCCGATAGCGGCTATGAAGTGGAAGAGCGGCTGGCGCAAAACCCGGATTTTCCAGACCGGGACCCGGATGCCGCCCTAAAAATGCTGCACGTTAAATATCGCCGCCAGAAATAGCGGCACCATTTAACGACAAGAGCTCTTAACGACAGCAGCCCCTGCTGCCTAAATTACAGTGCGGCAAAATCCCGCATCAGGCGCTCCACCAGCGCCTGTAACTTTGCCGAGGAGCCATCGCGCACGGCGGTGTTGAGCAGCTGTGCGTTGCTCTGGCCAGAATTTTCTTCCGCGTTAATTAAAAGCAAAAATCCCCGGTGGCTCAGTACCACTTCCTCCGCAGCTTCCTGGCGCACCAGCTGGGAGAAGTGAATGTAGCCGCTTTGTTTTAACCAGCTGATAGCCCCCAGACAGGCCAGGTGCCGAGGCGAGTGAAGGCCGAATTCGTCGGGGGTGTCTGGCCCGGCGATATCCTCCACGTAAATGGTGGAGGGCAGGGGGAACTGGCCAAACAGTGCCAGCAAAACTCTGCCGGCATCGCGGTAAAAATCGTGGATATGTAAATCGTCCAACATCAGCGGGTATATCGCTCCAAAAAGTAACCCAGTCGTTCAATCGCGTGGGAGAGGTCGTCGGCGCGGGGCAGAAAGACAATGCGCAGGTGGTCGGGTGCGTCCCAATGGAAAGCGCTGCCCTGTACCAAAAGGATTTTCTCCTGGCGCAGGAATTCCAATACCAGTTGCTCATCATTCTCGATTTTATGGTGATCCAAATGCAACTTGGGAAATAAGTAAATGGCACCACTGGGTTTGACACAGCTGACACCGGGGATGTCATTGAGCATGCGGTGGGCCAGGTCTCGCTGCTGGCGCAAGCGGCCGCCGGGGAGTACCAGGTCATTAATGCTCTGATAACCTCCCAGTGCCGTTTGCACCGCAAACATGGCTGGCACGTTGCCGCACAGGCGCATGGAGGCAAGCATATCCATGCCTTCGATAAACCCTTTTGCACGATGTTTGATGCCGCTGATAATCATCCAGCCGGAGCGGAAGCCTGCCAGGCGGTAAGACTTGGAGAGCCCATTGAAGCTCAGGCAGAGCACATCCGGGGCCAATTTGGCCATCGGAGTGAATTCCGCGTCGTCGTAGAGGATTTTGCTATAAATTTCATCGGCAAAAATCACCAGGTGATGACTGCGCGCCACCTCTACAATTTCTTCTAACAGGGCCTTTGGATAAATAGCCCCGGTGGGGTTGTTGGGGTTGATTACGACAATACCGCGGGTACGGGGTGTGATTTTCGCCTTGATATCCTCGATATCGGGCAGCCAGTCAGACTCTTCGTCACAGCGGTAAAGTACCGGATTGGCTCCGGCGAGATTAGTGGCAGCCATCCAAAGTGGATAGTTAGGCATGGGCAGCAACAGCTCATCGCCATTGTTGAGTAGTGCCTGGGTTGCCATGGAAATCAACTCGGAGACACCGTTGCCCAGATAAATGTCGTCAATTTCTACACCCTGGATACCCAGGGTCTGGCACTCCTGCATAATGGCTTTGCGCGCGGCGAACAATCCCTTGGATTCCACATAGCCCTGTGCCTGGGAGAGGTTGTGGATGACATCCTGGATAATTTCATCCGGGGCATTAAAGCCGAAGGGAGCGGGGTTGCCGATATTCAGCTTGAGGATGCGGTGCCCTTCTTCCTCCATGCGATGGGCCTGTTCCATCACTGGGCCGCGAATCTCATAGCAGACGCCGTGCAGTTTTTCAGATTTATGGATGTCCTTCATGGTGGTGCGGCAGCCCTGTGAATTGGCAGGAGCAGCCTGGGCCGCGAGCGAGCAGCGCGATAGGCGGGACGTTCACTGGCGGCAGTTGCCGCTCCTGCGGGAACGGTTAAAACGGAACGAGAGAGTATGGCAAAACCAAAAGACGATAACTACTGGCGTGATCAGCTGACAGATGAGGAGTTTGAGATCTGTCGCAAGGGTGGGACAGAAGCCCCGTTTAGTGGCGAATATTGGGATGTTTTTGACGACGGCGTCTACTGCTGTCGCTGCTGTGGCGAAGTTCTGTTTGAAGCCGAGGCAAAATTCCAGAGCCACTGCGGTTGGCCGAGTTTCGATGCGGAGTTCACCGTGGGGATAATACGGGAGCTGTCCGATAGTAGTTTTGGTATGGAGCGCGTTGAAATTCGTTGCAGTCAGTGCGACAGCCACTTAGGGCATGTGTTCGATGACGGTCCCACCGAGACGGGTCTGCGCTACTGTGTGAACTCCCTGTCGGTGAAGCTGGAGTTGGAGTCCGGTGGGGAAGATGAGGGTGAAGGGGCGAAAGAGTGAGCAAAACACACTGGAGTCGCTGGCTGTTGAGGGTTCAATGGGGGCTGCTTGCTCTCATTGTACTCGCCGGACTTGCGCTGAGATTCAGGCTGTTGCGTTTCGATGTGGTTTTCAAGGTATTTACCTATGCCGGAGGGGCGGCACTCGCCATCGCTCTGGCCAGTTTGCTGGTATTTGTCTGGGGTTCGCGCAATCACAGCCCCATGGTGCGCAGCAATGCCCTCTGGGCGGCGCTGCTTGGACTGTTGCCGGTGGCGGTACCGCTGATTACTGTGGGCAAGGACAATTTCAATGCACCCAAAATTCACGATATCACCACGGATACCCGAGATCCTCCAAAGTACCAGGCGATCCTTGCTCTTCGTAAGCCCAGTGATAATAGCGCCGAGTATGGTGGCGAGCCTGTTGCGAAGCTGCAGCGCGAGACAGATGTTTACTCCGATGTCTATCCGCTGCATGTAAACTTGCCGGTTGCCCGTACCACCGAGCTGGCAGCTGCAGTTGCCAGGAATCTCGGCTGGAAGATTGTCTCTTACGAACCTCAAAAGGGGCACCTTGAGGCAACTGACCGGACCCTGCTGTTAGGCTTTACCGATGACATAGTGGTAAGGGTGAGGGTTGCGGAGGATGGTGACTCGCGGGTGGATGTGCGTTCCAGTTCCCGCGTGGGGGTGAGTGATCTAGGCGCCAATGCTGAGCGTATTCGCGAATTCATCGATGAGCTGTACCTCCGTGTGCTCAGCGAGCGCCATGGGAAGCCTCCCGCCGCCTAACTTATCCTCCTGCAAACGGTGGGGTTAGGTAAGTGTCTGACAATAAAAGAAAAAAATTTTAATTCGGGTGTTGACAGCATCCCGAACGGTACATAGAATGCGCCCCACTTCTGACGCAGAGCTACACTTAAAAACGCAGCGAAACGACAGAAGGTTTCTGGGTCCCCATCGTCTAGAGGCCTAGGACACCGCCCTTTCACGGCGGTAACAGGGGTTCGACTCCCCTTGGGGATGCCACGCGGGAATAGCTCAGTTGGTAGAGCGCAACCTTGCCAAGGTTGAGGTCGCCGGTTCGAACCCGGTTTCCCGCTCCAAGTTTTGCGCTTTGCGAGATGATCTCTAGTCAACTCGGGAAGCATCGCCACAGAGAAATCCGTGGCACTGCCATGGACAGCATGGCAGCACCGGGTCGTAAGGCCGCAGTGCAAGTTTCTGTCCCCATCGTCTAGAGGCCTAGGACACCGCCCTTTCACGGCGGTAACAGGGGTTCGACTCCCCTTGGGGATGCCAATACGACCCGGTAGCCGCGCTACCGGGTCAAATTGCGGGAATAGCTCAGTTGGTAGAGCGCAACCTTGCCAAGGTTGAGGTCGCCGGTTCGAACCCGGTTTCCCGCTCCAATTTTACTTTTGAATAGATCTTTGGCCCTATTCAAAGGTGAAGTCACCGCAAGGTGGCAATGCCATGGACAGCGTGGCAGCACGGGACCGAAGCGGTTGTAGTGCAAAGTTTCTGTCCCCATCGTCTAGAGGCCTAGGACACCGCCCTTTCACGGCGGTAACAGGGGTTCGACTCCCCTTGGGGATGCCAATACGACCCGGTAGCAATGCTGCCGGGTCAACACAAAACGCGGGAATAGCTCAGTTGGTAGAGCGCAACCTTGCCAAGGTTGAGGTCGCCGGTTCGAACCCGGTTTCCCGCTCCAAAATAAAAAAGCCGCTCAATCGAGCGGCTTTTTTATTTTTCGATATATTGCTTCTAAGTTTATTACTTGCACTGGTATTGCCGGGGAGCGACTCTGCGCCTGGAATTCCACCCTCTGCGGCTAGGAACATCCCCTGTAGTTCCGCCGGTTGAAATTATTCGGGTAAGTGCGTTGAATGGCGCATTCAGCGATAGGAATTCACAATGACCGCCGCGCTATCTATTCATGATCTGCAAAAAACCTACGATGGCGGCTTCCAGGCCCTGAAAGGGATCAGCTTTGAAGTGCAACCGGGGGATTTCTTTGCCCTGTTGGGTCCCAACGGTGCGGGCAAATCCACCACTATTGGTATTATCTGTTCACTGGTGCGCAAAACCGCCGGCAACGTGTCGATTTTTGGTGTCGATATCGACAGTGATTTTGCCGCTGCCAAGCGTCTGCTGGGAGTCGTGCCGCAGGAATTCAATTTCAGCCAGTTTGAAAAGGTCTTCGATATTGTGGCCACCCAGGGCGGATTCTATGGGATGCCGCGCAAGTTGGCGGAGGAGCGCACGGAGCAGTACCTGAAGCAGCTGGGGCTTTGGGACAAGCGAAACACCCAAGCGCGTATGCTGTCTGGGGGAATGAAGCGACGCCTGATGATCGCGCGTGCACTGATCCACGAGCCGAAGCTGTTGATTCTGGATGAGCCCACTGCCGGCGTGGATATCGAGCTGCGCCGCTCCATGTGGGCTTTCCTGGAGGAAATTAACGCTCGGGGCACCACAATTATTCTCACTACCCATTATCTGGAAGAGGCGGAGAGCCTGTGTCGCAATATCGCCATTATTGATAAGGGCGTTATCGTTGAGAATACCTCGATCAAATCCCTGTTAAAGACCCTTAACCGCGAGACATTTATTCTCGATAGTAGCGAGTTCCTTAGTGAGACGCCGGAACTTGCAGGCTTCGAATGCCGCCTGCTGGACAGTCATTCCCTGGAGATTACGGTGGAGAAGGGGCAGTCGCTGACGGAGGCTTTTGTCGAGCTCAAGGCTCAGGGGATTACCGTTACCAGCATGCGCAACCGCGCCAACCGCCTGGAGGAGCTTTTTATTTCCATGTTGTCCGAGGAAAAAGAAGAGGGGTTGGGCTCGTGAGCGGTAAGTTGACCTGGATATCCTTCAGCACCATTTTCCGCCGGGAGGTGCGCCGTTTTATGCGCATCTGGCCGCAGACTCTGGTGCCACCGGTGATTACCATGACATTGTACTTTGTGATCTTCGGCTCTCTGATAGGCAGCCGTATCGGGGATATGGGTGGGTACCCCTATATGGAATTTGTGGTGCCGGGCCTAATTATGATGTCGGTGATCACCAACTCCTATGGCAATGTCGTGTCCTCTTTTTACAGCGCCAAGTTTCAGCGCAGCGTCGAGGAGCTGTTGGTGTCACCCACACCAAACTGGGCGGTAATGGCTGGTTATGTACTGGGTGGTGTGGCGCGTGGCTTGATCGTTGGTTTGATCGTCACACTGGTGGCAATGTTTTTTACTTCGCTCGGTGTTGAGTACCTGGGTGTTACGGTGGCAATTGTCTTTCTCACCTCGGCATTGTTTTCCCTGGCGGGATTTATCAATGCGATTTATGCCAACAGTTTTGATGCCATATCGATAATTCCCACTTTTGTTTTGACCCCGCTCACTTATCTGGGTGGCGTATTCTATTCCATTGACCTGTTGTCACCCTTTTGGCAGGGACTGTCGAAATTGAACCCGATTCTCTATATGGTGAATTCCTTTCGCTATGGAATCCTGGGTGTTTCCGATATCAAAGTGGCTTGGGCATTTGTTGGGGTCTTGGTATTTATTGCACTGCTCGCCAGCTGGGGACTCTACCTGATGAGTCACGGCAAGCGATTGAGGCACTGAGGTTAAGTATGAGCAGAGAAGATTGGCAGAATCTCCCGCTGGGCCGGGAGACCGTTTACGAATCCAGTTACAACCCGGAGCTGTTGCACCCGATTCAGCGCTCTATTTCCCGTGGCCAGCTGGGACTATCCGTTGGCGCCCTGCCATTTTTTGGAGAGGATGAGTGGTGGGGCTTTGAGCTCTCTTGGCTCAACGCCAGAGGCAAGCCCCAGGTGGCCGTGGCGCGCTTCAGCTTTCCAGCGGAAAGCCCCTGTATGGTGGAATCCAAGTCTTTTAAATTGTATTTGAATTCCTTTAACCAAAGCCGCTTTGAGTCCTGGCGCCTGGTTCAGGATACCTTGCTGCGGGATTTGAGTGCAGCGGTGGGTACTGCCGTGAGTGTTACTCTGCTGGAGGTAGAGGATATCTCCCTGGATGTGCAGAGGCCACAAGGCTTCTGTCTCGACCAACTGGATATTGCCGTGGAGCAGTACCAGCCGGATTCGGCGCTATTGGCGTTGGATGAAAGCGGTGTAGTAGTTACTGAGACTCTGTACAGCCATCTGCTACGCAGCAACTGCCCGGTTACCGGCCAGCCGGACTGGGCCACGGTGATGGTGGAGTACAAGGGGCCGATGCTACAGCGCGAGGCGCTGCTCGCATATATTATTTCTTTCCGTGAGCATCAGGACTTCCACGAACACTGCGTGGAGCGGATTTTTTGCGACCTGCAAAACCTTGCGGACTTTTCCGAGCTCACAGTCTGTGCCCGCTATACCCGCCGGGGAGGGCTGGATATCAACCCCATACGCTCCACTCGTATTGAAAAGCCGCTACCGCCGCGCTTTGCCCGCCAATAAATTCTCAAAACCTCTGGTGATATTGGTCGCAGGAATTCCATGCAAGGAATTGGGTGGCCAATATCGCCTAAAACATTAGCAGCAAAATGGGCCAAAGGTCTTTAGTGTGCCTGGTCCGCTCTTTTTGCTACCAATGGCGTTATTCCTCTTGAGCTAAGCTTTTCTGGATGGGTTATATGGAAAGCGAATGTGCAGAAAACAGCTTCTTTATGAGTCTGTTCAGCGGCATCAATTTTGATGCACTTTTTATTGCTTCGACACAAAAGTAAACGGACAGCTAGATAGGCATCGGCAGTGGTTGGCGCTGGCCTACAGAGTTTTCGCAGCCCTTATTGATGCCGGAATATTGCACCGGTGGCAGTGAAATAATGGGGTTCATTTATTTCACCATTTGCTGAATAGCTGCCTCGCATTGCAGGAGATAGGGTCGAGACCTAGATATGGAAATCCAAACACAGTCTCCTGCGCTGCCTGCTGTGCTTGTGGTTTTTATCCAGTTTATTTCCTCCTCGCCCGCCAATGCGCAAGTCTATGTCGAAGCCGACCAACTGATGAAGGTGATTGAGGCACAGCAACGTCAACTTGAGGCACAGGAAGCCCAGATTCAACGCCAAAAAGCCGACCTGGAAGCCCTCAGGCAACAAGTGGAAGAGCTGCGCAGGACAAGATCTCCTAGCCCCTCAATGGCGCCAGCACCGACAGCTCCATTACCCAGGGGAAATAGCGAGCCCGTGGAAAGAGTGGAGCTCGATGACTTACGCGATCAGATTGAAGCCATTCATAAAGCCATACCTCCTGGTTCCCTACCACCTCCTCGGGCCAGGGGCGATCCGACGCTCCCTGAGCAGGCAGATATTGAAGAGCTGATTTCTAGTACGCCAACTGACTGGCCAGGGTCTATTCCCGTGCTGGGTAGCCCCATGCGGGTGAAAATTAGCGGCTTTGCTGAGTTGGATGCAAATTATAATCTCGGAGCCATAACCAGCCTGGCGGAGTTCGCTACCAGTGCTATTGTTACCAGCGATCGAACCGCAGCGGAGGGAGAGGACGGCAAAACCAACGTTTCTGCGCAGGTATCGAGGTTAGAGCTGAAGGCGCGAACTCCTTGGGGAGGTCGGCAGATCGAAAATGAAATAGCTATGGATTTCCTTCGGGACTCAAGTGTTACCGAGCCTTTATTGCGCTTGCGCAAGGCTTACGGCCAAGTCAGTGATATTTTGTTTGGTGGAGATTTGCGGTTTGGTCTCGACTGGTCCACTTTCACTAACTTAACCGCATCGCCAAATACCCTGGACTATGAAGGGCCTAATTCGCTTCTGTTCATGCTGCACCCGATTGCGCGCTGGATTCGTGTCTATCACCCGACGCTCACTCTGGAAGTTGGTCTGGACGCGCCAGATCAGCGGGTTTTTCAGAATGCAAAGGAAGTTTCTCGTTGGCCTGATTTCGTTGTTGCTGTGATTTCCCAGACCGACCGGGTGAACTTTCAAGGGAGCTTTATACTGCGGGATTTGCGTGGCAGCGGCGAACCACAATCTGCTGTTTCGGATACGGGTTGGGGTATTAATTTGAGTGGCGTTATTGATATGCCCGATAGGCTTGCGCCGGATTTTGCCTCTTACTCATTTAGTTATGGTTCTGGTTATGGAGGGCTTTTAAACGATGCGCCCCCCGATGCCGCTTATGACTTTTATAATAATCGGCTTGAGGCGATTCCGACGCTTGCCTGGTATTTGGCTTACCAGCACTGGTGGAGCCCCTGCATGTACACCGTTGTCACCCACGGTCAGGTGCAGCAAGACAATCTGGACTTCCAGGCCGGATTCTCATTCCGGGAAACCCAGTACAGTAGTATTAACCTGACCTGGACACCGACACCGCATTGGTTGTTTGGAGTGGAGGCCCTCTATGGAACCCGGGAGGATAAAGATGGGGCCTATGGTTCAGTTTGGCGCACCCAATTCACCAGTCGCATCTCGTTTTAGCCGAGTGGGGAGGATAGTAAATAGGAAACTGGGTGTTACTTTGCTGTGTTGTTTTTTTCTTTCCTGTAATTCACCGCGAACGATAGTAACCGATACCTGGCATTCACCTTTGATTACTGCACGCCCCTTGGGGAACACCTTGGTTTTGGCCTATACCTTGTTCCCCCGGCCTATCATTGGGCTTTATGTCGAAGATGTATGGGTTGAGCAGTTGGGCCGGTACGGCGTGAATGCTCTCTCATGGAGTAATTTTTCAGTAGATGGCAAGGTGCCCTCCATGGGAGAGCTGGCTGATGTGCTGACCGAATATCAATTCGACACCCTTTTGGTGACACAACTAATCAGCTTTAAACATCTGAATAGGGATGTTTCAAACTCTCAGGTAGCCATTGTGGAGACCCGTTTATATTTAGCGCCAACTGAAGAGGTGTACTGGTCCCTGCAGTCCGAGAGTTTCCTTGCGAACTATGTCATGGGTGAAATCCGCCGTCCAAGGGAGGGGGATGCCTTGGAGTATGTGGAGACGGTTATTCAGGAAATGATGAAAGATGGTGTTTTCTAGGCGTATTTACCCTCCGCGAATGTAAATAAGCGCCACAAACTGCTTTCATTCATAGTGTGGATGAAGTTAAAACGTCATTTGTTCGGCTATTCTGGTGAGAAGTGCCGTACAACAGCGTGTTGTAAACACTTGGCGTATTAACTGTTTACGGTGAATTTGTTGTAGCGGGTAGTCTGACGCGAGTGCCTGCAGAATCCTAAGGTCGGAAGGCTTTGCAATGGATTGGAATACCGAGGCCCCTGTCAGGCTGTTGCAATATTGGACACGGTTACGGGGGTATATTGGTTGCCGCCCTTTCTGGCTGATATTTTCTCTTCCCATTCTGATTTTTCTGCTCCCCCATTCCATTCACGCTACTGAAACCTTCTTAGAACCCCTGGGGCCTGTTGCCCATGAGCAGAAAACGCATTTTTTCTGGGCGACGGCACTCACCATGGTGGCGATATTACCAGTGTTTGCTTTGGTGCCGGTTATCCTCATTAAATATCGACGCAAGAAGGGGAAAGGTATTTATGCTCCCAAGTGGGAGTCTTACGGGCCCTTGGAACTCATTATGTGGGGCGTCCCCTTTTTAGTTATTTTTGTTCTCTCTTTTATGCTATGGCGTGCTACCAGCATGCTGGATCCCTATAAGGAAATAGAGGGGGTGGTGCCACCTATTCAAGTGCAAGTCGTTGGGTTGGATTGGAAGTGGCTGTTTATCTATCCCGAACTGGAAATTGCCACGGTGGGAGAGCTGGTTGTTCCAGTACATACTCCGGTTTCTATGATCCTCACCAGCGATACGGTGATGCAGTCTTTCTGGATTGCGGCGCTGGCGGGGCAGATCTATGTCATGCCAGGCATGACCACTAAGCTTAATTTTATTGCGACAAAGCATGGAAAAACCCAGGGCGAAAATACCCAATATACCGGTAAGGGATTTACTGAGCAGAAATTTGATGTATTGATTAAAAGTGAAGAGGATTTTCAGGCTTGGGTAGCACAGGTTCGTGCCAATGGCATTGTTCTAAATCCTCAGACTTATAAACGCCTGGCCATGAGAAGCACTCGAAAAGAGATGCAAAAGCAGTTGGCTACACCGCAAATGCCGAGTAATGCCCTCTACTTTACCCTTTCCGATCCTCAGCTCTTCCAAAGTATTGTTATGCGATATCACTCAGGTAAACCCCTTAGCATGGAAGAGCAACCCGGCACCGTGAAGTTTGGTCAGGGTGAAGAGAAAACCGAGGGAGCGCAGCCATGAATATTACCGATTATGGTTGGCTGGGAAAACTGAGCTGGGACTCCATCGTTTTCAGCGACTTGATTAGCAATTTCTCGGTAAGTGCAGCGGTAGGGAGTACTGCTGGCGCTATCGTTATTTTTGCGACAGTCGCTACTCTCGCATTACTGACCTGGTTTAAGGTGTGGGGCACTCTCTGGTCTGAATGGTTGACCAGTACAGACCATAAAAGAATCGGCATCATGTACATAGTGTTCGCACTGGTGATGATGACGAGAGGGCTGCTGGAAGGCATGGTGATGCGGGCGCAGCAGGCTGCGGCACCGGATGGCTTTCTCTACGCCGACCACTTCGCACAATTGTTTAGTACCCATGGCACGATAATGATATTTTTTGTCGCTGTGCCTTTTGTGGTGGGGTTGGTCAACTTAGTGATGCCGCTGCAGATTGGCGCTCGCGATGTGGCCTTCCCAGTGCTCAACCAGATTAGCCTGGCGGTGACAGTTGCAGCGGGGATGTTGCTGATGGTTTCCCTCGTGGTGGGGGAGTTCTCCACTGGCGGCTGGTCTGCCTATCCGCCCTATACGGGAGGGGATTTTAACCCCGGTGTGGGGCCGGACTATTGGGTGTGGGCTATTGTCTTTTCCGGGGCCGGTACCACTCTTACGGGGATTAATTTCACCGTCACAATTCTCAAGTGCCGTGCTGTGGGTATGAATTTTTTCCGTATGCCCATGTTCTGCTGGACGGTACTCTGTTCCTCTATTCTAATGATTTTCGCCATGCCGCCGCTCAGCGTGGCGGCATTAATGCTCGGCTTCGACCGGTATCTGGACTTCCACTTTTTCACTAATGACCTCGGCGGCAATATGATGAACTACGCTAATTTATTTTGGCTGTTCGGTCACCCCGAAGTCTATCTGCTGGTACTGCCGGCCTATGGTGTTTTTTCCGAGGTTTTTTCCACTTACTCCGCCAAACGCCTATACGGCTATAAATCGCTGGTATTTGCCACCATGAGTATTGCCGTATTGAGCTTTACCGTGTGGCTGCACCACTTCTTTACTATGGGGCAGAGCCCTACAATCAATATTGTATTTGGTATTGCCACCATGCTAATTGCGGTTCCTACTGGAGTTAAAGTCTACGATTGGATGGCGACCATGTACCGGGGTCGAATTCGTTTTACTACACCGATGATTTATTCCATTGGGTTTTTAATTTTATTTGTGATTGGAGGTTTGTCGGGGGTGATCCTGGCAAATCCTACCGTAGATTTCCAAGTACACAACACTCTGTTTTTGGTGGCGCATTTCCACAATGTACTGATACCAGGGGTACTGTTTGGGATGTTGGCGGGGTACAACTACTGGTTCCCCAAGGCATTTGGTTTTCGCCTCGATGAGCGGCTGGGGAAATGGTCAGCGTATCTATGGATCATCGGATTTATGCTGACTTTCTTTCCCCTCTATGGTGCCGGCTTATTGGGAATGCCAAGGCGCTCATTCAGCTATATGGATCTGGCTTTCAAGCCTTATATGGTGGTGGCCTTTATTGGCGCCATGGTAGTGCTGTGTGCATTGATTAGCTTGGTATTGCAGTTATTGGTCAGTTTGCGGGATCGTAAAAAGAACCGTGTTCCCGTTGGGGACCCTTGGGATGGCCGGTCTCTTGAGTGGTCGATTCCGGCCCCGGCGCCCTCGTACAACTTTGCTGAGCTGCCCAGGGTAACGGATAGGGATGAATTTACCGAGGCCAAGGAGCAGGGGCGTGCTTATCAGCCACCAAAAATCTATCGGGATATTGAGATCCCCAAGAATAATCCCTTGGGATTTTTACTCTGTGTACTGAGCGGCATCCTGATGTTTGCGCTGGTTTGGTATATGTGGTGGTTAGCCCTGCTTTCTGCACTGGCCATTATCATTGTGGTCATTGCCTCTACATTCCGCTGGGATAGCGAACAAATTATTCCTGCAAGCCAGGTGCAACAGGATACAGAGAGGTGGTTAGCGCTGGTGAATAATACAGAACCTGTAGGCCGGGACCTGGAAAACACCCCGCAGAACAATGGCTACGCAAAGTTGGAGCACTAGTTACCAATGGATGGAAACTCATCTGCGCTAAATAAGGGTTTGGGAGAGAGCCCTGGAGCCATTCATAAAGACCCAGACGTGGTGATCTTTGGTTTCTGGGTTTTTATGATGAGCGACCTGATTTTTTTCGGGGTCGTTTTTGCTATTTATATCACCATGATTGGTGCCACTGCGGGTGGGCCGGGACCCAGGGAACTGTTTGATTTCGGCAGTCTCTTTGCACAGACCATGTTTCTACTTACCAGCAGTCTGACGGTGGGAATAGCCACCATCACCATGAAGCACCAGCGCAGCCAAGGTAGCTTTTTGTTCTGGGTGGTGGTGACCCTTCTATTTGGACTTGGCTTCCTTACCCTGGAATTGCTTGATTTTTCCGATATGGCGGCAAAGGGGGGAACGCCTCAGCGCAGTGGCTATCTCTCCGGTTTCTTTGGTTTGGTGCCATTGCATGGATTACACGTGAGCTTTGGTTGTCTGTGGATGCTGGTAATGATTGCGCAGGTACTGGCTGTAGGTATGACTGATCTGGTGAAGCTGCGCTTTTTGCGACTGGCGCTGTTCTGGCATTTCCTGGATCTGATTTGGATAGGGATTTTCTCGGTGGTTTATTTTGGTGGCTGGGTCTATGGCTGAAAAATCCGGTTTTGCCGCGCATCTGCGCACCTATCTCACAGGGTATGTTCTCTCGGTGGTGTTTACACTGGCCGCATTCTGGGCGGTCCTTGCACTGGGCAAAGAAAACAAGAGTGTACTATTGCTGGTGGGATTACTGGGAGTGGCCCAGCTGGCAGTTCAACTTAAGTGTTTCTTAAATGTGACCACGCAAAGGGAAGGGCGGGATAATTTGGCTCTAATCCTTTTTTCTACTTTAATTCTGCTGATTATTGTTCTTGGTACCGCCTGGATTATGGGGAACCTGGCAATGCGGATGCATACAACCATGTGATGGTAGAGCCAGGTTACTGAGTGATTTACGTATTCAGATAATTACTTTGCTCTTAAGGCTGGTTGTGGCTTTTTCCAGGGATTGCAGCACCTTGACCTTGTCGTAGTTGCGGATTTTATCCAGGTCCAAGTGCATGGAAAAGCCGGGGGCGTGCTCCTCCAGATAGCTCTGTTGGCCACCCAGATTCTTGCGCAAGTCGGTGACTTGATAGACTTTGACCGGGGTGCTTATTCCCTTTACGGTAATATGGCCTTTGTCCCGGCACATAACTGTGTGTTTGATCATTGCCCAAGTTTCGTGGCTGATCAGAATCTCCCCCGGTTGTGCTGCACCTTCCAGGCGCGAAGCCAAGTTCACATGAGTTCCCATAACCGTGTAGGCCTGGTAGTTGGCTGTGCCGAAGATGCCCACAGTACAATAGCCAGTGTTAATGCCCATGCGGACTTGCAGTGGGCGTGAGATACCCTTGTTATACCACTCCTGCTTCATTTCCCGCACACGCTTGCGCATGGCCAGGGCCATAGCCACACAGCGCAGCGCGTCGGATTTCGGGCCCTTGCTTTCATCGTCCCCAAAAACCACCATCACCGCATCGCCAATAAATTTGTCGATAGTGCCACCGTACTGGCCGGCGATTCGGGCCATCTCCGAAAGATAATTGTTGAGCAGGAGGGTAAAAGTTTCCGCCTCGAGCTCCTCGGTAAGCTGGCTGAAATCCTTGATGTCAGAGAAGAACACTGTAAGCAGCTTCCGCTGAGTATTCAGCGCTTCTTCATCGCCGGTAGTTACCGATCGCCACAGGCGTTGTGGTAGGTATTTGGAGAGCTTATAAGAGCGCATTTTGCTCACACGTTGCTCTGTCGCCAGGGACTGGTTGGCCTCCTTGAGCTTACCGATCTGGCGATGGGTAAAAAAAGCATAGGCACAGAGGTAGATAAGGATGCCCATCAGGCTCACGGTGCTAATGGTGAGATCGGCATTAATTAATAGCGCTGGCCGGTGCATCAAATAACCCAGCACCACTCCAACTAAAAGGCCTGTATTGTGTTCAAACCACTGGCGGCCACCGCCCTGGGTAAGGGCATTGAGCTGCACCATCGTAATGAACAAAAGAGATGGCAGCATACTGAAATTGGCTAGTGCGACAGTAATGCCTACTAATACGGTATCGATAAAAGTTAGGGTGCGGCGGGTTTTATAAGCCTTTTTATTGCGGGCCTTATAAAGTAGAAACTGGGCAAAAGCACAGTAAAACAGCAGGAAGACCGCGGTTCCCAAATTGAGCAATTTGTCCGGGTGCCAGGGGGACGACCACTCGACTGCAGTTGCCAGCGTACCGGCAGCCGCAAAAAGAATTAGGGTGCGAAAATAGGTCGAGTAATGAGGGCTGATACTTTGCCCTTTGTTCCCCTCAAGCTGGTCCTGCATTTGTGGTTATCTTTTTGTCCGTTAAGCAGTAATAAACAAACTGCGCGCAGGCCACAGGTCGGTCCCGGAAAGTTCTGGGCCCGTGTGGTCGCGCAGTGATTTACTGGGCGAAGTGTACTCCTACAACAGCCAGATTGCTAAAAAACCGATGCCTGCACTTGGTTTTTATGCAGGGGGTACGTATGCGCTACATGGAGGGGTTAGGGTACACTCAGCACTCAGACAATTACCGGAGAGAACGATGGATGCCCTGAGTGCCCTGCACAACCGAGTTTCAACGGGTAAGCTGATCGAGCCCGCGCCTAATAAGCAGCAGCGGCAAAATATTTTTCGCGCGGCATTGCGTGCTGCGGACCACGCTGGTCTACACCCATGGCGTTTTCTGCTAGTGGAAGGGCAAGAGCGTGAGCGTCTCGGGGAAATTTTCCTAAAAGCGGCCGAGCAGTCAGAAGGGGTATCTCTGAGTGAGGCCCAGCGTCAGCGCACCCGCGCTATGCCCATGCGTGCCCCCCTGATTATTGTGGCCATTACCCGCTTGCAGGATCATCCCAAGGTTCCCCACCTGGAGCAGCATATGTCCACCGCTGGGGCGGTGCAGGCGATGCTCACCGCCGCTTATGCGGAGGGTGTGGGTGTCTACTGGCGAACCGGACCCCTGGCGAGTAATCCTCTGGTCGCCCAAGGTCTGGGCCTGGCTGAAAATGAGCGGATCGATGGATTTATCTACTGCGGAACCCCTGATAAAGCCCCCCGGCAGGCTCCGGAATTACCGGTAGAAGAATTTTTTTCACAATGGAATTCGGATTAGTGCTTGCACATCGATAAACATTTGGGTAAAGTGCGCGCTCTCTCGACGAGACAGCAGCTATCTCTCTGATTTACTTGAAGATTTAGCCAGCGAGAGAGCCCCGCTGAGAAGTGGGATGCCCCAAATGGGGTGACAATTTGGTGAGGTGTCCGAGTGGTCGAAGGAGCACGCCTGGAAAGTGTGTATGTCGAAAGGCATCGAGGGTTCGAATCCCTCCCTCACCGCCATATTTTAAAAGCCCGGCTTATGCTGGGCTTTTTTGTTTCCCACCTATAAAGCCCCCAACCTCTTTTAAGCTATACGATTGGCTGATGATTTATGCTGGCCATAGAGGCCCTCAGCAGTTCGTAACTTTAGCCAAGCTTTCACAGAGTTAAGTGATATTAAGTTGCTGGTTAGTAGTTACAGTATTATTTCAGAACAGCCGAATACAAAGGCGCAATCACAAAGCCATCTGATTATCTCAATATTACCGATTGCTGTGGCTCTACAGCCATTACCACCATAAACGGCGATACCGGGAATGTAGCCCGGTAAGCCGCTTATTCCTCATGGCAAAAACTGAGCGAGAACTAGGTGATGGCGCTACTAGTATTTTTGTTGGAGCCTCGGCTAGAGTTGGTGAGCGCAACTTCAGTATCGGGAATCACACTGAAATGATTAGGATTAGAGGGAGACTCAGGTTCGTATACCATTTATTCTGCCATCTATTATTTTGAGGCGGGCGATCTGTTATCTATAAAAGCCAACAGTGGCTGTCCGATCGCTAACCATCTCGCACCTCTGCCGTTTTGGGGATACCGGGAGCGATTTTGTAGGGGAGGTTTTGTAGATGTTAAGTGTGTTGAATGGGGTTTATTGGGATAGTCAAGTTAGTTAAGCAGCTGCATAATGATATAGGAAAAACTTGTTACATCGTATAGTAGTTATTGATATCAGAAAATAACAATAACTGAACTGTTAATCTTAGGAGTGAGTTGGATGGATTCTGAAGAACAAGAAATGTACAAAAAGCTAGAAGAGATATTGGCACCTTATGTAGTTGAGGGGCGAACTAGAGTTTCAGAGAATTCGCATAAATTTGTTCATTATACCTCTGCGCAAAATGCTTTAAATATTATTCGAAGTCAGGAATTGTGGCTGAGGAGCCCTTCTTGCATGAATGACTACATGGAGGTGTCACGTGGTTTTGATATGTTCACGAAATTTCTTAATCATTCTGAAAATGGTGAAAAGTTTCAAAATATTTTGAATCAAATTGGTGAGAACACTTGGCAGAGTGTTGTAAATGGTTTTAGAAATTGGTGGGAAAAATCTAGGCTCGACACGTATCTTGCATCAATATCGCTTCATATAGCCGAAGAGAGTCAGCATGGCAGGCTCTCTATGTGGCGGGCTTATGGTGGTGATACAGGTAAGGCAGCATTAGTTTTTAATAACCCCCCACAAATTCAAAATCTGAGAGTTATTTTAAGTCCCGCGCTGTATTATTCGAATGAACAGCTGGAGGCGGAGCTGCATAAAATAATGAATAATATAGAAGACAATATTACTTACTTAAAAAATTTGCCTGAAGATATTGTGTGGTCATCTGTGGTAATGACGCTGATCATTTTAACTGTCTGTTTGAAACATCCTGGGTTCAAGGAAGAGCAGGAATGGAGGGTGATTTATTTTCCTGAAATGGACATAGAAGAAAAATTTTTAGTTGATAATGTCGAAACAATTAACGGTATCCCTCAGATCGTATACAAACTTCCCTTTGTTAATGATGAAGAGATGGGGATAACTGGGCTAAGTATTTCCGAGGTGCTAGATAGTATATTAATCGGCCCCACCCAGTACCCTCAGGTTATTTACCATGCATTCTCTAGAGAATTAAGAGATAGAGGATTTAATGATTCAGAGGCTAGAATAAGCTTCTCAGGAATACCTTTAAGAACTTAAAGGTATTTATTTCTGGGTTAACTTTTTGATGTTTATGAATTTTATGTGTTTACTTTCCCTGGTAGCTATATATAGCGGCTGCTATCAAACTGAGCCTGAGCCTGAGACCGACAATAATGGCTTCCCTGTTGGTTCGATGCTGACGGTAACTGTTAGAACACTCGCCAGGAACTGCTAACTCGCCTTTTCCTGGCTCCGGTGACTTTTAGCAATGAAAAACCTGCGCCGTTGTGTAGGGCTTGTGGATGGCCCCCCTATTCCGGCCAGTTTTTCCAAAAGGCTCCGGACCTGGATGTGGAGCATATGGCCCCACTCGCCTGGGTTCATAAGCGCGGCGGTGCCAATTGGTCTCGCGAACAGCGCCCCACTTCTGCTGAAGACCCAGCTATCCTCTGGTTGATCGAGGGAGACCACAATCTAAGAAAGGGTAACAAAGGTCCCGATGAATGGTTGCCCCCATACCAGCCTGCTACCTCAATCTATGTAAAGTAGTTTGAAATAGTTGTGCGAAAATTTGGGTTGATGTGACCTGGATACATCAGTAACTATTTTGATTGGTCACAGAGAGACTATGGAATAGTTTATGGCAATTAATGGGGTGGATATTTTAAAGGGGTTATTTAAGCTGGTATCGGCTTCAGTCCTTCTTGGTGTTTCTACTTATCTTACACTTCAAAAGTTGCCAGTTAAAATGGGGCTTTCGATAGTTGCAGGCGCTTTGGGTTTAGCTTTTTCAAATTTAGATAAAATTGGTGAGTTCAAAGGTGCTGGATTTTCGGCAAAGATGGTAGAGCAAGTTGAAGCTATCGTTGAGAAGGAAACAGAAGAGCAGGTTGTGACTACGCGTAACAAAAAGGTTGAGGAAGAGCTCGATTTCCTTGAGTTCTCTCGTACGCCTGTTGTTTCGCATTACCCAGCGCAAGCTATCGTATCCTCTTCCTTATCTAATGAGACTTCTATAATTCAGGCTTTACTAAATTCTAAATACACATGGAGAACTGTTTCTGGGCTTGCTAATGGAGCAAATATAGGTTCAAAAGAGGTAGTTCATGCGATTGATAGATTGGTGGGTCGTGGCTTGGTTAGAAGCTCTGAGGGGAGGGGTGGACCTATTTATGTGTTAACAGCAAATGGACGTACTCTAGCCAAGTCACAGAAGCAAAAATTCCCATTATAGTTTCAAACTCACAATGGAATGCTTATTCAGCCTTGTTGGAATCATCAGTTTTTCCCTTTCTTTTATAATTGATAGGTGCGCTCAATAGTCCGCTGTAAGTGTAGCAGTCACTCTTTAGAGTGTTGGGCATAAATCCTTGCGACCGCTGGGGGAAAGGAAATCTGTCTAGCGTGGTGTAAGCTTGGCCTGGTAAACCTCCCGCAGGGTTAACCTTACCGAGTTTCAGATACCTAAGTTAGGAGGATGCGATACTTACATGACGCGCTACTACTTTGATGTACTGCTTCGGGAAAAGATGGAGATTTTCCTGCCACCATTCCTGCACCCCAGGTGCTCCCACCAGCTGCTCCAACTGCTTCGAGGCGTAACCCCAAAACGATTCTTCCAAGAAGCCGGTTTCGGTTCGATCATACATATGAAATAACACCCAGAATCTCTGGTTCACTAGTGAATCAAATCTGAGCTTTTCGATTTTACATAACATTCTTCTATTAGCTGACCCTTTAAGCCAGATATCAGCCAGTTCGGAGTTTTCGGCAAGTGCCATTCTCACCAATCCGGATTGTTCCATTGCGAAATCCAGTTCAGACCTTCGAGATTGAATCGTATTTTGACGAATTTGAATCGCTAGATAGAAAAGGGTTATGACTACAGCAACTTGGCTAACAGTTTCTACGATTGTTACAACGGTTTCAATATTCATTAGCTTCTCTAATCTCCTAAGGTCTTAATTAACACCCCTAATCTTATCAATCGAATAACTATAGTCCGAGAGCTGTTGTGCCACTTTTCAAGGTTTACCACCTGTGCGCGCGCATTGAGTGGCTGTTTCTTTAGTATCTGCTTTTTGAATGGATGCGCCTCCCACTGAGTCATGACAACCCTACGAGAGCTTGTTCCCAATGTGAAGGCCCAGCGTATCAATGGGTTTTTTGGGACTTCATGGGCTGTAGGGGAATCGGCTTGAATTTGGGCGTAAAAATTTGCAACACACTCTGGCAGGATACTCGATGGGTATCGAGCCTAGGAAATCACTAGCCAAGCTTGTCAATCGGGTGATGAAGAAAATACTCAAGTGCGATGGCGTCTTTGTGTTGGGTGCGTCAGAGAGGCATCAGTGGATGCAGTGCCGCATCGCTGTTAGTGATGTCTAGGGTATAGGTCGGCGCCGCCGTATCAAAGTAAATATAGAGTAGTCGATTGGGGATCTAAGCGGGACTTTCTGTAGCGGCCAGGAGGAAGAATCCCCAACCAAGAAATCTATTGTACGCGCTACTTTGGTTTAAAGTTCACCGATCTAGCTGCGCTATGGTGCGCCGCCACCTCTATGCCAGCAGGGCCGCGGAGAAGCCTATGGTAAAGTCGATTCATGTTTTCCTGTACATATTACCCCATAAGTCATACTTCTTCAGTCGTAGTACCATTGTGTAGACTCAGTGCGTCACTGATGAAGCGAGGATATTTATGCTATAGGTGAGAGGAACCATTGTTAATTTATACAAGCAAGCTTATAGCTTTGTGAAATCAAATGATGGGCTTATCGTGATTATTTCTCGCGCACGGAAGCAGGCTGATTGGTGAGAACTGCTGGAGCCATGCAACGATAAATCTGATTAATTGAAAGTTCGGGAAGGGGATTCGACTTGGCGGCCACATTGTTGGAGCTAAGAAGCAAGCCTGGGCTTGGCATTATGGGAAGGTTGTTACATTAGTTCCAATTTCTATTTCCCACAATATTTCTCAAAATTATCCGAAGTATTAGGAAATTCGACCTTTTCTGCCAATTCCCATGGGCGTTCGCATGCTTTCGTTTTGGCGCACCAACGGTAGCCAGCCGAAGCTATGCATCCATGTTCATCCTTGTTGGAGCCTACGGAGTCGTCAGGGCTTGTGTCCTCTGAATTTTCTGTGGAGCATCCCGACAGAGACACCATCAAGGTAAGGGTGGCTAGCCTCAAACATTTCATCATAGCAATCTCCATAAGGTTATGCTTGACGCCTCTACTAAGGGCATATTGAAACGTAGCGTAACGAATTGTTTACATTCTCACATTATAGCTTTGTGCTATTTCATCCCGTGCCTGCACAAGAGCATTCCGAGATAGTTGAGTGCGTGATTAAGACTAATCCACTTTTACTGGCGGAGGAACTCATCGTATGGCTTACTGCACGGCAGTAATTTCATGCGCCAAAGGTACACACTTAATCCACTGATTTATATAGTGCAAAAATAAAGAAAAAGTGGGCGATTTTTTAGGCGGATATTACTCTGAATGCTGGCAATTATGAGGCTTAGGGGGGCTATAGAGACACTGCTGTAATATATAGATGTCCTTGAAGATTTCCTGTTGCAGGGCTGAAGCTGCATAAATTGGCCGGTCATCATAAGTAGCTTTCGCTTTTCAAAGAGATCCTTACGTTAATGGTCAGCTTTTCCGGCCGAGTTATGAAAAATTGATTGGAGCTCGTAAACAGTTAGGACTTCTTGCCTCATTCAATTAATAATCCAGTGTTCGCGATAGCTTCTCCGTTGTGCATGAATGGCAGTCGGGGAGGTTTTTAGTGTTTTTATAAAGTTAATTGCTAATTCCTGCGTTAGTCAGACCAGTTGATAAGGCGGAATGTTGATTGGTAAGGTCGTTTAAGAGTCATAATTGCAGTTCCAAATTTCCTGGCTTGATGTTGCTTTAGGTCAAGTTGTGTATAAAAAATTTTTAACTTATGAGGTAGGGAGATTAAATGAAAATTCTGAATAGAACCGCTGGCCTTTCAGCAATATGTATGGCGTTATTGTATTTTATCGCCTTTATTTTCTTTGGTGCTTTTTGGTCATATCCTTCTGATGGTAGCCCCGCTGAAAAAATGGTTTTCCTGGCTGAAAATCAGTTTTCCTTTAATGTTATTTACATCTTGATATATCTGGTTTTTGGCGCTTTTCTCAGTTTTCTGGTTGTTGGTTTGTATCAGAGGTTAAAAGAAGGCAGTGAGGGGATAATCGCCGTAGGCTCTTTGTTTGGGGCAATCTGGGTTGGGCTTGTTATTGCCAGCGGCATGATCGCAAATATTGGTCTTGCCTATGCCATTGGCCTAATGGAGGTCAATCTGGAGAAGGCCTTTGATGCCTGGGGAATTATTTATCTTATGGTTGAAAGCCTGGGAGGGGGCAATGAATTGGTCGGTGGGCTTTGGGTGCTGCTGGTTAGTATTGGGGCCTTGCAGGCGGGAGTCTTTTCAAAATATCTGAACTTGTTTGGCATGCTCGTTGGAATTGCAGGCGTTGCTACTATTTATCCTAATGAAATCTTTAAAGAAATATTTGGGATTAGTCAGATAGGCTGGTTTATCTGGATCGGTATCTCTTTGTTTGGGTGTGAAAATGAGAACAAGGATTGGGGGATGGCAGAGGTAGCCAAGAGATAGGAGATAGAAGAAAGGAGATGGTTAGTTAGACTGGAATATTAGTATTTTGAAAAACACGCCAAAAATGAAAAATACGTCTATTCTTTCATTGGGTCAGGTAGTCTTTTGACGGGACTCTGACTAGTGTCTCCGCTGTCATGGAGCTGAGTGAAGGCCGGTTTGTGTATTGGCTGGTAGCTTGATTCGTCTAGCAATGTCGCACCTAGCCATAAGTTCTTTTGAGTGACCAGCTGGTCTTGTTTCGCTAGCTCCTGGGAAGCGAGCGGATTGCATATTACCTGCAGTCAATTCACGGGGTAATGCCCCTGGAAACCTTGGAGATCTTATTGTGAAAAGCACGCATTACATCCTTCCTTTGGTAATTGCCAGTCTTGCTGCTTCTGCTGCCTTGGCGGATAAACATCCCAAGAAGCCGGCAAAAGACTGGACCTGTGCAGATTTTTTGGCCATTGATGATGAGTTCAAGCCAAAAGCTGTTTACTGGGCTGCGGCTTATTCAAAGCGTGGTCAAGAAGAGGGCGATATGTTGGATATCGATGGCACTGAAAAGGTGACACCGATGATCATTACCGCTTGTACCAAAGCGCCTAAGGAGTCCTTTTGGGCGAAGTTTAAGGATGAGTGGCACAAAATAGGGCGTCATCACGGCAAGGACAAGTCCGACAAAATGATGAATATGCAGGGTGGTAGTGGTACGAATAATGCCGGTGATACTACTAATGGCTCCAATGGCTCCAATGGCTCCAATGGCTCCAATGGCTCCAATGGCTCCAATGGCTCCAATGGCTCCAATGGCTCCAATGGCTCCAATGGCTCCAATGGCTCCAATGGCTCCAATAGTACTAATGACGGAAATGGTACTAATAATATGCAACAGCAAAAACAGAAGCACTAGCCGCCTTGGATTAAACAGAATAGACAGAGCCCGGCTTAGCTCGGGCTTTGTTTGTTTTGGGGCTCAGGTAAATCTCTTTGCGTTGTGTTGATTTTTTATACTGCTGGGAGTGAAACTGCTATTGTTGCCCGATAGCGCGAATTAAAGGGAGTTGAGTTATGGCGAAATTGGCGAGGGATCATGCGAAGCGGGGCAGGAATATTAACCGCTCGGCCAGAATGGTTTGGGGTGGGCTTCTTTTGGCGGGACTTTTTCTAGCGCTATTTATGCACTCGGCAAAAGCGCTTATTTTATGAGCCGGTAGAAACACCTAAGGGCATAGTAGTGGAAGGGGAGTTATCAATGGCGCCCCCGGGTGGACTCGAACCACCAGTCCGGACTTAGGAGGTCCGTGGTTTATCCTGTTAACCGACGGGGGCAGGTTGCAGATAGCTGCGAAGGGCGGCCATTCTATCCGTTACAGCAACAAATGTCATGTCGTGTTTTAGCTTCTGGCAATCTCTAGGGCTTCCCTCTTTTTTTTATAGGTTTCCATAAGCATTGTCTCTTGTCACCTGAAGTAACATGGCACTTACAGAGTTACTGCTTTTCCCGCTATTTCTCTATTCATTCCTTTTCGGCAACTCTTCCTGATTTTTTCCTTGAATACGGTTAGATATATAACTCTGAGCTGGGTAATTCTGGGATGTTTTTGCTTGGCAAAATTTTCTAACAGGCTGCAGTAAATCTGTCACAGTTCCCTTGTAAATTTCTGCTTGACCAGGATTGTTTGGCATCGCTAATCTGCCACTGCACCGTAAAGTGCGATAAGGATATTTCTGCTTTCACGGATCAAGATTATGGAGTTTCGTATGGGCGTTAACGTAAACGAAAAGCACATGGTTTTTGATAATGTGGATATTCCACAAATTGCAACAGAAGTGCTAAAGCAAGCCACCTCCCAGCCACCTCGCGATGCGCGTCGTATGGTAGAGGATAAGTTGGAGGAAAGACGCTTAAGTCGCGAATTAATGGATTACGACTTTGATGCCTAGTTCCAAAATAAATAACCAATAGTCTTAGGATAGTGCGGTGCCCGCCGGGTTGATGCAGATAATTTAAAGGTGTCAGCTGGGGTACACCGCACAGCCAAATCTATAGCTTCTTTTTCCAAATATTCGCAGCGCTCGATATATTTATGTTGGAGTGGGATGAATAGAGCAAAGCCAGTTTTGTCAGTATTTCTTTGACTCTCATACCGTAAATCTGCCAATTACTTATTTGAATGATGGCAGTACCTCAGATGGCATTCTCTATAGAAATTTTAAAAGCTCTGGGTTCCCCAAATTCTCTTATGTATTAACTTTTTGAGAAACCTAAGAATAATAAGTGGTCGATGGGGCAGGAGGAGCTGCACCAGCCAATGGCCGGTGCAATATATGATTTACAAGCGACCTGAATTTTTAGGCCAATATTCAAAGACTAGCAAAATTCACATTTGCGTGATGGTATCTTCCTTATCTTCTTTCTTTTTACCGCCAATCCAGCTCATCAATTGCTTTAGCTTGTAAGAAAACTTTCCTCGTTTAGCCTTGCGTTCCTTGTCGGCAGTGCTTACTAGCCAGGCAACCTGGATAACCAGGCGCTGGCCTTCAAAGGGTAGGTGCCCATGGAAGGAGTTATCCGCACGCTTAAAGGCGGCGAGTGTTCCATAGGAAGGGGGAATTTCTGGAGCGACGGTATCTTCAAAGTCATCAATGCGCTTTAGAAAACGCAGGCAGCCATTGCCATCAAGCGTCCACTCTGGATTGAGGTAGAGCAGGGCAGTGGCTATTTTCGATTTTCCGTCGGTATGAATTCTGCCGTGACGTTTTTTCAAGGAGCGGCTGATGGAGACATAAGTTGGGTATTGGGAGAGTTTTTCTATACCCAGGTTCTTCCCAATGGCATCGGCGAATTCTGGATGGGTAAACTCTTCAATCAGGGTATTGATGGAATCGCCACACTCGTGCTTTTCATAGGGTAGGTAGCCGGCTCCTTTAAGCTGGGGAAAGTCCTTCAGAAATGAGGGCATCATCTCTGTGGTTAAAACGTCGCGGGCAACAAAAAATGGGAAGGGTTGGCGATTGATCAGGGTATCTTCACGGCTCATGGCGCTGGTATCGAGCCAGCGACGGGCGTCCACAGCAAGGCTAGTCATTATTGTGCGTCCTTACAGGCAGGTAAGGTGTTTGCATTCAACACCGAGTTACATCAAAGGTTTCTGTTGATGTCGACTACAGAGTTTCCCCGAATCCATACGGGGTTAGGAACTGGGTACCAACTCACGACCCTCAGGAAAATATCAGAGCTTGGGCATGGGGCCAATACTGGCGTACAAAAACCCGCTGAATTCCCGAAAATTCTTGTTTGAGATCAATTTAGAAGAGATCGGGGGTGTTGAATATCATGCAATTAGCACAAGTGCCGGTATAATGCCGTTCAGATTTTCGTCAGAGTGGTTTTATCCAAGCAATGTCTGTGACTACCAAGTCCCCAGTTGTATTGCAAGTGCGCGACCTCGCCTGTGAGCGAGATGGCCGGCGCTTGTTTGAGGGCCTTGATTTCTCACTGAATGCCGGCGGGGCAATTCAGATAAAAGGAAGCAATGGTGCGGGCAAGACCACACTGCTGCGCACTTTGATTGGCAGTACCAGTGACTTCAGTGGAGAGATCCTCTGGCGCGATAAACCCTTCCCTAGAGGTTTGCGTTCTATGCGCGAATCTCTGTTGTACGTCGGTCATCGCGGCGGGGTACGGGGAGGCCTTACTCCTCTGGAGAACCTTACTTGGTATGGGGCTACAGAGGCCTCTGCGATGGAGGCTCTGGATAGGCTAGATCTTTTCGGATTTGAGGGATCCCTGTGCAACAGCTTATCGGCGGGCCAGAACCGTCGTGTGGCGCTGGCGCGACTATTTCTTCCCCAGTCGCCCTGTTTGTGGATTCTCGATGAGCCCCTGACCGCTTTGGATGTCGCCGGTGTTGCGGCATTGGAAAAACAAATGGCTAACCACCTTGAGAACGGTGGATCCCTCCTTTTGACCTCCCACCAACCTTTGAATCTGCCAGGGCTGAATTTCGTCGACCTGTCTGACTTTCTGGTCGAGGAATCTTTTAGCGATATGGGGGGAGAGCATGTCTTTAACTGATGTCCAAGTACAAGCTGTTGGAGCTCGCGAAACTCCTGGTTTCGCGGCGCTTTTTAAGATTGAAATGCTCCTCGCATTGCGCAAGCGAGCAGATATTGCCAACCCACTATTATTTTTTGTAACGGTCCTCGCTCTTTTGCCTTTAGGTGTGGGACCAGAGCCCGAACTGTTGGCGAAAATGGCGCCAGGTATGATCTGGGTAATGGCGCTACTTGCCACCATGCTATCCCAAGAAAGCTTGTTCCGCGGGGATTTTGAAGATGGCACTTTGGAGCAGTTGGCCCTGTTGCCCCAGCCCCTGTATTTCGCCGTATTGGCAAAATCTCTGGTGCACTGGATTGCAACAGGCTTACCGCTGGCTCTTTTATCTCCGCTACTGGCGTTGATGTTGAATTTGCCCACTGAGGGGTATTTGTGCCTATTTGTGTCGCTGTTTCTGGGGACTGCGAGCCTCAGCCTGATTGGCGCCATAGGCGCGGCGCTCACAGTGGCCCTGCGTCGCCCGGGACTGTTGCTGGCGCTAATTGTTATGCCACTGTATGTGCCCGTGCTAATCTTCGGCACCGGCGCGGTGCAGGCGGCAATTGATGGCTATGCCTATAGCGCGCAGCTGGCGATTCTGGCCGCTCTGTTGGCCGCTGCCGCAGCACTGGCACCACTGGCTGCTGCGGGGGCAATACGTATCAGCCTGGATAATTGATTCGGAGGTCTTCTTGGCTTGGCAATGGTTTCACCGTTTGGGTTCACCGCGTTGGTTCTATCAAAAAACCAGTGGGTGGTTGCCCTGGCTGGCACTGGCCAGTGTTATTTTGCTGGTGACGGGGTCGGTGTGGGGCCTGGGGTTTGCGCCCGAGGATGCCAAGCAAGGCAATAGTTACCGCATTATCTTTATCCATGTACCGGCGGCCTTTTTGGCACTGGCTGGCTACTACATTATGGCGATCAGCGGCGCCATAGGCCTTATCTGGAAGATGAAACTCTCCTTCGCGGTGATGCGTGCTGCGGCTCCAATCGGCGCGGTGCTCACCTTTATATCCCTCTTTACTGGCGCGGTCTGGGGTAAGCCGACCTGGGGTACATACTGGGTTTGGGATGCCAGGATTACCTCAATGCTGATCCTGCTGTTCCTATATATCGGTGTGATGGCCTTGTCCCACGCGGTCAGCCGCGAGCAGGTGGCAGATAAGGCCAGTGCACTCTTAGCCCTGGTGGGCACGGTGAATATTCCGATTATCTACAAGTCGGTAGATTGGTGGTTTACCTTGCATCAGCCGGCCACAATCCGCCTGACAGAGTCCAGTAGTATCGACCCCAGCATGTTTTACCCGCTGCTGGTAATGATTTCCGGTTTCTATTGTACCTATGCCTGGACCCTGCTTACGCATACTCGCGCCCTGATACTACGCCGCGAGATGAAAACGCAATGGGTGCAACAGGAATTGGCTGGGGAGAAGTAAAGTGCAGTTTCAATTTGCCAACTTTGCAGAGTTTTTGGCGATGGATGGCCACGGTATTTATGTGTGGGTTTGCTTCGCTGCCACTTTCGCAGCCCTCGCCGCACTGGCTCTCTACCCGAGTTTGGCACGACGCCGCCTGCAACGGGAACTTCATAACCAGCAGCGTATCGCGCAGCGCCGCCGCAGGGCCAAAACACAACAAACGGATATGGAAGAGCCTGCATAGATTTGGGCCTTGCAGTAAACGATAGGATTTTTCGTCCGGTGGCTATTGCGGCCGGGCAGATAAGATCAAAATTTATGGAGTTCACTAAACAATGCATCCCGTACGCAAGCAACGTCTGATCCTGGTACTTGTTCTGGTCGCCCTGTCCAGTGCCGCAGTGGGTTTTGTCACCTATGCGATGCGAGAAAATATGGATTATTTTTACGCTCCCAGCGCCTTTGCCGCTGGTGAAGTACCGTTTGAGAAACGCATTCGTGCCGGTGGTTGTGTAGTGCCAGGCAGTGTGCAGCGCTCGGAAGACAGTCTCGATGTGCAGTTTGTTATCACCGATGGCGAGGCGGAACTGGCGGTGGTGTTCGATAAGATCCTGCCGGACTTGTTTGCTGAAGGGGAGGCTGCGGTTATTACTGGGCAGTTGATGCACAGTGGCGTTCTGCGTGCCGATCAGGTATTGGCCAAACACGATGAAAGCTATACACCGCCGGAAGTTGCGGACAGTATGGTGTCTCATAAGAGCTGTGCCGATGGAGCAAAAATATGATCCCTGAGTTGGGCTATTTTGCGCTGATTGTCGGCCTGCTGTTGTCCTTTGCGCTTTCGATATTGCCGATGGCGGGCAGTTACAGTGCGCGCTCCTTATGGATGGAAGCTGCCAGGCCTCTCGCCCTGGGGATCTTTGCCTTTGTTTTGATCGCCTTTGCCTGCCTGACGATTGCTTTTGTGCAGAGCGATTTCACCGTTAATTACGTTGCACAAAACTCCAACAGTATCCTGCCGGTTTACTACAAAGTCACTGCGGTATGGGGTGGCCATGAGGGTTCCATCCTATTGTGGCTGCTGATTCAGGCTGGCTGGGCCGCGACAGTGGCGCTGTTTGGTCGCCAGTTGCCCCCGGAATTGTTGGCTCGAGTACTCTCCGTTCTGGGTATGGTGTTGATTGGCTTCTTTCTGTTTATTTTGCTGACTTCCAACCCTTTCGATCGAACTTTGCCATTCCCGCCAATGGAGGGTTCTGATCTGAACCCGCTGCTGCAGGATCCGGGGATGATTTTTCACCCACCGCTGCTGTATATGGGTTATGTGGGGTTTTCTGTCGCCTTTGCCTTTGCCATAGCCGCATTGTTGGGTGGCCAATTGGATGCAGTTTGGGCGCGCTGGGCCAGACCCTGGACCGCCGTCGCTTGGGCATTTCTCACCCTCGGTATCGCCTTGGGTAGCTGGTGGGCGTATTACGAGCTGGGCTGGGGCGGCTGGTGGTTTTGGGACCCGGTGGAAAATGCCTCGCTGATGCCCTGGCTGGTGGGTACTGCGCTGATGCACTCACTGGCGGTTACGGAAAAGCGCGGCTTGTTTAAGAGCTGGACTATTTTGCTGGCGATTTTCGCCTTTAGCCTGAGCCTATTGGGTACTTTCCTGGTGCGCTCTGGAGTGATTACTTCGGTGCATGCCTTTGCTACTGACCCACTGCGCGGCAGTTTTATCTTGGTATTCTTGGCATTGGTAATTGGTTGTTCCTTACTATTGTTCGCCCTGCGTGCGCCAACGGTTAGCGCCCGCAGTGTGTTCTCTTTCCGCTCATTGGAGACCTTCCTGCTTGGCAACAACATCCTGCTGATCCTGATTATGGCGGTGGTGTTGACTGGTACCCTCTACCCGCTGGTAGCGGATGCCTTACACCTTGGTAAAATCAGCGTTGGCGCCCCCTTCTTTAATCTGTTTTTCGTGCCATTCATGGTGCTGCTTTGCCTGTTACTGGGTATGGGGGTGCAGGCTAATTGGAAAGACAGTCGCTGGGACAAGCTCCTCGGGGCTTGGCGTTTGCCATTCTTGGCTGCCTTGGTGGTGGCACTGGTCTGGCCACTGGCATTTGATCACTATCACTGGGGTGCGGTGCTCGGTATCTTTATCGGCGCCTGGGTCTTTTGTGCGAGTCTCGCGGATATTGCCGCAAAGACCCGCAATGCCAATTCCTTTTTCGCCGGTCTTAAACGCCAACGTGCCAGTTATTACGGTATGCACCTCGCCCACATAGGCTTGGCGGTGACGGTGTTGGGAGTGGTATTAACTACCGTGTATAGCGTAGAAAAAGACCTGCGTATGGGCACCGGCGATAGCGTTCAGGTGGCTGGCTATGACTTTGACTTCGGTGGGGTACGCCTGGCACAGGGGCCGAACTATCGTGCTTTCGAGGGGATTCTGCACGTTAGTAAGGATGGTGAGCCGGTCGCCGAGTTACATCCGCAGAAACGCAACTATTTCTCTGGCGGAAATACCATGACCGAGGCGGCTATTGAAACCGGCCTGTTCCGTGATATCTACGTGGCTCTGGGTGAACCTTTAGACCGCAGCAATCCCAGTGGTGATTGGGCAGTGCGCCTGCAGTACAAGGCCTTTGTAGTGTGGATCTGGCTGGGTGCCCTGTTGATGGCCATTGGTGGTGGCATTGCCGTAGCGGATAAACGTTACCGTAAAGCCAAGGCGACGCGCCAGGTGCCACTCAGCGGCAATTTGGCTGCAGCCTAGATTTCGGGAAGAAAAAATGTCGAGATTAAAACTCTTTTTACCCCTGATTATTTTTGTCGCCCTGGCACTGTTGTTCTGGCGCGGCCTATTTCTGAATCCTCAGGAAATGCCCTCGGCCCTGCTAAATAAACCGGTGCCGGAGTTCTCACTGGAGAAGGTTGCCGATAACAAGCAGGTAATACAAAAGGGCGACCTGCCCAAGGGACCTTATTTACTCAATGTTTGGGCCACATGGTGTGTGGCCTGCCGGGTTGAGCATCCCTATCTAAATGCTCTGTCAGAGCAGGGCGTGCCAATTGTTGGCGTGAATCTCAAAGACGATGATTCGGCGGCATTAAAATGGTTGGATAAATTTCACAACCCCTATCTCTTTAGTGTTGCCGACAGGGATGGGCGCTTGGCACTGGATTTGGGTGTATTTGGTGCCCCGGAAACCTTCCTGGTTGATGCTGACGGCACCATACGCTGTAAACATGTCGGTGTGGTGGATGACAAAGTGTGGCAGACCAAGTTGCAGCCCCTGTTTGAAAAATTGAAAAACCAGCATTGGGACGCATTTGCCGGTGACCTATCAGATTCCCTCGTCTCCCGTTGTCAGTGAGACCGAAGAGAAGAAAAGCCGTTTTATTTGTTGGCTTGGGCCGGTAACAGATAAGGCGGCTTTTCAACATCAGCTCGGCCAGATTCGCAAACAATACCCGGATGCCAGCCATTATTGCACTGCGCTGGTCATCGGCAATCCGGCCAACCCCGATATGATGCAAGCCGATGATGATGGCGAACCCGGAGGTAGTGCTGGGCGTCCGATGTTGGAATTACTCCTTAAGCAGGGGGTTGGTAATGTAGGCGCTATAGTGACTCGCTATTTTGGAGGAACAAAATTGGGCGTCGGTGGCCTGATGCGTGCTTACCGGGGCTCCGTGGGTGCCGCTTTACAGGCAGTGAGCCTGGAGACTTTTGTTCCATTGCAGGAAGTGTCCGTACGCTGTGATTTTGCTCAGGAATCGCGTCTTCGCTTTTTAGTGGCTCGTCACCAGGGTAATTGTGGGCAGGCGGATTATGCCAATAAGGTCACGATGTCTATCTCTCTGCCACAGGATCAATGGCAATCCTTAAGTGAGTTGCTATTGGCAGAGGGGTTTGAGCTACAAGGGTAGTTTGCGTATTTTTTCTGTGGGTCTCTGTAATCTCGCAGATAACGAAACCTTTGCTCTTAGAAAACTTCCCGTTGGGTTAGTTGTTCTATTTACGTTGCACAGTAATCCAATTCTTACTGGGTAATCTAATCGTCCGCGCCCTGAAGCGGGCCCGCCTGATTTTTGCCATCTCCTCACTGCAGTATTCTCGGTGCCAAGATTTTGATCCCGCGCCCGCGTTCTCTGGGCATAGAGCGAATCCGCCTGGTATCAGTGGCAAAAGGATTGGTTAAGGCTTGCTCAACAGTAAAATTAGCGCGCTGCAGGCAGTCTCCCGACAATGATCAAGAGTCAATTTTTAGTGATTTTTGAAGAGGTTAATCCAATAGAGTGGGTAAGCACCGAGGTTTTTTATGCAAGCTTTGCAGTCTACAAATTTATGATTTATTCATCGGTTGACATCACTCCCAATAGAAATATCTATCACTTTAATAATTTCTGCACCTGGATTGGTCAGTTGAACTGTGCAAGATGGGCCTGCACGATATGGTTCTACAGTAACTACCCATACATTTACCCTTACATTCTTTAAGCGGTATAAAGTGACGTTTCTATTTTTTTCACCAGTGATAGGTAAAGCTTAAGCTGAATAAATGCAATGTCATTCGAATAAGTGCACTTTAGTTGAGTGCACATTAACCTTTGAAATTTTTTAATGCCTTTGGGGCACTAATAACATCACCAATCCAACACTCTGTTTCATTTAAAGTTGTATCTGGCTGCTACTATGCATGGATACTGGAGTAGTAGGGAAGAAAAGTCCCGTTACGTGAAAATTACTGCCATGCACTTAAAGAAAAGCTTCCTTTGTCGCAGTATTTTATTTGTGCCTGCAACTCGTCCTGATAGGTTCCAAAAAGCTATTGCTAGTGGCGCCGATATGGCTTGTATGGATTTGGAGGATGCCGTAGCACCAGAGCTAAAAGAAACGGCGCGACAGAATATCGTGAATTTTTTTCCACCTTCTGGCGCTCTTTCGGTGTTGCGAGCATTGCGAATTAACCAGCTGACCTCGGAGTTGGGGCTCAGGGATATGTTGTTATTACTGGAACAGGTCTCTAAGCCCGATATTGTTTTGCTTCCCAAGGTGGAATCTGCTGAGGAAATAGCCTGGTTTAACAACTTGACTGCATCAGTTGAACAGTCAATTGGTATATTACCCCTAATTGAAACGGCTAAAGGTCTGCAAAATAGTATGGAAATAGCCAGTTCTAAGAATGTTCTGGCTGTTGCTTTTGGTTCCGCAGACTTCAGTGCTGAAATGGGGGCTGATATGGGTTGGGAATCCTTGCTCTATGCCAGAGGTCGTATTCTACAAGCCGCGGCTAACGCGAATATAGATGCGATTGATGGTCCGCATCTGGATATAGAGGATACTGCGGGATTATTACATGAGGTTCAACGTGTTGCCGCTTTGGGTTTTAGTGGGAAAATTGCTTTACACCCAAGTCAGATTGCCCCGATTCATCGAGGATTTACCCCTACAGAAGAAGCCCTACAGAGAGCTCGAAAAATAGTTCAGGCCTTTAAAGAAAATCCCAGTGGGGTAGTGGTGGTGGACGGACGTATGGTGGATTTGCCAGTGGTGGAGCGAGCCCAAAAGTTAGTCTCCCTGGCTGAAAGGCAGTAGTTTTTGTGTGCCTGATTGTATAAATACCTCAAGAGGATTCTATGGATCGGTTTCGTTTTCCCGCTTACATTCAGCTTGGCAATAATCGCTACCGGGAGCGTTATGGATTGGATTTCGAGGATTTTAAGGTGGGGCAGATTTTTCGTCATCGACCAGGTGTAACAATTAGTCAACAGGATAATGTCGAAGAGTGTATTAATACCTTTAATCAGGCGATGATCCATTTTGATGCTCATTACGCCGAGCAGACAGAATTTAAACGCCCTCTTGTTGATACCACCTTGATTATTCAACGTTTAATGGGATTGACCTGGAAAACGTATTATCGCCGTAAGCGTATAGTGGAGTGGAGCTGTATAGACATGTTGGCGCCGGTGTTTGGCGGAGATACCCTGTATGTTGAGACTGAAGTGCTGTTTGTTGGTGCAAATCTGAAGGATTCAGAATCTGGTTTGATTGAAGTTTCACTTCGCAGCTTCAATCAAAACCAGAAAAAAACCTGTGAGATGCGATGTAGTATGCTGATTTACAAGCGGGATCATCTGCCCTTTTCGGCAAAAAACTATTAACTTCTGTTGCAAGAAGGAGTGGTCTGTGAAGGATTCCTTACATTTCTTAAGGGAAGTTGAGCCAAATACTTATATCGAAACCTGTGGTGTCGATTTTGAAGACTTTGAAGTGGGTCAAGTATTTGAGCACCGTCCGGGCCATACTTTTTCTGAAGCTAGTTGTTTAAACTATGCGCGCCACTCTTTCGATTTGAGCCCAGGATATTCAGACCAGCGTTATGCACGAAGAGTTTATGGTGACCGGGTAAGAGTGCCGGAGACTTTTGTATTGAGCGCAATGGCATTGACAACCCGTACCTTTGGTAAAGTAGTTGCCAATCTGAGTATGACAGATTGTAAAGTTAAAACTGTTTACGCCGGAGATACTCTTTATTTAGAATCAGAAATTCTAGGTAAGCGAAAATCCAAGTCACGCCCGGATCAGGGGCTTTTACATATTAGTTCTCACGCTCTTAATCAAGATGGAGCTTGTGTCTGTTCCTTTGAGAGAAAGCTATTGGTCTATAGAAGAAACCTCGGACCTTATGAGAGAGCTGGATATTGATTTTTTCAGTCAGGAATATTTTCATAATCCTCTAACATTCAAGCAGTGTAATGAACCCTTCTCTGTGAGAGTTGTAGGTTCCAAAAAACTGCTGCCCTTTCCTGGCTTCAGGGCACAGATCACGATTCAGTGTTAATGTCATTATCTGATTTTTACAGTCGATGTTTTGGATTTCTGCATCGAGAAAATCGAAGTGCTGCTTGACTGTGGGATAGAGGGCCTTAAATAAGCTCTCTTTTATGGAGAAAGCAATAGTCAACCATAGCTCAAATGGTAAGTCTGTTTGTATGAGAGACGTTTCCTCTGCTTGATTGATGATAAGGCCTTTTATTTCTCTCGCAGTTTCTGTGGATATTATGGGCTCGTAATCAATACCAATAGCTTTGGGCTTATTATTGAGTGCACAAATAGCAAGATTATGGGTGTGAGTAATAGAGCCTGGTGTATCTGTTGGCCATTGAGGGCTTCGATTGGGGCCTATGGGCACATGTGTCTCAATATGCCCAAATTGCTGGAGAGCTAGCTGTGCACAGTATCTGCCGGCTAGAAACTCGGCCTTACGCTTTTTGTGAGCCTTGGCAATTTCATCTGGTAAATGGATAGCGAGTGTGGTGAACAGACTGTCTTGATATTTATCTTGGCTGAATTCGCATTCTAGTATTAGACCTGAAAAAGTTAAGGCGTTAATAGGTAAGGTGCCAGTAATAAATCCAAGTGTATTGTTTGAAGGTGTTTTTTGCTTGGTTTGCAACTTTCTTGCCTTGGGTGTTCGTAGATGCTGTCTCAGTTTATTTGAGCGGAAATTTTGAAGCGCTATTTTTACTGGAGCTATTCTGCCATAGAGTATTTGCCGGTGCAGCTATACTTTGCTGCACCGGGGTTGTCTCAACGGCGATTGAATTGAGAAGCTAAATGCTGGTGACTTTGTATTAAAACAGAAGGTTTTTAGTGTAGTGGGTGGGTGTAATTTACTATTGGCGTAAATCTGTTAATATCGTACCAAAGTTCCGCGCCTCCTCCTCATGAGCTGCCTCTCTCCATGGTTCTTCGATGGCATCGGCCATCCATTTTTGCATTGAGGGTAGGCTGTGTATCAATTTAATATATTGCTTTGCGCCTTTGCTGAGAGGTAGGTGGTAGTTTTCTGCCCTTATTGTAACTGGAGCAAAAAAGGCGTCGACTGCGGTGAATTCTTTCCCCGCAAGAAAAGGCCCTCCAAATTTCTGAAGTCCTTCAGTCCATAACTCATCAATCCGATTAATATCTTTTTGCAGGGGAGCTGAGATTTCATTCAATTCGACTTTTAGGCCACAATTCATGGAGCAGATATTCCTAAGGGCGGAAAATCCAGAGTGCATCTCTGCCGATGCACTACGAGACCAGGCGCGGGTTATTCGGTCGGTAGCCCAGACTTGCGGGAAATCTTCAGCGATATATTCGGTAATCGCCAAGGAGTCCCAAATCGTGGTTTCTTCCGTTTTCAGGCAGGGTACCTGTCCGCTTGGAGAGAAGCTGTGAAATTTTTCCCAGCTTCCTCCTTCCTCAAAAGTAACCAGCCTTTCATTAAATGGTATTTCCAGGTGGTGCATCAATAACCAGGGCCTGAGAGACCAGGAAGAATAGTTTTTATTTCCAATAAATAATTGATACATAAGCTTCCTCTATGCGTATTTTCCGGTGCTGAAGGCTTAAAAGATCAGCGGGTTTAGATTCGATACCTCTCTGAGAATATCCCTCCAGTTTCACTGCTTGAAGAATAGTTTGCTCGCAATTGTTATCAATAGCGATTGGCTTGAAAGCCAATAAGCGCTAACTTTACGCCATTCACACTATTCTTTGCGTTAGCTCGATAGCGGTATGATTGGATAACAATATGACAGCAAAGCAGGAAGCTATGCGTGTAGCCATATTGGCGCACAGCCAGGTTGCACTGTTTGAATTGGGGTGTGCTACAGAACTGTTCTGTCTGAGCCGTCCTGAGACAGAAGGGCTCTATAGTGGCGAGGTTGTTACCTTTGCAAAGACTGTTCCTGCGGCTAGCGGGGGGCTTTCATTGCAGTGTCGTCAGATAGAGAGACTGATGGGATATGATCTGCTTGTGATTCCTAATTGGCCAACAGAGCGGCTCCCGAGAGATGCCTATGTGGCGCGTGTTCACCAAGCGGTTACGGAGTTTGCCGCGGCTGGGCGCCAAATCCTGACCTTTTGTTCCGGTGCTTTTCTTCCAGCGGAGCTCGGCCTGCTGGCGGGTAGGAAGGCCACAACTCACTGGCGCTTTGCGGAGTCTTTTCGTCAGCGTTTCCCGGATGTGGAGTATGTGGGCGATGTGCTCTACGTTTGGCATGATCAATTGGCTTGTGCCGCCGGCAGTTCCGCGGCTATTGATCTCGGTATCGAGTTTCTACGGCGCACCTATGGGTTTGAACTGGCTAACGCAATAGCCAGGCGGCTGGTGATGGCCCCTCACCGGCAGGGGGGACAGTCTCAATTTATTGAGACTCCAGTTGCCAAGCGACCGGATTATTTCGCCAGTGCGCTAGATTGGGCTCTGGCCAATCTGCAGGGCTCATTTACGGTGGATGACTGGGCCACCCAGGCGCACCTTTCCCGCCGCAGTTTTGATCGAAAGTTTCGCCACTCAATGGGAGCTTCACCAAAGGAGTGGTTGATCCAGCAGCGTTTGCGGCTGGTACAGAAATCACTGGAATCTGGCGAGTTAACGGTCGACGGGGCCGCTCAAATGGCCGGTTTTGAAAGTAGCACTACTCTGCGCCACCACTTTCGCAGAATCTTTGGGATTTCTCCCAGTCAATATCGGAGGCAGTTTTCTGGTGTAGCTGGCTCTTCTGCTGTTAGCAATAGAGCCAGGCGGATCGCAGGAAGGGTAGGCAAAGGCCTGGAAGTGGATGCCCCTGGCTGATACAACCCCAGACGCGAACAGGTTATTATTCTTCCTTTATTGCCTGAACTCAGTACGGAAAACGAAGGATTTATGAGCAAACAGCGCGTATTGACCGGTATCACGACCACCGGTACTCCACACCTGGGTAACTATGTTGGTGCGATCCGCCCGGCTATCGCGGCAAGCCAGGATGAAAACAACCAGTCTTTTTATTTCCTGGCGGATTACCACGCGTTGATCAAGTGCCAGGACCCGGAGCAGGTTCATCAATCCACCCTGGAGATTGCTGCAACCTGGCTGGCCCTGGGCCTCAACACTGACAATGTGGTGTTCTACCGCCAATCCGATATCCATGAGATCCCCGAGTTGACCTGGCTGCTTACCTGTATGACCGGCAAGGGCTTGATGAATCGTGCCCACGCCTACAAGGCCGCTGTGGATGCCAATCGCGCAGATGGTGAGGATTCTGATTTCGGCGTCACCATGGGACTTTATAGCTACCCGATTCTGATGGCTGCCGACATCCTCATGTTCAATGCCAACAAGGTGCCGGTGGGTAAGGATCAGGTCCAGCATATCGAGATGGCCCGCGATATTGCACAGCGCTTTAATCATCACTATGGCGAGCATTTTGCCCTTCCTGAGGCGGTAGTCGATGATCACGTGGCGGTATTGCAGGGGTTGGATGGCCGTAAAATGAGTAAGAGCTATGGCAATACCATCCCCTTATTCCTGCCAGAGAAAAAGCTGAAAAAGCATATTAACAAGATCAAGACCAACCTCTTGGAGCCCGGCGAGCCTAAAGATCCGGACACCTCAACGGTTTTTCAAATCTGGCAGGCTTTTGCTACCCAAGAACAAACTGCGGAAATGCGCAAGGCATTCGAAGAGGGTATTGCCTGGGGTGAGGCCAAGAAACAGCTATTTGAACTCATCAATGGTCAGATTGGTGAGGCGCGTGAACGCTACAACACACTGCTAGAGAATCCCTCTCAAATTGAAGAGGAGTTGGAGAAGGGTGCAGCCAAGGCTCGCGCCTATTCGGCGCCATTTATCGAGAAATTGCGCCACGCGGTAGGGATTCGCAAGATCCGCTAGTAACTATTTTTTACAATGTGGGAAGGTGCTGCTTAGCAGTTCTTCCCACGCATTTACCTCTAATGAAAAATAACAAAAATACGGGGTTTCGATATGGAAAACGTTCAAGCAAGTCCAACCGGGGGCGATGATGCCAATAACAAAAATGGTTGGATCAACCGGGCACTGAATTTTATTGAGGTGGTAGGAAATAAACTGCCCGATCCCGCAGTGCTTTTCCTGGTATTAATGGTGGCTATCTGGGTTTTATCCTGGCTGCTATCTGGTGTGAGTTTCAATACTTTGCATCCAGCCACGGGTGAGGCAATCCAAGTAACCAATCTTCTTTCCAGTAGTGAGCTCGCCCGCTTCCTCTCCAGCATGGTGACAACCTTTACCGGATTTGCACCTCTCGGCGTAGTATTAGTGGCTATGTTGGGTGTGGGTGTCGCGGAACAGAGTGGCTTTATCAACGCGGTGTTGAAAAAGTTATTGGCAGTAACGCCACAGATGCTGCTTACCCCCATGTTGATTCTAGTGGCGGTTGTCAGTCACACCGCCGTGGATGCCGGCTATGTACTTGTGATTCCCTTGGGAGGTGTGATTTTCTATGCAGCCGGTCGTCACCCACTAGCAGGTATTGCCGCCGCCTTTGCCGGTGTATCTGGCGGTTTCTCAGCAAACTTTGTGCCTTCCGCGATTGACCCCTTGCTGCAGGGCTTTACTCAAACTGCAGCACAGATTGTTGATCCGGATATTCAGGTCAATCCGCTTAACAACTGGTTCTTCACTTCGGCCTCTTGTCTGGTGGTGACCTTGTTGGGTTGGTGGCTGACCGACAAGGTGATCGAGCCCCGCCTAAAAAACGTTGCCATTGATGGTGACAAAGAAGAGATGCCGGTAATGCAGGAGCTGGGCGTTCGTGAGAAAAAGGCCATGTACCTGGCGGTTACCGTAATGGTCGCCGGTATCGTCGGCCTTATCGCCTGGATGTTGCCGGAGACTTCCGCACTGCGCGATTCCCAGGGGCAGCTTGCCTCCTTTGCTGCACCGGTGATGAAGTCTATTGTGCCGCTGATCTTCCTGCTGTTTATTATT
Source organism: Microbulbifer variabilis (assembly GCF_020524905.1). Taxonomy (GTDB): domain Bacteria; phylum Pseudomonadota; class Gammaproteobacteria; order Pseudomonadales; family Cellvibrionaceae; genus Microbulbifer; species Microbulbifer variabilis_A. The sequence goes on along the minus strand of NZ_JAIVKI010000010.1, from coordinate 94,188 downwards.
CCCGGCGTGGTGTTTGGATATGCTGCAGGGACCTTTAAAAAGAGTAAGGACGTAATCGATGCGATGTCCAAGACCATGGGTTCCATGGCGTATTACATCGTAATGGCTTTTTTCTGTGCGCTGTTTATTTCCGAGTTTGCCCGCTCCGGCCTTGGCACTTTGTTGTCAGTAGAGGGGGGTAGCTTGCTGGCGTCTATGGACCTGCCGGGCCCGATCACCCTGATGGGGATTATTGTTCTGGTGGCGTTTATCAACCTGTTTGTTGGATCTGCCTCAGCCAAGTGGGCGCTGCTCTCGCCAATCTTTGTACCCATGTTGATGCAGATCGGCTTTTCCCCGGACCTGACCCAGGCGGCCTATCGGGTTGGAGATTCCTCTACAAATATTATTACTCCATTGATGCCTTACTTCCCGTTGGTGGTTGTCTATTGTCAGCGCTACGTGAAAAGTACGGGTATTGGCACTCTGGTATCTATCATGTTGCCTTACTCGGTGGTATTCCTGATCTGCTGGACCCTGTTCCTTGTTCTTTACTGGAACCTGGGTATGCCTCTGGGGTTGCAGGCTAGCTATACCTATCCGACACCTTAATGAGTGGTTGACCCCAGAGTGAATTTACCCGCTTTGGAGCCAAAATAACCCTCTATAATAGGCGCCCCAATTCAGGGTGCCTCATATCCCCCCTCAGCTGCGGTTGAAAATTAACCGAACACCTTCCAGCTCGCTCTACTAGCTCCCGCCAAAATATAAAAATATTGACTAATTTCTGCTCTTACAAATTGGCTGTATAAATCAGCTCCGTCGTGTTTAAGACTCTCAACTTATCTTTTTTTGGGCGTCAGTTAAGTTTCTACCCGGGATTTGGGGCTGCTTGTTTACATGCCCTTGGCTATTTGCTGAGTTGCATTAGTAAAAAAATGTTCTAATAATGTTGTAAGTGATAACGATTACTATTAAGATCCGCGTCATTAAATGTTGGCAGCGGTTGCTGTGACAACAAAAACTTCCAATGATTGTTGAGGGATCCCCATGGGCACCGCTCGTTTCCAAGGTTTACGTCAAAACTCCTCTCCTGTTATCTCCGGCCTTAGCCGTTCTCTGCTGGCGCTGGCTGTTGCCGCAGGCAGCTCTGCAGCTTTTGCTGCCGAAGATAAAAATGAAGTTCTTGAAGAGGTTAACGTAACTGGCGAGCTCAACCTGGATCGCCAGACCTCTATTGGTAAGTTGGATATCCCGGTAGACGAGACGCCGTTCTCAATCTCTCTGCGCGATAAAGACTTTTTTGATGTTACCGGCTCTAAGTCTGTGCAGGATATTCTTCAGTATTCTGCTGGTGTGAATGGTGGTCGATTTGGAGTGGATTCTCGCGGTGACTGGTCCACCGTTCGTGCAGTTGAACCAATCATGTTTGTGGATGGCTTACAGACAATTTTTGGTAGTTACACCAGCTCTCGAGCAAACCTTTATTCCTTCGAGCGAGTAGAAATTCTTAAGGGGCCCTCTTCGGTCCTTTATGGACAGGGCTCTACTGGTGGTATTGTCAACCTGGTTTCTAAGCGCCCCAAAGAGGAGTTTGGCGGTGAGTTAATGGTGCAGGGCGGTGACTATGATCGTAAGGTAGTCGCGGGCGATGTAACTGGAGCCTTGGATAGTGATGGCGAATGGCTCTATCGTGTAGTGGGTTACGCGCGCGATGCCGATGCTCAGGTTGATCATGTTGATGATAACAGCAACCTGTTTATGCCCTCTATCTCATGGCGTCCAAGTACCGATACAGAAATCACTCTGCTTGCGACTTATCAAAAAGACGATACTGGCTCAACAACAGCTTTCTTACCTGTTGGAGGTACGTTGGTTGATAATGAAAATGGGCAAATTCCTACAGATGTATTTTTGAGTGAGCCAGGTTGGGATAAATACGATACAGAGCAAACATCTTATAGCTTGTGGGTAGATCACCGCTTCAGTGATAGTTGGGGTATTAATGCCGGGATACGCTACTCTAAAGGTGAGGTTGATTACAACTCAATGTATCCCGATTACAGTAGTGTTGAGGGTCTTTTATCCCGAATCGATAAGAATGTTCGCTGGGCACCTAGAACAGCATATATGAAGGATGCTGATAGCGATCTATTAATTATGGATCTTCGCCTTTCTGGTGAGTTTTTAACTGGTCCCTTTGGGCATAACGTTTCAATCGGTTTGGATAGTCAAGATGCTGAAATTGATAATAGTATTTTGAAGGCCCCTGGTTTGGGTGGTTATATAGACATCTATAATCCGACTTATGGAAATGTTCCAGAAGGATTGGCTGATCTCCCAAGAGATATATCTGATACGAATACTGACCAAGTAGGTTTTTACGTTCAAGATCAGATTACTTTTGAGAACTTTATCTTTAATGCGGGTCTGCGTGAAGATAGGACATCTTCTAGAGTTCAGAGCAATGACCCTAAAATAGATAAGTCAAAACACAAAGAGAGAGAAGTCACTACGCGTTTTGGCTTAATGTACGCCTTTGATAATGGGCTTTCTCCTTACTTGAGTTACTCTGAGTCATTTCAACCAATTGTTGCTGATCCAGATGGGCTTGGCCGTGCTTTCAAGCCTGTCTTGGGTGAGCAAGTAGAGGCTGGATTAAAGTTTCAACCTGAGGGCGCTAATCTTCTTCTGACTGCATCTGTATTTGAGATTGAGCAGAAAAACCGCCTCACCAAAAGAATTGGAGGAATCCAAGAGCAAACTGGTGAAACGGTTATTGAAGGCGTTGAACTTGAAGCAACTGGCCAATGGGGCGCACTCACTTTAGTTGCAAACTATTCCACAACAGACAGTGAGGTAACTGAGAGTAGTACCCCATTCGAAGTTGGAACTGAAATTGATGCAGTACCCAGTGAGCAAGCTTCTATTTGGGCTAATTATGATTTCAGTGAGTGGGTGTCTGGTTTAAGTGCTGGTGTAGGGGCAAGATACGTTGGTGCAAGCCAGACAAACTTTAATGTTTCCCGAGAAACATTATTGCTTCATCCAGTAGTGGCAAGTAACCCTCTTTATATGGCTTATGTAGACACTGCTTTGTCAGAATTTCCAAGTGAGAATCCCTCGTATACCCTTTACGATGCGACTATTGGGTATACCTTGGAGAACTGGAAGCTTCAATTGAACGTGAAGAATTTAACAGATGAAGTTCATACAACATCCTGCACAAGCAGAATTGAATGCTTCTACGGCGAGCGTCGCTACGTGACTGCTGAGGCACGTTACACTTTCTAAGTTAGAGTAGACTGGGAGTTTGTCCGCAGGGGGAGTCTGTGGGCAAACTCCCTTTTTTGCGTTTTACCATCGGGCGGGAGCCAAAATCTCCCGATGTGATATTTATGCCAAGTTCCTTCTACATCATTGCCGGACTGGCCACTGTTTTTGCCATTGCCGGTATTTTTGGTCTCTACTCAGCCTGGCTGCGCAGCGGCTCTCAGCCGTTGCGTCGTTGGATGGGTTGGGGTCTGTTGTTGTTATCGGCATTCGCCTGGAGCACAGTGGTGGGGGTGGAATATGGTGTGAGTATTGCCACACTCCTGGCCATGCTGGCCGCCCTGACCTTGCTCGCTTTAAAAGGCGATTGGCCAAGCGGTCCCCCCAGGCAGGAAAAACAGAGGTCGGGTGGAGTGGCACCCAAGGAGGCCTTGCTGCAATTATGGCTGCGAGGCGTTTTACGTTTCTTGGTTATCGCATTATTACCAACAGTCAGTGGTCTATTGGCTGCACTTCTTTATTTTGACTTTACCGGTTTTGGTGAGAGTGCCCGTCTTGTGGGGGCGGCCTTTGTTGCCGTTATTGTTTGGACCCTGGCAATGGTTTGGTGTAGTGCGGATAAGAAACTGCTGCGCCCCAGCGCGGCGCTGCTGGTTTTTTCACTGGCGAGTGGCTTTGCCGTAATGCCAGCGGCGTAAGCTAATAATGATTTTGAGATCAAAGAGACCTCATTAGGAATTCAACGTGAAATTTTCCCTAAAGCCAACTCCCGCCTTTGTGCGCGATATGACAGATGGACATTCAGTTCTCGGTCTGGCCATCTCCACTCTGCTCTATATTGTCTGTGTCAGTGGAACCCTTGCGGTTTTTTACAACGAATTTGAACGCTGGGAGCAGGCTTCAGAGCTGGAAAACCTCGATGTCAGCCCCTCCGTGTACCAACTTGCCACCGAGCAGGCAGTCGCCCTGGCGAAAGAACAAAATGAAGAATTTGATTCGGTAAAATTCACTATCCCCAACTCAGATATGCCCAGGCTGAAAGTTGAAGTAGGGGATTTAGAGCGCTACGTTGCTGAAGATGGTTCTTTGCTGGGTGAGGTTGAGCACAAGTGGACCCACTTCCTCGCCTATTTGCATTTTGCCCTGAGTCTGCCCTTGGGGTTGGGGGTGCCTCTTGTTGGTTTGATCGGTGTGTTGATGACTGCACTGATTGTCTCTGGATTATTGGCACACCCGAAAATCATCAAAGATGCCTTCTCTCTGCGTTTGGCGGGTTCAAAGCGTTTGCAGCAGGTGGACTTGCACAATCGGTTAGGTGTTTGGGCTGCACCATTTCACTTGGCAATCGCTATTACCGGAGCTTTTATCGGCCTTTCGCAGGTTGCGGCCTTTGCAATTGCGGGTGTTTTCTTTGCTGGGGATACCGAGAGGGTAGAGCATATTCTTTATCGCGAGCATCCGGTGATGGAAGAGAACGCTGCGCAGGTGCCTCTCCCGGATTTTGCCGCAATTTTTTCGCAAATGGAGCAAATCGCACAGGGTGAGGAACGCACTAAGTTAGAGGTTGTCTTTCCTGGCCGCGAGGGGCAGGCTGTGGAGATTTGGACACGGGTTCCTGAGAAGCTGGTTTGGGGAGAGCGCTATCACTTTAATCCAGATGGTAGCCTGATTGAAAAAGAGGGCTGGTCTGAAGGGGATGCCGCCAAGCAGGTGTACCTCTCCACATTCCGACTGCACTTCGGGCATTTCTCCGGATTCCCGGTAAAAATTGCCTATTTCTTGCTGGGGATTGGCATGTGCGTGCTGGTAGTGTCGGGCATTAATATCTGGTTGGTGCGTAAGCGTCAGCGGGGTCAGCCGGCAGTGCGTCTCGAGCGTATTTGGATGGCACAGGTCTGGGGAATTCCCTTTGCCATTGCGCTGAGTGCTGTGACTTATCTGGCCTTTGCTATACCTGCTGCTCAGGTATTCTGGCTGACCACAGTCGTTTTGAGTGTGATAGCCGCTTTTGTGGGGACTGTTGCCGGTTGGTCCATGCTACTTCGTGGAGCCACTATAGCTTCCTGCATAATGGCGGTAGTTGTCCATGCCTCCCTCTATGGGGCGGACTCCTTTGTGAGGGCCTCGTTGGTTGCCAATACGGTATGGTTGTTGATTGCCGCGGGCATTGCAGCTTCCTGCCTGTATACCTGGGTGCGGCACCGGGACGGCGCCTTTGCTTCCACCATGGGTGGGGCTGTCGGAAATAATTAAAGTTGGCGATGCCCGGTATCTATTTCGTTACCGGGCGCAACATTTCTATATGGGGTATGCCGTCCTCATCGTAAGGGGCGGATACCTGCTCAAATCCGAACTCTCCATAAAACCTGCGCAGATGTTCCTGAGCAGAAATGCGAATTCCCAAGCCCGGATACTCCGCCTGGGTCTGCTCAACTGCGCGGCGAATTAACTCTTTGCCAAGGCCTGTACCGCGGCTGCACTCCTTTGTAAGTACTCGACCTATTGAGGGTTCGGAATACTTTTTGCCTGGAAATACCACTCGCAGGTAGGCTACCAGGCGAGAGGAATTGTTGTCTTTATCCCAGCAGATCAGGTGCCAAGCGTGTTGGTCTTTGCCGTCGGCATCCTGATAGGGGCAATCCTGCTCTACAGTAAAAACCTCCTGGCGGGCTCGCAAAATTTCATAGAGCTGATCGGTAGAGAGTTGTTGAAAGCTGCACCACTGCCACTGCACTTTTTTTGCCTCTGTTTGTATTGGTGGTTTTGTAAAGGGAAAGGGTAGCTTGGATGTTAAACCGGCTTGTAGGGGAAAAAAGTTGGAATAGAGCGGGCCTTCGATCTTTCGCAAAGGCCCGGTGGTTGTTGTGAGTAACTCAGTTGGCCGGAGCTTTCTGAGCGTCTCTATCAAAGGAGCCGTGTTCAAGGTAGTAGAGAACCTGGGCGATGACTTTTTTGTCTTTCATCATAAAGACGTGAGTAACCGGCATTTCCAGGTGGTCATTCATTCCTTCCAGTTTAGTGCTGGAAACCGAGACTTTTCCGTCATCTGTCTCTGGAATCAGTCGTGACAGTATCAGGTTGATACTACGGGTGCCTGCGATGATACCCACATCAAAATTCGCCTTACCTAATTTATTGGGGATGCTCAGCTCTCCGGTACCCAGTTGCAGGCCGGCATCTCCAAAGGCAAATTCAAACCCTGGGAAATTACCGAGCTTATCCACCACTTCACTGCCTTTATTGGGCGGGCCCAACATAACCACATGGTTGAGGTTCTCAATATCAACTTGGCTCAAGTATTGGCGGACCAATATGCCCCCCATAGAGTGGGTAACGAAATTGATTTTTCCGTGGCCAGCACAGCGGTCCAGTGCGGGTGCTATGGCCCTGCCAGCAAGTTCCTCAATGGGAAAGTGGGTGGAGGGGTAATCCACATTGATGGTTTTGTAACCGGCGGTGCCGATGGCTTGCTCCAACTTGGCCATGGAGCTATCTGACTTGGCGAGACCGTGTAGCAATATCACGCAGTCCGAATGGGCATTCACTGACAGGGCGCCCAGGAATATAGGTCCAAGGCATAGCGACAGGGTGAGAACAAGTTTCTTCATTGATGTTCTTTCAGTAGTGGCTCTAGCGATCGCAGTATGCGGCGCGGCCTGTAAAAAACCAAGGCGTCAGCTCAGGAGGAGGGTGGTCATGATTGAGAGTTTGCCGCCGGTTTCTATCTGATGTATTGGCGCAGCATTTCAGCCATGTACTCTGGTTTATCTGGGGTGATTACCAGGGTTTTGCCGGGGAAATACAAAACCAGTGCCTTTTCTTGATCTGTGACGAAGGCCCGGTAACGGCCTAGTTGTTGGTTTTGAAAGAGGCCGACGTAGCCAAAGAGACCTGAATTGCCAAAAATACGGACCGATCCTTGCATGGCTTTCGGGTCAACTTTGACTTCCCTTAGTCCTTCCAGAGAGATAGAGGTTTTCCAGCCGGGTCTCAGTATTTGCAGGCTGTTGTTTGTCAGGCTGTAGCCACGGATGGCAAATGCGGCGCCCAGCAGCAAAATGATCGGCGGTAGGGCGATGGCAATGCTATAGAGGAGTGAAGGGCTCTGCTGGGACTTTCCAATCAGAATAAAAGGTATCGCCAAAAGCAATACAACGCTCAACAAGCTGATAATTTTTAGTTGGCGGCTCCAGGGGGCTTGAAAAACAACAAGAGGCATAAATTACTCAATAGGCAATGAACATTCTGAATGCCTCAATCATAGTGCTGATGGAATCAGCTTGGCAAAGCCACTGTCCAACTACTCGGGGATTGGCCTAAAGGAAAACTGAGCAAGCCCAACAAAGCGGAGTCTTAAAAAGTAGCCTTTGAACAATATTGATTTTAACAATGGATTAACGATGACAAGTGGGATTGAAGAGCTAAACCGGAAATCTGCCCTCGTTGTAGAAGGCGGCGCTATGCGTGGAATTTTCGCAGCGGGGGTCTTGGATGCCTTTATCGAGAAGGATTTCTGCCCCTTTGACTTCGCTATTGGCGTTTCTGCGGGGTCCACTAATCTAATTGGTTACTTATCGGGTGACTATGGTCGCAGTCGTCAGATTTTGCTAGATCATGCCACACGAGCAGATTTCATTGATTGGCGACGCTATCTGAGAGGAGGGCATTTTTGCGATATCAACTGGCTGTGGCACGCTTCTTATAATGATGTGCCTTTAAGTATCGAGCGCTACACAGAAAATGGCGTCCCCCTCTATGCCGTGACAACCAGTATCACCAGCGGGCAGCCCCACTATGTGTGCGTGACTCCGGAGAATATGCATGAGGTATTTCCTGCTTCCTGCGCGATACCCATGGCCTATCGAGAATTTCCACCAGTGGCCGGAGAACCGATGACCGATGGTGGCCTAGCGGATTCGATTCCGGTTATACGGGCTTATGAACAGGGTGCGCGGGATATCACTGTGATTCTGTCCCGCCCCCGGGGATATAGGAAGCCCGTGGGTTCTGCGCCGAGGTTTATCAAGCAGTTTTTCCATGATCATGCCCGCCTTTTTGAGGCGGTCCTGGAGCGTGGAGAGCGCTATAACCGTGCCTTAGATTTTATCACCACCCCTCCCTCGGACTGTCGGGTATCAGTGATTGCACCTCCCGCAGACTTCCCGGTAAAACGCTTTACCCAGGAAATTGGGTTGCTGGAGAGGGGCTATGAGATTGGGGGTGAGCTGGGGCGGCAGTTTCTGAGAGACCCTGCAGCTGAACCGGCTTCAACAAAGCTCTAGAGTCCCTAGGGGAGCTAGGGGACACTCACTGGTTGGGGGCTAACTGTTGGCGGTTGGCTGAGGTGATCTACTTCACTGGAAGGCGGTGATAAGAGATCGGGTGAATGGTCGATTCATGGCTTTGATGGGGTATCCTGAAATTGGCATTTACTTCCTCCCTGACCTGTAGGAGTCTTGTGTGTGGAGAGGATAATGTTGCTAACCTAAGGAACCCTTGAATATTCCATAATGCTCATCCTGACCGTAAGACTTGCCAGGTGGAGCTATGAGAACTTCCACCCTCCTATTGTGACTTTTTGAGTTGCGGGATCGTGAAGGGGGCTGGTTCCAAATCAATTTCACACAGAATTTTGAATAAGAAGCATAGGGGAAGGAGGACAGAATGAATGGAAAGTGCCTTTGTGGCGCCGTTGAGTTTCAGCTGGATGAGCCACTACCCGGCCTATATCAATGTCACTGTTCGCTCTGCCGTAAGCTGAGTGGCTCTGCATCTGATGCTGCCATGTTTATTGGTCGCGATCAGTTTCGTTGGGTGCGGGGGTTGGACAAAATCTCCTCCTATCGAAAACCTACCGGCTACCGCTCCGATTTCTGCAGCCATTGCGGCAGCTCTGTTCCTCACTTGATGAGTAATACCACACATTTTTGGGTTCCTGCGGGCCTGCTCGATAGTGATTTTCGTGGCAAGGTCATGGCTCACTTGCATGTTGATTCCAAGGCTTATTGGGATGAAATTGGTGGTCAGGCAGAGCACTTTTCAGAGATGCCGGAACTGGAAGAGCTGAGCAGGCTACTGCATGAAGAAATTGAAAAAGAAGAGAATGAGCTTCTGGAAACTTGAATCAGAGCGGACTTCAAAAAATTATTTAACCGCTTCTGGTCAGTTGATTATTGGCACATACAAAGGCGCATACAAAAAAGCCCCGCTCTTTCGAGCAGGGCTTTTTTGTATATGGCGGACCGGACGGGACTCGAACCCGCGACCTCCGGCGTGACAGGCCGGCATTCTAACCAACTGAACTACCGGTCCGCATTCCTGCTTCTCTTTGTTGCTCTTGCCGGGCAAGAGTAGAGAAGTGGTGGGTGGTACAGGGGTCGAACCTGTGACCTACGGCTTGTAAGGCCGTCGCTCTCCCAACTGAGCTAACCACCCCTCGTCAGGAGCTGCGTATCTTAATGATATTTTTCCTGGGGTAAATAGCTTTGGCAAAAAAAATTAAATAAATAATTAATTTAGAATGAAAAACCATCAACTCCCGGGTTTTTTTTCTTTCACTCTTTTACTGAATTTTTTTTTAGAAATTAAAACTGATTTTAGTTTTGCATGTTGATCGGCAATTAAATGCAGTCTATGAAAATTATTTCTAGGTAAGTTGGTTCAATATTTTGTCGAGCAGTTTGGAATCACTTCGTGCTCGGGTGGGGGCTCGGGTAGGGAGGTACTTGCTGAAAATTTCCTAAGTCGAAACTTTGATTGTGAGTTGGTCAACGGCTGAGCGCCATACTATACGCTCACATTGAGTTTCCATTTGAGTCTCCAGGTATAGACTCCGGGGAGTGGGGTAACTTTCTGTATGAAGTTTCTTTAAGCTGCTGGTTTGTACATATACAAAAAAGCCCCGCTCTTGCGAGCAGGGCTTTTTTGTATATGGCGGACCGGACGGGACTCGAACCCGCGACCTCCGGCGTGACAGGCCGGCATTCTAACCAACTGAACTACCGGTCCGCATTCCTGTTTCTCTTGATTGCTCTTGCCGGGCAAGAGTAAGAGAAGTGGTGGGTGGTACAGGGGTCGAACCTGTGACCTACGGCTTGTAAGGCCGTCGCTCTCCCAACTGAGCTAACCACCCCTCGTCAGGAGCTGCGTATCTTAATGATATTTTTGGGGTGGTCAACCGCTGTGACAAAAAAATTCTAAAAATTTGACTTAGGATAAAAATTCATCAATCAAGGAGCGGGTTTATTTTCTGGCGCTAATCGGTGGAATATTATTTTGTAAGAAATGGCCTGCTTGTTGTGTATCGCACCGGTTATTAGAAAGTAGTGTGAGAGGCTTTTGTGGGTTGCGAGCGGGCCTGGAAATTGCCGGGCGCATAACTGGGCAAATAATTTTATGTGCGCTCAGGAGGTTGGTAAATATTTTGGTTGTGCATCATATCTCTTAGTGAATTACGTTGCTGTACATAGGTTCTGGGGTATGGGGCAACTTTCTAATGGGATGTATTTTTGGTGCACTGGAATGAGCATATACAAAAAAGCCCCGCTCTTGCGAGCAGGGCTTTTTTGTATATGGCGGACCGGACGGGACTCGAACCCGCGACCTCCGGCGTGACAGGCCGGCATTCTAACCAACTGAACTACCGGTCCGCATTCCTGTTTCTCTTGATTGCTCTTGCCGGGCAAGAGTAAGAGAAGTGGTGGGTGGTACAGGGGTCGAACCTGTGACCTACGGCTTGTAAGGCCGTCGCTCTCCCAACTGAGCTAACCACCCCTCGTCAGGAGCTGCGTATCTTAATGATATTCTTGTTGGCGTCAACGCCTTTTTTGAGTTTTTTTATGTCTTTCAATGAGTTAAGGCATTTAAGAACGAGTTAGAGGACGTGTCCGGCAAGTGGCGACACTGTTATAATCGCGTAAATTTCCAGGGTGTGAGCGTGGGACAAGCCGTGAAACAGAAGAGCCGGTTAGGGCAATTTCTACTTGCATTGAGTTTGCTGTGCCTATCCGTAGTGGCGCAGGCGGCCGTGGAGACAGAGGAGCTGTCCTCTCCGGAGCTGGAGGCCCGCTACCGGGTGCTGATTGAGGAAATGCGTTGTCCAAAATGCCAGAACCAGAATCTGGCCGATTCGGATGCGTCGATTTCCGCCGATTTGCGGCGGGAAATTCGCCGGCTGCTGGAAGAGGGGTTCACGGATAAAGAAATTGTCGACTACATGGTGTCCCGCTATGGGGACTTTGTTCTCTATCGGCCCCCGGTACAGCGCAATACTCTGGCGCTTTGGTTGGCTCCTGGCATCTTTGCTTTGGTAGGTCTACTGGCTTTGATTGTGATTGTGGTGCGTTCTCGCAGCGGTACCGGTGCTAGCCAGGAAGATGGCTCCGGTGAGTTGACTGTAGAAGAGAGAGTTCGCCTGAAAAAACTGCTAGGTGATGACCTGGACGATTTGACTGACCCTGGGAAGAAGAGCAAATGACTGATGTTTGGTTTGGTTTGGCGATTCTGCTATTGCTATTAGCTTTTGTCTTCCTTTTGCCTGGGCTTCGTGGGGCGGGAGTCCGACGCTCAGGTGGCGATAAGCGTGAGGCTTTGGCGCAGTTGTATCGAGAGCGCACACGGGAGCTTCGTACTGCGGTGGAAAGTGGCGCTATGGATGAGCAGCAATTTACTCAGCTTGAGGCGGAGATGGCCCGCGAGCTGTTGAGCGCCAAAGAAGGTACGAATGCAGTGACCCCCTCACGGCGTGGCTCCGGATTGCTGATTTGTTTGGCGGTTCTGGTGCCTGTTTTTGCTGTGGGGACCTATATCCTATCTGAGCGCCCGCAAGAAGTAGCCCTGTACCGTGAGATGTTGGCCAGCCAGCAGGGGCAAGCGGACTCCTCGACTGAAGAGCGTATTACCAATCAGTTGAAACAGCGGGCAGAGACTCACCCAGAGGACTTAAGCAGTCGCTTCGTCTTGGCGCAGAGGCTTCTGGTCAGTGGTGATATCGACGGTGCGGTGAGTGCTTACCGCTATGTGCTATCGCGGGAACCCGAAGCAGCTTTGGTAAAGGCTGAATTGGCCCAAGCGCTATTTTTTGCCGGCGGCTCTAAGATCACTGATGAAATTCGCACTCTCGTCGGCCAAGTACTGGCGACCCAGCCAAGTAACGGCACGGCGCTGGGGCTGGCAGGAATCGCCGCTTATGAGGATAAAGATTACCGCAAGGCGCGGGATCACTGGCAAGGTGCGCTAGCACAATTGGCCCCTGGGTCTGCTGCGGCAGAGGCGCTGGCGGCGGGCGTGGCCCGTGCTGAAAAGGCCCTGGCTGAAGATGATAAAGATGGTGCAGTTGAGATTGTTCAGGCCGCTGTAGAGGAAAATGCCGCAGAGGAGAGCAAGGCCGCAGCAGAAATTCGTGTGCAGGTGAGTTTGAGCGATAAAGTCAAAGCGGACCCATCGACCCCAGTGTTCATATACGCCCGCAGTACTGATAGTCCGATGCCTCTGGCGATTGTGCGCCTTACCGCAGGCCAGTTGCCGGCCGAGGTGGTGTTGGACGAATCTCAGGCAATGATGCCGGGGCGCTCTATCTCCACTGTGGATACGGTGCAACTGATCGCGCGCTTGGCTTTACGTGGAGATGCCCGCCCTGCAGCGGGCGACTGGCAGGGCTCTATCAAGACTCTGCCTAAATCCAGCTGGGGTGAGTCGCAGTCTATAGTGATCGACCGAGAGCTTTAGGTTTATTCGGTATTTGAACATTGCGTAGGTAGGCCGCGGTGCTCTTTTAAGGCGCGGCCTGCTTGGGTGTCGCGACCTGAGAACTATTTAAGGCCCGAGCGGTCACAGCCGCGCCGGTAGACAATAAGATTTTGTCTTGTCGCCACTGCTGGTTTTGTACTGTTTAAAATGTTGGCGTTGGGTACCAGTTAAAGTCGTTGCGCGATCTTGACTTGACCACTGGCCATTCCGGCCGATAATCCGCGTGAAAAGATACTGTGAAAAGCTGCGCTGAAAGCCCCGGTGGCGCCATGTACAATTGAGTGTTTGGTGATCGGGCCGGCAAAGATAAAAAATACCGAGTTTAAGAATACATGCGTCTGAAGTGCATCAAGCTTGCGGGTTTCAAATCCTTTGTTGACCCCACCACTGTTTATTTCCCAACAAACCTCAACTCGGTGGTTGGCCCCAACGGCTGTGGCAAGTCGAATACGATCGATGCCGTACGTTGGGTAATGGGGGAATCGTCCGCAAAAAACCTGCGCGGCGATTCTATGACAGACGTTATTTTCAATGGCTCCAGTGGCCGCAAGCCTGTCGGTCAAGCCTCTATCGAACTGGTTTTCGATAATTCCGCCGGCAAATTGACCGGAGCCTACGCCGCTTTCTCCGAAGTCTCTGTAAAGCGCAAAGTTACCCGCGATGGACAGAATAACTACTACCTGAACGGGGAGAAGTGCCGCCGCCGCGACGTAACGGATTTGTTCCTGGGTACCGGTCTCGGTCCGCGCAGCTATGCGATTATCGAACAGGGCATGATTTCCAAGTTGATCGAGGCCAAGCCTGAGGAGCTCAGGGTTTATATCGAAGAGGCCGCTGGCATTTCCAAATACAAGGAGCGCCGTCGTGATACAGAAAACCGAATGCGCCGTACTTCGGAAAACCTGGAGCGCCTCACCGATATTCGTGATGAACTGGATCGGCAGTTGTCGCGTTTGGAGCGACAATCCGCCGCAGCAGAAAAATACAGTCGATTTAAAGAGGAAGAGCGCAGCTATAAGGCAAATTTGCAAGCCCTGAAATACCGCGAGCTCAATGATCAGGCCGTGGCCAAACAGCAACAGATTGGCGAACTGGAGCTCACCGTAGAGGAATTGGTAACCCGGCAGGTGAATTGTGATACCGGCATCGAACAAAAGCGCGTTGGCTATCACGAGTTATCCGATGGCTTTAATGAGGTGCAGGGGCGCTTCTATGCCGTGGGTGCGGACATTGCCCGCCTGGAGCAGAGTATCGCCCATACCCGCGAGCGCTCTACTCGCCTGCAATCCGACCTAGCCCAGACCGAACAGGAATTCCGCGAAGCGGAGACCAACCTGGAAGTGGATCGCGAGAAGGCTGCTCAGTTCGAGGAAGAGCTGGAAGTGATCGTTCCAGATCTGGAAATGGTGCTTGCCGCTGAGGAGGATTCCGCAACGGGGTTACTCGAAGCTGAAGAGCAGATGCGCAATTGGCAAAACGAGTGGGACCAGTTCAATCAGGGCGCTTCCGGCTCTCGCCAGAAAGCCGAGGTGCAGCAGTCCCGCATCCAGCATCTGGAGACTTCCGGGCAGAGACTGCTGGAGAGGATTAACAAGCTTATTGCAGAGCAGGCAGGCCTGCAGGTTTCCGAGGATGACGAGGAAACCCTGCAGTTGAATGAACAGCTCGCCGAGCTGGAGATGCAGGTGCAGGAGCGTCGCGAGGAAACTGCCGAGCGCACAGAATCCCTGCAGGAACTGCGCAATCGCGAGCGGGAGCTGGCGACGGAACTGGACCAGTTGCGCCTGCAGTTGCAAACCAGTCGGGGCCGCCAGGCTTCCCTCGAGGCACTGCAACAGGCTGCCTTAGGGCAGGGCAAGGCGGTGGAAAATTGGCTGCAGCAGCAATCCCTGAGTGATCGGCCCCGCCTCGCCGACCAAATCCAGGCGCAAGCGGGTTGGGAAACTGCGGTGGAAACCGTACTCGGGCAGCAGTTACAGGCGGTCTGTGTTGAGCAATTGGAAAGTCTCACCGAGTGTCTGGAGCAGCTGCAAAGTGGTCAGGCTGTCTTTATCGATGGCACTGAGGTGGCAACAGCGGCTGTTGGGCAGTTGCCCACATTGGCAAGTGTTGTACAGGGACCGTCGTCTCTCACCGGTCTGCTCGCCGGAATCTATACCGCGGACAATCTCAATGAGGCGCTGGCACAGCGCACTGGCCTGCAGCCCCATGAATCTATTGTGACTCGCGATGGACTCTGGCTCGGACCGAACTGGTTGCGGGTGAGCCGTGCCAGTGATGCTGAGACCGGGGTACTTGCCCGCAAGCAGGACCTGGAGACACTGTCTGCAGAGATATCCCTGTGTGAAGAGCAGATTGAACAGTGCAGTGAGCAACGCGAGTCCCTGCGCGAGCAGGTTACGGGCGTTGAGCGGGCGATCGAGCAGGCGCGCAACGATTCCGAACAGCTTGGGCGGCGCGAGGCCGAACTGCGCAGCCAACTCTCCGCCCGCCGCGCCCGTGCCGAGCAGATGAGTGAGCGCCGCAATCGTGTCGAGCAGGAAATCGCCGAGGTCCGCGAGCAGCAGGAGATTGAAGGCGAGTCACTTTCCGAGGCGCGCCTGATGCTGCAGGAGGCCGTAGAAGCTATGAGCGATGACACCGATCGTCGCGAAATGCTGATGGAGCGGCGCGAAGCCCTGCGGGAATCTTTGGATGCTGCCAGGCAGCGCGCTCGCGAGGATAAGGATCGTGCCCACGAGCTGGCGATGCGCGAGCAGTCGGTACGCACTCAGATGGTTTCTCTGGAACGTACTCTACAGGTGATGAGCGAGCAGTTGGAGCGCTTGCGCAGCCGCCGTACCCAGTTGCAGGAACAGATGGCTGAAACCCAGGATCCCTCCCAGGATTTCCAGATAGAGCTGGAAGAAAAACTGGGTGAGCGTATCGAGGTGGAAACTGAGCTGGCAGAAGCACGCAAAAAACTCGAAGAAGTGGAGACTGGCCTGCGCGAGCAGGAACAGGAGCGGCACAAAATTGAGGCGGCTTTGCAGGGCGTGCGCGCGCAGCTGGAGCAGGAACGCCTCTCTGCGCAAACCCTCGAAGTGCAGCGCAATGGCCTGGTAGAACAGCTGCGCGAAGACGAACAGGATTTGGATCAGCTGCTCGAGCAGCTGCCCGGGGATTTGACGATTCCCCAGGTGCAGGAAGATCTGGAGTTGGTGGCCGCACGTATCTCACGCCTGGGCCCGATCAACCTTGCCGCTATTGATGAATATAAACAGGAGTCTGAGCGCAAACATTACCTGGATCGCCAGTATGGTGACCTGATGGAGGCGCTGGAGACTCTGGAAAATGCAATTAAGAAAATCGACAAAGAGACGAGAAGCCGTTTCAAGGAGACCTTTGATCAGGTCAACGCGGGTCTGCAGGAACTCTTCCCGAAAGTTTTCGGGGGCGGTAATGCTTATCTGGAGCTGACCGGAGAAGACTTGCTCGATACTGGGATTACGATCATGGCGCGCCCACCGGGCAAGCGCAACAGTACAATTCACCTGCTCTCCGGCGGGGAGAAAGCACTGACGGCAATCGCCCTGGTATTTTCTATTTTCCGCTTGAATCCAGCACCTTTCTGTATGTTGGACGAAGTGGATGCTCCTCTCGATGACGCTAACGTAGGTCGCTACGCACGAATGGTTAAAGAAATGTCAGAACACGTTCAGTTCATCTATATTACCCACAATAAGATTGCGATGGAGATGGCGGATCAGCTGTTGGGTGTGACCATGCATGAGCCGGGTGTATCTCGCCTGGTGTCGGTAAATGTGGAAGAAGCTGCTGAGCTGGCTTCTGCATAAGGCGTAAAAGGAGGAGCGCTTAAATGGATAACTGGCTGGTTACGATCCTCGTTATAGTGCTGCTTGTAGTGGTACTGGACGGTGTACGCCGCGCAATTTTGCGGCAGAAAGCCGCGGTTAAGGTGTCGCGGAATCTGTCCAAAGCAATGCAATCTGAAGTAGGGGGCCATGTGGACCCGCTTGTACAGGAGCAGGCTCGCCCACCCGAAGTGGGTGAGTTTTCCGATGAATCCCAGGAAGAGGCAAGGCCGCGACCCGCAACCAGTGAGTTGCCTGGCCAGGTGCGCGTCGTGCAGAGACGCGCCATGGAAGATGCTCTGCATGTGAACCGCCAGGTTCAAGAGAGCTTTATTTCCTCGCGCAAACCCCTGGCTGGCAGCACGCCTCAGCGCAACACCCATGAGCAGGGTGTGTTGGATCTGGAGGAGCAGGTGCCTACCTTGATGGACTCCGTAGGTGAGGAACCGCGCTTTGAACCAGCGCTGGATGAGTCCGAGAGCTTCAGTGCGATCTCCGACGAGCGAGCAGAATCCAAACCCCCGCGGGTAGATTCCCAGTTCCGTGAAACCGATACGCATGTGTCGTCCAGCAAAGATTCCTCTGCAGAAAAAAGCTCGGCCCGCGATGAAGTGTTGGTTATTAATGTTATGGCCCCTGAAGGGGATTACTTTGAGGGTAACGATCTTCTGCGGGTAATGGTGGCCTCGGGCATGCGTTTTGGTGAGATGAATATCTTCCATTACCACGAGGGTGGCGGTGCCGATGGCGCAGTAATTTTTAGCCTGGCCAATATTGTGGTACCGGGCGTGTTTGACCTGGCGCAAATGGAGGAGTTTGCCACTCCGGGAGTCAGTATGTTCCTGGCGCTGCCGGTTGAAGGCGAGGCGATTAAGGCTTTCAATCAGATGCTTTCGACGGCCTACAAAATTGCCGAGCTACTCGGTGGTGAGCTGAAAGATGAAAATCGCAGTGTTTTCACTGCCCAGACCGCTGAGCACTATCGCCAGCGCGTAGTGGAATACCAGCGCCGCCGCGCCCTGAATAAGGCGCAAGGCTGATAGTCTGCAACACTATTCGATCGCATAACTTTTATACGTATAGTTTTTAAAATTCTTACTTTGTAACAGCGCGGCCCCAGCTCGCGGAAAAGCCCTCGGGCTCAACCGCGGCCTGGGGCCGCTGTTGCATTTGAGTTCAATTTTTTTGATTTATTTTCACTCGAACAGTCGATGACCAATCAATCCATCCCCCAGTCGATGCGCGAGCGGGTGCAGGCCCTGCACGAGCTGCTCCTCAAGGCCAACTATCAATATTATGTGTTGGATAACCCCGAATTGCCGGATGCGGAGTACGACCGCCGCCTGAGAGAGCTGCAGGATATAGAACGGCAATATCCGGAGTTACTGAGCCCGGATTCACCTACCCAGCGGGTTGGCGCCGAGCCACTGTCTTCGTTTACTGAGGTGCGCCACGAAGTACCCATGCTTTCTCTGGACAATGCCTTCAGTGATGAGGAGCTGCTGGAGTTTGATCGCCGGGTGAGAGACCGCCTGAATAGCAAGGGCGCAATCGAATACGCCTGCGAACCCAAGTTGGATGGTATCGCTATCAGTTTGCTCTATCGCGATGGCATTTTAGAGCGTGCGGCGACCCGAGGTGATGGCACCACCGGTGAAGATATTACGAAGAATGTGCGCACCGTGGGCTCGGTGCCACTGCGTTTACGTGTAGGGGAGGGGATCGCAAACTACCCGGCTGTGCTGGAAGTGCGCGGTGAAATTTATATGCCCAAGGCGGGCTTCGCCGAGTTAAACCGCAAGGCTGCGGCCGCAGGCGAGAAGCTGTTCGTCAACCCCCGCAACGCGGCGGCGGGCAGTCTAAGGCAGCTCGATTCCCGCATTACCGCGCAGCGCCCGCTTGAGCTTTGTGTCTATGGCACTGGGTTGGTCGAGGGGGCCTCTCTGCCGGAAGAACATCTGGCAACGCTCGAGTTACTGGGGCAATGGGGGTTTCGGGTGAATAGCGAAATGCGTGTGGCAGCGGATATCCAGGCCTGCATCGAATACCACCGTGAACTCGGCGATAAGCGCGAGGGTTTACCCTACGATATCGATGGCATTGTGTTTAAGGTGAATAGCATTCCCCTGCAGCGCCGTTTGGGTTTTGTCGCCAGGGCGCCGCGCTGGGCCATGGCCTACAAGTTTCCCGCACAGGAAGAAATGACCGAGCTTCTGGATGTGGAGTTTCAGGTTGGTCGCACCGGTGCGGTGACCCCGGTGGCCCGCCTCAAGCCGGTGTTTGTCGGCGGAGTGACTGTCTCCAATGCGACCTTGCACAATCGCGATGAAATCCAGCGCCTCGGTGTGAGGATCGGCGATACCGTGGTGATTCGCCGTGCTGGGGATGTGATTCCACAGGTGGTTTCGGTTGTGGAGAGCAAACGTCCGAAAGATGCCCGTGTCATCGAGTTTCCCACGCACTGCCCGGTGTGTGATTCGCCGGTGGAATCCACTCCCGGAGAGGCGGTTGCCCGTTGCAGTGGTGGTTTGATTTGCAGCGCCCAGCGCAAGCAGGCGATCAAACATTTCGCTTCACGTAAGGCGATGGATATCGATGGCCTGGGGGACAAATTGGTTGAGCAGCTGGTGGATGAGGGGTTGCTGCACTCGGTTTCCGGCCTCTATCACCTGGATCTCGAACAGGTTGCCGGGCTCGAGCGCATGGGGCAGAAGTCCGCACAAAACCTACTCGATGCCCTGGAGCGCAGCAAAGATACCACCCTGCCTAAATTCCTTTACGCCTTAGGTATTCGCGAAGTGGGGGAGGCGACTGCGCGCAACTTGGCGCGTCACTTCGGCTCCCTTGAATCGTTAATGGCGGCCAGTGAAGAGGCGCTGCAGGAAGTGGAAGATGTGGGGCCTGTTGTTGCTCATTTTGTTGCCGAGTTCTTCCAGCAATCCCACGCCCAGGAGGAGATAGAGGCCCTACGCCAGGCCGGTGTGCACTGGGCGGTGGAAGAAACTGGTGCCGAGGAGCAACCCCTGGCGGGCCAGACCTGGGTGCTGACTGGAAAGCTGGAAACCCTTTCACGCAGTGAGGCTAAGGACTACCTGCAGCGTCTTGGCGCCAAGGTGGCCGGTAGTGTCTCTGCAAAAACCCATCATGTCGTGGCGGGCCCTGGTGCTGGTTCGAAATTGAATAAAGCGCGGGAGTTGGATATTCCGGTAATGGATGAAGAGGGCCTGATGGAAATGTTGCGTCAGCGGGGCTTTGAAATTTAACCCTAATTCCGCGGGCACTGTGAAGCAGTGCTCGCACTTGCCGTTAAAGCGCACAAACAATGAGTAAATAAATCGGCGAAACTTAGGGCAACGCTAATGAACGTCTGTGGAGTTATGGCTTTCTGGTCGCTTCGCCGTTAAAGTGCGTCTCTTAGATCTTTTTGCCCTGGGTACCTGATGTCCGGCGGCGCTGTGGTAAGGAATGGAATTAATGCTTCAGGGCGATCAGGAATCCATAGTCTACGGTTGTATCAAGGACAGTAATAGCCTTGCCGGGGGCAGCGAACGCCGTCGAATCAATCGCAATGCAGTGTTGGCGCTACCCAGTGCAGACGAGTGGCCTTTTCTCTGTCGCGACATGTTCTCTATCCCCACCATTAAAATGAAGCAGTCCCAATACCAAACGGATGTCATCCATTTTGGTGCCTCCTATCGAGCGGTGGAGTATGAATGGGATATGTGGATTCAGAAGTTTGAGGAATTGCTGAGGAGCATGTACTGGGTTTCCGCCACGGTACATTTGGAGACCGAACTCTCTGGGGTGCATTCCTTTAGCTGGGAGGCCGCAGGTCTCTACCACGAGCCCGGCAGCGGTGATATGCAGGTGCGTTGCGAATGGACTCAGGAGGGGCGGGTGAGTGTCTAGAGGGGCTCGCTCTTGCGGGTCCCAGCCCCCTGCATACTGTTGATCCCCTCCCACAGTTCTTCCCGCACTCTTTAAGGCTTCTTTATAGTTTTCTCCTCATCGTCTTCTCCTCTGCGCCAGCCTTTTCTCGAGGCACCAGTCACAGATTTCGGGGCTTTGTACCAGTTCGACAACTATATTCCCTGAAACCCCCTTTCAGTGGGACTTTGGTCTGGTAAAGTGCTGTTTGCCACCTCATCGCAGAATCTGGGGTTGGTCGGCTGTTCAGCCAGATGATAAGAGTTGGCGCCGCAGGCGCCTTATCAGGAAGGAAAAATTATGATCAAAGCGAATTCTCTACTTTTCGCCAGCGCTCTGATGTTGTCGCCACTGCTGCACGCAGCGGAGCATGAAGCCAAGACCGAAGCAGCGGAAAAGACTCCGCAACAAGCCAAGCTTTATATTATTTCCCCAAAAGATGGTGAGAAGGTGCCCCAGACTTTCACTGTAAAGTTTGGTCTGTCTGGTATGGGCGTCGCCCCGGCGGGCGTGCAGCGCGATAACACCGGCCATCACCACCTGCTGATCGATGTGGATGATATGCCAGATCTGAGTAAGCCACTGCCTGCGACTAAAAATATTGTTCACTTCGGTGGAGGGCAGACGGAAACTCAGGTGACCTTGCCGCCCGGCAAACATACGCTACAACTGGTGCTGGGCAACTATATGCATGTGCCGCACGAAAATCCGATAGTGTCGAAGAAAATTACTGTAGTAGTCGAATAAATACTGGCAAATTCCACACTTCTGAATGGTGCACAGGAGTGCACCCTGAGAGATATAAATGGGCGACAAATACCGTATTGAAAAGGACAGCCTCGGCGAAATTCAGGTGCCCCAGGAGGCGCTTTATGGTGCTCAGACTCAGCGGGCTGTAGAGAATTTCCCAGTCAGTGGCAAGCCACTACCCACTGAGTTTCTCCGTGCCATAGTGCTAATTAAAAAGTCTGCCGCTGAGGCCAACAGGGACCTGGGTTTACTCGATAAAGCGCGGGCAACCGCGATTATCGCAGCCTGCGACCGCCTTGGCGAAGAGATGTATGCGCAGCATTTTCCTGTGGACATTTACCAAACCGGTTCTGGCACCAGTTCAAATATGAATGTGAACGAGGTGTTGGCGCACCTTGCTACAGAGGGTAATGGCCTGTCCATCAGTCCCAACGACCATGTCAATATGAGCCAGAGCAGTAATGACGTGATTCCCACGGCGATACATGTATCCGCTCTACTTGCAGTGCGCGATAAACTGTTGCCGGCACTGCGCCATCTTCATACAGGAATATGCAATAAGAGCGCGGAGCTGGAAAGCGTCGTCAAGACGGGTCGAACCCACTTGATGGATGCGGTTCCCATCACTATGGGCCAGGAACTCAGTGGTTGGGCTGCACAGGTGGAAGCCTGTCGCGAGCGTATTCGCGGTTGTATGCCTCGTTTGGCTCAGTTGGCCCAAGGCGGAACGGCGGTGGGTACTGGTCTCAATGCCCACGCTGACTTTGCCGAGCTTTTTGCGCAAAAGTTGAGTGCGCACACCTCCCAGCAATTCCGCCCTGCGGATAATTTTTTTGAGGCGATTTCCAGTCAGGATACTTCCGTGGAGCTGTCCGGGCAGCTCAAGGTCTTGGCTGTGGCGACAATGAAGATCGCTAATGACCTGCGCTGGATGAATAGTGGCCCACTGGCTGGTCTCAAGGAAATCGAGCTCAAGGCTCTGCAGCCGGGTAGCAGCATAATGCCAGGCAAGGTGAATCCGGTAATTGCCGAGTCGGCCGCAATGGTGGCAGCTAGGGTGATGGGCAATGATGCAACAATCACTGTGGCTGGGCAGAGTGGCAATTTCCAGCTAAATGTCATGTTGCCGCTAGTCGCCAGCACATTGCTGGAGAGTATTCACTTACTGGCCAATGCCGCACAGCTGCTGGCGGATCGGGCGATCGCGAGTTTCACTGTAAACCGCCCCCATATTGAGGAAACCCTGGGGCGTAACCCCATCCTGGTGACCGCCCTTAACCCGGTCATCGGCTATCTGAAAGCCGCAGAAATTGCCAAGGCGGCCTATAAAAGTGGTCGTCCAGTGATGGACGTGGCGCTGGAAATGACCGATCTGGACCGTAACGCCTTGGAGGAACTGTTGGACCCAGCACACTTGGCCAAGGGAGGGATAGTGGGCGAATAGCCCCTCTTTAGGTCAGGAAAATTAGGCAAAGATGCCGATGCCCAGCAGTATCAGGGTAATGATCAACGTCATGAGCATCATCCAGCGAAAGAGGCGCAGCAGGGTGGCCTGATCTTCAGGTTCCAGCATTCTTCTGGGCATTCGCGCCTCCTGCGGCGTTGACAGATACCTGCCGATCCCTCACGATTCGACGCCGCGTCGGTACCTAGGGAACATTTGATTAACTTTGTAATGTTTCTGTAGGGCTTTCAGAGGCTCGCTGGCACCGACGATATAATGGTAGCGTCACAAGAAGTGGCTATCTCACCTGTTTTGAAATCAATGTATCCAGATCATCATGGCCAATAAAAGTCGCCGCTCCTTTATTACCAGCGTGCTCGCCTGTGTCGCATTTATTGCGGCGGCGATCTATAGCTGGGACCTGCCCGTCAAGGATGTTCTTTATTACCTGGTCCTATTGCTGGTAGCGCTGTTTGTCATTATTGCAGCTGCGATGGGTTTTGGGGCCGTATTGAGCTGGTTACGCAGGCGAAAGTAGACAGATGGCGGCATCAGAAGAGGACATTCGTATACCCATAGCCTACCTGGAGCGGTTGCTGGAGGAGGCGACTCGCCACGGCTGCGACCGTGTGGAATTGCTCGAGTCGGTTGGAATCGATGAGCAGGAACTGGAGGGCGTGGCCGCATTTTCGGCGATCAAATACGGCCGCCTTTACCAGCGGGTTATGTGGCTGGCTCAAAATGAGTGGTTTGGCATGCTCAGTGGGGGACGGGTGCGTTCAGGCTCCTTTCGTTTGCTGTGTATGGCTGTGGTCAATTGCGCAACTTTGCGCCAGGCGATTACGCTCTGTGCCGAATTTATGGAGATTTGCCGAGGTTTTAAGGTAAAGCCGGAATTGCATGGTGGTGAAGCTGGCCGCGTTCGGGTGGAAATTCACGGCATCAGCTCCCTGGAAGCGGGGGAATTCGACAGGCTACTGGCCTCTACAAGCCCGAGCGTAGTGCGTACTACGCTGGCAGTTTGGCACCGTTTTTACTGTTGGCTGGCGGGGCGCGAAATCCCGCTGGCGCGCTTACATTTTTCTTTTCCCTGCCCGGAGGAGTTCCGCAGCCTGGCTCAGAGCGAAGCGGACGAGCTGTCTTTTGAGCAGCCTTTCAATGCGCTTGAATACGACGTGCGCTATCTCGACTATCCGGTGGTGCAGAGCCCCCAGATGGTGGAGGATTTTATCCGCACCGCGCCCTATCACCTGGTGATCAGTGACGGCAGCGCTAACAGTATTAAAACCAAGGTTAAAACCATCCTCAATCGGGATGTCAGTGAATCCATGCCCGCCGCCGAAGCTGTGGCTGATCGGCTCAATATGTCGGTGACAACCTTGCGCCGCCGCCTGCAGCAAGAGGGGACTTCCTACCAGAAGTTGAAAGATGAGTGCCGTATGGAGGCCGCCTTCCATTACCTGAGCTGCCCAGATCTGTCTAATGGCCAGATTGCTGAGATGCTTGGATTTGATGAGTCCAGTGCTTTTTTCCGCGCTTTTAAAAAGTGGACTGGTATTACGCCAGGCGAATATCGCCGTGGCGGCCGCGCCGCCGCTGGCCTGGATATTTGACTTAGCTGGTCACATTTTTTTGAATTCCCGCCTCGATTTGTCACCGCTTTGGACGGATTTCGCCATAGAGGGGGCTGCAGCCTTACTACTATGATGAACCAATCTTAGTAATTAGTCACAAATATGACCAGTCAGTTTCTGACTGGTCTTAACATAACCGAATTGAGGGTATCAGGATGACCGATATCAAAGTGCCACTGCGTGATATGCGTTTCGTAATGCGCGAGATGCTGGACTCAGATAAGCATTACGAGTCTCTGGGTTTCGAGGAGGCAACGCCTGATGTCGTGGATGCCATCCTGGAAGAGGGTGCCAAGTTCTGTGAAAACGTACTGGCTCCGCTGAATCAGATTGGCGACCAGCAGGGCTGCACCTGGAAAGATGGTGAAGTCACCACTCCGGAAGGTTTTAAAGAAGCCTATCAGCAATTTGTGGAGGCCGGTTGGCCGGCGCTGCCCCACGACCCCGAATACGGTGGTCAGGGCCTGCCGCCCTCTCTGGGGACCATCTTGAGTGAAATGGTGGGTATCGCCAACTGGTCATGGGGAATGTACCCGGGCCTGTCCCACGGTGCCATGAACACCTTGGAAGAACACGGAACTGATGAGCAGAAGAGCGTTTACCTGACCAAGCTGGTTGAAGGCAGCTGGACTGGCACCATGTGTCTGACCGAGCCGCACTGTGGTACCGACCTGGGTATCCTGCGTACCAAGGCTGAGCCCAATGCAGATGGTTCCTACGCGATTACCGGTACCAAGATCTTTATCTCCGCCGGTGAGCACGACATGACCGAGAACATCGTTCATATCGTTCTGGCACGCCTCCCGGATGCGCCGGCGGGCACCAAGGGTATTTCCCTGTTTATTGTGCCCAAGTTTGTACCCAATGCCGATGGCTCCCTGGGCGAACGCAATGGTGTGGTATGTGGCTCCCTGGAGCACAAAATGGGTATCCATGGTAACGCCACTGCAGTCCTGAACTTCGACAGCGCTAAAGGTTTTCTGATCGGCGAGCCCAACAAGGGCTTGAACTACATGTTCACCTTTATGAATACCGCGCGCCTGGGTACAGCGCTGCAGGGCGTGGCCCACTCAGAAATCGGTTTCCAGAAGTCTCTGGCCTACGCCAAGGACCGTCTGCAAATGCGCTCTTTGTCTGGTGTTAAGAACCCAGAGGGTCCAGCAGATCCGATCATCGTGCACCCCGATGTGCGCCGTATGCTGATGACCCAGAAGGCTATCGTCGAAGGCAGCCGTATGCTGGTTGCCACTTGTGCGCAACTGGTCGACGTTACCCACAAAGGTGACGATGAGGCGAAAAAAGAGGCGGAGGACCTGCTGGCTTTCCTCACTCCGATCGCCAAAGCGTTTATCACTGAAGCCGGTTTTGAATCCGCCAACCTGGGTCTGCAGTGTTTCGGTGGCCATGGGTACATTGCCGAGTGGGGTATGGAGCAGAATGTGCGCGATGCGCGTATCTCTACCATCTACGAAGGGACTACTGGTATTCAAGCCCTCGACCTGCTGGGTCGTAAGGTACTGATGAGCCAGGGTGAGCTGTTGCGCCGCTTTACCAAGAAAGTGCACAAGTTCTGCCAGGCGGAAATCGATAACGAAGCGCTTGCACCTTTCGTTACCAAGCTGCAAGAGCTGAACAAGCAGTGGGGTGATCTGACTCTGCATGTAGGCGGTAAGGCTATGGAAAATCCGGACGAAGTCGGTGCGGCTTCCGTAGATTATCTGATGTTCTCCGGCTACACCGTGCTGGGTTACCTGTGGGCGCGTGCCGCTAAAGTCGCTAACGACAAGCTGGCTGAAGGCACTGATGAAGCAGATTTCTATCATGCCAAGCTGAAGACCGCCCGCTTCTATTTCGAGCGCATCCTTCCGCGTACCGCTAGCCATGCTGTAACTATGCAGAGTGGCGCGGCCAACCTGATGGATCTGGACGCAGAGCATTTCGCGTTCTAAATCCAATCTCAGCAAAAAACCGCCGGTTTTCACCGGCGGTTTTTTTTACCGGCGCCGAAGTGGCCAATGACGGAGAGATTCCGATGCAATTGCCGGATTTAGTTCAGGAGCGCCTGCGGCGCATAGCTTGTTCGCACCCACTTGCTCGGGTACAGTTCCGCCTGCCGGATGCCTGTGACTTTTATGTTTACGTAAAAGGAGCTCCGAATGATCTCGAAGTGGTTTCCGAGTTCGGGCAAACGGAAGAACCGGCACTAATATTGGTTATGGCTAATCACACTTTGAATGCAATTTTGGATGGCCATTTAAACGCTAGGCACGCCTTTCTGTTGGGAGATGTCCAATACACTGGCGATAGAGAGTTAGCCGCCGCACTGGCAGGTTTGTTTCCTGCGCAGAGTAAAGAGGTGAATGGGCTTTGAGGGGCATGAATGAGCCTCTTTTTTATTGTCTCGCAACATACTACAAACAATAAATAATTTCTCGCTGGCTCCGAAAGATGGCAGGTTTCGTCTATAAGGACGGGAGAAGTGAGCAAGCGATAACAACAATCAGGAATGGGAGAAGAGAGTTGGACATTGACCGCAGCATTCTCGATGTATTTAAAGGCGCTTGCGCCAAATTTAGTGACCGACCGGCTTTCACCTGCCTGGGGCGAACCCTGACCGTTGGTGATATCGATACCCTGAGCGCAAAGTTTGCCTCCTATTTACAAAATCACACCAATTTAAAGCCCGGTGATCGCATCGCTATCCAGCTGCCCAACGTACTGCAGTATCCTGTGGTTGTTTTTGGCGCTTTGCGTGCCGGACTTGTGGTAGTCAACACCAACCCGCTGTATACCCCGCGTGAATTGAAGCACCAGCTGAATGATTCTGGTGCAAAGGCACTGGTAGTACTGGCTAATATCGCCGATACCGCCTCCACTGTTGTGGCTGAAACCAGTGTGGAAAAAGTGATCGTTACCGAGATCGCCGACCTGCACAGCCCCTTAAAGCGGATTCTGATCAACGGTGTTGCCAAGCACATCAAAAAGATGGTGCCGGAATTTTCCTTTGCCCAACAGGTGAATTTCCGCGAGGCTCTCACTCTCGGTGCACAACAGGCCAGCGAAGATATTGAGCGCGCACCAGAAGATGTTGCCGTGTTGCAATATACCGGTGGCACTACAGGTGTTGCCAAGGGCGCGATGCTGACCAATCGCAACCTGGTTGCCAATATGCAGCAGGTACTCGAAGCGTTTGGCAGTGGTATGAAGGAAGGCGAGGAGTTCTATATCGCTCCGCTGCCTCTCTATCATATTTACGCCTTTACCATCCATTGCATGTGTTTGTTCTCTACCGGCAACCACTCCCTGCTGATTCCCAATCCGCGCGATATTCCTGGCTTTGTGAAAACCCTGAAAGGACAGCGCTTCACCGGCTTTGTCGGTCTGAACACCCTGTTTAATGGCCTGATGCTGAATAAAGATTTTGCTGAGTTGGATTTCAGTAAACTGCATTCCACGGCTTCTGGTGGTATGGCACTAACAAGGGATACCGCCAAACGTTGGGAGGAACTGACCGGCTGTGTGGTTATGGAAGGTTACGGTATGACGGAAACCTCTCCCGTTGTGTCTTTTAACCCCACTGACGGCGTGCAGTTGGGTACCGTGGGTATCCCGGTTCCGGGAACCGAGGTCAAGGTCGTGGATGAGAACGGCAATGACTTGCCGAACAATTCTCCCGGTGAACTCTGTGTACGTGGCCCTCAGGTAATGAAGGGCTACTGGCAGCGCCCCGAGGCCACTGCTGATACCCTCGACAGCGAAGGCTGGCTGAATACCGGTGATATGGCAGTGATCCAGGACGATGGTTACATCAAAATTGTGGATCGCAAGAAGGACATGATTATTGTGTCTGGATTCAACGTATATCCCAATGAGATTGAGGATATCGTCAGTGCCCATCCAAAGGTGACCGAAGCTGCGGCAATTGGTATCCCCGATGAAAAGAGCGGCGAGCAGGTTAAGCTTTTTGTGATTAAAGCTGACCCTTCCCTGACCGAGAAAGAGGTTATCGCTTTCTGTCGTGAAAATATGACAGCTTACAAAGTGCCGAGGTCGGTTGAATTCCGCGATGACCTG
The DNA here is from genome assembly GCF_020524905.1 of Microbulbifer variabilis. Classification (GTDB taxonomy): domain Bacteria; phylum Pseudomonadota; class Gammaproteobacteria; order Pseudomonadales; family Cellvibrionaceae; genus Microbulbifer; species Microbulbifer variabilis_A. The sequence goes on along the minus strand of NZ_JAIVKI010000010.1, from coordinate 65,506 downwards.
CCGAAGACCAATGTTGGCAAGATTCTGCGTCGCGAGTTGCGCGAAGAAGAGTTGAAGAAAATGGATGCGGTCGGCGCCTGATCGATAGCTAACCCGCAAATTATTGACGGGTTATTGCGACACATGGATGTGTTGCCGTAAGTCAATCGAGCATTCTCAGTCTATAAAAATCCCCACAAATTTCCCTATCTAAATCAATAACTCCCCGGTGATGATCAAATCTAAATAGATTTATCCTTTTGTTGTGTGGGGTGGGTTATTTTCCTGTGCTTGTATGTATGAAGGTTATCCAAAAGCCCAGCTGGAAACAGTTGGGCTTTTTTGGGTTAGCTTGCAAATTCCGAGATCAAGATATGGGGGGGAAAGATTGCCCTCTATGAGAGCTGGCTATATCGATGAAGGAAAATCAGGTTCTACTGCGGTGATGCTGAGCTTATCACCGCAGTAGAATATTCGAAGAGTATTTATTTGCGGGCTTCGGCACTCGCGTCGCGAATCGCACGGAACTCGTTGCCCTCATACCAGTTGGGCCAGTCGCGGCTGTTGGCTAGCTGCAGACCCAATTTGAGACCAAGCTGCAGATCCATGGCTGATCCCTTCAGGTTCCAGGAGGGATCATATTCATCGCCGGGTTTATGGTAGTGTTGGCTGACATACTCGGCGCCTTTTGCCTGGGCCCACTCGCGGCCATGCTCAAAATCGTCGGTGCCGGAATCGAAATACAGCATGGGTACGCCTTTTTTCGCCAGGCTGAAGTGATCTGAGCGGTAGAAGTAGCCGCGCTCAGGGTGCTCTTCCGCAGCCAGGTAGCGGCCCTGTTTCTTGGCGGATACTTCCAGCAACTGCTCCAGCTCACTACTGCCGTAACCGATTACCGTAATATCACGGGCCGGACCCAGTACGTTCATGGCGTCGAAATTAATGCCGGCGACGGTTTTCTCTAAAAGGGCAACTGGCTTTTCGGCATAGTACTTGGAGCCAAGCAGACCGGATTCTTCAGCGGTTACGGCAACGAACAGCAATGAGCGTTCCGGGCGATCCAGCTTCACCGCCTCTGCCGCCATAGCGAGTAGGCCGGCAGTGCCGGTGGCGTTATCTACGGCACCGTTAAAGATATGATCTTCACCTTCCGCGTTCTTATTAATACCCAAGTGGTCCCAATGCGCGGTGTAGACAACCACCTCCTCGGGGTGCTTTTTGCCTGGCAGTTTGGCGACCACGTTGAGGGAGTTGGATTTCTGCAGGCTGTTTTTCAATTGTACACTGGCAGTAACGCCTAGAGCCTTGGGTTTGAAGCCCTGGATTTTGGCTGCATCCATTTCCTTTTGTAGATCTAGGCCGGCTGAACGGAATAGTGCATTGGCGGCTTGGTTGGTCATCCAGGCCTCAACGGCAACCCGGTCAGCGTTCTGGTTCTCGGCTTCGAGGCTGACTTGTGCCCCCGACCAGGAGCCACTGACCACTTCCCAGGGGTAACCGGCGGCATCGGTTTCGTGAATGATAATTGCACCATCGGCACCCTGGCGGGCGGCTTCCTCGAACTTGTAGCTCCAGCGACCGTAATAGGTCATGGCATTGCCATTGAAGAGCGCCTCGTCCTTGGTCGCATACCCGGGATCATTGACCAAGATGACTGCGGTTTTGCCTTTCATATCCAGGCCGGCGTAGTCATTCCAGTTGTTCTCTGGTGCGACAATACCGTAGCCAACAAATACCAGCTCGCTGTTTTCCAGGGAGGAGCCGGCAGTTTGTCTCTGGGTGAAAGCCACTATATCGTCGATCGGTTGCAACAATTGCTCAAAACCATCTCCCTTAAATTTTAGGGGAGTGGTTTCTATTTCCATTTCTACGATAGGTACCTGCTGGAACCAGCTGGGTTTGCCTTTCGCGTCCAATGCACCCGGCACCAGGCCCAGGGCCTTGAACTGTTCCGCCAGGTAATTAACGGTGAGTTCTTCGCCTTTGGTGGCAGGCGCGCGCCCTTCGAACTTGTCGGAGGCGAGGATTGCAATATGTTTGTGTAGGTCTGCGGCAATCGCATCAACCTGAGCCTGTTCGGCTTCACTGAGAGATAGCTTGGCGTTGCTTGCCTGATGGTGCTCAGCATGGGCCGCGCTGTGGTCAGCGTGCGGTTTGGCTGATTCGGTGGTGTCTTTGCCACAAGCGGTCAGTACGCTGCCAACGGCAATGGTCAAGCCGAGGCGGCGCCAGCGGGTAGGGATTCGCATAATTATGTCCTGTGAGTCTTGCTCAGGCAGGGATTATGCACGATATAAAGCAAACTAACGATAGTGCTCACGGAACCCAGGCAGTATGGAAAGGCTGAGGGTATTTGGCAGGAGAGAAGAGCCCGCGCGACTAACACGGGCCCGCACGGGCCCGAAAAAGCATGTATTAGGGAGTGGTTGGGTCGGGGTTTACTCGCTGCGCAGCCACTGACCTTCAGTCGACTGGTCTTGATAGTTAATCCAGACCTTGTCGTAGCCGGTGGCTTCCTTCGCTGCCTTCAAGGCCTGATTGTCTTTACTGTTGGTAGGTACCTCAAAGGCATACTGGCTGCCGAGGGCTTGGCAATTGGCGCTTCCGTAAGCCCAGGGGCCGATAGAGGCGGTGGCCGCCCAACTGCCATCAGTAATATTCTTGCAGGCGAAGCTGTATTGATTACTGCAGTTGGAATCGTTCCAACGTCCATTGCCCCACTGCATCGCACAATCTTCATTGTTGAGGTTATTGGGTTCGTTTTGATCCCAGGACCAGATGGCGGCGGCGATACGACCGTCACTAGTGTTCATATTGTCGAGGTTGATAATGTTGTGGCCCAGGGCAAAGCCATTGCGCACATCGTTAGCGGTGATCCTTTCGATGCCGCCACTGAAAATCTCGCCGATTGTTCCGATGGTGGTACTGTCCTCCCACACCCGGCCGATTTCTCCGAGTCCGGTAAAGGCCATATTCTGCATGCTGGTGTTTCCAGAGCAGCCTCCATCCTTCCAGAGCACTACCTGTTTACCGGCTGCGAGCACCTGGTTCTTGGTGAGCGTGGTGGGAATACTTTGGCAGCCACCACTGTAATAGATTTTGTCACCGAATCTGCTGGTTAACTGATCGTAGAGATCCTGGTGGTGGCCATCAGAGTGGTCCTCGATGTAGAGAATAATCACCTCATCCTGATTGGCGCTGTCATTCAGCCAGTCCTTCACCTCATTGAAACCTTCGGTAGCGTATTTGTCATTCAAACTGCAGAATCCATGACAGAGCAGCAGGCGTTTGGGGTATGAGAAAAGGCTCTCCATTTTTGCCGTCCAGTGAACGTCCAGCTCAATAAATCTTGCCCCCAACCGCAGCTGATCCTTGATGGAATATTCCTGTTGGGGATCTAGATAGCGACAGCCCACAGAGAAGTTGCAAGCCCGATAGACCTCTGAATTGTAAGAATTGTGTGTGCCGAGAATATTGTTCTCGCTCATAGGGGTGTGGTTGTCGATTTTCCGTTGCAGGTCCAGGGCCCTGCCTGTCCAGCTGTTTTGGAAGTCGGTGACGCTATCCGCCAAAAGTGGTGTACTGACAAAAAACAGGATGAAAAAAGCTGCATGAATCAACTGCTTGATAGAGCGTATCATTATTATTCTCCGGGGAGTTTTTTTGGATTGCAGGCCTTTCAATTCAGAGGTGTGAATTGAAAGTCTTTGTTGATTTTGGTTGGGTTTATTATTTTTCTTATACTGCCGGTAAGCGCTTTTAATTGTTTTTACTATGGATGGCTGTACCTGTCTATAGGTGGCGTTTCACGTTACCGATTTTTGCGGTTAAGGTTGGTTTTATATCGAGGCTAATAGCAGTAAGTCTGAATATCTTGTTTAGAATGTTACTGCTCAATTGACTACTTTTTCTCTTTAAACTCAGTCGAGTTAGGAGGTTTTAGTAGGGGGTTGACTCTTGGTTTATATGGTGGGTGGGCACCAACTAATTGTGCGATTGCCTTTGTTTTATATTGGAGGCTTTTTATGAAGGGAGCTTTTAATTGGAATTTTTTGTTACATTTTTTCCTTATGTTTATTTTTGTAGGTACTGCAGATTAGTGTAAAGTCTCTTTTTTATGAGTTTTTAAAATGGTAGGGCGAATTTTTTGGGATTGAAAAAAGAATCTACAAGTAGCTTTTTTGAGAGCAAAGGGTTGTGCGTGCGGCTACAGGTGGGATTTTAATGGCCACCTCTCGAGTTCACTCCTCTGAGGTGGCGCTTATCGAAGTTATTTAAAAGATTTTAAAACTTCGCGTATCGGGTAAAGGATATCGCGGGCCAATTGCTGGCTGCGTGCTGGGGACCAACCTTCCACTGGGTCTGGCAGGTTGTCGTTATCCTTAAACGGCATTTCCAAGGTCAACGCAAGAGTGCGGAACTGGTGGCCTGCCCATGCGGTGCCAATAGTAAGATTGGCCTCGCCGGGTTTGTCCAGCTCGTAACCGTGCTTGGTTTGGAAGTCGGGGCTGATTGCTTCGTAGGCCTGTTTAAAGGTCTCTTCCAGTTTCGCATGGCGCTCGTCATAGCCGGGAATACCCTCACAAGCGGCGACAAAGTTGTAGGGAAGTGCTTCGTCACCGTGAATATCCAGGAAGATATCCCCGCCGATTTCCAGCATCTTTTCTCGAACCAGGAAGACTTCCGGGCTGCGCTCCATACTTGGATTGAGCCACTCACGGTTCAGGTTGGCCCCAGCGGCATTGGTGCGTAGGTGACCGCGAACGCTGCCGTCGGGGTTCATATTGGGAACCACGTAGAAAACAGTATCCGCGAGGAGTTTCTGGGCCTGGGGGTTGGCATCATCCAACAGTGCTTCGAGGAATCCTTCCACAAACCACTCCGCCATGGTTTCCCCAGGGTGTTGGCGTGCGATCATCCACACTCGGTGTTTGGCACTCTCGGCATCTCCGATCGTGAGCATGGTCATATCGCGTTGATCGAGGGTCTTGCCGAGGGTTTGGATCCTCACCCGCTCATTGCTCTGTGCCCAGGCCAGCAGGTCGAGGTGGCGTTCCCAGGAGTAGGGCGCAAAGTAAGCGAGATAAATGCTGGGTTCATCCAGGGTTACGGTAAAGTCGAGGGATTTGCCATCGTAGTTGGCGCCGATACGGAACCAGTTCTGGCGGTCATAGGAGGCGCATACCCGGTAGTTTTCCCAGCCTTCCGGGTAGGCGGACTTGCCTGCATTGACAATACTTAGCGGATAGCTGGCGCCTACCTCTCCTTCTAACCGAAAGTGAAACCACTGGTAGAAATCGGAGTTGTTATCCTGGCGTATTGCCAGCTCAATCGGGCTGCTTTCAGCGTTGATCACTTCGATATTGCCGCTGTCAAAGGCACTGGTTATGTACATGTAGTGAGCTCCACTCTTGTTGTTGGGCGCAGGATACAGCTCTGGAGGGATTTTTTCAGGGGGAGAATGGTGGATTTCGCCAGTTATGGGTGCAATTTTGTACTTTCAAAAATTAAAAAAGCACGGTACCGCATTCGATACCGTGCTTTAGCCATTCCATGGCGGCACCCGCTACGACTACTGCTCCCTGAAATTTCCGGTGTCGGACCCCTGGCGACTGCTCACTGCCCGGCCTGATCACAAGTGCGTCACTCCACACTGTCAGAAATCGACTACATCTCCTTAACATCCCGCAACAAGTGCTGGTTAAAGTTTAGGCAGTACCATTGAGCAATTGTTGTACGTTGGTGCAGATAGGCGTAAATTTGCTTATCTTTCATCCCGTCAATAATGAGTTGTACGAGGTGTACTGGGGGAAGCTTAAAGGCTTGGCGGAACTCATTTCAGGGGGATATACCCGCCTGGACAATATTTTCAAAGTCAATAATAGAGGTAAGCCATGAATAGAAAACTCAAGAGTGGCATCGTATTCATCGGTTTGTTGACCGTGGTGATCAATATGAGTGCTTGTGGTTATTTTTTATACCCGGAGCGCAAAGGGCAGAGTGGTGGGAGAGTTGACCCCGCCGTATTGATACTGGATGGGGCGGCACTGCTGTTTGGCATTATTCCCGGAGTTGTGGCTTTTGCAGTGGACATCACCAATGGCACCATTTATTTGCCGCCGGGAAGTAGCTCGGTGATAGAACGTCACGTTAGTAGCCTGGATGGAGGCGAAGTGCGCCAGGTGATCGATGAAGAGGGGCAGGCCTGGCTTGAGTTGCCGATAGAAACTTTCACTTCAGAAGAAAGGACCCTACAGAGTCTCGGGCAAACCTTATCCGATGTCACCGAAAGCCAGATCGATACCAGTGATATCGTTTGGCTTGAGGACTCTGCGGCCTTGCGGGCTGCGACGACTACACAAACCGCATCGCGTTAGGTTTTGTGCCGTTCTTTTCTTTTAGTTATGGGGACTCCAAGTTGGCACTTGTCGTCCCTTTTCCCTTCATTGTTTTTTCTCTCAAGTAGCGCTGGCTCAATACAGACCTTCTAATGCCAAAGGAACCACGCTGGCCGCTAGTAGTAGGCCCATGGCGATATTAAACAGCCGTAGGTGATTGGGCTCGGTCAGGAATCGCTTTAGCCCTATCCCAAAGAACAGCCAAATAGCGACACAGGGACCACCAATGGCAATAAAGGCCAAAGCGATCCGCACAATGTCTTTCCATACTTCTCCATTTGGGCTGGTAAATGCTGCGAGTGCGCCTATAGCCATAATCCAGCCCTTGGGGTTGACCCATTGAAAGGCGATAGCTTGAAAAAAAGAAAACGGGTGGCGATCACTGGCGGAGTCTATCTCACGAGTGGAGGCGATAAGCCATGCTAGATAAAGTAGGTAGCTTATGCCAACCCAGCGGATAATTTCATGAAGAATGGGAAACTGGCTGAATAGTGAGCCGAGCCCTAGCCCCACTGCAATGACCATAGCCGGAAATCCGAGCCAGATCCCTAAGAGGTGCGGCAATGAGCGGCTGGCTCCGTGATTAAGCCCCGATGACATAATCATCAGGTTATTGGGGCCGGGAGTGATGCTGGTGGAAAAGACAAAAAGAGCGATGGGTAACAGCGTTTCTATCAAGGGAGCCTCGGGTTCCATTTTGGGCGTCATGCTAAGATGCAGGCAAAACTAGGGAAGCACAAGTGAAATTGATCGACAGCCACTGTCATTTTGATTTTGATATTTTTGAGCCGGACCGGGCCCAGATTTGGCAGCGCTGTACAGATGCTGGGATCAATCAACTAATCATTCCCGGTGTTTGTATATCGCAATGGCAAAGGCTTGCGCATTTGGTCGGCAATCAGCCGCATTGGCATGCAGCTGCGGGGGTCCATCCATGGTGGGTTTCAAAAAATTGTGCGGAAGAACGAGATTACAGGGAAGAGGCCGAACTGGGCAGGTTGCTGGCTGAGCACCTAAAGCAAAACCAGTGTGTTGCTGTCGGGGAGTGCGGCCTGGATGCGGCTATAGCGACTCCCCTGGAAAGGCAGATGGCTGTATTTAAAATCCAGCTGGAAGTTGCCAGTGATTTACATTTACCGCTGATTCTACATGTACATCGAGCGCACAACGAAGTGCTCAAACTATTGAAGCAATACCACCTCCCTCGGGGAGGAGTGGTGCATGCATTTAGTGGTAGTGAGCAGATGGCCATGGAGTACTGGAAGATGGGTTTTTATCTGGGCGTTGGTGGCACTATCACCTACAGCCGTGCTGCAAAAACCCGTCGAACGGTTGCACGGATGCCGCTGGAGAGTTTGATACTAGAATCCGATGCGCCGGATATGCCGTTGTCAGGCCGGCAGGGACAGCGAAATAGCCCGGAAAATCTACCATTAATAGCTGCTGAATTAGCAATTTTGCGCGATGTTTCCCTGCAGGAAGTGGCCACTGCAACCCGAAAAAATACTGAGATGTTATTTTCCCTATGAGTTTTTCCGCAGAACAATTCAAAAAGCAGTTTCCACTTTTTTCCCAGGAGGAAAATGCGGGTCTTGTCTATCTGGATAATGCGGCCACCACACAAAAACCGCTGTCGGTCATTAATACGATGCGGGATTACTATATTCACAGTAGTGCCAATACCCACAGATCTAGTCATCGGCTCGCGCGCAAGTCTACAGAAATGGTTGAGCAGGTGCGTGATAAAGTCAGGCAGTTTGTGAATGCCGCTAGCGCAAAAGAAATTATTTTCTGTCGCGGTGCAACTGAGGCCCTGAATCTTCTCGCCCATTGCCTTTGCAGTGAATTAATGCCCGGTGATGAAATCGTTATTTCCACGGCTGAACACCACGCAAATATCGTACCCTGGCAGATGGCGGCCAAACGCCATAATCTGATCCTGCGTTATGTGCCACATACTGCTGGGATACCCCAGTTTGATCGATTGGGGGAGGTGTTGAATGAGCGTACCCGAGTGGTATCTCTGACAGGTGGCTCCAACTCAATAGGCTTGCGTCCTGATCTCTCGTTAATCCGCCAATTACTGCGGCGTATGCACGTAATGTGGGTCGTGGATGGAGCCCAGTTAGCCGCTCATGAAGAAATTGATGTGCAGAAGATTGGCTGTGATTTCTTTGTTTGTTCCGCGCATAAGTTTTACGGTCCCAGTGGGATAGGTTTTCTCTATGGGCGGGAAACCCTTTTGGAGTCGATGCCGCCCTGGCTCGGTGGGGGTGAAATGATAACGGAGGTGGAGTTCCAGCAGAGCCGCTACGCCGAATTACCGCATAAGTTTGAGGCGGGTACATCACCACTCGCAGCTATTGCCGGATTGGGCGCCGCACTGGATTTTCTCTCCCGACAGGATCGTGTCGCCATGGCCGAACATGAACAACGGCTGACACGTTCGCTGCATCGGGAGCTAAATGCTTCCCCAAATTTTCGCCTAATCAGCCAGGTTCACCACAATTTGGGAATTATTGCGTTTGTACCGGTTCATGGTAGCGCTACAGATTTAATGCATTGGCTGGACGAACGGGATATTGCCGTGCGGGTGGGGCACCATTGCGCGCAAATATTGGGGAAAACCAGTGGCAACCAAGTTACTGTGCGCGCTTCTTTAGCTGCCTACAATACTGACAGTGATATCAGGGCTTTTTTGCTGGCTCTGGAAGATTACTGTGAGGTTCAGCAGTTGGCCACATCAGGTGAGGAAATAGAAACCACTAGCTGGACTAGAGATGATTTCTCCTTGCTACAACTCGAGCGCCTAGCTTCCCATCGAAATTGGCAGGGGCGTTACCGAGAGCTATTACTGTGGAGTAAAGTGGTTTCCCGCAAGCCGGAGATCCGTAATCCCGAGAATCTCGTTCGCGGTTGTGAATCGGAAGCCTGGTTGGTACATCAGGAGATTGATGGGCGTCATTTTTTTGGGCTCGACAGCGATAGTCGGGTGGTAAAAGGGCTAGGAGCACTTCTGCTTTCTCAGATAGATGGCTGCACTGCGGAGGAAATTGAAATGCTGGACCTGCCCCTGCTGTTTAAAGAGCTGGGGCTGAGTAAACATTTGAGTCGGTCTCGCAGCAATGGGTTTTACGCTTTAATGCGTCGAGCCTTCCACCAGATAGAGAGCGATGCAAATCGGTTGTGACAGAGTTATAAGCTTTGGTTAATCGGACTCAGGAGCGGGGGTTTACCAAGTGTTTTGGCTTTTAGTCCGAATAGTAAGCGTAACAAGGACGCTCGCCGAATTATAAATTCGTGAATGGCGATACACCCTATCACCGTTATTAAAAAGACCAGAAGTGGCTCAACAACCGGCCCCAGGGATAACCCTTTGAGCCTAAAGATTGCCATAACAGTAATGGTCTGGTGCAGGATGTACCAGGGGTAAACTGCCTCTGTGGCATAGGGCAACCATGCAAAGGGATGGTTCAGGTAATGGTGTCCCCACGCCAATACTGCCAGTAGCCAAAACCAACGGTTTGCATAAATAACAATCAATTGAATTAATGACTGCCCAGGAAACATATCCCCTTCCAATCCCCGATCGAACAGCAGGAACAGGCAAAAACAGAGCGGTGCCGCAACCAGTAGGAAGATACGCAGTCGCACGAGTAGCTTCCATGGGGCTTTATTACTTACCAGCAGGTAGCCAAGTAAAAAGAAAGTAAAAAACTGCGCATGGGTATACCAATCACCAACAACGGCGTGGTTTATCCCACCAAAAAGCGGGAAGAGGTAGAGGCCGTATAAGGTGAGGGGTAACAGCGGCATGAACAGAAGCTGCCATGCCTTGAGGCCAGATATCCAGTATTCTATTCCTGCCTGATAGGCCCGCAGAAAATAAGCTACTGGGACTATGGCTAGCGTGTAGCAGAGTAGGTAGGGCAAATACCAGAGGTGATTCCAGGTGAGGCCGACATGGCTGCCTGCAAAGCTATCGGCTGGCCAGGGTTGAAACGTAAAGTATTGCCAGAGGAAGGTTAGGTATCCTGGCTCTATAACGCCGTTGGAGAGCGCTTCATAGTAGGCTTGTGGTGGCACTACAACTAAAATGCCGAAGAGAAGCGGGATAAGCAGTTGTCGTAATCGCTGGAGTAGAAATCGAGCGCCCCCCAACCTACCAAACAGGAAGTAAGTCGCGGCCCCAGAAATGAGAAACAGTAGTGGCATTCGCCACTGGTTGACTGCCAGCATCAGGATCTGAAGAGATTCACTCTGATGAGTACTCTTCACATGCCAGCCCCATTCGGCCACATAGGCCATTCCCAGGTGATACAGAATCAGTAGGCCAAAGGCCAACACGCGGAGGGCATCGATGTCATGGCGACGCTGGGTGACTTTTTGCATAGCTTCCTTCATTTGGATTTGAAACGAGTTCCGCTATGCTCCATGGAGAAATGCCCTGTCTACCAGCCAAAAAACGTGAGATGCACTGCTATAGGTGTGAGTGGTGGTTTTCAGGGGTGAGTTGTGGCTATGCTACTGGCGAAATTTCATGGGGATTGGGATCAATGTCGGTACAGCTGTACCTGTCGCGCAGACGGCAATTTGAAATAGCACTCTGGATTCTTTTTTTAATTGCGCTTTGGCTGGTGCAATTTACAGTGGTGTATCTGGAGCATCTCGGAAGGGAGACCAGATTTCAGCCTTGGGAGTTTCTGGTTTGGGAGGGGACCAGCATTCTTGTCGTGGGGCTATTGTTCCCATTGATTTTAATCTGGGATCGTCGCTTTCCCCTGAGTAAAGAGACGCTCGCTCGAAATCTCGTTATACACCTACTACTGACCCTGCCTTGGTCGCTTTTACATGTTGCTGCTATGGTGGCACTGCGTACGGCGATCTACTATCTCGAAGGTGGCTCTTACAATTTTGGTGATTGGGGGAGTGAGTTTTTCTATGAGTATCTGAAAGATTTCCGCACTTATGGAGTTCTCTTGGGCTCTGTCTATTTATACCGCTTTTTCTTACATCATTTGCAGAATGAGTCTCAGAGTGAGTCAGTACAACGCTCGCGTGACGGGCGGCCAGCAGACTCGATTGAGCGTCCCGAGCGCCTTTTAATAAAGAAACTGGGAAAAGAGTTTCTGGTGAATGTCCAGGATATTGAATGGGTGGAAGCTGCCGGGAATTATGTAAATTTACACTTGGGAGACAGGATTTATCCCCTTCGTGACACCATGGCAAAGTTACTGGGGCGCCTAGACCCAGATACTTTTGTTCGAGTGCATCGCTCCTATATTGTGCGTTTGGACTCAATCGCCGAGATAGTGCCCTTAGAAAGCGGGGATGCGCGTATTTGCCTGAAAGGTGGCCAGCAAATCCCTGTGAGTCGACGCTATAGGGATTTGCTCAGGGCTCAGCTGAAGCCGGTTTAACTTGTGCCTTTTGCCTGTAAAAGTCGCTCAATGGCTCGGGAGGCTGCCACAAAGCCAAAAGTGCCGGTAACCATGGTTGCTGCGCCAAAGCCACCGCTGCAGTCTAATTTGACCCCATCTTGCATGGCACTCTTCTGCTGGCAAACTTCACCATCGGGTTTTGGATAAACCATCGCTTCGCGGGAGAAGATGGCATCCACACCAAACTGCCGTTTACTGCTTTTTTGGAAGTTGTGAAAACGGTAGAGGTGCTGGCGCACCTTGGCCAGCATGGGATCGTTGATGGTGCGGCCGAGGTCTGCACACTCAATAGCCTGTGGGGAGCGCTTTCCGCCGGCGGAGCCAACAGTTATCAGGCGCAACTTGCGCGCCTTGCAGTAGGCCACAAGGGCGGCCTTAACCCGTGCATTGTCGATGGCATCGATAACAATATCAATCTGAGCTTTATCTGGGGCTATCAACTCGGCCAGGTTGTCCGTGGCGATAAAGTCATCGATAGAAGAGACATTTATCTCGGGGTTGATCTGCCTGAGTCGGTCGGCCATAACCTCGACCTTCATGTGCCCAACGGTGGAGGATAGGGCATGGCACTGGCGATTGGTGTTGGTGATACAAACATCGTCGAGGTCGATTAGTGTCAGGGCGCCTACGCCACTGCGGGCTAGTGCCTCTGCAATCCAGGTGCCCACTCCGCCGATGCCGATGACTACCATGTGGGCCTGGTTCAATTTCTCCAGGGCGTGATTACCGTACAGGCGGCCGATACCGCCAAAGCGTTGCAGGTATTGTTCAGACAGACTCATTGGGGTTCTTTTCCGATACATCTTCCAGAAAACGGTGTTTTTGTGCCGCAGATGGCAACAGGCAGCTGTCGCGCCGGCCAAACCAACGATAGCGATTGCGCGCTACAAGGTCGTAGAGCCAGTCCCGCACTGGGCGCGGAATGTAGCGCAAAAATGCAAGATAATGCCAGTAGCCATCCAGGTCGGCTGAGATACGCAGGGCCGCCTCACTCTTATGATATTGCAGGAAAGTGTTTCCTTGGCGCTCCAACAGGATCACACTCTCATAGGTTTGCAGAGGTAGTCCCAGCTTCCCCAAGTAATACTGACCGGCCTGAGACTGCACTCGGCAGAGGGTGAAGCGACAATGCGGATCATACTTAAGGAGTAAGCGGCTCCAGCCATTGCAGAAGTTGCACTGGCTATCGAAAAGAACGATTTTCTCTGGTGTAGAAGGGGGCATAGGGGGGAATGGGCGACCCAGAGGGCCGCCGAATAGCTTAGTGCACGTGGCCGTGGTCGATCTCTTCTGCGGTCGCTTCGCGTACGGAGATAACTTCGATCTCAAAGTGCAACTCGACACCGGCAAGTGGATGATTGCCATTAATGGTGACTTCATCGCCATCAATATCGATAATTTCAACTTCGATAGGGTGGCCATCGGTGCTTTGGGCATGGAAAGCCATGCCGACCTCCAGCTCTTCTACGCCGCCAAAGGCACTGCGTGGCATAGTTTGGATCAGTTCAGGGTTTTGTTGGCCGTAGCCCTCTTCAGGAGAGATCACGGCGGTGAACTTGTCTCCAGGTGCCTTTTCCAGCATTTCCCGCTCGAGGCCAGGAATAATGTTGCCCACGCCCTGCAGGTACTTGAGTGGCTCCCCATTGGCGGAGGAGTCGATGACTGTTCCGTCTGCATCTTTCAGGGTGTAGTTGATTTCCACAACTGTGTGGTTGGCAATCTTCATGGATAGTCTCTGATTGAAGAATGAGTGAAGTAGCGCTTACCGCTGCGCTGGAAAACGGTAGGTAAAGGCTATGAGGAAGTAATTGTATTGAGAGGTTACACACGCCGCAACTTGTGCGGCGCAAGGGGTATCAGCAGGCAATGGAGAGGTCTTGTTCGCAGCCACCATATAGGCTGCTCGCTGCTTGTATAAGATTTGTACTAAGCTGCCATGGAAACTCCAGCTCCTCAAAGCGGGCCTCCAGGTATTCGAGCAGGGCATCGAACAGGGCTGGATTCAGGCCGCGGGCTAGAAAACTGGCGCGACTGCTGCGATCGGGCTCGGGTTGTTCGGAGAAGGCGTGGTTTAGGAATTGTGCCTGGCGACTTTGTTGTTTGCGGTGATCACAGGTTTCGTAACTGGAAAGGTGGCGGCCTATGGTTTCGTAAAATTCATTGACTGTATGACAGACAAATTTAGCACCACCGACCTGTTCTAACAGGCTGTTCATATCTCTCCCCCCGGTGAGCAGTTGGTACTGAAATATAAAATTCCGTAGAGCCGAAAAAATATTGTGATAGAAAAAATGCACAGAATGCATTGGCTCTAATACGGTACAACATTAATTGCTGTGCAGCGTAAGTCATATTCTCTTGGACTGCCAACGTACTTTAAGAAAATTGTCATTCTGTTCGACAGGTAGTTACCTGTCTTGCTTTTATCTACGCCAAATAAAAAATCGCTATTTATGTTGGTGTTTTTTATCTCTTTACTCTGTGTTTTTTAATGTAGATGTTAGACTGCACGATTGAACCAAATAAAAAATTGCAACTCTTTGGATTGAATTATGGCAAGCATTTTTACACAAATTTTGAATGGGGACTTACCGGGACATTTTATTTGGAGGGATGAAAAAGCGATTGCAATTTTGACTATTTCTCCCATCAAACCGGGACATTGCCTGGTAATCCCGGTAGAAGAAATTAATCATTGGGACGATGTACCCGCTGAACTTGCGGCGCATCTAATGTTGGTTGCACAAAAAGTCGCCAAAGGGTTGAAGGCAGTGTATTCCCCTAAGCGCGTTGGAGTGATGATTGCAGGTTTGGAAGTACCGCATACACATATCCATCTGATTCCCGTCAATGAATTGACTGACTTCGATTTTTCCTTGCAAAAGAGCGCAGCGCCTGAACAACTGGCCGCCGAAGCAGAGAAAATCCGTAGCACCTTAAAGCATCAGGGGTGTTCGGAGGCTGAGTGCGCTTGATGTTTTTTTTGGGTGGACTCTGACTAGCTGGTCTCCTTTCTGCGCCTCTGGAATTATTTCTGGAGGCACTGCATCCAATTCGTATACTCGGGTAGTCAGTAATAGATGACAGTGATAACTACGAGAATTTTACAATGGCAACCACTAGAAAAGCTTTTTTAGCCCCTTTGTTAGCTCTGCTGGCCTTTTTTGCTGTCAGTAGCGCCCTCGCCGAGGCTGAAAAAAAGGAAAGTAAAAACTTCGATGTCAGTGGGTTTACCCGAGTCTCCCTGCGAGGTAGTTCCCACGTTGAAGTGATTCAGGGGGATCATTTTGCCGTAAATGCTACTGGTCCAGCTGATGTAATGCCCCACGCTAAAGCAGAGGTTAAAGGTAGCACGCTGGAGTTGTCTGTAGATGACAACACTCAGCACTGGTTTGGTGTGATCACCATTACCCGGGACCTGGATCAGAAGGTACAGTTTACGGTTACCATGCCAAAGGTTGAGGGAATCGAGGTGACAGGTTCCGGCCAGGCAGTGGCAGAAAACCTCGAAAGTGAAAAGCTTGACCTTAAAGTCACAGGTTCTGGTACTGTGCGCGTTGCCAAAGCGGCGGCTGAGAATCTCAGTGCTTACGTTACAGGCTCTGGGGACCTGATCCTGGATAAAGCATTATCCGTCAACAGTGAAATTGGCATCAGTGGCTCAGGTGATATCTTCCTTGGTGGAATCACCGGTGAGAAGCTCACAGCAGAAATCAAGGGCTCGGGGGATATGCGAGTTGGAGGTCGTGTAGCCGACGTTAACATTCGAATCATGGGGTCTGGTGACTTTGTCGGCCGCAGTCTGCGTGCGGATAACGCCAGTGGTTCTGTGATGGGGTCCGGGGATATCGTCCTGAAACGCCCGCTGAAAGATTCCTTTTCCGTGATGGGATCGGGCGACGTTGCACTGGTAGACTAACCCCCGCGGTCAAACTTCATAGCTGGCACTGTCTAAAAGACAGTGCCCACCTTTTAGGGCCTCATCTACTTCGGCCTAATTTTCTATTTTGGAAGTGTACTCCCCATGGAATCGCAGGTGACAGGGATTAGGCTGATGAGCCTGGAACACCCTTCAGATCAAAAAGATACACGCAGTCGGCGTCTCAAGGAAAAATTGCGCCAGTGGGGAAGGGGTGCACAGGAGAAATCTCATTGGGTTGCCGAGCGCCTTATGGATCGCCGTATCTGTGTGGGTGTGACGGGACTAAGTGGTGCGGGCAAATCGACCCTGCTCACCAGCCTGATTTACCAGCTGAGCCATCCACAGAAAGCACAGTTGCCCGGCTTTGCCCCCGCATTAAATGGAGACTTACTCGGCGCGGAAATAAAGCCCGCCCTCGATTCCGGCCTGCCAGTCTTTGATTATGAAAGCTGCCTGAATGCCTTGATGTCAAACCCGCCCAGGTGGCCTAAGAGTACCCGCGATGTCTCGGCGATGGAGTTACATATTCATCTTCGACGCCATCGCCGTTTTCGTGGCAATGGGCACAAGACCCTGATTTTGGAGCTGCGGGACTATCCGGGTGAGTGGTTGATGGACCTGCCAATGATGCGAATGGATTTTCGCGATTGGTGTCGGCACCAGGCCCACATTATTGGAGGTGATACGCGAGCCGGGTTGGCGCCGGAGCTTTTGCAACGTTTGGCTGCGCTTTCTCCTCAGGCTGAAGCAAAGGAGTCAGAATTGACCGCACTGTGGCGAGATTATCGCCAGTTTCTCTTGGATTGTCGCGGTGAGCGTAAACTCAGTTACCTGCAGCCTGGACGTGCGCTTTTGGATGATGAAGATTACCGGGTATTACCCCTGCTGGACCTTAGGGGCTTTAGTGCCGATGAGTTGAGGCAGTTGCCAGAGAAGAGTAACTATCAGGTTCTACGCCGCCACTATGAAACTTATGTACATGACAGGGTGGCCCCTTTTTTGGATAGTCACTTTAAGCATCTCGACCGGCAACTGGTTTTGGTGGATATGATCGGTACACTGTTTGCAGGCGAGCAGGCCCTGGAGGATATGCGTCTGGCGTTTACCCATATTGCCGATACCTTTCGCTACGGAGATTCCGGTCTATTGAGCAAATTATGGCGACCAAAGGTGAATCGTCTGTTATTTGCCGCTACCAAGGTTGATCAGGTGCTCGCGGCCGATCACGACGCCCTGCGTCAGCTTCTTGGGCAGCAATTGCAGCAGACCTTTACCGGAGCACGTCACCGAGGCTTACCGATTTTTAGTGAAGCGATTGCCGCCGTGCGGTGTTCTCGCGAGGATCAGCGCAATGGGCGGCGCATGTTGGTGGGGCATGATCTGAATGGGCGTTACCTGGGCTTTGAGAATGCAGAGATATCTTCACATTTGCCTAGTGAAGAGGGCGGTTGGAGTCACTACACTGGCGCAGCTCCGCCCCAGTTGCGCCCTCCGCAGGGTATGGATGCCGGCTCAATCCCACATATCCGTGTCGATGCGCTTTTGAATTTGTTGCTTGGAGATAAGGTTTGATGGGTGATGAGAATAAAGAGGCTCCGCGCCGAGTAACCCGAATAGAGTCCTTACAGGAGCCCGAGAGAGAAACCCCTCACAGGGATACTACACGTGTAGAAAGCTTATTCGAAGAGGAGGGGGACATTCCGCGATCGATTACCACAGGCGAGTCTCTGCCCGACAGGATTGCTTTTTCGGAGCTGCGCTTACCCGTTTTTCGCCTTAAATGGTTAAAGCCTGCGCTAATCTCATCTGTTGCATTAATAGTGGCTGTCCTCGCTTGGGAATTGCGTCAGTTGTATACCTGGGCTGCGGATAAGCACTGGATGCTCGGTGTTCTCGCGGGTGTAGTGATAGCAAGTTTTGCTGCAGCAATTATCAGCTCTTTGTGGGAGTTTTTTCGCGCTGGCCGACCACTGCGCAAGCTGCAAAAAACACAGGCGATGGCGGCTGAGATGCGGGAGTGTCGCAGTCACGAGGAGGCGGAATCTTTCCGCCGACAGTTGCAAGAACACTTTTCGGAGAAGCCTCAAGGAGTGTTGCTCAACCGGGTATTGGATGACGCACCGGATTACTATGACAGCAGTGAGTTGCTGCAGCATCTTGAGGTCACTTTCCTCAATGCCCTCGACCAGGAGGCTCAGCGCCGTGTAGTTCGTCACTCGACGACAACGGGTGCATTGGTGGGCCTCAGCCCTTTTGCCAGTGTTGATATTCTGGTAGCTCTGCGCCAATCGTTACGAATGATCGACGATGTGGCACAAATTTATGGAGTGCAGCCATCAATCGTAGTGCGCTGGCGCCTTTTCAAGAAAGTGCTCGCGCTGGTGGCCTATAGTGGTGCCAGTGAATATGCGATTAGCGAGATGTGGCCGGATTTGGTGGGAGATAGCCTTGTTGGGACAGTTTCTGCGCGCTTGGGGCAGGGCGTGGGAGCAAGCCTGTTTATGGCGCGAATCGGGCTTGCTGCCATGCAAAGCTGTAGGCCTATCCCCTTTGCCGAAAAGCAGCGTCCGCGCTTATCTGCGTTAATAAAGCGTATTGGCATCGGGCTGAAGGAGCGCATGCCGGAAGTTTTCTCTGTGGTTGGGTTTGGTAGTCGGGGTGCGAATACACCCACTAAGTCTGGGGAGAAGTTTTCACGAAAACGATGAACTTATCGAAGGGGGCCCGCAAGGGGCTGCGGGCCGGGAGATTGTGGTGCCCAGCGGCACAACCTTATTGGAACTGCTTTTTCATCAGTAGGCGCGTATGGTGGCGATCAACCAATTCTGCCAGCGTGGCAAAGCGACGCTTGATAAAGGGGGCGGGGTTGTTATTTCCGGCATCGTCCCGATATTCGACACCAGAGCGCACATGTTGCAGTTCTCGGGTTAGCTCATTGATCGCCGAAAAAATACTTTGGGTGTCGTCCTGGCTATAGAAAACGTAGGTGTTATTGGTGTCTACCAGATAGGCATTACATTCATTTAGCCACTCCAGTCGCTGCTCTAGAAAGCGGATGGTATTTCGAATACCGCCTTTATACTCCGGGTTGAAGTGCTCATTCACGTATTTGTCCAAGCTGCGCATGCCTGAACCTACAAATTGCTCCACCACACTGTCGCAGTAATCTTCAGTGAGGTAAGCGGGGTGGGTATTGGCATTGCTCAGGGAACTCGTGATTAGCAAAGACAAAAGCCCCAATGTTCGGAGAATGGCTAAAGAAGGAGAGTTCATTGTCTTGCCCATGGGTTACTCTTTCCAGTGACTGTTATTCTATCCGCCAAACCTACTCAGTTGTTTTAACACTTTGTTTGGCGAAGTATTTTTTGTGATAGTTATCACATGAATATCGAAGCGCCCAAAAGGAGTCAACGGTTATTAAGTGCGGAATGGCAGCTCTGACGCAAAAAGTGTGTTGCGAGGATTGTTTCCCGCAGAATTTAATTAGGATTGGAATTTAAAACTGAGGTTTACTTTGGCTGAATATGAATTTGATCTTTTTGTGATTGGGGCGGGCTCTGGTGGTGTACGAGCCTCGCGCATGGCTGCTGCCCAGGGTATGAAAGTGGCGGTGGCTGAAGATCGCTATATGGGCGGCACCTGTGTAAACGTGGGTTGCGTTCCCAAAAAATTATTTGTTTATGCCAGTGGCTTTAGTGAAGACTTTACCGATGCCAAGGCCTACGGCTGGGAGAGCTCTTCCGCTGAATTCCACTGGCCAACTTTGCGTGACAATAATGCTCGTGAAGTTTCACGACTAAACGATATTTACCGTAATTTACTTGCAAATTCCGATGTAACCGTTATCGATGGTCGTGCCAAAGTGATGGGCGCCAATAAGGTCGTGGTAAATGACCGTGAATATACTGCCAAGAGGATTTTGGTGGCGACAGGTAGTTGGCCTTTTGTCCCAGAAATTCCCGGCAAAGAGTTTATCTTAACCTCCAACGATGTATTCTCAATGGAAACCTTCCCCAAAAGAGTGCTCGTTGTTGGTGGGGGATATATTGCCGTTGAGTTTGCGGGCATCTTTGCGGGACTGGGATCTGAAACACACCTTTCCTACCGCCGTGATTTATTCCTGCGGGGCTTTGATCGCGATATTCGCCACTTTGTTCGCGATGAGATGGTAAAAAAGAACATCGATTTGAAGTTTAACCATCAAGTGAATGCCATTGAAAAATTGCAAGATGGTAGTTTTCTAGTGCATGCCGAGGACGGTTCCAGTTTAAATGTGGACATGGTTCTCTATGCGACGGGCAGGGTTGCCAATACCGAAGGTCTCGGCTTGAAAGAGCAAGGGGTGGTGCTACACAGAGATGGCACCATTTCAGTAGATGATAATTTCCGCACCAATATTCACTCTATTTATGCCCTCGGAGATGTTACTGGCGAACCGCAGTTGACACCAGTGGCGCTTGCAGAAGCGATGGCTCTAGTGAAGCATTGGCGTACCGGAAAAACGGCAGAAATTGATTATAACAATATTCCTACTGCAGTATTTTGCCAGCCAAACATTGGTACTGTGGGGTTGTCCGAAGAAGAGGCGAGGGATTCTGGGCTTTCGGTTACTATCTATAAGTCAGAATTTCGCCCTATGCGCCATACAGTGAGCGGAAATACTGAGCGCACACTAATGAAGCTGGTGGTTGATGCCGATACCGACAAGGTGATTGGCGTGCATATGGTTGGTGATGATGCTGGTGAGATTATCCAGGGCCTGGCTGTGGCTCTGAAGGCGGGTGCGACCAAGAGAGTCTTTGATGAGACAATCGGAATTCACCCAACGGCTGCAGAAGAATTTGTCACTATGCGTACACCAGTAGGCGGTTGATTTTGCTTCCTTATCTTGCGTTTAAAGTAGTTTGGGATGCGGATACATTAGTTTCTTTATCCCCAGGTTGACACAAAAACGGCGCAAATGCGCCGTTTTTGTCTTTGCGGGATTGCTCCCTTACTCTTCACTCTTCCTCAACTACTTCGTAAAGCGCCTGATGGCGCTTCGCTTTTCTGCGCTCGCTGCGCTCTTTTAGACAGCGTTCGGCGGAGGCAAATGTGTCATTCACGGCGCGGTGAATGGACTCATTTTCATTACTGATGGTCACGGGATTGCCACTAATAGCAAGTTCAAGTGAGGCTTTGTATTGCTTGCCTTTGCTTTTGTGTTGGTGGGGAGCTTCCAGAACTACACGACTATGTATGATGTCGCCACAATAACGTTCCAGTTTGTGTAACTTTTTAGATACCGTGTTTGAGAGGGCGGCTGATTTGTCGATATCGCGGAACACAATGTTATCGTTAGGCGCAGATTTCATGGATAAATACCTCCGGTTATAGGAAACCATGCAGGCCGCTTGAGCGGTTTGCTATTCAAAGAAGGTAGGGCGCCCTAGTTGGGAGGGGTCGGGTCCGCAGTTGAATCGCCGAGTCGCCGGTAGCGCAACGAATAATTGCTGTCTGTACAGCACTGGGTGTTTTACGTCCGGGTCGGGTTTTCCGCTGTGTCCAGCGATCGTCTCCCTGTTACCCATAATGCTTCCGCTAAAAAAAAAATCAAGCGCTATCGCTGGAAAATGTCACATAAAATTCGGCGAAGCGTCATTAGGGCGTCTTTAGCCCTTAAATTTGGGGGGTATTGGCCAAATGTGTGCAAGAGCTGAACGAGAGGTCATTGCTCGTGAGCGCCGGCCTGCGTAAAATCGGTTGTGATGCGCCGGGGCTTGAATGTTCTGAACAAAATTTAATCTCCGCGCTTTTATCTTATAAATGTCGAAAAATCGAGAAACGGGTTCTGGACAATGGCGGTAAAGCGGTATTGCTCGCTCTTCCTAGCGGGCTTGGTAATTTTTGGCGGGGGGGCAGCGCAGGCGCAGTCAAACCTCACAGTGGAAAAAAACCGACTGGCACGCCTGGAGCAGTCCCTGGAAAACAGGCAGGTTGAGCTGGAAGATATTGAGAACGAGCTGCTCTCTTACGAGTATAAACTCGAACGGGCACGGGAGTCTCTCACCGAACTTCGCAAGGAGCATGAAGCGAGCCGCGTTGAACTCGAAGAGGCTCGGAGAATCCATGAATCTAATGGAACCACAGACTCAGAGCGCCGTCTAACCAAGGCTAAACATGGATTTGCCATGGCTGAGCGAGGGGTGGATAGCCGCAGCCGCCGGTTGGAATTTATACAAGCCAATCACCAAGAGCTGCTGGTTAAGCTGAACGAAGAAAAAAAGGCAATTTCCGAAACCAAGGCAAAGATTTCTGCTCAGCAGGATAAAATTGGCCAGGTAGTGGATTCCATGCTGGCTAAGGCCGAAGCATCGGAACGACGAGCCTCTCTGGCAAATAGTGTAAAAGCCGAAGAAGTGAAGCCGAAGCCACCAAAAATAAAGACGGCAGCGATTGAAAAGCCCAAAAAGCATCAAGTCCAGCCGGAACCGGCGCCGATCATTAAAAGAGACATCGACCCGGAGCTGTTTGCTTACGTTAAGCGCGAGCAAAAGCGTTTAAATGATTTGCTCTCTGACAAAGATGGAGAAAGTAAGCAAACTTTCCGTAATTTGCTTCTAAAGCCATCGGATGGTGAGTATCAGTCCTTTGAGTTTCTCGGGAAAAATCAATATCGCCTGGTGGCAACTGTTGAGGCGGGGCGGCAGACTTACAAAATCAATACCTGGAAGTTCCGCCGTACAATTCCTGATGAGGATGATGGTGAGCGCTATGTCTTTGTCTTTGATGCGCGACGCCTATCCCGGCCCCGTCTGGTGATGTACCCAGAATATGCCTTAGATGCGCTCAAATAAGACTCCACAAAAAAACCCGCCCAGAGCGGGTTTTTTTGTGGATTGTGGCAGACTATTTAATTTAAAAATCCACTTCAAGTAAGGGGTGGTAGTGACTTTGCCCTGCTTGGGGAGAGCTTTGGTAAAGGATGATATTTTCAACGAGTAAGGGGGAGTCCAGATTAATAGGTGCAAAGTGCTGGAACCCCTCTTTGCACCGCGCCAGAGTGATATGAGGGCGATATGTCAGGAGTTCCGGTTCAACACCTATCTCGCTAATAAGCTTTTGGCACTCCTCGTGGAGCATGGTCAGATAAGGATTTGGAGCTAATTCTACGGCAAGACACCTGGATCGCGGTCTTGGGAATGGGTTAAGAGAGTGGATATGGCCTTGAAAGCCGTCCTTGGAGTGAGCGAGCTCGATAAGTCCTTGCCTTAAATGGGGAACCTTTTCTTTTGGTGTATTGCCGAGAAAAGCCAGGGTTAGGTGCCGGTTTGCGGGGCTGGTCCAGCGAATGCGGCTGGCTTGAATACCTTTAAGCTGCTCACGGCAATGATTAGTTATGCCCTCTAGGAATGCTTGGGAGTCATCGTCAGGCCGTATGCCAATAAATAGCCGGCAAGTTGATTGCTCCGACAAACTTTCTTTTTTTTGCATTTTTCCTCTTAATCGTCTTGAAAAGTAGTTTGTAACCCATATCTCTTGAGTGCGGGCGGTGGCTTTGAGTGAAAGCGCCTCCTAGTGGAATGGCTCGGGCTTATTGGCGAGCTTAATTTAATATTGCTCTGAATTGAGGATATAACAATGCGTAATTTTGATTTTTCTCCTTTATATCGTTCTGCAATCGGCTTTGATCGTATGGCTAGTCTTCTGGATGCAATGAACTCCAGTGAGCAGAAGCAACCCTCCTATCCTCCCTATGATATAGAGCTTACCGGTGAGGATAGCTATAGAATTACCATGGCTGTGGCAGGCTTTGAGCAGTCCGAACTCGATATTCAGGTTGAGCAAAATCGCCTAAGCATAAGTAGTAAAAAACCTGAAGACACCTCGCAGAGAAACTTCCTGCACCGCGGTATCGCGGCTAGAAATTTTGAGCGGCGCTTTCAGCTTGCAGATCACGTTAAGGTGACTGATGCGAAGCTTGCCAATGGCTTGCTCCATATTGAACTGGTGCGAGAAATACCTGAGACGATGAAGCCACGTAAAATACAGATTAGTGAAGGCAATTTGCTAGATCATGATCGGACTGAAAAAGCCGAGGCAGGAAAAAAGCCTGATACGGTAGCTGCTTAAGTTGTCCCTTTATTGCCCTTTGTGCCGCCATAGTGCGGCACACCTCTACCATCGAGATAAATTTCGCAGTTATTACCAATGTAATAGCTGTGAGTTGATTTTTGTCCCTTCAGAGTATCATCTTACTCCAGCTGAAGAGCATGCCTATTACGACCTTCATGAAAATTCTATGGGGGATGAGGGGTATCGCCGTTTTCTTAGCCGTTGCGCCGAGCCCCTATTAAAAGTGCTTCCTCCTGGGAGTGAGGGGATGGATTTTGGCTGTGGGCCCGCTCCATTGTTGGCGAGTATTTTAGAGGAGCATGGCCATAAGGTTGAATTGTTCGATCGTTTTTACTTTCCTAAAAACCGCTTCCCCGAAAAAAACTATGATTTTATAGTGGCGACAGAGGTGGTAGAGCATTTGAGCTCCCCGGGCGATGAGCTGCCAAAATTATGGGCGCAATTACGTGTTGGCGGTCTTATGGCGCTGATGACAAAGTTGGTCATTTCTCCAGAGCGATTTGCCAGTTGGCACTATATCCGCGACCCAACACATATCTCCTTCTTTTGTGCTGAAACCTTCCATTGGCTGGCGCGGAAACTGGATGCTGAATTGAAGTTCGTGGATATTGACGTAATATTCCTGAAAAAATCAGGTGTTCACTCGGAATAGTTTGGCCCTGACGGTGGCTCGGTATTCGCTTGGTGTAGTGGCTAGAAACTTTTTAAACAATGCAGTGAAGTGGCCCATATCTTGGTAGCCCACTTTTTCAGCGATTTCATTCACAGATAGATTGCTGGACTGCAGTAACTCTCGAGCCATGTCTACGCGTACATTCTGTAAATATTGCAGTGGCGTCTGCCCTGTGGCCAATTTAAAGCGTCGGTTGAAGGAGCGTACGCTCATATCGAACATTTGCGCCACTTCACTGAGTCTTACCTCAGTATTGCAGTGTTCTTTCAGCCACGCTTGAGCCTGCACAATATCTTCGTCTGGATGTAGGTGTACAGAGCCTTCGGAATAAGCGATCTCCTCAAATGGCCGGCGGATCTCATGGGAAAAATTACGTTCAACGTGGCTGGCAACGGCGGCCCCATAGAGCTGTCTGATCATGTAGACGGTGACATCAGCCAGGGCGTTCACACTGGCTGCGCAAAAAAGCTTGTCTGCCTGGGTTATAAAATACTGGCGTTTTAATTTGACCTTTGGGTAGTCAGTACTGAATTGATCGAAATAATGCCAGTGTGTAGTGGCCGGTTTGCCATCGAGGAGGCCAGCTTCGGCTAGAAAGCAGACACCTGTGCCCACTGCATTGATGGCGGCTCCGGCTTCAGCTTGGGCTCTTAGCCACTTTAAGAGCTTTTCACTGCGTTTCAAGGCGGGTCGCGGATTGCGCCAAAGTGCCGGGATATAGATTAAATCGCTGTCTGGAGCTTCGTCCAAAGACACATCGGGTTGAAAGGAAAAGCCGCAGCGGGTTTTTACTGCCTGCCCATCGATACTGGCCGTCACCAAGCGCAAGGGCTCGGCTAGTCCTTCCACTCGGGCTCGGCTCTCGGCCCCACGCAACATCTCTAGGGGTAGCACAGTGCCGGTAGCCAGCATTTGATCAATCAGAAGAAAGGTAACCGTTCGCATTACATACTCAGGCGCATATGCGCCATTGGCCAAAACACTCAATTTTGCTGGCCAGTATGCCCATAACTGGGCGGAATCACCACCCCCTACACTCCCGAATATTAAATTTGTAGTGTTTAACTTGGCTGG
Organism: Microbulbifer variabilis; assembly: GCF_020524905.1. GTDB lineage: Bacteria > Pseudomonadota > Gammaproteobacteria > Pseudomonadales > Cellvibrionaceae > Microbulbifer > Microbulbifer variabilis_A. The sequence goes on along the minus strand of NZ_JAIVKI010000010.1, from coordinate 39,904 downwards.
AGGTCAGGATGCAGCGCCTTCCCGTAATTACCGCGTTTGGTGGTTTCAACCCTGCAGGACGCAGCTCCTTTCACCGGGGCTATGCCCGGATGGTGCTCGATAAGCTTGGGCAGAGGGAGCGGATTGATACGCTCTCTGATCTTGCCGCGCTAATGGGGTTGCGCACAGATGCCAGTGGCCCGCTGGAGCCAGGGCTTGAAGAGAAAGTGCTCAAGGGTACCCTGGTGCGTGAATTGGAAGCACGTATTTATGATTATCGCCGTTGTCATTATCACCAGGCGGCGAATTTGACTAACCCCACTGGTATTTCTTTCGAGATTTCCACTCGTCAATTACCACATCCTTTACCGAATGACTGGCAAGTAGAAAATATTGGCAGCGGCAGAGTTCGTGTGACCACGGCGAGTTTGTCTGTCATGTTGGACAGCTTTCGCGAGATTCCCGTGGGAGCAGCTGGCCAACTTCCCACAGGCTTTGAGCCCGGTGAGCGCTATAACTCCCGCTTTCATCCGCGGGGATTACAGCTGGCGGTGTTGGGTGCTTCTGATGCGGTGCTCTCTATGGGGGTTGGTTGGGACGAAGTTGTTGCTGCGGCCGGCCCTGGCAATATTTCTGTCTATGCCTCTTCGGCCATGAGCCAGCTAGACCCCTATGGGAATGGGGGGTTGATGCAGTCTCGCCTGCGAGGCTCCCGGGTTAGCTCCAAGCAGCTGGCGCTTGGTTTGAATAGCATGCCTGCAGATTTTGTAAATGCCTATGTGCTGGGTAACGTGGGGTCTACCGGAGCGGTGACCGGAGCTTGTGCCAGTTATTTATATAATCTGCGCGCTGGGGTTGAGGATATTCGTAATGGTCGGGCTAGGGTGGCCGTTGTTGGGGCCACTGAGGCGCCGCTTGTGCCTGAGATTGTCGATGGTTATTCCACAATGGGTGCGCTTGCTACGACTGAGAACTTGCGAAAAATCTTTTCGGGTGAGGTAGATTTCCGTCGCACCAGTCGTCCATTTGGGGAAAATTGCGGTTTTACTCTGGGAGAGGGTACCCAATGGGCAATCCTTATGGACGATGCTCTGGCAGTTGAGTTAGGGGCCAATATTCATGGCTCAGTTGCGGGTGTTTATATCAATGCCGATGGATACAAAAAATCGATCTCCGCGCCGGGGCCTGGAAACTATCTGACTATGGCTCGTGCGATGGCAGAGTCGAGAGCTATTGTCGGGGATGAGAGTCTGAAAAGGCGCAGCTTTGTTCAGGCCCACGGTTCAAGCACGCCGCAAAATCGAGTGACCGAGTCTGCAATTCTCGATCGCCTGGCATCTGTTTTTGGCGTGCGGGAATGGCCCGTATGTGCAGTTAAGGCCTATGTCGGTCACACGGTAGCGGTGGCCAGTGGAGACCAATTAATTTCCGCCCTAGGAATTTTTAACAGGGGGATATTGCCAGGGATCGTCACGATTGACAAAGTGGCCGATGATGTCCATCAAGACAATTTGCAGATCTCCTGTGAGCATGTGGAACGAGACCCCGTGTCTCTGGAGCTCGCGTTTCTGAACTCTAAAGGTTTTGGTGGGAATAATGCGACCGCGGCAGTGCTCTCTCCCCATGTGACCCGCTCAATGCTGGAAAAACGCTATGGAACGAAAGCGATGCTTGCTCACCACAGAAAAAATGAATCTGTTGTTGAGCAGGCAGTGGCTTACGATGTGAAGGCGAGCAAAGGGGAGTTGCAAACTATTTATCGTTTTGGCGAGGGGCTCATAGATGAGGCTCAAATAGACCTTTCTGTCGATAAGGTGGCCCTTCCTGGTTTTCCTCCGATAGAGCTTGATGTTAACAATCCGTTTGCCGATATGATTTAAGTGTTCTAAGCACCTGAAACCGTTGCCGTTTATTTTTTTTGATTTAGGGGTGTGATAAAACGCCTATTGACTGTTAACTAAATGGGAAATTCAATGGCAGACATGGATGTTTGTGGTGAAGTCAATGAAACTGGGGATCTCGGTGCCCGACTGAAGCTGGTACGAAAAATTTACGGAATTTCTCAGCGGCAATTAGCACGACAAGCTGGCGTTACCAATGCTACCGTTTCCTTTATTGAGCAGGGCAGGGTGAGCCCTTCTGTGGGGTCGCTTGAAAAAATATTAAATAGCGTGCCCATGTCCTTGGCTGAGTTTTTTTCCCTGAATCTTGCCGAACCGGAACAGATTTTCTTTCGCGCCAGTGAAATGCCTGAAATTGGTGATGGTCAAGTCGTCTGTTATTTGCTTGGGGGTGCACAGCAAGGACGCTCCATGTCAATTATTCGTAAAGTATTTCCCGCCGGGCAAGATTCAGGGTCCGGCCAGCTACTTCTTAATGGAGAAGTGGGAGGCATTGTAATTGCTGGGGAGTTGGAGGTCACTGCGGGATCGGATTTCGCCTTGCTAGAGGTGGGGGACGGTTATTATTTCAGCGCGCGGCGGCCCCACCGATTTCACAACCCCGGCAGTACTGACTGTGTGGTTATCAGTGCCGTGACAGCCTCTCAACCCCATATTGCTCCTGCTCCCTTAACAATGCGAGTTCAGCAGAAGCTTGAAATACAGAGTGAATTGCGCCACGGGGCTGAACAGGCAGATTAATCCGCGTTAGACTGGCCCGGCCTACTCTGACTGGCTGGTGAGATGTTGCTGGTTGTTTTCTGTACTTGGGCACTATTGGTGCCAGTCCTTTTGTAAGAAATAGTATTCAAACAAACGTTTGAATCTGGCTATACTACGGCTGACCGTAATGGGCCCAAGTGTCACCGCAGTTGCGGGCGGTCCATGGTTGCAAAAAAATTCCGACCCCGGGTCCAGGATTGCGGCCCAGAATAAAAGAGGTCAATCAATGTTATTTAGTGGCAAAGCGCTCACGGTTCAGATGCTCGACAACGGCATCGCCGAGCTTAAATTCGACCTGCAAGGCGAATCCGTTAACAAGTTCAACCGCCAGACGGTTTCCGAATTCTCTCAGGCTCTGGATGCTATAGAGGCAGCAGACGGCATCAAAGGTGTGCTGCTGACCAGTGGCAAGAGCGTCTTTATAGTCGGTGCAGATATCACCGAATTTGGCGATGCTTTCTCTGCGGGCGCAGAGGGTGTTGCTGATCTGATGAATCAGAACAATGAAAATATCAACCGCCTGGAAGATCTGTCAGTCCCGACCGTAGTAGCCATCAATGGTTATGCGCTCGGCGGCGGTTTTGAGGTCTGCCTGGGTTGTGACTTCCGCCTGATGGGCGAAGAGGCCAAAGTTGGTCTTCCGGAAGTTAAGTTGGGCCTGATCCCTGGCTGGGGTGGCACGGTTCGCCTGCCGCGCGTTGTAGGCGTTGATGTTGCTGCTGAGTGGATTGCAGCAGGTAAAGAGCAAAAGCCAGCTGCCGCGCTGGAAGCTCATGCTGTTGATGCTGTGGTTCCCACTGATAAGCTCAAAGATGCAGCGATCAAGCTGCTCGAGCGCGCCATTAATGGCGAGCTGGATTACAAGGCTAACCGCGAAATCAAGAAATCCCCGATTCCTTTGAATGACACCGAAGCGCTGATGGCCTTCTTTACCACCAAGGCTTTTGTGGGGCAGCAGGCCGGTAAGAACTACCCCTCTCCGGTAGCTGCGGTTGAGTCTATCGAACAGGGTTACAAGTTGACCCGCGATGAAGCGCTGAAAATTGAGCAGGAGAAGTTTATCTTCTGCGCCCAGACTGGCACCGCCAAGTCCCTGGTGGGTCTGTTCCTCGCAGACCAGGCGATCAGCAAGGTTGCCAAGGGTTGGGAAAAGAAAGCTGACAAACCGATCGAGCGTGCGGCAGTGCTGGGTGCAGGTATTATGGGTGGCGGTATCGCCTACCAGTCCGCCTACAAAGGCACTCCGATCAAGATGAAAGATATCGATCAGAAAGGTATCGATCTTGGTCTGAATGAGGCGAACAAGCTGCTTTCTAAGCTGGTTGATCGTAAGCGCCTGACCCCGGTGAAAATGGGTGAAGTGCTCAATCGCATCGAACCAACCTTAAGCTACGACGGTTTCAAAGATATCGATGTCGTTGTGGAAGCCGTGGTTGAAAACCCCAAGGTGAAGCACGCTGTGCTAAAAGAAGTGGAAACCAAGGTGAGCGAAGATACTGTAATCGCTTCCAATACCTCCACTATTTCTATTAATCACCTGTCTGAGCCGCTGTCCCGTCCGGAAAACTTCCTGGGTATGCACTTCTTCAATCCGGTGCACAAAATGCCACTGGTTGAGGTGATTCGTGGTGAGAAGACTTCCGATGCCGCCGTTGCCCGTGTAGTTGCTTACGCAAACAAGATGGGCAAGAAGGCCATCGTAGTACGTGACTGCCCTGGATTCCTGGTTAATCGCGTCCTCTTCCCATACTTTGCCGGATTCTCCATGCTGGTGCGCGATGGCGCTGACTTCCAGGCTGTTGATAAAGTCATGGAGCGCTGGGGTTGGCCGATGGGTCCCGCCTACCTGATGGACGTTGTTGGTATCGACACTGGTGTCCATGCCGAGACTGTAATGGCTGAGGGTTTCCCCGATCGTATGGGCAAAACCTTCACCGCTGCTTCCGATGTAATGTATGAAGCGGGTCGCTATGGCCAGAAGAACGACAAAGGCTTCTATAACTACGAGCAAGACAAAAAAGGTCGCCCGAAGAAAGTGGCTACCGAAGAGTCTTACGAACTGCTTAAGCCGCACGTTGCAGAGCGTCGTGAGTTCGAGAATGATGAAATTATCGAGCGCATGATGGTACCTATGGCTACCGAGCTGGCTCGCTGCCTGGAAGAGGGAATTGTCGACTCCCCGGCAGAGGCCGATATGGCCCTGATCTACGGTATCGGTTTTCCTCCGTTCCGCGGTGGAATCTTCGCATGGCTGGATAGCATTGGCCTGGATGAGTTTGTGAAGATTGCCGATAAGTACGCCGATCTTGGTGAGCTGTACAAGCCGACCGATCGCATGCGTGAAATGGCCGCAAGTGGCAAAACCTACTACGGCAACAAGTAAGGAGAATAGCGATGAGTTTAAATCCTAGAGATGCCGTAATCGTCGACTACGCACGTACGGCGATGGGCCGCTCGAAGAATGGTGTCTACCGCCACGTTCGTGCCGACGATATGTCTGCTGAGCTGCTGAAAAAATTCTTACAGCGCAATGACAAGCTGGATCCTGCCGAGATCGATGACTTGATCTGGGGCTGTGTAATGCAGCGCGATGAGCAGGGTTTCAACGTGGCGCGCTTTATTCTGCTGCGCGCAGGTCTGCCGCACACCATTCCGGCTCAGACTGTTAACCGTTTGTGTGGTTCCTCCATGTCCTCCCTGCATACCGCTGCAGCCAATATCCAGGCTGGTGTTGGCGACGTATATGTGGTGGGTGGTGTTGAGCACATGGGCCACCTAAATATGATGGAGCACGTCAGTCCCAACCCAATGCTGGGCCGCTATATGGCCAAGGCTGCTGGTTCCATGGGTATGACTGCCGAATATCTGGCAATGATGCACGGCATCCAGCGTCAACAAATGGACGAGTTTGGTGCACGTTCCCACCACCGTGCCGCCGAAGCTACCAAAGCTGGCAAATTCAATCGCGAGATTATCGCCATTGAGGGGCATGATGATGATGGCGTACCTTTCCTGGTTGAAGCGGACCAAACCATCCGTCCGGATACGACTGTGGAAGGTCTGGCTCAACTGAGGCCGGCATTCGATCCGAAGCACGGTCAAGTTACTGCCGGTACTTCTTCCCAGATTACCGATGGCGCCTCTGTTATGCTGGTGATGTCTGCCGAGCGCGCCCAGGCTTTGGGGATGACCCCGATCGCTCGCGTGAAGGAAATGACCCTGGCTGGCGTTGACCCCTCCATCATGGGTTATGGCCCTGTGCCCTCCACCAAGAAGGCGCTTAAGAATGCGGGCCTGACCATCGGTGACATCGATAAGGTTGAGCTGAATGAGGCGTTTGCTGCGCAGGCGCTGCCCGTGCTGAAGGATCTCGACCTGCTCGACAAGATGGACGAGAAGGTTAACCTGTATGGCGGAGCAATTGCTTTAGGGCACCCCTTCGGCTGCTCTGGTGTGCGTATCACTGGCACCTTGCTGAGTGTTATGCAAAACGAGGGTGGAAACCTGGGCGTTTCAACCATGTGTATCGGCCTGGGGCAGGGTATCACTACCATTGTGGAGCGGGTTTAATCCTTTACAGCCACCTGAAAAGGCGCCCTAGTGGCGCCTTTTTTAATTTTTTCAGTAAAGTGTTGCTGCCTTCAAAATGCTGTGGCACAATCTGCACCCCTTGTCGCGATGAGGTCTTTTGAAGGCTGAAACCCTATATTTTTCAAAGGGTTAGCGACAAGAAAATATTGGGGACGTGGTGAAATTGGTAGACACGCCAGATTTAGGTTCTGGTGCCGAAAGGTGTGGGAGTTCGAGTCTCCCCGTCCCCACCAAATTAAAGGTCTGGAAGTCCGTGTGACTTGCCCTGGAGGGGTGGGTGCGGGCTTCTTGTGCATTTGGCGTCAGCGCAAAACTCTCAATGGTTTTGATGGCTGTGCCCATGAGGTTGCTGGCTAAGTCCCGGTGGCCCGGTATTCGTTGGCGCTGCGGCGCGATTAAAGAGATAGTCTGACGAGGATAAACATGCAGGTTTCCATCGAAACTACTTCCGGTCTGGAGCGTCGCTTAACGGTTAATTTGCCGGCGGAAATCGTCGATAAAGAAGTGGATAAGCGTCTGCAGCAGGCAGCCAAAACTGTTCGCGTCAATGGCTTCCGCAAGGGCAAAGTACCTATGAAGGTTGTGCGCCAGCGTTTTGGTGCCGGTGTTCGCCAGGAAGTGCTCGGCGAGGTAATGAGCCGCTCTTTCTACGACGCTGTACAGCAGGAGCAAGTAAAGCCAGCGGGTCAGCCCAGCATTGAGGCCAAACAGACCGCAGCTGGTGAAAACCTGGAATACATTGCTACTTTTGAAGTTTATCCTGAAGTTGAGTTGGCCGATCTGGCTGAACTCAGCGTAGAGCGCCCGGTTGCCAGTGTTACTGATGCCGATGTTGAGAATATGATCGATGTGCTGCGTAAGCAGCAGTCTTCCTGGAAAGACACCAAGCGCAAAGCTCAGAAGGGTGACCGCGTGACCATCAACTTCGTTGGCCGCAAAGATGGCGAAGAGTTCGAGGGTGGAAAAGCGGAAGGTCATCAGTTGGTTCTCGGTTCTGGCCAGATGATCCCCGGCTTTGAAGACGGTATCCTGGGTATGAAGCCAGGTGAAGAAAAAGACCTCGACCTGACATTCCCGGAAGATTACCAAGCCGAAGAACTTCGCGGTGCCGCGGTAACCTTCAATATCAAGGTGACTTCCTCTGAGAAGCCTGAACTTCCCGAGCTGAATGAAGAGTTCTTCGCTGCTTACGGTGTTCAAGAGGGTGGAGAAGAGAAGTTCCGTGAGGAAGTTCGCAGCAACATGGAGCGCGAGCTAAAAAACGCTGCTCTGAATAAGGTAAAAACCCAGGTAATGGACCAGTTGTTTGAAAAACATCCGGTCGAGTTGCCATCTGCTCTCGTTGCTGGTGAAGTTCGCACTCTGCGTGGGCAAATGATTCAGCAGTTTGGTGGGCAGATTAAGCTTGAAGATGCAGAGCGTATGCTGCCAGACACTATGTTCGAAGAGCAGGCTAAGCGCCGTGTTGTTCTCGGTCTTGTTGTCGGTGAGATTGTTAAAAAGAACGAGCTGTCTGTAGACGCGGACCTGGTAAAAGCTAAAGTTGAAGAGCTTGCCTCAACCTATCAGCAGCCGGAAGAAGTAGTTGAATACTACTACAACAACCGTGAGTTGCTCTCCGGGGTTGAATCCGTAGTTCTGGAAGATCAGGTTGTGGATTTTGTTCTCAAGTCTGCAAAAGTCGAAGAAGTTGAAAGTACTTACGACGACGTTATTAAGCCGCAGAAGCAGAGCTAATTGTCCCTGTCTCACAAGAATGCATTGGCGCCCGCTTCAGTCGGGCGTCGTTGCATCTCCTTCCTTTTTACCGGCTGGCTTTATCCTGCTTGACCGGTTAAGCTCTGAAAACCTAATTTTTCAGCACGGGCGCAGAGCGCTTGTATGCTGGCCTGCCGAATACGCCACAAAAGGAAGCAATGGTACCTATGGCACGAATTGATTATCCCCAAGCCTCATTCGACCCCTTAGCGACTGGTTTGGTGCCCATGGTGGTAGAGCAAACCGCCAGGGGCGAGCGCTCTTTTGATATCTACTCTCGCTTACTAAAGGAGAGGGTTATTTTCCTGGTCGGTCCGGTTGAAGACCATATGGCCAACTTAGTGGTGGCCCAGCTGCTGTTTCTGGAAGCTGAAAACCCAGATAAAGATATTCACCTGTACATTAACTCTCCCGGTGGATCTGTGACTGCAGGTATGTCTATTTATGACACCATGCAGTTCATTAAGCCGGATGTAAGCACTATGTGTATTGGTCAGGCTTGTAGCATGGGCGCCTTTCTGCTGACTGCGGGAGCGCCAGGGAAGCGATTTGCCACTCCCAACTCGCGGGTAATGATCCACCAGCCCAGTGGCGGCGCCCAGGGGCAGGCCAGCGATATTCATATCCATGCGCAGGAGATCCTCAAGATCCGTCATCGACTGAATGAGTTGATGGCCCATCATTCCGGCCGCCCCGTCAGTGATATTGAAAGAGACACTGAGCGCGATCATTTCTTGAGTGCCGATGAGGCGAAGGAATATGGTCTAGTGGATGATGTGCTTTCCAGACGTCAGGCCCTGGAAAAGTTATAGTTTCAACGAAAATATTTTGCTAATGGCGTGGAAATAGAACCACGGTTCTTTGCTGGTTTTTTCTCAGTTGGAAGGACTTGAAAATTACGCCAAAAGACAGCATCTTGCTGTAATAGCTGAATTAAAGGGCCTGGTAGGCCAGTGACCACGGAGTATTTTGATGACCGACAAAAGCAGCGGAGAAGACAGCGGCAAATTGCTGTACTGCTCTTTCTGTGGCAAAAGCCAACAGGAGGTGCGGAAGCTGATCGCTGGGCCGTCAGTCTTTATCTGCGACGAATGTGTCGAGCTGTGTACCGATATCATTCGCGAAGAGGTCCAGGAGACTGCGGAGGGCCCAGAAGGGCGCCTACCCACGCCGCGTGAAATTACTGAGATCCTTGATCAATATGTGATTGGCCAGGAGAGAGCCAAGCGCGTACTGGCGGTTGCAGTTTATAACCACTACAAGCGCCTGCGCAGCAAGACTGGTGTTAAAGGAAAAGATGATGTTGAGCTGAGCAAGTCCAACATTCTTCTGGTAGGGCCTACCGGTAGCGGTAAAACCTTGCTGGCAGAAACTCTTGCGCGATTGCTTAATGTTCCGTTTACCATTGCCGATGCTACCACTCTTACAGAGGCTGGGTATGTCGGTGAAGATGTAGAGAATATCATCCAAAAGTTGCTGCAAAAATGTGACTATGATGTCGAGAAAGCCCAGCAGGGAATTGTCTACATCGATGAAATTGACAAGATTTCTCGTAAGTCTGACAACCCGTCCATTACCCGGGATGTTTCCGGAGAGGGTGTGCAGCAGGCACTGCTTAAGCTGATTGAAGGTACGGTAGCTTCTGTTCCTCCCCAGGGTGGCCGCAAGCACCCTCAGCAGGAATTCCTGCAGGTGGATACTTCGAACATCCTGTTTATCTGTGGTGGTGCCTTCGCGGGTTTGGATAAGGTAATACGCGATCGCTCAGAGAAGGGTGGAATTGGCTTCAGTGCCGAGGTGAAATCTAAGGATGGGAGCAGCAACTTTGGTGAGGTTCTGCGTGACCTTGAGCCAGAAGATCTTGTCCGCTATGGGCTTATCCCTGAGTTCGTGGGGCGGCTGCCTGTTACTGCGACACTCGAGGAGCTCGATCGCGAAGCTCTGGTTCAGATTCTCACTGAGCCGCGAAATGCTCTGACCAAGCAGTATGCAAAGCTTTTCGAAATGGAAGATGTAGAACTGGATTTTCGCCCAGATGCGCTGGATGCGGTGGCAACCAAAGCGATGGAGCGTAAAACTGGTGCCCGTGGTCTCCGTTCTATTATGGAATCCGTGCTACTGGAAACCATGTATGACATCCCCTCTTCTGATGATGTTGCCAAAGTCGTTATCGACGAGGCGGTTATCAAGGGAGAGTCAGCTCCTCTGCTGGTTTACGAGAGCGAAAGCCAGCCACAAAAGGCTGCGCCGGAGGAATAAACCTCCTTATCTAAAAGCCCCACTTGTGGGGCTTTTTTTATAGCTGATTGCTATCAAAAAGTTTCTTTTTCGCCTGTATGCCATGTTTAAGCGTCAGCGGCCTGCCAGTATTCAGTTGTAGTCGGCACAAATTGGTCGCGAGATTAGACTTGTATTCCGGGCTCTCCCCCCCCATCTCTAGCAACTGAAGGGCGGTGGCCCAAATTAAGCTGTCAATATTCAACAGCAGCATGATGCCGCGCCAAATACCCAGTGATAGGGCCGAGAGGAGTTCTATGGATCAGTCATCCGACACCAAACTTGAATATCCGTTGTTGCCATTGCGCGATGTTGTTGTTTACCCCCATATGGTGATTCCGCTGTTTGTCGGCAGGGAAAAATCCATTGAGGCTTTAGAAGAGGCCATGCGCAGGGATAAGCAAGTGCTACTCGTAGCCCAGAGAAGAGCATCGGAAGATGATCCTGGCGCCGAGGATATCTATCGTGTTGGCACCGTTGCTAGTGTTCTGCAACTTCTCAAACTTCCAGACGGCACTGTAAAAGTGCTTGTGGAAGGGGGGGAGAGAGTCAATATTCTTGATGTTGCCGAGCACGATAACCACTTCGAGGCCACGGTCGAGCCCATAGAGACTACTGAGTTGTCAGAGGGCGAGGCTGAAGCCTTGGTTCGCTCGGTAATGTCACAGTTTGAGCAGTATGTCTCCATCAGCAAAAAGGTACCCAATGAGGTTATTACCTCTCTGTCTGGTATCGATGAGCCGGGTCGCCTGGCGGACACCATCTCTGCACACATGTCCCTGGAGCTGGCTCAGAAGCAGGAGCTACTGGAAACTTCCAATGTCAAAGAGCGATTAGAACATTTGCTTGGCCTGATGGATTCCGAGATCGACCTGATACAGGTGGAGAAGCGTATTCGCGGCCGCGTGAAAAAGCAGATGGAGAAAAGCCAGCGCGAGTACTACCTCAATGAGCAGATGAAGGCGATTCAGAAGGAGTTGGGCGAAATTACCGAAGAGCCCAATGAAATTGAAGAGCTGGAAAACAAGATTGCCGACTCGGGAATGTCCGCTGAAGCGGAGAAGAAAACCCGAGCTGAACTGGCTAAGTTGAAGATGATGTCGCCAATGTCTGCGGAAGCCTCGGTGTTGCGCAGCTATATCGATTGGATGTTGAGTCTCCCCTGGAAAAAGGCGAGCCGCGTGCGACATGACCTGGCGAAAGCCGAGGAGATCCTCGAAAAGGAGCACTATGGCCTGGAAGAGGTGAAAGAGCGCATCCTCGAATATCTCGCTGTGCAAAAGCGTGTGAAGAAGGTCAAGGGGCCGATCCTGTGTTTGGTTGGGCCTCCTGGGGTTGGTAAGACCTCACTAGGGCAATCCATCGCTCGCGCCACCAATCGTCAGTATGTGCGTATGGCTCTTGGTGGGGTGCGAGATGAAGCGGAAATCCGCGGCCACCGTCGTACCTATATTGGTTCTCTGCCAGGTAAGCTTGTGCAGAAGATTTCCAAAGTTGGTGTTAAAAATCCCTTATTCTTGCTCGATGAAGTCGACAAAATGGGGATGGATCAGCGCGGCGATCCCGCATCGGCCCTGCTTGAGGTGTTGGATCCGGAGCAAAACAAAACCTTTAATGATCACTACCTCGAAGTAGATTACGACCTTTCCGATGTGATGTTCGTTTGTACTTCAAACTCTATGAACATTCCAGGTCCATTACTGGATCGTATGGAGGTTATCCGCATCCCCGGTTATACCGAGGATGAAAAGCTCAATATCGCCCAGCGCTACTTGGTGCCAAAGCAGCGTAAAGCGAATGGCTTGAAAGAGGATGAGTTGGAGCTTTCCGACCAGTCGATTCGCGACATCGTGCGTTACTACACTCGTGAAGCCGGTGTGCGGGGGCTCGATCGCGAAATTGCCAAAGTTTGTCGTAAGATCGTCACCGAACATGTGCGCAACCCGTCTGAGAAAAAGGCTGTCGTTCAGCCTGAGCAGCTGGAAGAGTTGCTGGGTGTACGCAAATTCGATTTCGGTCGCGCTGAGGAAGAGAACAAAATCGGGATTGTTACCGGTCTCGCCTGGACGGAAGTTGGCGGTGAGCTGCTCAATATCGAAGCCTCTGCGGTACCTGGCAAGGGTCGTATGATCAAAACTGGCTCGCTGGGTGATGTGATGCAGGAATCGATCCAGGCCGCTTTGACAGTAGTGCGCTCGCGCTCCCAAGCACTCGGCATCGGGCCTGATTTTCACGAAACCCGTGATATCCATATTCATGTTCCCGAAGGGGCGACCCCCAAAGATGGACCCTCTGCAGGTATAGCTATGTGCACAGCACTGGTTTCCGTGTTGACCAATATTCCGGTTCGTTCGGATGTAGCTATGACCGGAGAAATTACCTTGCGGGGAGAAGTTTTACGAATTGGAGGTCTCAAAGAGAAGTTGTTGGCAGCACATCGAGGCGGTATAAAAACCGTGTTGATTCCTGCAGACAACGAGCGGGACCTGAAAGATATTCCTGACAACATTCTTCAGGATCTCATAGTGAAACCGGTTAAATGGATCGATCAAGTACTTGAGTTGGCGCTTGAGCACAAACCTGAGTCTCTTTCTGATGAAGAATATTCTGCCTTGCAAAAGCAGGCGGAAGAGCGCTCACAAAGATCTATCCAGACCCATTGATCTCATTCGGGGTGACACTTGTCGCCCCGTAACAATTTACAAGACCAAAACCTAACCACAAAGTTGATTTTTGCTGCCTGAGTTTTGTCCTGTCGGCCGGAAACCCGCATGGTTCCTTGACCCGCTACCGGGCAGTTGGTATAAAACGGGCCTTATTGGCCGGCGCTAAAATTGTCGGTGGTTAGAAAATTACGAATAGGGATACCTTGCCTGAGGGTACGCCCTAAACATATTTAAAAGAACAGAGGGATTAAGCGTGAATAAGTCCGAACTGATTGAAGCAATTGCCGCGTCTGCAGATATTCCTAAAGCAGCAGCTGGCCGTGCTTTGGACGCAATGGTAGACAGCATTACTGATGCGCTTAAAAAAGGCGACCAGGTTGCCTTGGTGGGCTTTGGTACATTTGCCGTAAAAGAGCGTGCAGCCCGCACTGGCCGCAATCCGCGCACTGGCGATCCAATTGAAATTGCTGCGGCAAAAATTCCGAACTTCAAGGCCGGTAAAGCCCTGAAAGACGCCGTAAACTAAGTTTCGGTGAACTTCGAGACCTTGTAAAAAGTCGAAGTGCAAAGAGGCGTGTCATCTTGGATACGCCTTTTTTGTATCTACTAATAGTTGAACAATTAGAGTGAAATTTCGGAGCTGAGCATGCTTCAGTCCATGCGCGATAACCTGAAGGGAACGGCGGCAGTTATTGTTGCGGCCTTCTTTGGGTTCATTATGGTCATTGGGGGAATCGATTTTTTTACCGGAGCCAGTGGTGGTGCCGCCGATGCGGTTGCCGAGGTCAATGGTGAAAAAATCACTAATATGGATTTGCAGCGGGCCATACAAAACCGCCGCAGTATGATCATGAGCCAATACGGAGAGAATGTTCCGGCGGATTTGATCAGCGATGAGCAGCTGCGCGAGCCGGTTTTGCGCCAACTCATTTCCACTTCAGTCATGCGCCAGGCAGCTCAAGAGAGCGGTATGGTGATGAGTACAGCTGCGGTTAATAAGGCGATCACCGACATTCCGGCTTTCCAGGTCGATGGTACCTTTAATGCTCAGTTATATCGCGATGCCTTACGTCGTATGGGGTACAGCACAGCCAGCTTCCCGCAAATTGTAGAGGGAGATATGTCCCTGCAGCAATTTGCGGATAGTGTTACTGCCAGCGCCTTTACCACCAAAGTGGATGCAGAGCAGGTGGTCGCGGCGTCTATGGAAGAGCGAGATTTCTCCTACGTCGTGCTACCGGTGCAGGAGTTAATGGCTTCCACCGAAGTTAGTGAGGCTGAAATTGAGCAGTACTATCAGGAAAACCAGAGTCAATACCAGCGACCTGAACAGGTAGCGGTTGAGTATATTGAACTGACCCCTAAGGTTTTTTCTTCCAATATTGATGTCTCCGAAGAGGATGTTCGCGCTCAGTATGATCTGGAGCTTGCCAACTTTGGTTCTGATCTGCGCCGCCGAGCAGCACACATTCTGTTAGAAGAGGCGGATCAGGCAAAGCTGGATGAAATCCAAGCGAAACTCGATGCTGGTGAAGACTTTGCAGACCTGGCCAAGAGTTACTCTGAGGATCTCGGTTCTCGTGAGGAGGGTGGAGATCTCGGCTTTACTACTGGCGATGTATTCCCGCAAGCTTTCGAAGAGGCGCTTGCTTCTTTGGAAGTGGGGCAAGTTTCGGCACCGGTTACAACCGATAGTGGCACTCACTTTATTAAGCTCCTAGAGGTGGAGGAGAGTGAGCCGCCGACTTTTGAAGAGCGTAAGACTGCCATCGAAAATCAATTGCGCACTGCGGCAGCGGAAAGAGAGTTTCTTGAAGCCCTGAGTCGCTTGGCAGACCTGGCCTACAACGCCGAAAGTCTGGCTGTCCCTGCCGAAGAGCTGGGCGTGCCACTGCAAACGAGTGGTCTTTTCTCTCGCTCCAACGGTAGTGGTGTACTGGCAAACGCTCAGGTGGTAGAGGCCGCTTTTTCTCCTGAGGTGATGGAGGATGGCAATACTTCCGATGTGCTAAATCTCAATAACGAGCATGCCGTAGTGCTGCGAGTGACCGAGTCTAAGCCCGCAGGTATTTACCCTCTGGCTGAAGTGCGTGAACAGATTGTCGAAGTGCTGAAGCGTGACAAGGCCAGTGAACAGCTTGCCAAAAAGGCGGAGAGCCTGAAAGAAAACCTGGCCTCAGGCAGTGATTTCGCTGAGCTAGCAAAAGAGCAGGGTTTGACCCTGGAGACCAGCGAAAAGACCCGCCGGGGAGGGTTTGGAGAGCGCGCTGAGATCAATAGCAAGGCCTTCTCTTTACCTGCGCCTGCTTCGGGGGCTAAGGAGCTGGCGGTCTTTGCTGTGAGTAATGGTAACCAGGTCGTGCTGGCGCTGCAGGATGTGCGCCCAGGTGATCTTTCCCAGCAAAGTAAGGAACAGCGTCAGGCTTTGATGCAGCAATTGGCATCGGTGAATGGTGGTGCAGAGTTGGCCGCAATTCGCCGCTACCTGTCTGACCAAGCCAAAGTGGAGCTTAATTCTACAAACGAGTAGAGCGTACTCTTGCTCCAATAAAAAAACCCGGCAACAGCCGGGTTTTTTTATTATTGCTAATACCCTTTAGGGAGGGGATTCAGCTGTTGTGAGCGCTATCGACAAATAGGGTCAAGCGTTGGCCGGGCTGAAGATATTTCGACTTGGGAATTTTGTTCCAGCGTAAAATATCATCGATTTTGATACTGAATTTATTAGCAATCCGGTAAAGGGAGTCCCCACTTCTCACTCTATATGAGAGTTTGCGGGTGGTACGATTACTCTCATTTGAACCCCCGTTATAGGCAACCAGTGTTCGGCCTGGACGTAAAGTGTCCCCTGGTGCCATGCTGTTCCAATGAGCGAGCTCCTTCACGCTCACTTTCAACTTGCGCGAAATTGCCCAGAGGCTATCACCGGGCTGAACCGTGTAGTTTGATTTTTGTCCACGGTCAGAGGATTGGCGTTGCTTCACTCTCTGGTCCACGGTGTAAGCATATTGCCCTGAAGGACCAGAGGCACTGGGGATCAATAGGGTTTTACCGGCACGAATATTGTTGCTCCGCAGCTTATTGGCTTCGCGGATGGCTGTAATGGTGGTTTGGTAGCGTCGTGCAATGGTAGAGAGCGTATCTCCCCGAGCAATGGTGTATCGCTCCCAGGTTACGCGCTGTTCTACCGGCAAGTCTTTCAGCGCTGCCTCAAAGCGCTCCAGACTTTCAATGGGGATGAGTAAGTGGTGATCCCCATTGGGATCTGTCGCCCAGCGGTTAAAGCCAGGGTTGAGCAGGTAAAGCTCATCCACCTCGATCTGAGCAAGCTCTGCGGCCTGGGCAAGATCTATCTGGCTGCCAACATTGACACGGGCATAGTATGGCTCGTTGGCGACATTGTGCAGAGGAATTTTGTAGTGATCCGGGCGAGATACTACCTCAGCAAGTGCTAAAAGTTGTGGCACATAGCGTTTTGTTTCACGCGGTAGCTTGATCTCCCAAAAAGAAGTCCCACGCCCTTTGCGGCGGTTGCGCTCGATTGCGCGGCGTACAGTACCTTCCCCAGCATTGTAGGCAGCCAGAGTAAGCTCCCAGTCGCCATCAAAACGCTCGGATAAATATTTGAAGTACTTTACGGCTGCACGAGTAGATTCGTGCACATCCCGGCGGCCGTCATACCACCAGTTTTGTTTAAGGCCGAAAGAGCGTCCGGTTGAGGGAATAAACTGCCACATGCCAGAAGCTTGGGCATGGGAATAAGCAAAAGGATCGTAGGCACTCTCCACGATAGGCAACAAGGCGAATTCGAGTGGCATATTTGCCTGCTCTAATTCCTCTGCGACATGAAAGATATAGCGGCGTGATCTCTCTGTAACCCGCGACATATAGCCTTCATTGCGGGAGAAATAAGCGATGTAATCCTGTACCTTGGGATCCTCAGCACGGTGATTGAGGCTGAATCCTCGGCGCAGGCGCTCCCAGATATCCGTAGGGGGGAGGGCTGCCTCTGCTGAGTTTTGAGCGGGGATCGCAAGGCTATTCGCAGGGCTGGCTTCTTGTTCTTGGTGGTTTTCGCTATCGGGAGATGGACCTGTCTCTGGCATTTGCGAGCAAGCCCCAACCGTAGCGGCCAGCAATGCCGCGGCAAAATTCTTGTGAAGCATGTTTGGTATCCGCGAGTAATTCTTGTAATTCCCACTCAGCACGCGCGGGGGCGCTTATTTTTTGCTTGCACTGAGCACTGGATCATAGCCTTCTGATTCTAATTAGCGGAAATAGTTTCGGTCAACGCAGATGGATAAAAAACAGACAGTTTTTTGGGGTTGCTAAGTATTTTGCCCTTATATACGGCGTTACCTTCTCTCTTTATTAAAAGTGGTCTTTCCAATCGCGTAAGCTAGCAAATATTTCTACCTCATCGAGATGCTCATAAGTATCACGGCCCAGGTGGTGGGCGCCGCTCTGGGCAACTTCTGCAATCTGGCAGCGAAGGAAAGGATTTGTTGCCAGCTCTTTAGCGATGGTGGATGGCAGAGTTGCTCTACCTGCCTGCCGAAGGGTTTGGCTTTGGACCAGGCGTTCACTGATGGCACTATTGCCTGGCTCTACTGTATGAGCAAAGTGGAGGTTGCCGAGGGTGTATTCATGCGCACAATATACGAGGGTATGTTTTGGGAGGGTGGTTAACTCTTGTAGTGAATGGAGCATTTGCTTTGGAGTCCCTTCAAATATACGGCCACAGCCGGCGGCAAAAAGCGTGTCGCCGCAAAAGAGGTGTGGTTGCACATTACCGTCGGGGGACTCTTCTTTAAGAATTAATGCTAAATGGTCCAGGGTGTGGCCGGGAATATCCCAGACCTCAATCGGTAGACCCAACAACAAAAAAGTATCCCCGCCGGCAATTGGATTGGTTACCCCTTTGATGGACTCGGGCCCTAATACCGGGCATCCATAGTGGTTATGTAGTGCTTTGATCCCACCGGTATGATCAAAATGGTGGTGAGTGATTAATATGCCATTAAGGGCTTTATCCTGTAGGGCATCGTAAACGGGTTCAGCTTCGCCGGGATCAACAACCCAGTGCTCTCCATCTTTCTCAAGGTGCCAGATATAGTTGTCACTCAATGCGGGAATCGGGGTTACTGAGAGCATGTTAGTCCTACCTGCTAACTCGATCTTGGAACGATATCATGGATATTAAGGGAAAATGTGAAGTAGTGGGTCTACCAGATCGCAAGCTTTCCCTGGTGACTTGCAAATGAATGTTCGGCGTAATGTTAAACTCTTTTACACCTAGAGATCACAGATAAAGGGTGGCTATAAGAACCCAGGGTTATAGGTTTAATTTGCTTGGTCCATAAGGAGACTGAATGACTGATAAGTCCGGATCTCGAGTATCGATAGAGGCATCGCTTTTGAGCAAAGCCAGTCCGGCCTTGTCACATTGGTTTTTAAGCAGCCTGGGGCAGGAGATTCTTTCGCAGCAACTGGCTCTGACTCAACCTTTGATTGAGGGTTTCTTTGGCTACCATCTGTTGCAAGCGGGGGTTACCGATGCGGTGGATTTTGCTGCTTCC
Source organism: Microbulbifer variabilis (assembly GCF_020524905.1). Taxonomy (GTDB): domain Bacteria; phylum Pseudomonadota; class Gammaproteobacteria; order Pseudomonadales; family Cellvibrionaceae; genus Microbulbifer; species Microbulbifer variabilis_A. The sequence goes on along the minus strand of NZ_JAIVKI010000010.1, from coordinate 21,391 downwards.
AGTCGGATCAATCACCGCTTCCGTTTGGCGGTTTGTCCTGAACAGAAGGGGGCGGCCATAGTTGAGTTGGAGCAGTTGCCCCTTCCCTCTGAGTCGATTGATGTGGTCGTTTTGCATCATTTGCTGGACTTCTCTACTCAGCCCCACCAGGTATTGCGTGAGGCGGCACGGGTTTTAATACCTGGTGGCCATATGCTGTTGATGGGGTTCAACCCCTTTTCCTTGCTGGGCTTGTCGCGCTTGTTGTTTTCTCGAGGGGCTTACCAAAAAGGCAATCAGCTGCGTGCGGCCAGAATCGCCGACTGGATGAATCTGCTGGATCTCCAGGCTGAACAGCTGCATCGAGGTTTTTTTCGTCTGCCATTACAGCAGCGTGAACTCCTTGCCAAGAGTGCCTGGATGGAGCGGCTGGCCACCCGCCTACGCTTGCCTTGGGGTGGGTTTTACATCATAGTCGCGCGCAAAGAAGTGGCACGAGTGCGGGCAATCAAGATAGATTGGCGCACAGAGCGAAAGCCTGCCCTGGTGGCGACACCTACAAGCCCTCGTGTTGCTGCACGGGAAAAGCATCAGAAGCGATAACCGTGGAATCTTCCAGAAGTCGCTCTATCCCAATATTTGGCACCGATTTTGAAGCAAATTACCATCTACACCGACGGCGCCTGCCGTGGCAATCCTGGACCAGGAGGTTGGGGAGCTTTACTGGTTTACGGCGAGCATGAAAAAGAATTATGTGGAGGGGAATCCCATACCACCAATAATCGTATGGAGCTGATGGCCGCGATCAAGGCGCTCGAAGCCCTGAAGCAACCCTGTCAGGTCGATTTGCATACCGACTCGCAATACCTGAGACAGGGAATCACCGGTTGGATCAACAATTGGAAAAAAAATGGTTGGAAGACAGCGAGTAAAAAACCGGTTAAGAATGCGGATCTCTGGCAGCAGCTAGATGAAGGTGTTGCCAGGCATCAGGTGGAGTGGCATTGGGTGAAGGGGCATGCGGGCCATCCCGGTAATGAGAGGGCTGACCAGCTGGCCAACCGCGGTATAGATGAGCTGTAATTCCCAGGGGAGTGAACTATGCGCCAGGTTGTACTGGATACTGAAACCACCGGCCTAGACCCCAAAAGCGGTCACCGGATTATTGAGATTGGCTGTGTAGAGCTTGAAAATCGTAAGCTCACTGGACGCCACTATCATCAATATATTAATCCTCAGCGTCAGGTGGAGGATGGTGCCATTGAAGTCCACGGCATCACCAATGAGTTTCTTGCTGATAAGCCGATCTTTGCCCAGATTGCCGATGACTTTATGGCTTTTTGTGAGGGTGCTGAGCTCGTTATTCACAACGCGCCGTTTGATGTTGGCTTTATCAATGCCGAGTTAAAGTTGTTGGGCAGTCCGCGTTGGCAGAATGTGAACGCCCATTGCAGTGTGCTCGATACCCTGGCCTTGGCGCGAGAAAAGCATCCCGGCCAAAAGAATAATCTGGATGCGCTGTGTAAGCGTTATTTTGTCGATAACTCTCAGCGTGACCTTCATGGCGCCCTTTTGGATGCCGAGATACTCGCCGACGTCTATTTGCTGATGACCGGTGGGCAAACCGATCTGGGTTTGGCGCAGGGAGGGGAAGGACAGAACTCTGAGAAAAGCAAGCAGGTGCAGGGGGAGGCCGCTTCAGCGGTAATTCGTAGGCTCTCTCCGAATCGGCACCCTCTCAAAATAATCCAGGCCTCAGAACAAGAGTTAGACGCGCATCAATCCATGCTTGAGCTGTTACAGAAATCCGCAGGTAAGCACTTCTGGTAATCAATAAAAAGCCCGCTTTGCGGGCTTTTTTAATCTATTCGCTATCTTCTATCATTGGTCCTCATCCTAAGACCGCCAACTAACACGGTGTATTCGCCGGCCAGTTTTGTCTAGAGAGCATAAATCACACAAAGCAGCGCAACAGTACTGAGTATTAATGTGTAAGGTAAGGCCATAAGAACCATGCGGCCATAAGAAAGGCGAATTAGCGGAGCAAGGGCTGAGGTTAGAAGGAATAGAAAGGCTGCTTGGCCATTGGGTGTGGCAACACTCGGCAGATTGGTGCCAGCGTTAATGGCGACGGCAAGTTTATCGAAGTGTTCACGAGTAATATCGCCATCTAGGAAGGCGGACTTAACTTCATTGATATAAACCGTGGCCACAAACACGTTGTCGCTAATCATGGATAGAAGACCATTAGCGACAAATAACAAACCTGGCTGCTGTTCTGGCTTTTGAGATAGTACAAAGTGTGTCACTGGCTCAAATAGATGTTGTTGGTGGATTACTGCAACTATCGCGAAAAATACTACTAAAAGCGCAGTAAAAGGGAGGGCCTCTTCAAAAGCATGACCAATGCGGGCTTCTTGAACGATGCCATTGAAAGCGGTCAGTAATACAATGATCATCAGGCCAATAATGCCAACCTCTGCAATATGGAAGGCCAAAGCGAAAACCAGCATTACGGCGACGATACCCTGTACCCAGAGTTCAGCAACTTGGGTATTGGTACGCTTACTTTCCTCTTCCCGTGCAAAATTCGACAGGACTTCACGTACCGCCTGGGGAAGCTGAGCCCCGTAACCGAAAAGTTTACTTTTTTCTAAAAGTACGCAGGTCACAAGGCCTGCAACTAGGGTGGGAATGGTTACTGGAGCCATCTGCAAAAAGAATTGCACAAACTCCCAGCCGGCTTTCTCGGCGATCAGAAGATTTTGTGGCTCGCCCACGAGGGTGCAAACTCCGCCGAGTGCAGTACCCACAGCGCCATGCATGATCAGGCTGCGCAAGTATGCTCGAAACTGATCCAGGTCCTCACGGTGATACTCCACTACATGCTCATCGTTGGAATGGTCGTGAGCCAGGTGATGATGGGGTTGTTGAGATGCAACTCGGTGGTATACCGAGTAAAAACCCACAGCAACAGCAATCAGCACAGCGGTTACGGTGAGTGCATCTAGGAAGGCAGAGAGTACCGCGGCTACTGCGCAGAATAATAGAGATAGCAGGCTTTTAGAGTTTACATGGATCAGGATCTTGGTGAAGACAAACAGCAGCAGGCTCTTCATAAAGTAGATGCCAGCCACCATAAACATTAGCAGCAAAATAACTTCGATGTTCTCTACCACTTCGTGGTAAACCGCATCAGCGCTTGTCATTCCCATGAGTACCGCTTCAATAGCGAGTAGTCCGCCGGGTTGTAACGGGTAACATTTTAAAGCCATGGCGAGGGTAAATATAAATTCACCGATTAGCACCCAGCCGGTGGTGGTGGGGCCGCTGACATAGAGTATGAGTGGGTTGAGTAGTAGGAAGGCGGCGATGGTTAGCTTGTACCAGTCAGGGGCCTCGCCGAGAAAATTATCAGCAAAGGCGCGGCCAAAACCGTTTCCGGAAGCCGTTATTGCATTGTTGTAGGTATTCATCATTTACTTCCATGGTTTACCCGGTTTTGGGTGAAGTGGAGTCTTGGGAGAGAATAGTGGGCGGCAATGATCTGCTCGGCTACCATGGCTCTTCCTCTTGCGGCGATGTTTCTAGTGTTGGTTGTTTTTTGTGCGCAAGAACAAAATGCGTACAGACGCAAATATCAAAATAGCAAACGCTACTGGGTTTTCTGGAAAATTCAAGTAATTTAGGACTCGTTGCTTTATTGCCAGGGTTTTTGTCGAATATTCGGTGGAAATTGTCTGCGGAAAGGTGGACTCTTTTCGCTATTGGTATAAATTGCCGTTTATTAGGCCTACTCCTCTTGAGTTGGTTGTTTTTTGTTCGGTTACAGGAAGAATGCAGTGGTGCAGGCAAAAAGTGAATTGCGCAAGATCAACATCACTTCTGTCAATGTAGTCAAGGACGAGCTGGTTGTTGCGATAGACAATGCTGCCGCTCACCTGGATAAATTTGCAGCAGATACCACCCAGAAACAGCCGCTGGAGCAGTGTGTCGCTGCCCTTAGGCAAGTGAGCGGGGTCCTGCAGATGGTGCAACTCCACGCGGGTGAATTGCTGACACAGGAAAAGATCGCCGCTTTAATCGAGGTTTTAGAGGGGCGTCAACAGCCCACGGAAGAACTGATGGAGGCCCTCGGTACGGGTTTCTATGTGCTCGGCCGCTACCTAGACTTCGTACAAAGCCGGGCGATTGCCCGCCCAGAGTTACTGATACCTTTTATTAATAATTTACGTGCTGCGCGCTCCCAGCCCCCTGTGCCTGAGAGCCATTTTTTTCGCTGTAACCTCAGTGCTTCTCTGCCTGGCTTAGGGGCTTCGGCAGTAATGTCCGAGGACTTACGCAGTTTTGTGCGCAGGTTTCGGCATATGTACCAAGTGGGTTTGCTGGCACTATTGCGTGGCAAGCCCAGGGGACCGGCATTTACCATGATGGCGCGGGCACTGGAGCGTATCGCCAGTATTACCACGGGTCGTCCTAATGGGCGTTTGTGGTTGGTGGCCGGTGCGGCGCTCGGCGGTATGGCCGCCGCTGAAATGCGCATCAGTCGCTCACGGGTGATGGTCTTCAGTATGTTCGATCGCTGGTTGCGCGCCTTGCAAAAAGAGTGTGATACAGCCTTAGATCAACCGGCACCGCCGATCTTGTTAAAAGAGTGTATCTATTGGCTGGCTCTTTCTCGGCCTAGTGAAAGTGGAGCTAAGTTGCTCAAGGCCTTCTCTGCAGAAGAGCTTGAATACACCGAGGATGAGCTGGAAAGAGAGCGTGCAAGCCTTGGCGGCCCCGGTGCTACCGCTATTTCAGCTGTTGCTGGTGCTCTCGATGAGGAATTGTCCAGCGTGCGACGAATGCTCGATGATATCGAGATGATTGGTATATCAGGCATCGATGAGGATGACGGTCTCACCAGTACCTTGCAGAGAGTCGCCGGAACTTTACAAATGCTTAATTTCAGGCGAATTGGGGAGAGTCTTCGCAACGCTGTAGCTGAATACCAGAGCGCAGCCGGTGCTGGCGGTTCTGTTGCAGACGCTGCCCTGCAGAAGCTTACAGGCCAAGTGTTGATGGTGGACAGCACTGTGCGAGCCTTGAAACATAGCACCAGTATTGACCTCGATGAATACGGTCATGCTGATATTGCTTTTGAGCATAGCCAACTGGCCGAGGCTGAAGTCGCGGTACTCAAGGAGGCCGAAGCGGGTCTTGCTCTAATTAAGCGGGCGCTGGCTGCTTATGCGGACTCTGGCTTTGATCATGGCCATATTCGCAATGTCTCAACCACTCTGAATTCCGTTCGGGGAGGCTTGATCGTACTCAATCTTCGTCGTGCTGCAGCGGTGGTTGAAGGTTTGCTGAATTTTGTAGAAACCGTAGTGGATCGACATGATGCTGCCCCTGAAGTTGAGCCGCTGCTGGATATTTTTGCTGATGCGATCATCAGTCTGGAATACTATCTCGGTGAAGTAAAATTGCATCGCCAAGCAGATGTTCAATCATTGAACCTCGCGGTGGAAAGCTTGGCGGCACTGGGTTGCCCTGTAGAAGCGGCCTAGCTGGAGAAAGGAGTTACTTTTTGGTAGATCGCTTTGAGCCTGCTGCAAATGTTTGGGAGGCCCCGGAGTTCTCCCAGCAAATTATCGTAGCCGAGGGCTTGCTTCTTTGTAATAAAGATCAGTTTATTCACGAGGCGGGTCTGCTGCCAACTGAGGCTGGTATCTCAAGTCACTACCTCGGTGAGCTGGGCGGGCGCAGTTGTGGCGTTCGAGTTCTATCTGCTCAGATCGAGATCCAGGGGCATGACTGGCGCAATCTGCGTAGTTTGCTCACTTCGACCGAAGAGCATTTGTTTGCTCTGGCCGGGCGAGCATTACAGGTTGCCTACTGGGATCGAGATCACCGTTTTTGTGGGCGCTGCGGTACGCAAACCCACTATCACTCCATTGATCGTGCCAGGATCTGCCCAAACTGCCAGTTGACGGTGTACCCGAGAATTTCCCCCTGCGTCATTATGTTGGTGACCCGCGGGGAGGAGTGCCTGCTGGCCCGTCATGCCAATCGTAGAAATATCACTTATACCGCACTGGCTGGATTTATCGAGCCGGGGGAAAGTGCTGAACAAGCTCTGAAGCGGGAAGTTAGGGAAGAGGTTGGGCTTGAGGTTGGAAACCTTAGGTATGTCGGCAGTCAGCCCTGGCCTTTTCCAGGTCAGTTAATGTTGGGATATTTGGCTGAATGGCGGGGGGGAGAGCTGTGTCCTGATCCAAACGAGATCGAGGAGGCGCAGTGGTTCCACTATCGATCACTACCCGCCATTCCACCGGTGCAAACTTTATCTGGGCAGTTGATCCACACATTTTCCAATTTAATGACAACCAGAAAGAAGTCGTAAATCTTCTGTTCCTACAGAATTAGCAGAGAGAGGTTAAATATCGACATGTATATCGTGATTACCTTCCTAATAGCTATAGTGGCGCTGTTCCTCGTTTTTTGGGGGGCGAGGGTACTGTTGGGAGGCACTTGGTTGATGGGATTTTTGCGGGGTTCGGTAGGGTTAGTGTTTTTTGGTTTGGCCCTTTGGATTATTTTGGTTGCAGCAGATGTATATAGCTATCGAAATCTCGCCAATGAGCATAGTGTTGGTATTGTGTCATTTAGAAAAATTGCGGAACAGCATTTTGAAGTAAAGTTTTCTGATGCGGATGGTATTTCGCAAAAATTTGAATTATATGGTGACCAGTGGCAGCTGGATGCCCGTATGCTGAAGTGGCAAGGACCTTTAGCGCGCTGGGGAATTGAGCCCGCATACCGCTTGGATCGTTTGAGTGGTCGCTACCTTACCTTGCAAGACGAGCGACTTCGTGAACGCTCTGTGCATCAAATTGATGGCACCAATTATGGAGTCGATATTTGGCAATTTGTGCGAGGCTTTGATAAAAACCTTCCTTTCGTTGACGCGGTTTATGGAAGCGCAACCTTTTTGCCTATGGAAGATGGTGCAGTTTACGAGGTGCGTATCAGTCACAGTGGCTTATTAGCGCGTCCATTGAATCAGCAGGCGACCTCTGCCTTGGATGGTTGGCAGTAGGCAGCTTAATAATTATCAAAATTGCATGGCAGCAATCTGGAGTATAAGTGGAATTTTTAATTGAATATGGCCTGTTCTTGGCAAAAATTGTTACTGTTATCGTTGCTCTGATGGTACTGGTAGGGTTTATTTTTGCTAATCGCGAGCAACTGAGGGAAAGGGTGCAAGGGCACATCAGTGTTACTCGCTTAAATGACCGCTATGAGCAGTTTAAAGAGACTCTACTCGAAGCTTTGATGGAAAAGCACGAATTTAATCAGCGTAAAAAGCAGCTTGCTAAAGAGAAAAAAGCTGAAGAGAAGGCGCTGGTTAAGCGGCATAAAGCAGCTGCGAAAGGGAAGGTATCTAAGGAAGCTAGCTCTGAAGCTGATACAAAAGAGCTGCAGAGGGATGCAGCCTCTGAACAGTCCGAAAAAGCTGCCGGCACGGCGGATGAGCGCAAACGCATTTTCGTAACCCAATTCAATGGTGACATCAAAGCCAGTGGACTCTCACATTTGCGTGAGGAAATTACCGCAATTCTGCAAGTGGCTGAAGCGGGGGATGAAGTGTTGCTCTGTCTGGAAAGCCCTGGGGGAATGGTGGCCAATTACGGATTGGCGGCGAGTCAGCTGGCACGGGTGCGAAGCGCAGGTATTCAACTTACCATTGCGGTTGACAAAGTTGCGGCTAGTGGGGGCTATATGATGGCCTGTGTGGCAGATAGAATCCTTGCTGCGCCTTTTGCAATGCTCGGGTCAATCGGTGTATTGGCGCAGCTGCCTAACTTCAATCGCTTGCTCAAGCGTCACGATGTGGATTATGAACTTTTTACGGCAGGTGAATTCAAGCGCACGGTAACTATGTTCGGGGAAAATACAGAAGAGGGGCGTGAGAAATTTCAGAGTGATCTGGAAGAAATACACGTACTTTTCCAGCACTTTATCAGTGAATATCGCCCAAAACTCGACGTTGCCAAGGTAGCGACGGGAGAAGTTTGGTTCGGGCAAAAAGCCCTCGCAATGGGGCTTGTGGATGAACTGAAAACCTCTGATGAATACCTGACAGAATGCGCAAAGCATGCAGACCTGTTCCAGGTGGAATATAAAGAGAAGAAAAATATCGCCAAGAAAATGGGGTTGGCAGCTGAGGCCGGTGTAGAGTCGGCCTTGACACGTCTATTCTCAAAATTGACCGCTTGGCGCCATCACGCCCAATAATGCAGTGCTGGTAGGGGCAACCTAACGGAAAATCTGTCACTAGGATAATGCAGGCATGAAAAACTTTCTGGACAGGGAGTTTCGAGCGATTCGGGTGGAGGAGGTTGCCGCCGGGAAATTCGACCAGCTTCTGGTGAATCGACACATCCGTGATTTACCGAGCAATCCTTTGTTACTTAGTGTTTCCTATTCTTCCTTAAATTATAAGGATGCCATGTCTGCATTTGGCAACCGCAGTATTACCAGGGAGTTTCCACACACACCTGGGATTGATGCGGTGGGCTCAGTGATTGAGGACCATAGTGGTACCTTTCCCTCTGGTGCCGAACTATTGGTCACAGGTTATGATTTGGGCATGAACACGCCCGGAGGCCTGTCAGAGGTCGTTGCTATCCCTTGTGAGTGGGCGCTGCCTCTTCCAAAAGGCCTCAGCGCGAGGGAGTCTATGGCGCTGGGCACTGCTGGCCTTACTGCTGCCTTGTGTGTTGATCGACTATTGGAGGCTGGCGCAACGCCAGGAGATGGTGAAGTGTTGGTCACGGGTGCAACTGGCGGGGTGGGCTCAATTGCGGTCGCTCTCCTCGCTAAGCTGGGTTTTCGGGTGGCTGCGGTCACAGGAAAACTTGAAGCCGCAGACTTCCTAACCGAATTGGGCGCCTGGAAGGTGCTTGATCGAGATACTCTTGCCCCATTTGCCAACAAGGCTATGGCCAAGCCTTTATGGGCCTGGGCAATAGATACGGTTGGTGGAGAAACACTTTTCAATGTGGTGAAATCCCTGGCATACGGCGGAGGCGTGGCGGCCTGTGGTATGGCCTCTGGTGCTCAATTTCACGCGAATGTGTTCCCATTTATTTTGCGTGGTATCAGCCTGTTGGGGGTCGATAGTGTGGAGTTGCCAATAGAGAAGAAAGCCGCTGTCTGGCAAAAGTTGGCTGGCCCTTGGTATATCGGCGACAAGTTAAAACTTATCGCTGAAGATATCTCTCTGGAACAGTCTCCGGAATTTCTTGCTCGGCTTCACAGAGGGCATGGTATTGGCCGTTATGTTGTTAATATGGCTCTTTAACGATATTAGGGATTCCAGGCTTATTTGGAGTGTTAGATAACTGCAACTGGACTGGTGATTGATTGTCCTGTGTCACTGTATATAAGTAATGGTATTTGTCTGTGCTTGTGCTTTTCAATAGCCTTAAAGCCAATAGCATGATTTATAGCCTGTTTCTGTTGGAAGATTGCAGTGTCTAATGGTAGCGAAAAGTCTCTGGTTCCTGTGCAGAACAGCGCGCTAGTACTCTCGGGTGGTGGCGCCCGTGCTGCTTATCAGGCAGGTGTTCTAAAAGCCTTGGCTGAAGTGGTACCTGAAGATAACCCAAGACCTTTTAAAATCATTTGCGGTACATCTGCCGGCGCTATGAATGCCATGATGTTGGCAGCCCATCCTGGCACATTTAAAGAAGCGATTGAAAGCATGTGCTCTGTATGGATGAGCCTGAGTGTGGAGCGGGTGTACCGCACCAGCTGGTTTAGCCTTTTTAGTAATTTATTGTCGATCAGTCGGTCATTGTTCAATCAGGGGGTGGGTCGACAAAAACCTCTCGCACTACTCGATAATTCTCCTTTGCGCAAGCTTTTAGGGGATGTAATCAATTTTGATAATATCCAAAAAAATATAGATGCGGGCCACTTGCACGCAACTTGTATTAATGCACTTTCCTATAGTGAAGGTGAGTCGGTAAGCTTTTATCAGGCTGTCGATGGGGTGAGAAGTTGGCAGCGCTTTCGCCGTTTCGGCATTTCTACGCGGTTGACCGTAGACCACTTGTTGGCCTCTGCAGCAATTCCTGCAATATTTCCTGCTGTAAAGATCGATGATATTTATTACTGCGATGGCGCAATCCGTCAGATGGCTCCCATTAGTCCTGCCCTCCATCTCGGTGCCAAACGCGTTTTTATTGTTGGTGTTTCCGATAATCGCTCGCCAATTCACTGGGGGAGTCGGCGTAGCGATAACCAAATTCACTCTCCCTCAATGGCCCAGATTGCTGCTCAATGGTTCAATGCTGCTTTTATTGACAGTTTGGAAGGTGACCTGGAGCACATGGATAGGGTCAATACTTTGCTGGATTCTGTAGATGAGGAAAAATTTGCGGATCTGTCTCCCCTGAGACCAGTAGAATCGGTCGTTATTGAACCCTCGCAGAGTTTAGCCAGGCTGGGGGGAAGAAAATTAAAGTATCTGCCGCCGGCATTACGCTGGTTGTTTCGCTCCACCGGGGCAACCCGTTCCGGTGGTGGGGTCTCTGCGGCGAGTTATTTACTTTTTGAGAGGCCATATATCGAAGAATTGATAGAACTCGGCTACCAGGATGCGATGTGGGAGAAAGATAAGTTGCGTTATTTTTTAAGGCCCCATCCCAGGCTTGAGATCGAACGTAAGGGCCTTTTTGGTGTGCGAAGGAAGGGAGCTGAGGATCAGATTGGGCAGGGAGATATTTCCTAGCTGCCTTTAGTGTCATAAGTAAAGCTAAAGTACTCTCATTTTCCTAAATGTAAGATTTATTATAAATATTTTTGTCGGCCTTTTTTAAAGTTAAACACTGCTGTTCCAGTGGTTTAAAGTATTCGTCCAGCCCAGTATATCCAGCAGCTTCTTATATTCCCCACGGGGTTTAGCTCGTAATGCTAGTAATTTGCCGCTAACGGGATGCTTTATTTCTAATCCTACAGCGTGTAATAGTAGCCTCCTGCAATCAAATTGCTGGGAGAAAAATCGATTGTGGGAAGACTTTCCGTATTTGGGGCAACCAATCAGCGGATGTTGGATATGCTTAAAATGTCTACGGATCTGATGGCGACGGCCGGTCTTTAATTGAATTTCTACCAGTGAATAACGGCTGGTGGGATAGCGGTCTACTGCATAAGGTAATTCCACGGTAGCAAGTCTGCGAAAGAGGGTAATAGCCTCTTGTCGGGGAAGCTCTGATTTAGCACGTTTTCTCTGGTGCTTAAAATCTGCTACTGGTGGGAGTGGGTAATCTATCGTTTCTTGCTCTGGACAATATCCACGGCACACGGCAAGATAATTTTTAAGGGAATATTCACTTTCCAGCTGTTGTTGCAACCGGGAGGCGACTTCACTACTTTTGCCAAAGATGATGATCCCGGATGTAGGTTTGTCTAGCCTATGTACCGGATATAAATGAGAACCACTTAGGTCGCGTAAGTATTGTAGGAGAATTCGCGTCTCATGGCGGTCAATCTCCGAGCGATGAACAAGCCAGCCTTCGGGCTTATAGGCAGTAAGCAAATGCTCGTCCTCAAAAATAATTTCTGGTTCGCAACTCATTGTTCGATCTATTACAAGTTCTTTTTCTGGGAGCCTAGTGTATTGCTGCGGGACGCTGATTGCATTTAAAAACCCTGGTCAGCAATGGAGTTTTGTGCGCAGCTGGCATCTATGAGGAAAAAACACCAAAAAGAAGCTTAATTTTAGGTTGACATCCTGGGGTTAGGCAATAAACTTCACAGTAGATTTCATCGCTAGCTAGAAAGTATTTGATGCTAGCATTTTCCATTAGATTTTCTTTTTCAAATGCGGAACGCAGCCGCGAAGGGGTCATGAAATGCGAAATGTAGATATTAACAACCTATTTTTTTGATCGCTTTTCATGTGCTTCAGCTTGAAAAGTGATTGAGCTTTTCAAGCCAGAATTCTCTAGAGCCCTGGCATTTGCCGGGGCTTTTTCGTTTAGGGCTTTGGAGAGCTACTATTAATTTATTGGATCAATCCAAGGACTCTATATGCCCGTAAAAATTGTGCTCAATAAAAATGCATCGCAAGGTAGTGTGCCGGTAAAAATATATACTGATGAAATCGAGCCGCAGGCCTTGCAGCAGCTAAAAAATATAGCTCAGTTACCCATCATTCACTCGCACGTGGCAGCAATGCCGGATGTGCATTTGGGTAAGGGAGCAACCGTTGGCTCGGTAATTCCAACAGTGAGCGCGGTAATCCCATCTGCGGTAGGAGTGGATATTGGCTGCGGAATGAATGCCGTGCGAACTTCGTTGCATGCCCATCAGTTGCCAGACAATCTGAAAGCATTGCGGGAGACCATTGAGGTGAAAGTACCCATTGGACAGGGTCGTCACAAGATGATCAGTGCCAGGGAATCTGCCTGCAAACTTTTAGCTCCCGGTGCGAATAGATTGTTTGAAAAACATCCTGGGCTTTTAAAAAAGCTGCATCAACCACAGAAAACCTGGGTCACCCAAATGGGTACCCTGGGTGGCGGCAATCATTTTATTGAAATTTGTCTGGACGAAAACAATGCAGTTTGGGTGATGCTGCATTCAGGCAGTCGAGGTATTGGCAATGCCATTGGGCAGCACTTTATTCAGTTGGCTCGAAAGGATATGACGGGACATATGCATAATTTGCCAGATAAAGACTTAGCTTACTTTACCGTAGGTAACCTTCACTTTGATGATTACCTTGAGGCGGTAAACTGGGCCCAGGAGTACGCTCGAGTCAATCGGCAAGAGATGATGAAGCTGGTTTTGAATTGCCTGAAGAATCACTTGCCAAAATTTACCCTTGCCAGTGAAGCCATCAATTGTCATCACAATTATGTGGTACGCGAACGCCATTTTGAGCGAGATGTCTTTATTACCCGAAAAGGGGCGATCAGCGCGAGAAAAGATCAATTGGGAATTATTCCGGGTTCAATGGGAGCCAAGTCCTATATTGTGCGTGGGCGTGGCAATGCCGAATCATTCCACTCATGCGCTCATGGAGCAGGCCGTAAAATGAGCCGTACCGCGGCGCGCCAGAGATTTACCCGGCAAGATCTTGAAGAGCAGACTAGAGACGTTCAATGCCGTAAAGACAAGGGAGTGATCGATGAAATCCCAGCGGCTTATAAAGATATAGACCAAGTAATGGATAATCAGTCAGATCTTGTTGAAGTGGAAAATACCCTCCGTCAGGTGATATGTATTAAGGGGTAGGTTTCTAGTTTTTAGTAACTATAAGAAGGAGTTATTTGATGTGGCACAAGTTGGTTACTTGGCCGAAATTACCAAGAAAATATCTTAGCTTTTGGCGCATGATTGCCAAAATATTCGATAAAGGGAAATGTTTATGAAAAAAATTCCACCTAAGACGACTGGAAAAATCCGTAATTATGTCGCGCGTAACCCTCTAATGGGTAAGGGCGGTGCTCATGTGAAAGCAAAGTCAGGAGAGCGTTTTGTCGATAAGCAAAAAATGAAGAGGGAAGCGCGGGAGTGGAAGGACTCCCGCGATACGTCCCCATTTGTAGCTGTGGCTTGCTTTATTTTTCCGCAGATTCTTGCCGGTTGTTAATTCCTGCTTTCTTCTGGCCAGCCGGGGAGTGCCTCCAGGTAAACCCATCTCTTTTTGTAAAGCTTGAACAGGGATACTTCATGAATTACATGTTCCTGATCATTCTCTGAATACCAAGCCTTAAATTCCACCACCGACTTTTTCAGGCCAGGTTTACTCTTGATAACTTCCAAGCGGGTCCACTGGGTTTCCAGGTCCTCCTGGGAGAGATCGGGATAAGTGTCTGGGTGCCAGGTTTTGCGCAGATAGGCCAGGTTTCCCATCGTATAAGCGCTGTAGCGGCTGCGCATTAGAGCCTCGGCAGTATTGGGATAGGTTTGCCCCGAGAGGTAGAGGTTGCAGCAACCTTGAAATTTCTCACCTGAGCCACAGGGGCAGGTATGATCCGTCATAAATAACTCCATAGCAGGACCGATTATTTCCGTTCATCTGGTCGTCGCAGTTTCGTAAACACTTTTTAACCTTTCTGGACGGTGACAGAGGGTAGCATAGCTTGACCTTTTACAGGGGATCGCTAAGATACCGACCAGCCGGTTGGTTTGTTGGGTGTGTCCGGGAGGTCATGTGTCGAGAGTCGATAAATCTGCCATTGTCCGTGCTGCCGAAGAGGTGGTTCGAGAGAAGGGGGCGCGTAAGCTCACTCTGGATGCAGTGGCTGCCCAGTGCGGGTTGAGTAAGGGCGGTCTAATTCACCACTTTAGGACTAAGCAGTCTCTTCTTAAGGCGATGTTGGAGTCGGCGATTGCCAGGGAGGATGCCAGTGCTGAGGCTTGTGCTAAGGCGGGCGGTGACTTGCTGACCTCTCGATTGAGTTCAATTTTCGAACTAATGGAAGATGATGAGGGTTTGCCACGCTCGCTAATCGCGGCAGTAGCCGAAGACCCTGCGCTTCTTGAGCCTGTGAAAATAAAGGAAGTGGAACTTCGGAGTGAAATTTCCCGAACTTACAAGGACCCCGAACTGGCGCAACTGTTAATTCTCGCTGCTCAAGGTTTGTTCTTTGGGCGGGTGTTGGGTGTTGTGGAACCTGAAGACCCAATGCTCGACCGTTTACGTGAACGATTGTTGATGCTTTCTACAGATCTCGCCTGATTTTTTTCTTAAACACGCTTTTGGATGACGAATATGAAATTGTCGGTAAGTTCTCGTGCCCCCCTGGCCCTTTTGATGGCGGCGGTGGTCATTTTTGCGGGCTGCTCCGGCTCGGAAAAAGAGGAGCAACAGGCTGAACGGCTATGGCCCGTGAAAATCGCCACTGTCCAGAGCACAAATAAAGTTGCCGATCGCCAATTTGCCGGCAGGGTGAAAGCTGTACAGAGCGTGGACCTCTCCTTTCAGGTTGGCGGTAAGCTCGATAAGTTAAATCTTCGCGAAGGGGAGATCATCCCTAAAGGTACCCTTATCGCGGAGCTTGATGATCGAGATTATCGGCGCCGGGTTAAGGAAGCTCGCGTGAATGTTGAGCTTTTGGAAAAGACACTGAATAGACAGCGCTCCCTGGCAAATTCGAAAGTGATTTCCCAGCAGCAGCTGGATGAAACCGAGAGTAATTTTGATCTTGCCAAAGTGACATTGGAAAGAGCGGAACAGGATTTGGCATATACCAAATTAACAGTCCCCTTTGATGCCTTGGCAACAAGGCAACTCGTAGAAAATTACACCAACGTTCAACCTGGTCAGCCGATTGTGCGTTTGCAGAACATTTCTGAAGTGCGTATTCAGATTTCTGTACCGGAAAAACTACTGGCCACAGTTAACGAAGAGCAGATTAGCTCAGTTTTTGCCGAGTTCGAATTCCTGCCGGGTAAGCAGTTCGCATTGAAATACCGTGAACATCAAGCGGAAGCCGATAGTGTGACACAGACTTACGCTGTGGAGCTGGGTATGCCGCGACCGCAGAATGTTCAGATTCTTCCCGGCATGACGGCCAGGGTTACCGTCAAAATGAAGGAAGGTAGTGGAGATTTTTGGATTCCTCTGGCGGCGGTTCAGAGCAGTAGTGGGGGGGAACCCTATGTTTGGCAAATTAATGAAGACCAGTCTGTTTCCAGGGTTCAGGTAGCTCTCGGTCGTACTAATGGTGAGGCCGTACAAATTATTCAGGGCTTGTCGCCGGCAATGAAGCTGGTGGCTGCGGGCGGTCAGCACCTCTATGACGGTGCAAAAGTTCGCAACTATGTGCAGCACTAATTTGCCTGTGAGCTTTGGCCCTGTGAACAGGGGGGGAATATTGTGAAGATTTCTGACATATTTATCGAAAAGCCGGTTTACAGCTGGCTGCTGATGTTGATTTGCTTATTTGGCGGGCTCTGGGGGTTGTCAGATATTGGCCGCCTGGAAGATCCGGCCTTTACTATCAAAGAAGCCCGTGTCTATACCTTTTATCCCGGCGCTAGTGCTCAGCGAGTGGAAGAGGAAGTAACTGAAAAGCTCGAAGTCGCTATCCAGCAAATGGGACAGCTGGATCTGGTCACCTCTACATCCAGTCCGGGAATGTCAGAGATTCGTGTAGAGATCAAGGACCAATATGCTTCTGAGGAATTGGCTCAGGTATGGGACGAGTTGCGACGAAAGGTAAATGATGCCCAAAGAGATCTGCCCAGTGGGGCTTATCCTTCCGTGGTCAATGATGATTTCGGTGAGGTCTATGGTATTTATTACGCAATTACCGGTGAGGGTTTTTCCCTGACGGAAATGCGGGAAATTACCAAAGCGATTCGCCGTGAATTACTCGGTGTAGAGGGGGTAGCGAAAGTATCCCGCTCCGGAATCATTGATGAGGTTGCCTATTTAGATATTGATGAATCCCGACTCGCTCAGTTTGGTTTTTCTCTGGATGATTTGGCAAAGGTCCTGCAATCGGAAAGCTCCACGCAAAAAGTTGGCGAAATTGGTGGCCAGGATTTACGTACCCGCATCGTAGTCGATAATCCTGCAAGCGACTTGGAAGCTATCCGCAATATTCTTGTGGGAGTGCCCGGTTCTACGGCAATGCTGGCTATCAGGGATATCGCAGATATCTCTATGGGATACGATGAAAGCCCGAGCTTTATCGCCCGTTATGATGGCAAGCAGGCCGTATTGCTCGGTGTGGCAGGTGCAGAAAATACCAACATTGTTAATGTTGGTAAGGCCGTAGAGGCAAAACTTGAGGAGATAAAGCTGGCTCTGCCACTGGGGGTGGAAATTCACCCGGTTTATGCGCAGCATCAGGTGGTGGAAGAAAGTGTCGATGGCTTTTTGTTTAACCTCGTCTCTTCAGTTGTCATCGTCACCTTAGTACTCTGTGTTTTTATGGGCTGGCGCTCCGGCGTAGTGGTGGGTACCGTACTTGGCCTAACGGTTCTGGGAACCGTATTGATCATGAATCTGTTTGGTTTGAATCTACAGAGGATTTCCCTCGGTGCCCTTATCATTGCCATGGGCATGCTGGTAGATAATGCTATCGTAGTGGCTGAAGGCATGTTGATGGGGGTTCAGAGAAATGAAGAGCCCAAGGGTGCTGCCAGCCGGGTAGTGCGCCAGACATTCTGGCCACTTCTGGGCGCCACGGTTATTGGCATTATGGCATTTTCTGGCATCGGGCTATCTGACGATGCCACCGGTGAATTCCTCTTCTCCCTGTTTGCTGTGATTGGTATATCACTGCTGCTCAGCTGGATTCTCGCTGTAACCGTAACCCCCTATTTGGGTTATCACCTGTTCAAGCCTGGCAAGGACTCGGATTCAGAAGATCCTTATAACGGTCGCTTTTACAATATGTATTCCGGAGCCTTGTCCGGTGCTTTGAAACATCGCGGCCTGACGATCGGCTTGCTGGTTGTGGTTACTTTGGTGAGCTACTTCGCCTTTGGCTTTGTGAAGCAGGGATTCTTCCCGAACTCCAATGCTCCTTTATTCTATGTGAATTACTACATGCCTCAGGGTAGTGATATCAATCGCACCGATAAGGCCCTTCAGCAGGCAACAGAGTATTTTAAGGAACAGGAAGAAGTGGTTTCTGTAACTGCCGTTGCAGGCCGTGGAGCTGATCGATTTATGCTGACCTATGCTCCCGAACCGCCCAACGCGTCCTATGGCCAGTTGATTGTTCGCGCCCAGAAGCGTGAGCAAATCCCCCAGCTTATAGAAAGCGCTAAAGCACGACTACGTGAAGAGCAGCCTGAAGCGCTGATTACCTTCAAGCGTTTGGTATTTGGCCCCGGTGGCGGTGCCGATGTGGAGGTGCGGATTTCAGGGCAGGACTTTCAAACCTTGCGAGCGCTTGCTCAGGATGTTGAACAGCAATTCCGTGAAAAGGGGCTCGAAGATATCCGCCACGATTGGCGCAGTCGTGAATCTACAATTCATGCGCACCTTGATGATGAGCGAGCCCGCGTAGCGGGTGTCACGAATACCGATATTAGTCGGATGATTCAATTTGCCACTGCCGGTTATACCGTCGGTGATTTCGAGAGCGGTGATCGCATTATTCCCATTATTGCGCGTATGCCAGCGGGGGATAGGAACCAGGTAGGTTCTCTGGAAGATCGCCTGGTGTGGAGTCCCAATGAGCAGGGATATATACCGGCTGGACAATTGATTACCGATTTTGAGGTTGCTGCGGATGAGGGTCTGATCCAAAGGCGCGATCGGGTACCTACTATCACAATCAGTGCCGATGCCCCGGAAGGTGTTACTGCTATGTCTGCTTTTGGGCGAATCCGCCCTTGGGTGGAAAAAATGCAGTTACCTCCTGGCTTTAAAGTGGAATTTGGTGGTGAATATGAAAGCTCTACCGATGCACAGAAGTCTCTGGGTAAAGGCTTGCCACTCGGTTTCCTGATCATGATTTTGGTATCGATCTTACTGTTCGGTACTGTGCGTGAACCCGTGATTATCTGGTTAGTGGTTCCTATGTGTTTGGTGGGCGTGGTTGTAGGCTTGCTGGCGACTGGACTGCCATTTGGGTTTATGTCACTTCTTGGTGTACTGAGTTTATCCGGAATGCTGATTAAAAATGCTGTGGTTTTGGTGGATGAGATTGAGGTGCAAACTCATGCTGGTTTGCCCAGGCTCACTGCAATAAAGCATGCGAGTGTCAGTCGTTTACGCCCGGTATTCCTTGCAGCGGTCACTACTATTCTGGGGATGTCGCCACTGCTATTTGATGCATTCTTCGCGGATATGGCTGTGACCATAATGGGTGGGCTGGGTTTTGCGACAGTGCTAACCCTGATTGCAATCCCGGTTTTCTACGCGGTCTTCCACAAAGTGAAACCCGATGAGGTAGAGGGTAGTCAGGCAGAAGAAATAGCTAGGCCAAAGAAAGCCTCTTCAGGAGAACCGGTTTCTGCATAACAGCTGAGGCCTACTCTAATAAAGTTTGATCTCTAGATATTCCACACAACGCCATCAGGTTGTTGTGTGGAATTATTTCTCTCCTCATTTTCCCCCATTCTCCTTGTGGATACCTTTTTCACCAGGATTCTTCCTGAATCCAAGTTACATTTTGTTGGCTAGTTATTCTTGTTGTTAGAGTGGAAAGTCTATTGATACCTGTAATGAAAGCTTATTAAGCCTGTCACTAAGAGCTACTACGCTGTTGCGTCTTCATCACTACCTGCCTTCCTCTGATGAGGTCTATGCAGGAGCAACATGAAAAACAATCAAGAGTTCCTAGGTTTCCATATTTCGACCTTTTCAATTTTTCCGGAAGAAGTATTTACTTGTAAGAAGAATCCTATCGGCACGGTAGAGGGGGCAGATAACCTGTAGCCTTTAAATTTGAAATTAAAAATAGAAATAAAACAAAGGTTTGTGAATGCGTTTTTTATCGCACTATGTGTTGCGGTTGCACTGGCCAGTTGCTCTAAAACACCCGAAGAATTAGCTTAGGAAGCTTGCATTTACTCCCGTTACGCAATTCAAGTAAGTCAGAAATTTGTTAAACGATACGCTCCACTTCCACATATAGCTAAGCTCATCGCAGTCTCTGGACCAAAAGGCTCTAAATCTAAGTATCGAGGCGACTGCATTCATAATGTCGAAGGCTGGGTCGAATTTGATGATGGTTTCGGGGATATCAAGAGAAGGACTTTTACTATTAAAGTTGAATACATAATGAAGATCACAGGACGATGCACGAAATAATCCTTTGATTTCTTTTTGATTCTACCCACCTACAATGGAAACCTGAAAGCTATTATTGATTTTTCAGCTGCCAATTTGAACCGGCTCATACCCTTCTAATTATTTTTCTTGTAATCTAGCCACTGATTTGATTGGTAGTTGTTGTATGAGTGTTCGATCATTTTCAAGCTTTTTATTACCTGCTTTACTAGCATCCTTGAGTCTTCCCGTATTCGCGATCAGTTATGATAGGGCAGAGTGGTTGCCTCAGTGGTCCGACGCAGATCAGGACTGCCAAGATACCCGGCATGAGTTACTGATCCGTTATTCTCTTTCGCCTGTAACCTATACTCGCGCCAACCAATGTAAGGTTGCCACGGGGTTGTGGTTGGATCCTTACACGGGCAACTTCTACAGCAAGGCTTCTGATCTTGATGTAGAGCATATAGTACCTCTGAAGTGGGCCTATGATCATGGCGGAGCCAGTTGGAGTCGTGAGCAAAAAAGGCAATTCGCTGAAGATATCGATAACCTGTGGCTAGTGGATGATGGCCGCAACCAAAGTAAGGGGGACAAGGGGCCCGATGAGTGGATGCCGCCTTATGCACCCGTCGGAAAAATTTATGTGCAGCGATTTATATCTATTGTTGATAAGTATGGCTTAAGTCTGAGTTCAGGCGAATCCCAGAGGCTGCGCACTATGGCCAGTGAAGGCTAGCCAGAGCTCAAGTTATCACCTCCATCAAGAGGAGTACCTGTCGCAATTTGATAATTTCGGGTAGCATTTTACCTCGAATTGGAAGTGCGGGCGGATATGCGGGACTCCTCAAGGATATTGATCGAATATTTCAGGTGTTGCTATCAAGCGGATAGTCACGATTTATCACTGAGTAATATTGCCCGGCTTGCGGATGACCGCCGAGTATTTTTCAGTGAGCGGGACTTTTTGTCCGGTGGTGAGCTGCCCAGAATCCCTTTGGTGAGTGCCTCAGCGGCACAGCTTGCAGAGCAGGTGGATACTTATCGAAAAGAGCGCAGCTTGATTTATTCGCTCTTTTATATCTCCGGTGAACTCCCAGCTCAGTTAGGTATTAATTCCAAGCGTAAACTTTGTGCCCCTCTTCTCTATTATCCCGCGCGCATATATTGCGATGAAGAGTATTTCATCGAAATAAACGCGGATGATATCCGTATCAATTTTCCCCTGTTGCGTTTGATCCTTAAGCCGGATACAGATACCAGTGTGACTGATAGCTTTCCGGTACCCAGTTTTCCGCTGGATAGTGCTCAGGTTGCGGCTATCGGGCGTTGGTTAGCGGAAAACAGCCGCTTGAGTGGCATTGAGGAGATCAGTCGCTGGCCAAACTTGCAGGCGGCCGAACGCTATGCTTTGAGCAACAGTTCCACTCTGGCAGTCAGTAGTGCTTGTGCACTCATTTTAGCTGACAGGTCTCGGGGATCGCGAGGAGTTCTGCATGAGTTACGACTTCTGAATAAGATTCGAAGCCTCTCCACCCCCTTAAAAGCTACTCTAGTGGTCCATGCGGAAAATAAGGTTACGTAATTTGAGTTCGCGTATACTTGCCCCATGGATACTCCTGACGTTTTCACAATTACCGCTCATGATGCAGCGACCCTGGAAAGCTG
>NZ_JAIVKI010000009.1 GCF_020524905.1 Microbulbifer variabilis | reverse complement strand
CTTGAGCATTTCGACCAGAAATTTGACTCAGAATAGCGAAAACTGGTCGAAATGGCTATGCCGTATAGCCATACAGCCTTAGTGCCACAAGGCCTAGCGGCTTTTTTCAGGGCCGACTATGTACGCTTTCCTGCAACCGGAAAACAACCGGGCTCACCCATCATCTATCTGGCTGGTGGTCCAGGTGGGTCGGGTATTTTGGCCGTTAACTACCGTTTTGATATGTTTATGGCTCTGCGGGAGTACGGCGATGTTATCGCCTTGGACCAGAGGGGCACCGGCCGCTCCAACGATCTTCCTAACTGTGAATCCCGGCAAGTGGTTCCCACACTGGAAAAAATTTCTGACGCTAAATACATAGAATATCATCGCAAGGCACTGCTTGAATGCTTAGCATTCTGGCACGAAAATGGCACCGATCTCAGGGGCTATAACACCCGGGAAAACGCTCGCGACCTGGATGCACTGCGCCAACACTTAGAGGCAGAAAAAATTGTTTTATGGGGCACTTCTTATGGTAGCCACTTGGCCTTAGCGGCATTGAAAGAAATTGAAGGCTCGGTCGATAGAGTTATTCTTTCCAGCGCCGAGGGCCTTGACCAGACCATTAAATTGCCAGTACGCACTGAATCTTACCTAGAGCGCCTACAACTAGCTGTGGATCAACAACCCTCCGCTAAAGCTGCCTATCCAGATATCAAGGCACTGATCAAAAGAGTGCACACAAAGCTGGAGCGGGAACCAATCAAAATCCAGATCCCTCAGCGAGATGGCGGAAATCTGGATTACTTACTCCAACGTCGGGATATGCAGCAGATAGCCTCCGCTTTTATCGCTGACCCCCAAAGTGCCGCCTACTTATTAGGCTTCTATCGCGCGATTGATTTGGGGCAGGTTCCGGCTTTTGATCAAGTGCCCAAGCGTTATTTCCCCGATGGATTCCACAATCCAGGATCTCCTATTTCCCTGCGCGCCATGCCAACGGCAATGGATATTGCCTCAGGTATGAGCAAAAAACGCAAGTTGCAAGTGAGGGAGCAATCCGAAAACGCTTTGCTAGGCGACTACCTCAATTTTTCCTATCACTATGATGGATTGGCCAAGGAGCTTGACCTGGGTGAAGGTTTCCGAAGTAACCCCCGCAGTGATATCCCTGTTTTACTTTTGAGCGGTACTCTGGATGGGAGAACCTACATTGAGAGCCAACACGAGGCAATTTCAAAGTTGAACAATGCCACTCTGGTGACAGTAGAAAATGCCGGGCATAATTTATTTATGGCATCCCCCGAAATACAAGAAACCATCAACTTGTTTTTGGAGGGACGCCCAATTGAAAAAACCACACTTACCCTGAATCTGCCAGATTTTTCACCAAAGTAACGGTTCCCCAAATCCAGTCAGCGACAGGTTCAGAATGCCTGTCGCCAAAACCATCCACACATTCCCTCGTTTACCCAGCCTTGGCACATTAATCTTGCAATAGATGAATTTGGAGGCGGGGGATGACCAATATCACCGACGAAGTTCATCGCGGTGCCATCTGTGACCTGCGAGCGTTGCAACAACCCGGTCTACAGACTTTCAAGCGATATATTCGAGGAAGTCTACCGGGACCGCCCTTTTGGCGGCTCACAGGCATGCAGCCAACGGAAGCGGGGCTTGGTAAAGCCACTTACTCAATGCCTATTACGCCCTGGCTGGCAGACGGCACCGGCGTTTACTGGGGTGGTATCTATGCGATGTTCGCTGATGCACCCCTCGCTTCCGCAATTTGGACCACTCTGCCGGCCGGTAAGGTACTTAGCACTTCTGAACTGAACATGTGTTTTATCCGGCCTATTACCAGTACCACCCAAAATATTGTTGGCAGGGCCACCACGGTCCACTCTGGCAGCCAAGTTGGCCTCTCCAGCATCCAGATTAATGACCAGGAAGGTAGGACTCTGGCTTACGGTAGCACCCGCTGCCTGATCGCTGACTTTCCGGTCAACCCAAATCAGGAGCTGCCACTGCCAGACCTTGGGCCCACCGATCCCCCAGATCCATACCTGAGACCTCCACCCAAGCCCTACTTCTGCGATATGGCGCACTTGCCTGAGCAAACACCCATTGAACTGCAGCGCACCACCATTAATGAGGGCCGTATCCATCCTATATGGATGCTTACGGGTTACCGCGCGATCGAGATTGAGAACGGCCGCTGTATCTCGACCATGCCATCTTCTCCCTGGTTCTCAAATGGCACTCTATCTATCTACGGGGGCCTACTAGCCTGGGCCGCAGATTTCACCATGGGCGCCGCTGTGTACTCCACCTTATCGGCAGGTTCTATTTTTGCCACCCTCGATATGCACATTCGCTTTGCCAGACCGGCCAAGCTTAATAGTGGGGATCTGATCCTCGAAGCTCAGGTTCTGCACCGCGGTCGCCAGTTAAGGGTTTCCTCCTGCAATATTGATACCCCCAGCGGCAAGCGTGTGGCCATCGCCACCGGCTCAGCACTAATGATTCCAGGAGGCGCGCAGATGTTGAGCGAGGGTAAAGAACCCGATGAGATTATTGCTACCGCCACCTCTGGTAAGCCCTGGACCCCCTAATTCAAATTCACTGCCAGCACTAAGGCCATCTTCAGGTAAAATACTCCTCATCCATCACAGGGGGATTCCCTGATTATATTCTGACCAAATAGCCACCAAGCCTATTGGTAGCTAATAATCCAATTCATTGTTGCAGGAAACATACTATGGCCTCACTGCAAGACCAGCTATTGCAAGCGGGACTCGTCGACAAGAAAAAAGCCAAGCAGATCGGTAAGGAAAAGCGTAAGCAGCAGAAGGTTGCGAAGAAATCATCACAGCCACAGGTCGATGAAACCAAACTGGCCGCGCAACAGGCCCG
Organism: Microbulbifer variabilis; assembly: GCF_020524905.1. Taxonomy (GTDB): domain Bacteria; phylum Pseudomonadota; class Gammaproteobacteria; order Pseudomonadales; family Cellvibrionaceae; genus Microbulbifer; species Microbulbifer variabilis_A. The sequence goes on along the minus strand of NZ_JAIVKI010000009.1, from coordinate 173,006 downwards.
TGCTGAGAAGGCGGCACGGGATCGTGCACTGAATGCCGAACGCGATGCGGCGGCTCAACAAAAGGCCATCGCCGCGCAAATCAAGCAACTGGTGGAAACCAACCGACAGCCCTACTCTGGCGAAACCGCTTACAACTTCACCTTTGATAAAAAAATCAAAACCATTTATGTCAGTGAGGCACTGCGTGACCACTTAATAGCTGGCCGCCTTGTAATTGTCGCCCAGGGTGAACGTTTTGAACTGGTACCTAGGGTAATCGCCGACAAAATTGCTGAGCGCAATGCCGAGATCATCGTGAAACCGGCAGAGACTTCTGCCCCAATGGATGAAGACGACCCCTATGCAGACTTCCAGATTCCTGACGATCTGATGTGGTAAGCGAGTTCATGGAACAAGATGTTACACAGGCAGTGGAACAATGGCTCACCAATGTAGTGGTGGGCCTAAACCTCTGCCCTTTTGCGCGTAAACCCCTGCGCGAGGGCCAGATTCGCTACAAGGTCAGTCAGGCAGATGAGGATAATGCTTTACTTGCAGATCTCCTCACAGAGCTTCAATTACTCGACAGTACGCCGGAAGAAGAACTACTAACTACCTTGTTGATTATTCCCAGACATCTACAGGACTTTTCGGACTTCAACCAATTTCTAGATCTGGCTGAATGGCTAATTGAGCGCAACCGCTACGAGGGCACCTACCAGTTGGCCAGCTTTCACCCAGACTATCAATTCGCCGGTACTGCCCCAGAAGATGCAGAGAACCTCACCAATCGTGCTCCCTACCCAGTTCTGCACCTTCTAAGGGAAGAAAACCTGGCCAAAATGATCGACCTCTACCCAGACCCGGAAAGTATTCCAGAAAATAATATTCAACGAGTCGAGTCTCTTACTCAGGAGGAGAAGTTGCGGCTCTTTCCCTATCTATTCCAACAGATAAAAATTAGCCGATGAAGCCCCTCGCAGAACTTCTTCGCCTGAAAAAGAAACTCCGCATTATTGGCTTTGACGACGCCCCTTTCCAAAAGGAACGGGGCTCACCAGCAAATATCAGCGGAATAATCTGTACCAATACCCGCTTTGAAGGCATGCTCTGGGGTGAAGTGCAAAAGGATGGCATGGATGCCACCGAAGTTTTTACACAATTACTGCAAAGCAGCAAGTTTTACCAACAAATTAACGTGGTACTTATTGATGGCCTCGCAGTTGGGGGCTTCAATATCATCGACCTACCCAAACTGACTGAAGCCTTGAAACGCCCTTGTATCGCCGTAATGCGTAAGCCTCCAGACATGTTGGCCATTGATAAGGCCCTAATGAATTTCTCGGATTACCCACTACACAAACAAACACTGCTAAAAGCTGGTGAGATTTACTCTGATAGGGGTTTTCATTTCCAGGTACAGGGTTGTGCCCCGAATATTGCTGCCCAGGTACTGGAGCAAGCTACAGACAACGGCAATGTACCTGAAGCCCTTCGGTTAGCACATTTAATTGGTGCAGCGGTGATAACTGGACAAAGTGGGAATCGAGCTTGAACACCCATATTGAAAGTATATCTCACCCTACCTCTCGCGATAACCCCCGCCAGAATTTCTTTAAAAATCATGAACAATTGCTCAACTGATTAAACGCTACCAATATAATCGGTCATTTAGAATTTGGTGAGTCTAGTTAAAAAGGATTATTTATCGATCATGAAAAAAATCTGATTACCCCCATATTTACAACCCAATCCAGAAAACCTCAAAAAATCTATTATACTCAGCAGCTAGTGGCGACAATCTGAGCAGATCAAGAGATCACCCCCAATGGCTCAATATTTCAATATCACCTATTGCATCGATCTCAATATTACCAAAAAAGTAAATTACGCCTATATTGAGGACAACTATCTGGAAGAAGGATTTGTTGGGTACAGGTATCGGGTAGAATGTACTTGCAGGGTAAAATACCAAGATCCACCCACGGACATGTCTTTCTTAAAAGGTATATTTAGAGCCGAGATTCAAGACTTATGTGATCACGCTGCGATTATTGATTCTCACGACCCCTTTCTAAAGACAATCATCAGCCCCAACGAATACACAGGCATCATCAATGAGCAACAAAACAAACCACATTTTATTCTAATGAGCTCAAAGATTGGAAAACTATGCATAACCCCTTTTAAACCAAGCTCTGAAAATCTCGCTAAAGCCTGGTATGAAGCCATTCACCAGAGAATCACAACTCATAGCTCCGGCCTAGATATCAAATTCGAAAAGATAAAAGTTTGGGAAACCAACAACTGGTATACGGAATATTCCGCAAATCAATAATTAGTGTAAATCCTCAAAGCATCAGCAAAGCAAATTCGCCAAAGAATATAATTCTTGGAAATAGAATTCGAGAGGAAGCGGGCTATGTCTTACATGCTCACAGTAAAAAACAGCCACCTTTAAAACATATTCTAATACCGGGTTACCTATAGGATAACTGCCCGATCCCTAGTGCTATCGGTAAAAAGTGCAATCAAAGAGAACTGACTAAACCCTTGATCAGTAGAGAGAAACTCCTTGCACCAAAAATGCAAGTCCTCTGAAAATTCTACCTGTGCAGTTTGCTGCTTACTATCAGATTCATATCGGGATTCTTGTATTTGCTTTTCTAGTACTGTGAAAAGACAGCGAACAACAACCCGAGAGTCATTCTCTCTTTGGTCATCCGTGACAGACAAGGTTAAAGTCGAAGTTAGAGGCTCCCAGTGAATCAGGAAAAACCGGGAGGTCTCGTTTACGTTTTGGTTAAGTTTGGAAATGGCCAGTTCCAAGCTCTCGGCAAGATCCTGATATATTTCATCGCTGTTTAATGCCCGGCTTTCAGTACTGAGTACTTCATACTCAGCGCCATCTCCCTTTATCGTACCAAAGGGGTATGTCGAATGACTCAGCTTCCAAATTAAACCCATAATTCCTCCAGGTAGTCGAACGATAACTGTTGCTAGATGGTCTATTTTACGACTTTCAGGACCTCTCTACACCCACTCCACTTACAACTACTTATCACCTACACCAGCTTATTTAGCTCCAATGGCTGTATAAATTACAACCAGCGGGGTAAATCCATTAGAAACCAGGCCTGACAAGTCATAAGTTGTCGAGAAAAGGCCATGAGGGCTCTACCAGCCCTTCTATGAAGATCAATTTTTAGGTGATTCACAACAGGCTGTATGTGTGCTGACAATTCACAGCCTGTCGAGAAGCAATTACTTGTCAGTTGGGCGTTGGGACACCCGCATGGTGATATCCGCGTGGAATACCTCCTCACCATTGGTATCGAAGACCCCCACCGGCATCACTACGTCCCCAACCTCAATGGAAGCAAAATCAGGATACTCACAAACCGCTCTCAGGTTGGTTTTCGCCATTTTCAGGTACTTGACCTCCATACCCACAGGAATCCAGCGAAAGCGGCGATCCAGGGAAACATCCAGACAAACTCCGCCGGCAAGTTCAGCAGCATTGCACATGGCAATTGCATGCACGGTGCCGATATGGTTTGTCACGCTCCAGCGTTTCTTCAGCTGTACCTCCACTCGTCCCGGTGAAACTTGGGTAAAGCAGGGCTTGATAGACCTGAAATAAGGAGCCTTGAAAGCGACAATCTTCGAAACCGCCCAGCGTCCAAACGCCGAACTACCAAATTTTTTCCAAAGCTGCAGAACTGGGCTCTTTGAGGGCTGATACTCCATTTTGTCTCACTACCTAAATAATTAACTGACTAGCCCCAAATTATGGGAGCTGTTATTGGGCGCACTATACAACACCTCTTTGCTAATACAGGTACTCAGATCTATCAGGTCAATTGACCCACAAGTATACCGGAATGCCTGAAAACCCAGGGCAGTGAGAGGTAATTTGTAGCTAGCTACCGAAGATTCTTTCCAGGAGATCTCTATACAAGCCTTTTCAAATGAAAAAACCATATTTTTAATAGGCAAGAAAGCTGTCGGTTAATAATGAAAATCACCGTTCTTTAATCTTTATGCAAATTTTAAAAGTCAAACTTATGTGGACGGCTCCTTTCCAGCAGGATATAAAATATTCGAATACAGTGCATTTAAAGTTCGAAAGTACCATCTATAAACCTTATCAGCTTTATTTAGCCTATTTATTAGGCTATGGTTGAGCTTCTCGGATTCATACCATACGACTACTTGCCAACTTTTTAATAAAGAGGGTTCTCCATGTCTATTGAGCGATTAAGAACTCCCGAAGAGCGCTTCTCCCTTCTGCCTGGCTTTCCCTATCAACCTAATTACATTGATAGTCTGGATGGCTACGATTCAATGCGGATGGCCTATATTGATGAGGGAAGCTCAAATGCAGAAACGACATTTCTGTGCCTGCACGGAGAGCCAACCTGGAGCTATTTATACCGCAAAATGATTCCTGTATTTGTGGATGCCGGGCACCGGGTTATTGCACCGGACCTCTTTGGCTTTGGCCGCTCTGACAAGCCTGTGGATGACAAGGTCTATACCTTTAACTTCCATCGAAACAGCCTGATACAACTGATTGAGCACCTAAACCTTAATAATATCACTTTGGTTTGCCAGGATTGGGGCGGCCTACTGGGGCTCACTCTCCCTATGGATATGCCGGGCAGGTTTACTCGCTTACTGGTAATGAATACTGCTATTGCAGCTGGGGATGGTGCCTCTGAAGGTTTTTACCACTGGAGAAACTTCTCTGTCAGTGTTCCAGAAATTCCGGTAGGTGGACTGGTCGCCAATGATGCCAGATCTGAAGTCAACCTCTTAGACATAGTCGCTTATGATGCGCCCTTCCCAGACAACCGCTATAAAGCAGGGGTCCGCCGATTCCCTTCTATTGTGCCGGTTGATCCCGGTATGGAGGGGGCAGAGTTGGGGCTTAGAGCCAGGGCATTCTGGTCCAGCACCTGGGAAGGTGATAGCTTTATGGCTATTGGTATGCGGGATGCTGTACTCGGGGAAAAAGTGATGACAATGCTGAGGAGTATCATCAAAAACTGCCCGCAGCCTCTCAAGGTTGAGGAGGCTGGCCATTTCGTACAAGAGTATGGCAAGGAAATTGCTGAAAAGGCTCTGGCCCACTTTCAATTACAAAAAGTGCCAGCCCAGTAGAACAGCGTAAAAACAACAAGTTTCAATTAATTATCTCGGATACAGGCCGCTACCGCGGCCTGTATCCTTAGGGCTTGGGTGAACCTTACTTATTTATTCACCGTAAAACTGCTGGACTTTCCGCTATAGCTGGTGATTTTTCCACTCCAACCGCTCTTCCAGTTGCCTTTGTGCTTGATGCGATAAGTACCTGCTGGGGTATCCTCACCGATCACCCACTGCCCCTCGGCAAAAGAGCAAGCCAAACAGTCCACTGCGGTATCCCTTGTCCAGATAAAACGAGTGTCCAGGTCATTGTCCGTAAGATAAGTTTCCCAGTTGCCATTTACCTTGCGCTGCACTTCGATAAAGGTGTCACCGATTCTGAGATTATTACGTGGATGGCCGGAGCGGAAGCTTGCGGAGACGGTATCGCCAACAGAGTAGCTGTTACGCACATCATCCCAAACCTGTCCAAAGGACTCCCATAGGCGCTTGTCATCATAGACCACACCAATGACGTGTATGATTTGATCATCGGATAAATCCGCCGGTGTCGGTCCAGCATCGACCGCCAGATCATTGTTCATAGCATCGGCCATTCCAGCGTAAATCTGTCGGTAAGCTGCTAGGGTGTTGGGGCCATAGATGGTATGCCCACCTTCGTAGTGCTGGCGATCAAACTCTTCATGAGTAGTAATATAACCTGTATAAGCATTGGCCAGACCGGCAATAACCACCTTAGAAACACCGTGCCCCTGCATTGCAGACAATACTTGTTCCTCTAAGCGGCGACCGGCCATAGTAGTCATCTCTCCCGGTGCGGCGACCAGAACCAAAGAGCCGATACGGAACATCTGGAATGGCAGATAGGGAGTATATAATTCCTGCCCAATCACTTTACGCTCAACAAAAGTGGGCTTGGGATATTGGCAGGGATCGTCCTGTGTATCCTCGTAAACAGCAGCCGCAGAGAAAGCATTCATCAGCCCAAAAAGCGGGAAGCCATTGATTACCGATTCGAACAAACTTTCACTGCGATCCCAGTCAGTGCCCTCATTCTCAACAGACATCCCCTCGAAGATACCATCGATCCCACTGGGACCATCCCAAGTAGAACCGGCGGTAAATGACCAACCCACGGCACCTTCACAAATATTCTGCTGACCTTCGCCGGTATATTCTCCTGCTACGGTATAACCGGGAAAATAAATATACTGGTGACGGTAATCGAGATCGTTGAATAATTTACTGCCGGAAGCACTGTAAAGAGTTTTAGCCTTAGTTACTTGTTTTTCTGCAGCCAACATAAGGCTCTCGTACTCGCTAGAGCCACAACCATCTCCCGGGCCGCAAATATTGGGAGAAGAGTCACCCAAATTACTATTGGCAAAGGCCGCAACAAAATTCCCTGCGGCACCTGCCTGGCTTTTTGCCCACTGTTCAAATAAATAGCTGGCAGCACCCTTATGATCACTACTTAACTGGCGCTGAGTGGTGCCGAGTGAAACATTGTGTACCGCGAACCAGTTAATGATACCTAGAGTTTCATTGTTGGCGTTTACCAGCTTGAGCTGGGTCATGGTCTTATTGGTATCGTATTGATAGTTATCGGCATCCGGGTTTTGTGCGTATGGCTCCGGGTTACGATTGACACTGGTATTGAGCAGGGTGCCCTGCTCCAGATAAATATCACCCTCTGCCAAACCGTTATTCGCGGAAACTATTGATTGGTAGATACCTTCAACAATCGCGTTATAGTTATCTTCCGCATAGCCAAGCGCGCTCATATTGAGCATCACATAGTGGTCGTAGCCACCGGGCCCTACATGAGTATGGGTGGCCGTGAGCATTACATTCTCATCGGTAAAACGGCTGTTGCCGTATTTGCTCTTGAGTTTGGCAATCACCCCCTGTTTAACCCCCTGGGGAATACTCTGCAAATCGGCAGAAACAAACACCAGGCGCTCACTATCCTGTGGATTGGCAATCACAAAAGCACGGGACCACAAGCGGCTATGGATTCCCTTGGTGGTCTGACTGGTTTCGCCGTAACCGACCATACCCACATCGGCGGCTGGACCCGTGATATCATACTTACCCGCACCCAAAAGCCATTCTGCGCTAAGGGCAAAAGGGGCGTACCCAAGCAGCATAAAAAATGCGGCATACCACCGAATTATTATTGTCTTCATTTTTTCTCCATAGTCTTTTAAACTGAAAGTTGCCTCAATGGCCTTCTCTCAATGGCTCTAAAGCGCCAAAAAGTTGATCCCTTCCGCAAAAAGTCAGCTTGATATTGTGGGGTGAAAACTGGCCAGGCCAGTGGATGCCGGAGTACAGCTACAAACTGCTAACGCCGGCTTTTATCTCTTCCTGATACCTCTGCCCTAACATTCCGATAAATCACGGAAAGTAATGGGCAGGGTCAATGTCCTTGATCGCACCAATCGATTATTTTTTTGTGTAGGCACGCAGGTGCCAGCATACTCTAATTTTTCCACTCAGTATGCCTATCAGAATTCAGCGGCCGCCAAAATTATTCAGATCTTATTAAACCCGAAATGATGCCAGCCCAACGACGTACACAAATAACAATTAATTATTTCTGTCTGTCAGTTTTGACAGCATCATTTATTTCATCTTATCGAGAAATACGTAGATGACTCATGCGTTCTTATAAAGGCATGAACAGCGGCACACTTATCATTGGTCAGAAAAGAAAAATCGCAAAAATGACTAAAAGCCCGCAAATGTTTCCGATCAATGAGACCTCTGAAGAATATGGAGAGGGAATGAAAATTTTGATCATGACCATTATAGAAAAATAACCCATGAATAGAGGTCAAGTCAGAAAATTATGCTAAGACCTATAAGTCATAAGTGGGCAAGCCTCCTCAAAAGAAACTTTATTGTTCCTAAAGGGCCTTAGAAAGGTTACATAAAATGAATAATTAGTGGTTACCAGATGCGTGTAAGATTTTTTAAAACGGGCTTAACTTCCCTACTACTAGGTATCACACCTTTCTCAATGGCGGCAACCAACTGCGAAGTGAACATGGTTGTACAGAGCCAATGGGACAATGGCTATATGGCCTCTGTAGTAGTGCGCAATACCGGTCCAGAACCTATTAACGGCTGGGACGTTTCCTGGCAGTGGCCTGGAGACCAGGTGATCGACGGCTCCTGGAATGCAAAGGTTTCACAAAGCGGCAATGCTGCCTCCGCTGAAGGGACCGGCGAATTTGCCAATATCCCTGTAGGTGAGGCCCGCTCTTTTGGCTTCAATATCGCCTACTCCGGAGGTGCGCAGGTTCCAGCCAAAATTAACGCCAGTTGTGATAACCAGCAAATACCTCCGTCAACACCGACGGAGCCACCAAAAACCAATACGACCCTGTCGGCCCTGGAAAGCTACAACTATATTCTGGGCACCCAGACTATTAGCCCCAAATACAGTTTCACCGGCGAAGGCTCCCTGGTGGAATCCGCCAAGGCCATCCGTGCAATGGGCTCTAACCTGCTTAAAATCGCCCTTTCCACCGGCTTGTACGATGAACTTAGGGGCAAAGGTCTGGACTACCAATTCAAACGTATGCTGGAGGAAGTACCCGCTTACCGGGAAGTACTGGATATGGACTTCTCCTACTATATGTTCTGGGTGGAGGACTCTGGGTCTTGGATGGATAATAAAGGAATGTCCCAAGAAGAGCTCACTTGGCAATACGATAAAATTTATGCGATGGCGGAGTACCTGCTAACGCAATACAACGGTTCCGGTAAGACTTTTATGATTGGTCACTGGGAAGGCGACTGGAACCTAGTACAAAAAGCCGATGGAACACGGGATGATAGCCAGCAGAAAATCGACCCGCTGCGTATACAGGGATTAATCGACTGGCTGAATATCCGCCAAAAAGCCATTGACGATGCCAAGGCCAATGTGCCCCACTCCAACGTCAACTTGTACCACTATGTTGAAGTGAATCGGGTGGAGTCCGCTATGCAGGGTAAAGAGCGTATTACCAACGCGGTCTTGCCACACACCAATATCGACTTGGTTTCCTATTCTGCTTACGATCTGACCACCAAAGAAAAGCACTCCGATTTCGCCACCTTGCATACCGAACTAACTAATGCATTGGACTATATTGGTTCAAAACTGCCACACAAGGCTGGACTGCCCTTCGAAAAGCGCGTGTTTATCGGCGAATACGGTTACGGGGAATCCTGGTTTAAAGATTGGGGAACCCGCTCCGGTGAAGCTCAGGATATGCTGTCTCGCAATGTGATAAAAACTGCTCTTGAATGGGGCTCTCCATTTATTCTCTACTGGCAGATGTACGGAAATGAATACGATAGCTGGATCAATGAGTTTGTCGGTTATTGGCTGATCGATAACAACGGCAATAAAAAAGAGATTTATCATACCCACGAAAACTTTTACAAAGATGCCAACAGCTATCTCAATAACTATCAGGCCAAGCAGGGCAAGCTACCATCCGAGTCAGAGTTTCGCACTTTCGCCCTAAAATGGTTTGAATCTTCTGCAACTGCATCTCCGAGCACTGGCACTGGCACTGGCACTGGCACTGGCACTGGCACTGGCACAGAGCCAACACCCTCAACTCCCGATACGCAACCTCAGGCCTCCGGTCAATGCACCGTCGAATACTCCATTCAAGATGACTGGGGCAATGGATTTATGGCTAACGTTGTCATTCGCAATACCGGCAGCCAGCCTTTGGATGCCTGGCAGGTACAATGGCAATGGCCTGGCAACCAGAAAGTCACTCATTTTTGGAATGCGAAAGTGGTTGACTACTCAGGCTCTGTGACGGCCAGTGGCCAAGATGCCATTCCGCCAGGGGAAGCTCAGGCTTTTGGCTTTAATGGTGAATATAGTGGAACCAACAGCAAGCCAACCCTTAGCGCCATCTGCCAGGCCAATGGATCAGACCAGGCTGGTAACTCCGATACTTCCACCTCCCCTACCACCGGTACCCAACCCAGTGGTACTGGCAATCCGGCCCAAGGCGAAACGGGAAAGATCAAACTGTGGTTTATTGGTGATTCCATTACCTACGGTATGACCACCCTTCCCTACAACTCTATGGGTTTCCGTTCTCAAATCTGGCAACAAATTGTCGAAGCCGCCGATGGGAAATCCAATTTCCCACTGAGTAGCAGTGATAATAATGGTGCGCTGGCCATTAGCTACAATGGCCAGCCCATAGAGACTATCGGCACTGTGAGCGGTCCTACCGGGCCGGATGGCATAGAAAAGAAGACAGGAAATTATTGGCACACTGGTATTCCAGGAGCCAGCACCAGTGATATGTTGTGCTTTCTCAACCCTACAGGCCACCAGATCCCGGCAGGCTATAGTTCTGCCAGCTGCGCTGACTCTATCACCTACTTTAATTCTGTAGTTACTGAAATGTGCCGTGAGAGCGGCAACAGCGCGGGATGGCTAGACAACCAGGCCTGCCAACTAAACCAAAATCTGGCAGCCACGGATGCCGTTATTGTGCCCATTCAATTGGGCACAAACGATATCACGCACCTCAACAGGAACGGCGCAACTCAGTGTAACTCTGCTCCGCAAGCAGAAAGTACAACTGCCAAGCATCTCGATAAAGTGGTCGCCAGTATCGTTTCAACGGAAAACATTAGGGATAACACAACTTTGGTGGGTAAGATATACAACCATCTCAATGCACTCGGGATACCTAACGAAAAAATTGCTTTTGTGATTTCTACAATCCCCCGTCGGACAAACCTGGATGGTCAAGATCCATCCAACCACTGTACAGACTATTACAATACAAAAATCAAAAGTACTGTTGCTAACATTGCTCCCTCAGCAAAAGTGTTCCTGGCCGACCAAGGTAATATTGTACCCACCGGCGACTCGGTACACCCCACCACCGCTGGACACAAGGTAATGGCCTGCAACCTGCTATATGGCTACAACTATGGACACTCCGAAAGCTTTCACTGCCCAATTCCTGGCAAGGTACCAAACACAGGGTTACTTCGGGCATTTACTGCTGTTTCAGCACAATAAATATTACGGTTAATAGTTCTAACAAATGAGGATCAAAAGCTGGCTTTGAATTACTGCGGGGTACTTTTGGGATGTACAAAGTCTCCATGAATTGGAGCAGTATCATAGATAATTTTCACAGATGAAAAGGCACTAAAATCATCGGTTAAATCAAAGAGATCCACCACATCAATTGTGGCTGGGTCTCTACCCTCTACCGATCGGGTATAGCTAAGATAAATGGCAACCTGATTGGTCTTTAACCCACCATAAAGTATATTTCTCAAAACCATTGTACGGTTGCTGATTGAGCGAAAAATATAGGCATAAAAACTCTTCACAGAGCAGGCCCCAAAAATTGGAGAGGATACCAATGCATTAGGAGTGAAAAGTGCCAGTAATGCATCCAAGTCACCCTGCTCAACAGCAGCTATATATTGGTAACAGAGCTGCTCAGATTCTCCAATACATAGCGTTTTACTCTTCATTTATCTTTCCTGGCCAGTGTCTGGTCTACCATCTCACCACAGAGCCCCAGATAATTATTGGGATTAAGCAAATGATCCACTTCGCTACCACTTAAAACCTCTTTTATCTCAGTATTTTCTTTTAAGAGCTCAGCAAAGGGGCGGCCAGTCTCAATTGTTTTACAGCAAATTTTGTAAACCAGATCATGGGCTTTCTCACGGCCAAGCTTGGGACCGAGCCCCATCATCACTGCTTCAGAAGAGACCAGTCCCCCCGTCATTTCTAAATTTCGCAACATGTTTTCTGGGTGCACATTGAGACCACTTAAAGCAAACCTGGCTTGTGTCAAAGCAGCAGCAGATAAACAGAAGATTTCAGGAAGAACCACCCATTCAATCTCCCAGGTACCTGACGCTCGCTCGTGATCCTCTTCCATTGCATTCAGTAAAGCCGCTACCTGCTGCCGCACAATGGGCACTATTCCACTAATATACACCGAGGAGATGGGGTTGTGTTTTTGCGGCATAGTACTGGAAGCTCCTCGCCCTGAGGTGAAGGGTTCCGTGACCTCTCCAATTTCTGTCTGTGCCATCAGCTTGATATCTAGGGCTATTTTTCCCAATGTGCCGGTAATTAGACCTAACAGGCAAGCAACTTCAGCAATCCTGTCGCGCATGGTATGCCAGGCAATCAGAGGTTTACCGAGGTTGAGTTCCTCCATAAGGCCAGCCTGCACTAAAAGACCCTGCTCTCCTAAAGAAGCCAGATTTCCCGCTGCACCACCAAACTCCCCCACAAAAGCACGCTTCTTAATCTCCTCAAGGCGCTGCTGGTGCCTGTGGAAACTAGCTAGCCATACAGCCGCCTTATAGCCAAAGGTAATTGGTACAGCTTGCTGTAGGTTACTGCGAGCTACCATTGGGGTATCCCTATAATCCTTGGCCAGGTTTGCCAGTGCATCCGCGATCGCATCCACTTCCGTTTCTACCAACTCTAATGCCGCGCGAATCTGTAATACGGTAGCCGTATCGGTGATATCCTGGGTTGTAGTACCCCAGTGACACCACTGCCCAAGACCATCACTACAGCGCCCAACTAACTGCTGTACAACTCCCAAAACCGGATAGCCAATCAACGAGGTTTGGGATTTCAATCGCCCAAGGTCAATTTCCTCAGCATGGCAATGTCTGCAAATTTCATCAGACGCCTCTTGTGGAATAATTCCAAGTCGCGCCTGGACCTTGGCTAAGGCAGCTTCCACATCCAGGTAGTACTGGACTCTCTGCCGGTCCGAAAATATCTCACTCATTGCAGAAGAGCTAAAAAGACCAGAAAAGACTTGCGAGTCAATAAGAGTTGCAGCCATTGTTAACATTCCAAACAGCGAGTAACAGTAGCGATGCTTTAAAACAATCCGTAATAGATATAAAGGTATTCTAAATATTCAAGATTTAACCCAGAATATTGATGCCATATTTTCAGAGTAGGATAAACAATAGCCCCCATAAGGGAGGGCTACGGGTAGTTGATAACCTTATTCAGGTCAAGTAGAGAAATAACAGGAATCAGGTAGTATAAAAGCTAAGACGCTTGGCTAGCCCGCGCCGAGACCAAAAGCCAGGTACCCTGTAATCGCCAAAACAAGTAAGAGCCCGATTAATCCTGCGCGACCAGGCATTTCCGAGGGAGGGGGTTGTATATTTTTCTCGCGCACATAAGTATTAACAATGATTTTTGCTTCTTTTAAGTTAACCTTCTTGGACTCACGTAACAATTTCATGGCTTGAATCATTTGGCCATTTTCAATTGCATTAATCACATCTTTTTCCAATTCCATCATTGATCCACTTACGGCTCAAAGAACTATAATTTTGGCACGATAAACATGAAAATTCATGGTTCTAACTATAACTCTGTCGGGTCATCCCTCCTAGCAGTTTGGGCACTATCAATATACCCTCCCAGAGGTTTGGGTATCCACCTTCTCATACGCCAGATTTCTTCAGAAACTAAATTAGTCGCAAAAGCGATTGTAGCTCAACCTCAAGACACCATCGGAAGATAGTCTTTACCCACTATACCCATTGCTCCGCCTTTCAAAATGTACCGCCTATAATCTATCGTTAACAAAGCCTGAGCACTCCACACAAATTGCATCCGGTTCCTCAAACGAGTAAGTAATTCTTTGCGATCTATCTTCGATCTCTTCATTTTAAGGAAGTCTTCTCAGAGCTTACTCCCCTGCCAAAGAGACCGAAAGGTCGACTGGACTATCTTCACCTCAATTACTTTAAAACATACAACCCCGCGAACAAATATTTTCTTCAAAAGCACCAAATCTTATGATCTCTTGATCCAAATCAAGCAAGACCAATCAGGCCCACAAAATTAAAGAAAAAAACAACCAATATGATTTCAGTCAGCTCACCTTAATCAGCCCACAACAGAAGACATCAATATTGATACGATGACATCTAAAAATAAATAGGTATCTTTTTGTGAAATTTTTTTGAATATCGCACGGCCCACCAGATCACAACTTTCATTCAGACAAAAACTCAACTCAAACATACCGGAACACCACAAAACCACCTAACCCGAAGTGGGTATAAGCAGCTAACCACCAAGAGGAAAAAATTTTTGAAGTTTCGCCAAGAAAAAAATATACAATAAAAATCAACATGAATTTAACAATTGCCAATAAAAATACAAATTCGTATACTGAAATCAGCTCAAAAAATTGAAGTATAAAAGCATGCTCCATCTCACAGAGATACTCTCTAGCAGTTCAATAAAAGCTCAATCAAATATTTCATCTTTTAGATAAAAAAGAAAATGTTAGATTTTAAAGGGAAATTAAACATAGAGCTCAGTTAGCACCATTAACCCAGGAAGCACTTACTTACATTATTTTGAATGACATCCCCAAACGGTCATATAAAAACAAAATAATCAACCCCAGCAAAGATAAACTATTAATCAGCCAAACATCAGGAGTGGCTCAGGATGAACCAACCCATCTCAACTGAGACAATTTACAATGCTCAAGCTACCAACTGGCTCAGGTCTGAAAAAGTACTACTGAGTGATTTCACTGCAAGACCTCGCGTTTTAGAGGCTCTAGGCGAAATCACTGGTCAGGATATATTGGACTTTGGCTGCGGCGAAGGCTACGTATCACGCATGCTACTGGAAGCCGGAGCCAAGTCTATTTTTGGCGTCGACTCTTCTGCTGAAATGATTTCCCAAGCGCAAATGATGGCAGCAGAACTAAAACTGTCTAATGCAAACTATACAGAGGGGAATGCGGTCACATTTGATCAATTTCCAAAAACCAGTTTCGATAAAGCTATTGCTGTTTTCCTATTTAATTACCTAACCATCGAAGAGATGACCCAGGTAATGAGTAAAGTACACTCACTATTAACTCCTGGTGGTACTTTCGTCTTCACCGTACCCCACCCCTGCCTTCCGTTTATGAGGGAAGAAACCCCTCCATTTTACTTTGAGCATGGAGATAAATCCTATCTCGACGGTATTAATCAAACCTTTGAGGGTAAAATCTGGCGAAGAGATGGTATTCCAGTATCTGTTCGATGTGTTCATAAAACCTTCGCACACTACTTCGCAGCCATGACACAAGCCGGCTTTAACAATATGCCCGAGGTAAAAGAATTAGCTGTAACCGATGAGCACCTGGCCTTTGACCCTGAATTTTTCAGCCCACTAAAGGGCTATCCACTGCATGTATTATTTAAGGTGAAAGCAAATGACTGAAATGGCACCAATCGAAGTTGTCAGCGCGCAAGCGTGGACAGCTTCGGAAATGACTGCAAAATCAAATTGGAAGTTTAGCTGGCCTGTCAATTCGCAAGCAGAAATCAACGCCCTCCAAGAATGGTCCAAAGGGCAAGAGGACCCCATTCAAGCTTTAAGAGCCGATTCCGTTTTCACTCCGCAGTTCGATCAACTCGCTCAAAAGATCAAACATGAAGTACAAGAGGGAAATGGAATAGCCTGGATTCAGGGTGTCGAGGGTTTTGACCAGAGAACTCTAAACCTACTATTTCTGAATTTAAGCCTGGCAATGGGACAGACCATCGATACTTACGGAAGACTCTACGGTATTCTAGATACCGGTAGAAGTTATAAAGATGAAGCGATCCCCGTCTCTCAAACCAACGCGGCAACTGGTGTGCACACAGATAGCTCGCAACGAGCAATACAGCCAAATATCCTTGGTCTCTGTTGTATTACTCCAGCCATTGAGGGTGGCAAGTCCAAAGTAGTTTCTGCTGCTCAGGTGCATAAAAATCTCAAAGAAAGTGCCCCTCAGCAACTGGAACTGCTCTACAACAATTATATTCGCGACCTTGTCACACCAGGAAGTGACAAAGACCTCCAAAATATTCTAAACAATCACTTCCCAATTTTCAGTTATACCAATGGAAAACTCTCCATTCGCTATATGCGCTACTGGATAGAAAAAGGCCATCAACGGGTGGATAAACCCCTAACGCCAGAAGTGCTCCAGGCATTAGATATGCTAGATGGAGAGCTCAACAATGAAGAAAATGTCGTTAGCTTTTATATGAATTCTGGCGATATGATCTTTATTGATAACACCAGGGTTCTGCACGACCGTGATGAATTTATCGACACTCCCGATCAAAAACGAGTTTATACAAGGGTGTGGATAGATTAAATATTAACAAACTCCAGGAGAAGAGAGACTTCTCCTGGAACAGCTCTAAGTTTGATCACCTACTCCACACATTGTGAAAATGTATCCTATTAATCATCCTCATTCGCAACATAGGTGTGGGGAAGCTGCACATATTCGAAGAACTTTCGCCCTAATCGCCCTCCGGTTGTCTCTCTAATACCGGCCCTACCAAAAAGCAGCTCTCCTATATTCAACCCAATTCCAAAATAGAGCGCCCTACGCAGAGGCTCATTTTTCTCTTGCTCCTTTAAGGTAAATCCCCGGGCAAAGTAACTTCCGTGTAACTCAAGAGAGTTGAGAGGGTTTGATCCTACCCACCATACACATGGAAAAAATCCATAAGAAACCCTTAAAATAATTCATCTAACCGAAAAAATTCGACCTATCATTTCATATCCTAGCCAGGTTTCTATTTATTCTCACTACGTACCGATCATCCCTGACATAATGTCGTTTATACTTACTGGTTTTTTTCCTCACTGTAACTTTAGGGCAGTCCACTCCAACTTAAAAAATAACTTCTAGTTACTACGCTTATCAAGAGTCATTTTGACATAGCTAAAGCGTGGTTGATAGTAATGAAAAAAGGTAGAAGCAAACTTTCCCGTACGTTTCAAGCGACTCCTAAAAGGCTTGAATAGCAGCTTATCAAGATTTACGCTAACTCCAATAAAGACTTCCGAATTTCTCTCCGCATTTTTTACTTTGAAACCCTGGGCCATATAGCCAAAATTGAGTTCGAAGTACTTTAGCGGTGTATCTTTCAACGAGGGTATTCCAGCCGCTTTCACTGCCAGTAAATAACGCATTCCACCATAATCAGTAAATGGATGAAAACCCTTCATTTCTTTTGATGGCCTATAGTCGATACGATAATCCACCAGATTTTTTAATTTAGGATTAAGAGTCCTTAAATAGGAAAGCGCTATGCCAGAAGAGTTAAAAATCACATCCTCATAGGAGAATCCATGGTCGGAGGAAAAACCATCGAACATCTCTACATACATCATAAGCCCGCCACCCCAAAGTGCACTATAAGCTGCAGCAACATTCGCTTCGTTTTCACGGGAAAGTCCATTGCTGATAACCTCCGTAATTACATAGGAGGCATACATGTGCCCAAGCTTATCCATACCGCCGCTGCCAGTTTCCATACCAAACCAGTCTTCATTATTGAAATTGAATGATGAACTTCCCCAATTCCATTCCTTAACACCAAGATAGGTAATACCTCCGGCGATAGCTGCAATCTCATATCTAGCATCGAACAAAGATTTTTTACTATTTTCCCAGTTAATGATCTCGGCGGAGACAGATGAGGAGAAGCTGATCAGCAAGAAGAGAAAACAATGGAAAGCAACGACAAAAACTTGCATAAGATATCACCTGCTCAGACAAATGTTATTATTTGAAATCAATGTGAATAAAGTTTTTTTCAAGCCAAAAATTTACAAATACTGACACAAGATAAACTACTATAAATTTAATTCGAAGCCTACAACAACTTAATATCAGACACATCCAATCTAGATCTGATGAATACGATGAAAATCAATACAGTGCATTAAAGACCTTCAACCATTAAGAGCACAAATAGAGGCAGTCTTAGAAACCATTTTTCAGCCATGAAACTCAACCTCATAAAACCAACCATGAGAACTACAAGCGAAGAATGCCGATAAAATCGACACCTGACTCAGACCAAAATAGAATTTATTTAAGTTTCAGAGAAGGCACCTTTACAGATGATTGCTTAAGCTTCATATCTAGGCAGCATCGATATGGGAAATGATTAAAGCCACGGTTTTGTAGCTATAACTTCCTCATTCTTAGCTCTTCCCTTTCCTATTCAGTGATTTCAAGTAGATTGCATTTGAACAACCCCAAACAAATCTCGCAATCTTCATCCAAGTTTACCGCAACATACAATATATTTTTAAGGCTAATATTTGTCTTATATAGACCGTGAATAATAGAAGTTTATATCATTAACAGATAGATCAGATTGGACTCAAGGAAATATACGCATAATTTATTTTGCCACCAATTAGATTGCCAACATAAGAACACCCTATAAATTATCCTTTTGTCCCCGCAAGTACCATATGTTGGATTGCAATTGATTAAATTTAGAAAATGCATTCTTTAGATGTATCCATAAGTAACACGCTTGCCCACCAGAAATTATAGCCAGCCAAGCATACGGAAACACATCACTGCCAGCTAGATTACCTTTGGCGGTAGGCTCATTGCTGCCAGCCCGACTGAACACGCCCACATGAAACGTTGCCACAATATTTTATCCTGGCCCCAATTGTTGCAAACGGCGTCGATATCAAAACAGGGAGTATCGATTTCCGTCCTGTTGCTCGCGATACATGGCGCCTTGTGCACCTGCTGTTAGAAACACAATACCGGCACCTTCCTGTAGGAAAAAGCTGGCGCTATCCTGTAATCTGATAGTTCGGACCAGACGGTAGTCTGGGTGCCCGGGAAAGCCAATTTCAGTTTTCATATAGGGTCTACCCTATTTTTTATGTGGATTGGGACACTGACACCAGTTGGCATGAAATTGTCGCAACAATAACGCCGAGCCAACCTGAAGGGAAATCGATCAATCGAGGGATTTTGCAGTACACAGGTCCCTTTCCTTACTGACTCGTTCGAAGCGCGAATGAAGACATTATTATCACGCCTTGGTCGGGTTTAACCCACATTTGCTGAAGGTAGTGAAACCTTGCCATCCACATATCAGAACCATTCCTTGGGTGTTGGACTGGCCCTCGCCGGTGGAGTGTTGATGGGCTGTATCGGCATTGCCGGTAAGTTAGGCGCTGGCGTGGGCTTAAGCCCCTTTGTACTTTTAGCAGCACAAGTCGTACTACTTGCCCCATTATCGGGGATGCTTCTCCTGATACGGCAAGGATGGGCGGGCATAAAGCCTGTGAGCCCGTGGATCCTCACCATTCGGACAGTATCGGGGTTTATCTATTTCTCTGCCTTCTACGAGGCACTGAAGGGGATACCGGTCGCGGATGCGCTGGTCCTGGAAAGTACGAATCCATTCTTCGCCATGTTGCTAGCAAAGGTATTTCTCGGTCATCGGGTTAGTGCCGCAACTATCTGCCTAGCGATATTGGCGTTCCTTGGCGTATGCCTCATTTTATTCCAACACAGTGCCCAGGGCATTTTGAACCCTTACTCACTTCTCGCGCTGCTGGCGGGAGTAGCGCGTGCGGCAGGTAGTGTCGCAACGGGGGTTGCAGGCCGGACCGAGCCGCCCGAACGCATCATGTTCTACTACGCTGTTGGGATGCTGGTCTTTAGCGTGTCTATTGCGACCTGGGAGGGCGCGCAATTGGAAACATCGTCGCTATGGATTCTCGCGATTCCCGCGCTGCTATTCGTCCCGCAGAATCTTGCTTACACGGTTGCTAATCGTATCGCACCCGCCTATCTCGTAGGGGCACTCTTTTACAGTGCTATCCTCATCGGTCTGTTTGCCGATCACTTTATATTTAGCACTGAATTCGGCATCCGTGGTGTAATCGGTATGGGGATTACGGTTGCAGCCGGGCTCGGGTTGGCCTGGGTGCGAGCGAGAGAGCTCAAGTAATGGCCAGATGCTAAGTATCCCTGTACCAGTCAATTGTCTCAACGCTTAGGGTTAATCTCAGGCATTCACGGGGTTTATTAAGGAGGCACCCGGCGATAAATCACTAACTGGGTCAGTCGATCAACAAGCCGCCACCCAATTATGTCTGTCTCGGACCGGGAGCGGGTACCGACGAGCTGGGCAGCGAATGTTTGGCGCAAGGTCAATGACAGTTTGTATACATATCCATATTACGGTGATGATGAAGAACGCCCAAGGTTTTTACCTAAGCGCGTCGAAAACTGGTAACGCATTGAGCGCTATGAGTAAACTTCTGCGATGGCGATACGATAGATTCACTTTCTAATATCTTCACCCCATAGGTCAGTATGTCTTGGAATGAATCTATTCAATATGTCTATACATTTTGAACCGTGAAAAATTTTCAAACTTACGCCGTTTGATTTTAGTATCTGTTCAGCACCAATACCTGTATTCAACTTTGAAGCGCATCCGTTAATCACCTAGAAAAGAACGGTCAGCTAAAGGTAAGGTCTGCCACTTCTTCTCCTCAAAGAAATTAAGTGATGCACTTCAAAGTTGAATATGGGGAACTATAAGCTTGTCGGGTTAATAAAAGATAAGTTGACTGTGTCATCGAAGCATAATCTGAACTATTTCTCCATGCAAGGTGCGAAAGGAAGGAGCAAATAGACTTACCTATAAGTAGATTAACTCACAACAAATCTGACAACAGTTTTCCATATCTTTTCTTAAATCGCCCCCAACAGAGCCTATTAATATCTACACTTCCTCTTACCTTATTCTCAGAGTTCTTCGCCCAGTACTCCAACTTGTTTATCGCACCTTCAGCTCCAGAATAACGCAACTCCTCAGGATAAAACTCCGGATAACACTGCTCATCCGGAACCAATGGCGCACAGCCCGCTACGGCAGCCTCCATTACCGCCAACCCCTGAAATTCATGATAAGCGGTAGATAAAAATACATCGCTATTCCGTAAGGTTTGCCGGTAAAGTTGCTCACTCTCCACATAACCTACCACCAGGAGATTCTGGTTAAACTCCTGTTGTATCTGCTCAAACTCTTTTGGGCTGTTGCGAAACGATTGCCCCATGAGGTTGAGCAAGAATTTTACCTTTTTCTCTTTTAGGCCCCGAAGGATTTGTAGCAGACGATCGGCACCTTTGTCATATTCCCAGCGAGCGGCCCAGCTGATAATTAGGGTGTCCTCACTTACCTCACCCTGATAACCTTGCTCCCAGCGGTGATCCCAGCAAAAATCGGTTTGAGTGTATTCTTGAGTAAATAGTGAATTCTCTAGTGGCACCGGCAATACTTTAGACTTACTTTCTATTTCCTCACAAACCCCCGCAGGCACACAGTCGGGAAAACGCTTCAGAAGTTTGGCCGTTCCCTCAATCAGGGTGCGGCGATTGTATTCCGAATTAAACAGCAACAGATCACCAGCTAGTGCGGTGTAGATATTCAGCAACTGAGGCTCTACTGACTGAAACGCATCCGAACTTGTTGGGTAGGCGAACTGATTCTCGTGAAAGTACACCACGGTGGGCACCCCCATTATCTCAGGCACCAAGCCACGCAGTGCGCTGAGATCAGTCATGGAGGTGGCAATAATTAGATCCCATTGTTGTTTTAGTGTTTGTGCTGCCTCACCCCTGGCCCAGGAGAGACTGTTGCCGCGAATACGCCAGCTGAAATATCGCGGTGGCAGTGTCAGGACTGTCCACTGCCATTCCGGAAAGGCGGCAACCAGGCCTTTACGCCAACGCTTGTGACTGTCAGCGTCATAGGCCGAGAGCAGTAAAACTTTCATGGAAATCTAAACAACAAAGGAAGGGAATGCAGAGCTGGACACAGAAATATCCAGCTCTGCCACAAGCTTTCAAAGAGAGAGTCAGTCGAAAGAGCGCACATTCATCAGGCGTGCAAGCAGACTAGAGGTATCCCAGCGGGAGCCCCCAATCGCCTGTACTTCGCTATAGAACTGATCCACCAGTGCAGTTACCGGTACTAGTGCGCCGTTACGTTGCGCCTCCTGCAGGACTATAGCCAAATCCTTACGCATCCAGTCCACAGCAAAACCGTGCTCATACTCACCTGCCAGCATGGTTTTGGAGCGGTTTTCCATCTGCCAGCTCTGCGCGGCACCTTTGGAGATAACATCCACAACCTGTTCAGCATCCAGGCCCGCCGCTTTAGCGAAGTGCAAACCTTCCGCCAGCCCCTGCACCACGCCGGCGATGCAGATCTGATTGACCATTTTACACAACTGGCCACTGCCCACCGGGCCCAACAGGGTTACGGCGCGGGCAAACGTATCAATGAGGGGCTGAACACGCTCAAAGTCTACCGCTTCACCACCAACCATTACGGTGAGAACACCATTTTCCGCACCCGCCTGACCACCGGATACTGGAGCATCGAGAAAGCCAATTCCTTTCTCTTTACCAATTTCAGCCAGTTCACGGGCAACATCCGCCGAGGCGGTGGTGTGATCCACAAACAGTGAGCCCTCTTCCATAGTGGCGAAGGCACCCTGCTCCCCTGTAGCTACCTGGCGCAGGTCGTTATCATTACCCACACAGGCAAATACCACTTCTGCACCTTTTGCGGCTTCAGCGGGTGTTGTAAAGCACTCACCCTGATATTCACCCAGCCATTTTTCTGCGCGACTTGCTGTACGGTTATATACCCTTACTGAGTGACCAGCTTTTGACAGGTAACCCGCCATGGGATAACCCATTACGCCCAAACCAATAAATGCTACTGTTGCCATATCGATTACCCCCATATCATCCAAATAAGAGCCGCCCCCAAAATCAGGCGGTAAATCGCAAATGGCGCCATGCCGATGCGACTAATAAATTGCAGGAAAAAATGAATACACAAATAGGCACTAATAAAAGAAAGCAGTGTGCCCAACAAAATATCACCCCAGGGAACAGTTTCCAGGCCAAGTAAATCGTATGTTAATAACATGGCCGACAGGGCTATTACTGGTATCGACAATAAAAAAGAAAATCGCGCTGCGGCTTCACGCTTCATTCCGAGCATCAGCCCTGCGGTCATGGTGATGCCAGAGCGAGAGGTACCGGGAATAAGAGCCAGCACTTGCGCGCCGCCGATAATTAGAGCCTTTTTCCAGTTGAGTTGGTCCAGGGTCTGTACCCGTTTTCCGCTTATGTCGGCCCACCAGAGCAATAAGCCAAAACCAATTGTAGTGGCCGCTATAACTGACGCCGAGCGTAAGTGAGTTTCTATATAGCCTTTAAAAATTAAACCCACCAAGCCAACGGGAATTGTTGCGAGTACGATCAGCCAGGCCAAGCGCCCTTCATCACTAAACTGCCTAGACCCAAGCCCTCCCAAGCCATCGCGTATTAATAGCCAAATATCTTTTCGAAAGTAAGTGATTACCGCGATCAGTGAGCCAAAATGTACAGCCACATCGAAAGCGAGCCCTTGATCCTGCCAACCGAGAACTTCTGCGGGCAATATCAAGTGCGCCGAGCTTGAGATGGGGAGAAATTCAGTAAGGCCCTGAATCAAGGCCAGTACAACAATCTGAAATATTTCCATGTATTACCGGGATCGAATTTTCTGACGTTTTTGCCAAGTGACTTCATTGCGAAGATAAACGGGCTCCAATGCCTCGGCGGGCATCATCTTTCCCTCTTGATACAGGGAAACAGCCAATTCGGCAATATCCCGCGCATGGATCAAGGCATCCAGGTCTAATTCTTCAACCCGGGCCTTTTTGAAGGCTTCATAATGCCAACCGGGGCCAGTACCGTAATAAGAATTTGTCAGTCCAGCCCCGCTCAATGTCAGTAAAACCTGCTCCGGGTTCTGCACTGCTTCAGGTAGAAGGCTATCATTGGGCGTCTCTGCACCATAAATACCCCAATACACTTGCTGCATTCGGGCATCCAGCATCGCGATAATTGGAGAGTGCTTCCATTGCGGGTGTGCACGCCTGGCACCCAAAGCCAAAGCGGCCAAGCTGGAAACAGTTACCACCGGTTTATCGACGGAAAAGGCCAAGCCCTGCACACAACTGATAGCAATACGCAACCCAGTGAATGAGCCGGGGCCCCTACTCACAGCAAAGGCATCCAGGCCAGACAAACTTAATTCTGCTTCTGCCAATACTTCTTCCACCATCGGTAGCAGGCGGCGAGTATGGTCGCGCTCCGCCTGTACGAAGCGTTCATTGATCTGGCCGTTACTATAGAGCGCCACTGAGCAGGCACCAGACGTGGTATCCAGGGCAAGAATCTTCACAACTATTTCAAACCGCGTAATCGAGGGGGGTGAATTGTGGCATGGTCACAAAGTCTAGTCATGTAGATTAGTGACATACACAAAGAGAAAACCCCGGTGTAAACCGGGGTTGACGAAGAGCCAGCCATGCCTTAGAAGCATGCAGCGAATTAAAACAATGCTGAATTAGGCTGCATTCTTCGGTGGGCGACCGCGTCGAGCGCTACCGGCCTTGGGCGGACGACCACGGCGGGTTGGCGCTTTCTTGGTCGCTTCCGCTTTAGTGGTGGACTTCTTCGGGCGACCCACTCTCTTGGCAGGCTTTGCAGCTGTAGTGGCCTTTTTAGGGCGCCCTACACGCTTAGCGGCTTTGGTTTCTGAGGCAGCCTTTTTCGGGCGACCTGCTTTTTTGGCAGAAGCAGACTTTTTAGTCACAGCCTTTTTAGCTTTTTGCCCTTCAGTTTTAAGCTTGGCAGCGGCCTTCTTCTCTAACTCTTTCGCTTTTGTGGCTGCTTTCTTCGCGGCGGCCTTTACCTTGGCCTCAGCTTTTTTCTCTGCAGCTTTGATCTTACTGGCGTGAGACTTTTTCCGAGCCTTCACCCAGCGCGATTCAAAAGCCTTGAGCGCTGCTGCCAAGTCTTTATCAGCCTTGGCTGAGAGGCTATTAGAAAGGGCATTAACCTTTTCTTTAGCCGCTTCTTCAGCGAGACGAACGGCATCCATGGTCTTGGCTTTGGCGAGCTCCATTTTAGCCATCGCCAGCTTGGCGCGTAATTCCTTTGCCTTGCTATTAGCATTGGTCAAAGAAGCCTTTGCCGCTGCCGTACTACTCTTTTGTGCCCGCGCTTTTGCTTTTGCCACACGATCCATTTGTGCATCCAGCGACTTACTCGCTGTATCCACGGCTTTTTGTGCTTTTGCGACTACCAGCGACGCCTTGGTCGATCCGGTTGCCTTTTTAGCACGTGTACTCTTTTTTACTACTCTTGCCATCCCTTGTCTCCTCACTAAAAAGAAGAAGTACTTCCAAAAGTGTGCTGGCAGCGCTGCCTGTTAGCTATCGAATAAAACCACTATGGGTTGTTTTATTGCTTATACAGAGCGATGCACCGCCTATTTCGATACAACTTTATCAAAGTTAATAAAAATATACGGCATTGCAAGTAAAAAAGCGAAAAATGAGAAACTTTTCAGCAAAAAAGTATCTTTTTCTTATCAAATTGCCTTTTACGGTGCCCAAATGGCTAAAAACCAAAAATCATTTTGCTCCTGGCAACTTATTTTCGACAATCGCGGCAAGCGCTTCAATATGATCCGTTCGCAAATTAAGCGCGGGAATATAATGATATTCACTTCCGCCCGCACCGATAAAATTAGCGCGATTCTCTACCGAAATTTCTTCCAATGTCTCCAGGCAATCTGCTGAAAACGCCGGGCAAATTACATCGACACTCTTAATGCCGTTTTTACCCCAATCCATCAATGTTTTATCGGTATATGGTTGCAACCACTCTGCCTTACCAAATCGAGACTGAAATGTAACTTGCCAATGTTCCTGGGATATTTGCAATTCCTCCGCTAGAAGTCGCGCGGTCTCCTGACAATGGCGCAAATAGGGGTCTCCCTTATCGACATTCGCTTTGGGAATGCCGTGAAAAGACAGCATTAATTTTTCAGCCCGGCCGTGTTTCTGCCAGTGCTCGCGGACAGAGTTGGCAAGTGACTTGATATAAAGAGGGTTGTGGTAATAGTCCCGAACCAAAGAAATATCCGGAATATCACGACTCTTTCGGAAAATTTGCGCCACCTGATCATAAATTGCGGCGGTGGTCGTAGCTGAATACTGTGGATATAAGGGAAACACAATAAAAGATTCAAAGCCTTTTGCTCGCAGTCCCTCAATAACCTTATCAAGACGCGGTTCGCCATAGGTCATGGCATACTCTACAGCAAGATCCCACCCTTTATCATTTAAGTGCTTTTGCAGTAACTCCGCTTGGCGACGGGTATAGTAGAGAAGTGGCGAACCTTCAACTTGTGCATCGTCTGCACTGCAATTCCAGATTTCCGCATAAGCTGGTGCGATCTTCTTTGGACGAAAAGGTAAAATCAGGCCATTTAAGATCGTGAGCCAAAGGGGCCTGGGTATTTCCACCACTCTGGGATCAGAGAGAAAATCTTTCAGGAAATCTCTTACCGCGGGCGCAGTGGGCTGCGCAGGGGTACCCAGATTCATCAAAACTATCGCTGTGGACATAAAAAGCCCCGTCTGAAATACAATTTTGCCAGGAAAAACTGCCGGCCATCTTAATGATTGGTCAGTCAACTACAAGGGAGGCGCATCCTAAAAGCTCATAAGAGCTCCGTCGGGAAGATACAAAAAAGCCCCCAAGAGGGGGCTTTCTTAAAAGTGTTATTACAGCAATCAGCTCAGTGCTTCGATGACTTTATCGCGGATCTCATCCATGCTACCAACACCCATCACTTTACTGTATTTGGGGGCAGCTTCAGGGGAACGCGCTTCCAGCTCTCGGTAAAAGCCAACCAATGGTGCGGTCTGTTCGTGATAAACCGCCAAACGCTTGCGCACAGTCTCTTCGGTATCGTCGCTGCGCTGCACTAATGCCTCACCAGTCACATCATCTACACCTTCGCTCTTAGGCGGGTTGTACACCAGGTGGTAGACACGACCAGAACCTTCATGAACACGACGACCGGACAAGCGCTTGACGATTTCCTCATCGTCCACGGCAATTTCCAGCACATGGTCGATATGAACATCAGCATCCAGTAGCGCTTGTGCCTGGGGAATTGTCCGGGGGAAACCATCGAATAGGAATCCATTTTCACAATCCGCCTGAGCGATGCGCTCTTTCACCAAGGCAATAATCAGGTCGTCGGAAACCAGCTTGCCAGCCTCCATAATGTCTTTCGCCTGCAAGCCGAGAGGTGTGCCCGCTTTCACCGCTGCGCGAAGCATATCGCCGGTGGAGATCTGCGGAATGCCGAACTTCTCTGTTATGAATTGTGCCTGAGTGCCTTTGCCGGCCCCCGGCGCCCCCAAGAGAATAATTCGCATGTTCAGTAAGCCTCCAAAACTATCGACGCACCAATAGCCGCCGCGCCAAAAGAGCGCTACCTTACACGTACACCCCAAATTGGGCAAGATTGCGACCGTTGTACACCCATTACTCCAGGATTAACGACGACTTTTACGGTCTTTTATGCACCTGGTTTCTGTTTTTCGCCAGCTTTCGCCCGCTCCCAGAGCTGATCCAGCTCCTGCAGGCTGGCCTCTTCCGGCTCGCGTCCATCGGCCCAAAGCACTGTCTCAACTGCGCCAAAACGGCGTTCGAACTTGCGATTGCACTGACGCAGCGCGGCTTCTGGGTCAACTTTCAGATGGCGAGCGGCATTGACACAGGAAAACAACAGATCACCGAGCTCTTCCCCGGCATGCTCCCGATTTCCAGCCTTAACAGCCTCGCGCAATTCCGCCACTTCTTCTTCAATTTTGTCCAGCACGCCGCTAATGTCAGGCCAGTCGAAGCCCACTTGAGAGGCACGCTTTTGTAATTTGGCCGCACGCGTCAAGGCCGGCAATCCGGCGGTAACACCAGCCAGGGCCCCACTTTCCCCTTTCTCGTTACGCTCTTTGGCTTTAATAGCCTCCCAGTTGCGCTTTATCTCTGCCTCGTCCACCTCAGAGGAGTCATTTTCTCCGTAGAGTTCGCCACTGGGAAATACATGGGGGTGACGGCGCACTAACTTACGCACCAAGGTGTCGACAATACGGGAAAAATCGAAGTGGCCCTGCTCGAGGCCAAGCTGGGAATAAAAGATCACCTGGAATAATAAGTCCCCAAGCTCTTCGTGTAGATGCTCGTAATCCTCGATTTCAATCGCCTCGGCAACTTCGTAGGCCTCTTCAATCGTAGAAGGAACGATACTGGAAAATGTCTGCTTCAGGTCCCAGGGGCAACCACCATTTGGGTTGCGCAGTTGGGCCATTAGGTGGAGCAGGTCCTCCACCGAATATTGATCTTGCAAGTATCCCCCTCAGCGCAGCATGCGCCGCTTCGCCGATGCCACATTAGGTAGGCGATTAATGCGGTGCAATACGTAACTCAGCTCTTCAAAATTGTGGATCTCAGCGGTAAGCACCATCTCAACCGTGTGCTTATGCTTATTGGTGTGCGTTTGCATCGCCGTTATATTGATTTTCTGACTGTCGAGCATGGCGGTGACATCGCGCAACAGCCCCAGGCGGTCGTAGGCCTCAATAACGATTTCCACCGCATAGAGCTCCCTCGGTTTTGCCGCCCAATTGACCTCCAAGACCCGCTCGGATTCCTCTGCCTGCATGCGCAACATATTCGTGCAGTCCTTACGATGTATCGATACCCCGCGCCCTAGAGTGATGTAACCCATAATTTCATCGCCGGGTACAGGGTTACAACAGCCCGCAATATGTGTCAGTAAATTGCCGACCCCTTCGATATAAACATCCGCTTTGCCCGCTCCTGTCGCCACCGGTGTAGTTAGTGAGGGAACCCGCTCAACATCATCGACTTTCACCATACGCTGGGCGGTATTCAATACCTGACCGACACCGATATCTCCAGCTCCCACCGCCGCATAGAGATCGTCAAGCGAGTGCATATTCAGCTTGGCAGCGAGCTTCTCAAAATTAAAGTCAATAAGGGCCAATTGCTTGAATTCACCATCGAGAATACTGCGCCCGTCGGCAATATTTTGATCGCGGGCCTGCTGCTTGAACCAATGGATGATTTTGGCTCGCGCTCGCGAGGTGGTGATATAGCCCATACCGGACGACAACCAATCACGACTGGGTGCTTCGCGTTTGCCGGTAAGAATTTCCACCTGGTTGGCAGTTTCCAGTTCGTGGTTTAGCGGCACAATGCGCCCATCGACCTTGGCACCGCGGCAACGATGGCCGATCTCTGTGTGAATTTTGTAGGCAAAATCCAGTGGGGTGGCACCGCGGGGCAGGTCGACCACATGGCCATCGGGAGTGAACACATAAATGCGGGAATCGCCCTCTCCAGCCTGCAGGTCCTCCTGTAAGGGGTTGCCCCCCACCTCCTCATGCCAGTCGAGCACTTGTCGCAGCCAGGAAATCTTCTGCTCATAGCTATCCTGGCTCTCTGTTTTCAGGTCGGTACCTTTATAGCGCCAATGTGCACAGACCCCGTATTCAGCTTCCTCATGCATGGCAAAAGTGCGGATTTGCACTTCCAGTACCTTGCGCTCGGGGCCAATCACCGCCGTGTGCAATGAGCGGTAACCATTCTCTTTGGGAGAAGCAATATAGTCATCAAACTCGTTGGGAATATTGCGCCAGAGGTTATGAACTATCCCCAACACCGCATAACAATCCCGTACCGTGGGCACGAGTATGCGTACAGCGCGTATGTCGTAAACCTGGGAAAAGCCGATGTTTTTGCGGCGCATCTTACGCCAGATACTGTAGATATGCTTTGCCCGGCCATAGACATCGCCCTCAATATCAGCCCGCGCCAGTTCGGTGCGTAGAAGCTCCAGCACCTCATCAATATATTTTTGCCGCGCCAGCCGCTTTTCATCCAGCAAGCGCGCGATCTGTTTGTAGTCTTCAGGCTCCAGGTAGCGGAAGGACAGATCCTCCAGCTCCCACTTAATGTGCCCAATACCAAGGCGATGTGCTAACGGCGCATAGACATCGGCCACTTCGCGGGCTACCCGCTGGCGTTTTGCAGGCTCAGCATTTTTGGCCGCACGAATAGCACAGGTTCGCTCGGCGAGCTTGATCAGAGCAACCCGGACATCGTCGACAAGCGCCACTAGCATGCGGCGAATATTTTCCGAGTGCTCCTCTACCGCGCCGCTTTTGCTTTCCTCTCCAGTATCGGCACTGCGGCTGCGAATCGCTGCCATACGCAGTACACCGCGAATAAGCTTAGCCACAGTCGGGCCAAACTCTTCCTCCACACTTTTTAGCGGCAGCCGCTTCTCCCGAACTGCCCGGTAGAGCACCGCAGCCACCAGCGCCTCAGAATCGATTTGCAGA
Organism: Microbulbifer variabilis; assembly: GCF_020524905.1. Lineage (GTDB taxonomy): Bacteria > Pseudomonadota > Gammaproteobacteria > Pseudomonadales > Cellvibrionaceae > Microbulbifer > Microbulbifer variabilis_A. The sequence continues at coordinate 142,665 of NZ_JAIVKI010000009.1, read as the reverse complement.
TCAGCCAATATCTCAGCCATTTCGAGGCCAGTGGCAAAACTACTGGCACCCTCGGCCCAGATATTTTCCGCGGCAATAGCTCGCTGCTCCGCCTCGGCACTCACTTCTGCTGCACGGCGCAGTGTCACAATGGCAGCACCGTCCAACCCGGCCAGCTTCTGCACATGGCGCAACCAGGCTTCCAGGTCGTGCTCTCTTTCACCTCCAAAGGAATGATGTTTTCTGACTTGAACCATGTCTTAACCGGGCCGAAACAGGAATTAGTTAGCTTATAAGCACCCTTCGCCGGCTTGCACTGCGGCAAAACCAAGCAAAAAGAATGCCTTCCCTCATTAGGGGCGCTTCTATCATAGGTTTGGACACACTAAAGTCCACGATTTTCTTTATGCTTTCAATAAGCTGCGCAAAATTCAGCGATACCTCACAGCAGTGGACAGCGTTTAAGCCAGGGAACTGTAAGCCATAACACCAACTGGTCAAACTCTTTTGAAAAGAAGAAATCATCACCATGAAAAATGCGACCAAAGGAAAGTTTGTCGGGCTGAATGGATTTTTCAGGGAAGCTTTTTTATAAACACCTCAGTATGAGAACTGACGCCCCACCAAGTAAAAATCAGCTTTTATTACGGCGTTTCTGCCACAGGACAGAACATTAATTGATTATTCAATAAAATTCTAAGCCCTTATCTACTGCCATCAACCAATTAATGGTCTTTGATATTAATGATGTGATCTATGAATTAGCAACCTAGAGAATAAAAGCAATTTACAAGATAAGAAGCGTTAAGGGAAAAATAAGAATGAAGAATTTCGATAGCGGGCAAGTGAAAACATTAAACTTAAGCAGACAAAATAGTGAATATTTAAAGATTCACCCGTAACTTTCGGGTGCAGCAGAAATTTCTGTGCACCCGATGAATCTTTGTAAAAAAATCGGACTTACTGATTGAAAAGTCCAGAAGACAAATAACGATCACCGCGATCGCAAATAATTGCCACTATCGTGGCATTCTCCACTTGACTTGAGAGACGCAGAGCGCCGGCAACCGCACCTCCAGAAGAAACGCCACAGAAAATGCCTTCTTCCCGCGCTAATCTGCGAGTCATCTCTTCCGCTTCCCCCTGATCCATATCGATAACGAGATCAACTTCCTCTGGGATAAAAATTTTCGGCAAATAAGCCTTAGGCCATCGGCGAATGCCGGGAATACTTGAACCATCGGTTGGCTGCAGGCCAACAATCTGGATTTCTGGCTTTTGCTCCTTCAGAAAGCGACCACAACCCATAATGGTACCTGTGGTCCCCATTGAGGAGACAAAGTGCGTAATCTCTCCTCTGGTCTGCTGCCAGATTTCGGGGCCAGTGCCCTCGTAATGGGCCAGAGGGTTATCCGTATTGGCGAACTGATTGAGAACAAGGCCCTTGCCTTCGGCCTGCATATTAAGAGCCAGATCCCGAGCTCCCTCCATACCCTCCTCCGCACTGACCAAAATGAGCTCGGCCCCGTAGGCAGTCATAGAAGCCTTGCGCTCCGCAGTAGCACTATCCGGCATAATCAGGATCATTCGGTAGCCCTTGATAGCTGCCACCATCGCCAGCGCGATACCCGTATTGCCGCTAGTGGCTTCTATTAGCGTATCCCCAGGCTTAATTTGTCCTCTCGCCTCTGCGCGGTTGATCATAGAAAGGGCCGGGCGATCCTTTACCGAGCCAGCAGGATTATTGCCTTCCAGCTTGAGCAAAATCGTATTGCTGGTATCACCGGGCAGGCGTTGCAGCTTGATCAGGGGCGTATTGCCTACACAGTCAGCAATCGTTGGGTAATCCATAGTACCTTGAATCCAGACAAATATTGCGGCCGCACAGTGTACCCGAAGCACACTAACAGGCTAAATACCGTCTATTTGGGTGGACTATGTAGTCGAGTTATTACATAGCTTCTGTAAGTGACAAAGTGGAAAACATTTACCCACAAAGCCTGTATAAGAGTGCGCCCCCTCTTGCATATAGGTAAAATGGGGAAAAAATAATCGCACAAGACCCTCTAGCTGCCATGGCCCTTAATAATACTGATCCCTCCATACCGGCACCTTCCGAGCTGCGCTCACTGCGTTCAACCATGTTTCGCTTCACGGTTGCGCCAGCACTGATCCTGGCTATGACGCTGGCCCTCGTGTTTACGCTTCAACAAATGCACGATCGTCGCCAGCTCTTACTCAGTCACGGGCGTGCGAGTGCCGAGCAATTAGCCGAATTGATCGAGATGAGTGGCGGCCACCCTTCTGAGCTTCGCATGGAGTGGTTACGCAAAAGCCTGCTAGCGCTAATGCTGGAAAAGGATATGGTGCGTTCGGTACATATTTATTCCACCGAAGCGAACAAAAAACGTCCGCTGGATATCACCACCGGACTGGGCCTTTTGGCAAGTGTAGGCCCGCGACCACGCACTCCAATTACCAGTAATCAACTCAACAAGCGCGAAGCCTTTATTTTTGAAGATGATGAGACTCTGCAGGTTTTACAGCCATTAAAAGGGGATATCACCACCTGCTGGATCAGTATTGAATTGCACCGGCCCTATTTTCTTGTGGGCACCTATCAAGTATTACTCGTTGGCTTGGTAGGCCTGATTATCTGCACCCTGGCGGCGTTGGCATGGTCGGTGATTTTATCTGAGCGTTTTGCCCACAGCCTGGTGCGAATGGGTCAGGTACTGCAGGCTATGGGCCGTGGTGAATTCGATCGCCGTACCCATGAAATAGAGAACCGGGAACTGGCGCAATTGGCCAACCAGATCAATGAGATGGGAGAGAGCCTATCCAATTACCAGCGGGACTATAAGTCGAATATGTTGCAGAGCATGGACGACCTGCGCCAGTCTCTCGACAGCATGGAAGAACAGAATATTGAGCTGGACCTGGCCCGCAAAAGAGCCCAAGAGGCGAGCCGTATCAAGTCGACCTTTCTGGCCAATACCAGCCATGAAATTCGCACTCCACTGAACGGCATCATCGGATTTACCAACCTGCTACTAAAAACCGAAATCGATGAACTGCAGCAGGACTACCTGCAAACCATTCTGCGCTCCTCGGAAAACCTACTGACCACCATAAACGATATCCTGGATTTTTCCCGTATCGAATCCGGTAATCTGGTGCTCGACCATATCCCCATGGACTTGGGGCAGCTACTTGAGGAAACCCTACAAATCCTCGCCCCCTATGCCTATGAGCACCACCTGGAGCTGGTACCACTGATCGATCCACAGCTTCCGACAACCCTGGTGGGAGATCCACTGCGCACCAAGCAAATATTTACCAACCTGCTCGGCAATGCCGTGCGCAGCTCAGAGAACGGCAATATCCCAGTACGCCTCACTGTACAGAGTAATAAAGACTCTGAGCTGGTATTGCGGATCAGCGTGACCGACCTTGGCAACCGCATTGATGAGCCTGGCCGACGCGAGCTGGAACAAATCCTCAACGCCAAGTCACCACAGCACTCACAGCAGATCAGCGCCAACGGACTCGGCATCTCCATCGCCCGCAGCCTCGTCGAACGTATGCGCGGCTGCACCGGCATGGAAGTAGCTGCCAACGGTGGCAGTACCTGCTGGGTAGAACTAACCCTGGTACCGGAACGTAATCGTGGCATCCCGCCTCGAGTACTTTTCCCCAACTGCCGTATATTGATTGCCGATCCCAATCAGTTGACCCGCTCCCAGGTTGCACAACTGCTCAAGCAGTGGCAGGTAGAACCCGTTGAGCTCGCTGATACTGATACCTTACAGCCGGCTATCGAACAAATGTGGCGACACGATGCACTGCCGGATGCGGTGATTATCGATACAGCCATTGCCAAGGGGGATTTCGATAATTTCAGCGTCAAGGTGCAATCCCTGGTCGATGCTTACCAGTGCCGGGTGATTGTACTCGGTGCCCCGGCGGAGCTGCGCCGCTGCTACGAGCAACTCCGCACCCGCACCCTGACGTTCCTCGGTAAGCCGGTAACCCGCGAGAACCTGCTGCGCGCCCTAAAACGAGCCGTACCCAAACAGAGCCAGCCCCGCCCCAACAATGGTGCCGTCCCCGCTCTGCCCTGGCCCGCACCGCCGCGGGTTCTGGCCGTAGACGATCACGCCGCCAACAGACGCCTGGTCGGCGAGTTACTGCGCGCCCAGGGGGTGGAAGTGGTGATCGCCGCAAGCGGTGAAGAAGCCCTGCTGCACTGGCAGCAAAGCGCCTTCGATCTGGTCTTTATGGATATCCAGATGCCCGGTATGGACGGTATTGAAGTGACCCGCTGTATTCGTGAGCGGGAGACCGGCCGCCGTACCCCCATTATCGCACTCACCGCCCATGTAGGTGCTGAAGAAAAGGCACGCTTGTTGTCTGCCGGGCTGGACGATTACCTGAGTAAACCGGTAAGTGAAGCCCAGCTATCCCATATGATCAAACGCTGGCTCAAGATCATCACGCCCCAGGTAGTGGAAAAACTGAATCCAAACCACATGCGCCTGGTCGATATCGGTGAGAGCTTAAACTTGGCCAATGGCGATGCAAAGCTGGCCAGGGATATGCTGCAGATGCTTATTGGTGGGCTGATGACCGATGAGCGGGAACTGGAACGCCTGCATAGCCTCGGCGACATCAAAGGTATGTTTGAATTGAGCCACCGAATGCACGGCGGCTGCTGTTATTGTGGCGTGTCGCGTCTGCGCGAAGCCACCTGTGTATTGCAAGAGGAACTGCGCACCCAGCAGAACAGGAAGAACCCCGAATTCGACCGGCGCAAACTGGATAGGGTACTAAGAGAGATTCGCGCCCTGCGGGAATGGGCCTCTGAACAAGATTTGGACGCGCTATTTGGGCTGGAAGTTGCCTAGCCCTCAACAGCTACCGGCCGGGGTATTGCTCCGGTCTAACTACGAGCTTCAAAAATCACGAATGCCAAGGCCGTATCTTTTTCGTCTGAGAGAGAGAGATGTATCACTTCTGCCCCCATCGCCTCGGCGCGTCTTTGCGCCTCACCCCGCAGTAGTACTTGCGGAGCCGCCCCCAGGCGCCGACGCACTTCAATATCCTGCCAGGAAACCCCTTCACCAATACCGGTCCCCAAGGCCTTGCCCACCGCTTCTTTTGCGGCAAAGCGCTTACACAGATAGGCTGCTCGATTGGCCTCGGCCAAGTCGGTAAAGTCACAGCGCTCGCCATCGCTCAATATGCGCTCCACGAAACGATCACCATGGCGGCGCCAAACTGACTCGATACGGCTGTAACTACAAATGTCGGTACCGATACTAACGATCATTTCCCGTAAACCTGCTTGAATAACTCCCGGCTCTGCAAGGGCTTTTCTCCTAATAATGTGCGCAACAATATACGGGTCAAACGCTTTGCCGGACCCAGTACCTCCACCGGCCATTTGCCCGACTCCAGAGCCCGCAGCATGCCCAGCAGCTCTGCACCATAAAATTCCCTCTCACGCAGAGCCGCAGCACTCTGCCTGTGCACCGGCACAAAGCCCAACTCCAATTCCAGCCGGTAGCTACCGGCCTCACTCACAACACCCTGGCTCTCTGCACAGTAATCCAACGACGGGCAACTGCCCAACTCCGTAAGTAGTTGTAATTCGAAACTGCGCAGCGGCCCCTCCAACTCAACACTGTCCATGCCCCTCAGGCCGGACAGCTCTAGCAGTAAGCGCTGATAGGTGGCAAACAGGCCATAGTGCGCCTCTCCTTCCGGCAGCAGGCGCACCATAAGCTCATTGGCATAGAGCCCGCCATACACTGCCCGCCCCTTAAGCCAGAGCGGTACACCGGCATTTTCCACCGGTCCGAGGGTTTTCAGAGACCCTCCACCGAGCAGAGTAACCAGCAGAGGGGTGAATGGCTGCAGCGCCTGTTGGCGCCGCTGCTTATCCCTTCGCGCGCCGCGGGCTACGCAGCCGATCCGGCCGTAGTCCGGGGTGAACAACTCTAGAATCAGGCTGGAGTCGCGATAGGGGCGGGAATGGAGGATATACGCCGGCTGTGCCGGCGGTGGAGTCTTCATGGTGAGCGGTTAAGTGAAGAGGCTTAATCGTCGCGATATCCGAGACTGCGCAGGGCACGCTCGTCATCAGACCAGCCAGACTTAACCTTGACCCACAAATTCAGCATTATCTTGCTATCGAACAGACGCTCCATATCCTCACGGGCCTGACTGCCAATCTGCTTGATACGCTCACCCTTGTTGCCGATGATGATACGTTTTTGCCCCGATCTCTCTACCAGGATCGCCGCGCTGATATGCAGAATCTTGCCTTCCTGCTTGAACTCTTCAACCTCAACCGTGACTTGGTAGGGCACTTCAGCACCCAGCTGACGCATGATTTTTTCACGCACAATCTCTGCGGCGAGGAAACGCGAACTGCGATCGGTAACCTGGTCCTCCGGGAAGAAGTGTTGCCCTTCTGGTAGATGCTTGAGGATCACCTGTTCCAGGGTATCGAGGTTAACATTGCGCAGTGCCGAAATCGGCACAATCTCAGCATTGGGGTTCTGCTCAGCCAGGGCCTGCAGCTGAGGTAACAGGTCATTCTTATCCTCCAGCTGATCCACCTTATTGACGGCGATAATCAGCGGACACTTGAGGCCGCGTAGCTTATCGGCCACCAACTGATCCCCCTCGCTCCAGCGGGTACGCTCCACCACAAATACGACCACGTCTACATCCCGCGCCGCACTGGAGGCAGCACGGTTCATATAGCGGTTAATGGCCTTCTCCTGATCCGAGTGCAGTCCGGGGGTATCCACAAAAATAATCTGATTGGGCCCCTCGGTTTTAATACCGAGCATATTATGGCGGGTTGTCTGGGGTTTGCGCGAGGTAATCGCCAATTTCTGGCCCAGCAAATGGTTAAGCAGTGTGGATTTTCCCACATTGGGGCGACCGACAATCGCGACATAGCCGCAGCGAGAGGGTTGTTCGCTCAAGAAGTTTCTCCGAAAGGGTTGGAAGCACCCGGAAAGACCGGGCCCAGCTCGCCCCCGTGTACAGGGGCTATCTGTCCGAACCGGGCGGTGAGCCGCCCGCGCTCATATTGTAAGGTTAGTCCTGGCCAGTGAGGCGCCTGTATGCCTCCACCGCAGCAGTTTTTTCCGCAGCGCGACGACTATTAGCCTCACCGCGCACCGGCTGCGTCAGACCGCTAACTCGGCATTCTACGATAAAGTGCTGGGCATGCTCAGCACCGGAAACATCCACAACCGAATACTCCGGCAGCGGTTTCTTGCGAGCCTGCAACCATTCCTGCAAACGGGTCTTGGGATCTTTCACCGTCTCCAGTGACAGCTCTTGCAGCCGCGGAGCAAACCATTCCAGTACCCTGGCGCGTGCGGCCTCCAGGCCGGCATCAAGGTAGATTGCACCGATCAGGGCCTCTACCGCGTCGGCCAGAATCGAGGCGCGGCGAAATCCACCGCTTTTCATCTCGCCCTCTCCCAGGCGCAAGCAGTCACCAATATCCAACTCGCGTGCCAGCTTGGCCAGGGTTTCACCACTGACCAATTGCGCGCGCAAACGACTCAATTGGCCCTCGCGTCCCTGGGGAAATTGCTCGTAGAGTGCGGCACCAATGGTAAAACCGAGGATGGAATCACCGAGAAATTCCAGACGTTCATTATTACGACTGCCGTGGGAGCGGTGCGTGAGCGCCAACTCCAGCAGTGTGCTTTGTTCAAACTTATGGCCAAGGCGCTGACAGAGGCGCTCCAGTAAAAGGTCAGTCACGTTTGCGGAATTGCTCCAGATCTATCAAAGGATCACAACAAAGCTCGGGCTTGGCCGTATCGAGCTGTTTGTTAAATTTCATTACGACATCCACGTTATAAATCAATGGCTGGCGCAACTCGTAATTGATACTGACCACTGTACTCTTTGCGCCCCGCACCACTTGCAGTGCTTTAGTGGGCTCCCCGCGCACATTGTTGATCAGAAAGAAACGACCCAGCTCTTTCTTGATCTGGCCCGTCGACATAGTTTCCAGCTCTGGATTTTCTCCCAGGGTTTTCAGAGCTTCACTCACATAGCGCGCATCCACGTAGGCGGGAGCCATTTTAGAAACGCAGGTGAGGGCAAAGCCCAGCACCGCTATAACTATTAACCAGCCCCAATAACTCATGCCGCGTTGGCGCTTCAGTGAAGCTCTGATAACACTATTCATTATTTATGCCCTCAATCCATATCGCCGGCGCAGCGCCAGCCGTTCTCTTTATTGGATAGAGCCTACACGTTTAAAGCTGGGCAAACTGAGCAAATGGTCCCAATGCATCCAAATGGCAAAGGCTTTGCCCACTACATCGCGCTCAGGAACAAAGCCCCAGGCACGGCTGTCGAGGCTGTTATCTCGGTTGTCGCCCATCATAAAGTAATGGCCTTCAGGGACTATGCCACTAAAGTTACCGTACTGACTGAAACGGACATTTTTTTGCATCAAATGACGTTTGCCATAAAGGTTTTCCCACAGTATCTCCTGTTGCGGATTCACTGGTGGTATCGCCTGGATCAGCTCCTGCGGAGCTAACTCGCCATTGACATAGAGTACGTTGTTCTTCAACTCGATCTTATCGCCAGGCAGGCCGATTACCCGCTTGATAAAGTAGGTATCGTTCATGTGCGGCGGGAAAAAGACCATCACATCGCCGCGCTGAGGCTCGCCGATATCCACCACTTTCTTGCGGGTTACCGGCAGGCGCAGGCCGTACTCATACTTATTGACCAAAATAAAATCACCGACCTGAAGGGTCGGGATCATAGAGCCTGAAGGAATCTGAAAGGGCTCAACAATAAAGGAGCGCAGTATAAAAACGATGGCCAGGATCGGGAAGAACGACTTTGCGTATTCTACAACAACCGGATCTTCCTGCTTGCCCCCGCCTTCCTTTTTGCGGCGACGGGCAAAAAACAGGCTGTCCACCAGCCAGATACCGCCACTGATAACAACCAACCAGAGCAGAATCAGAGGTAAATTAATATCCATTATGTGTCTCTATTTTCCTTTGATATCAATAGCGGGTCCAATCCGCTATTGATCCACCTTCAGCACTGCCAGGAAGGCCTCTTGCGGCACCTCCACTCGGCCGAGCTGCTTCATACGGCGTTTACCCGCTTTCTGCTTTTCCAGCAGTTTTTTCTTACGGGTGACATCGCCACCATAACATTTTGCGGTCACATTTTTGCGCAGCGCCTTCACGGTTGTACGGGCCACCACCTGACCACCGATAGCAGCCTGAATCGCCACATCGAACATCTGCCGGGGAATCAACTCTTTCATTTTTTCCGCCATGCCACGGCCCTTCTGCTGGGCATTTTCTCGATGCACGATCAGCGCCAAGGCATCGACGCGATCCCCGTTAATGAGGATATCCAGACGCACCAGTTTTGCCGCCTCGAAGCGCACAAAACTGTAATCTAGAGAGGCAAAACCGCGGCTCACCGATTTGAGGCGGTCGAAGAAGTCCATTACCACTTCACTCATCGGCAGCTCATAGCGCAGGGATACCTGTGAACCCACGTACTGCATATCTTTCTGGATACCGCGCTTGTCCACACAGAGAGTAATCACGTTACCCAGATATTCCTGCGGCACCAGAATATTGACTTCGGCAATAGGCTCGCGCATCTCCGCGATATTACCCACATCTGGCAAGCGTGATGGGTTATCCACCATTACCACTTCGCCATCGGTCTGTTCAACCTGGTACACCACGGTGGGCGCTGTGGTGATCAGGTCGAGGTCGTATTCGCGCTCTAAACGCTCCTGAATAATCTCCATATGCAGCATGCCGAGGAAGCCGCAGCGGAAACCAAAACCCAGAGCATCGGACGTCTCAGGCTCATAGAACAGGGAGGCGTCATTCAGCGACAGCTTTTCCAGCGCATCACGGAAGGCTTCATAGTCATCAGAGCTGACCGGGAACAGACCCGCGTATACCTGAGGCTTAACCTTCTGGAAGCCCGGCAGCATATCGATATCATCCGCACCTTTGGCGTGAGTCAACGTATCGCCCACCGGCGCACCATGGATGTCCTTGATGCCAGCCACCACGAAGCCCACCTCACCGGCGCGCAGTACGCCAGTTTCTTTGCGCTTGGGAGTAAAAATACCAATGCTGTCCACCACATGGGGGCGGCCGATCGACTTGGTGACAATCTTGTCTTTGGTTTTCAGGGTGCCCTGCACCACGCGCACCAGGGACACAACACCCAGGTAACTATCAAACCAGGAATCAATAATCAGGGCCTGTAACGGCGCATCGACATCACCTTGCGGCGGAGGAACCAAACGCACCAAGTCTTCCAATACATCTTCCACCCCCAGGCCGGATTTGGCACTGCAGCGGGTCGCATCGGCGGCATCGATACCGATAATTTCCTCAATTTCCTCAGCGACCTTATCCGGGTCCGCCTGGGGCAGGTCCATTTTGTTCAGTACGGGGATAACTTCCAGACCCTGCTCGATTGCCGTGTAGCAGTTGGCTACCGACTGGGCCTCAACGCCCTGGGCAGCATCCACGACCAGCAACGCCCCTTCACAGGCCGCCAGCGAGCGGGATACTTCGTAGGAAAAGTCTACGTGTCCGGGGGTATCAATAAAGTTCAGCTGGTAGGTCTTGCCGTCTCGCGCTTTGTAGTCGAGCGTTACACTCTGCGCCTTGATGGTAATACCGCGCTCGCGCTCCAGCTCCATGCTGTCGAGTACCTGCGCTTCCATTTCACGGTCCGAGAGCCCGCCGCAGTCCTGAATAAAACGGTCCGCCAGGGTAGATTTCCCGTGGTCGATATGGGCAATAATGGAAAAATTGCGGATATGTGAGAGATCTGTGGCCACTGCGGAATAAAAACCCTTGAAAAATCAAATGATTAGCTGGCGGAGCTGCCAGCTGTGTGGCGCAAGTCTAACAGAACTCCTGAGCAGAGGTGAGAGGCAGGTGACCCATTGGGCCACCATTCGCCTCTTGTACTTAACTTTCGATCTTAATTGTGCGGAAAGTTGACTGGCCGGCGCGGAAGAACCGGATTGGCAACAGTTCATCTTTGGGAAGATCATCGACCACGGTTTCATAGTCGCTCATATCGGTTACTTCCTCAAAGCCCAGCTGGGCAATAATATCGCCGCTGCGCAAGCCCGCCTTGGCGCCGGGCTTGCCGGGAATAACCTGGCGTACCAGTACACCGGTATCCACATTCCAGCGCTGCTTCATACCATCGGGAATTTCCTCTACGACAACACCCAGGGGGCCACCCATTTTTGAGGTCGGTATTGCGGAAGCCTGGCTGCGCTCCTCATCAGCTCCCGGCAGGGAACCGACAATCACTTGCAGCTTTTCGGTCTTACCCTTGCGCATCAGTTCTACGGGCACCTCGGTACCGGGGCGAACCTGGCCAACTACATGGGGCAGATCTCCGTGCACACCAATCTTGCGGCCATCGAAACGAGTGATAATGTCACCGGGTTTGATACCGGCCTCAGCGGCAGGGGTACCTGGGCTCACTTGCTCCACCAGCGCACCGGAGGGCTTGCCGAGCCCCATAGCTTCGGCCATATCTCGGTCCACATTGCGAATCCCAACGCCGAGCCAGCCGCGATCCACACGACCTTTCTCCTTCAACTGGGCCACCACATCCTGGGCCAGGCTCGCAGGAATAGCGAACGACAGGCCGATAGAACCACCGCTGCGGGTATAGATTTGGGAGTTGATGCCCACTACTTCGCCATCGAGGTTGAATAGCGGCCCACCGGAGTTACCTGGGTTGATAGCCACATCAGTCTGAATGAACGGCACATAGTTCTCGCGGCTCTCATTGGGGATACTGCGCCCCATGGCACTCACGATACCGGCGCTCGCCGAGTAGTCGAGGCCAAATGGGGAGCCAATTGCGACGACCCATTCACCCACTTTCAACTCCTCGGAGTCCCCCCAGTGCACTGCCGACAGGTCATTGGCCTCGATCTTGAGCAAAGCGAGATCCGAGCGCTCATCGGTGCCTATGACTTTGGCCTCGAATTCACGACGATCCGTTAAGGTAACCGTCACCTCGTCAGCCCCATCAACCACATGGTTGTTGGTCACGATATAGCCATCTTTGGAGATGATGAAACCGGACCCCATGCTGGCTACCGGGCGCTGTTGCCGGCGCGGCTCGAGTAGATGACGGAAAATGTCGGGAATCTCCTGCTGGTATTGCGGCGCATTGTTATCGCCGCGGGCCATACGGCTGCGATCCACGGTGTTGATCTTGACCACCGCAGGAGAGTTTTCCTCGATCAATTCGGTAAGCTCTGGCAGTCCGCGCGCACTGGCGGCACCGGAAACCAAAAGACAGAGTACCAAGAGATATTGTGTACAGCGATTAACCATAGGTTTGTTACCCCTAGTGTTCCCTTCTAATATGAAACCATTGGAATTTGAATCCCTTCCAGGGCTTGCCATGGCGAACTAGCTCCGGCCCCTTTGGGGACAATCAGTAACGATTTAGTGGCTACACAGCCACAAAAGTTCTCCTGCCTTATGTAAATCTGTGTAAAGGCCAGCGATGTCTAAACTGCGCCCACGCCCACAGCGAGGCCAATTTCACCTTCCCAGAGAGCTGTATGGACACAGTGCCCTGGGCGCGCCACTTTTTTATTTCCCCGCTCAATCCGGCCAAAAACCGGGCCTGGTAATGGCCGGCACACACGGCGATGAGGTCGCCGCAGTGGTGGCACTCTCTTGCGCGTTGCGCTCACTGGCAGCCGGCAACCTCAAACATCATGTGATACTGGCGGTAAACCCCGATGGCTGCCAGCTGGGTACCCGCTGCAATGCAAACGGTGTGGACCTGAATCGCAACTTTGCCACAAAGAACTGGGATGGCCGCGGCAATGTATACCGTTGGAACAGCGCAGCGGATGCCCGCGACGTCCAATTAAGCACTGGCGACGGCCCCGCTTCAGAAAGAGAGACATCCGCACTGTGCCAGTTGATTGCCACACTGGCGCCCCCCTGGACTGTATCCATCCACGAACCCCTGGGCTGTGTGGAAGACCCGGATAATACCGAACTGGGAGCCTGGCTGGCCGAGGGCATGCAGTTGCCACTAGTCGAACAAATAGGCTATCAAACGCCAGGCTCTTTCGGAACCTGGTGCGCTGAACGTGACCTGCCCTGCATTACAGTGGAATTCCCCCCCATCTCCGCAGATGCGGCCAGTGAAGAGTACCTAAGTATTCTGATAGATTTACTCACTTACGACCAATAAACTCTGCCGGCAGTAAAACGTAGCGGTGGCTCGGCATCCCTCGCCAGCCAAGTGGGGCCATCCAGGTCCAGGTAGCGCGCCTTTGGTCCCAGGGACCAGGCTGCGCGGATTGCCCGCGAAGTACACAACATACAGCCGAGCATCAGCTCAAACCCCCGTGCTGACGCCTCCTTCGCCAGGGCCTCTGCCTCGCGAATGCCCCCTGTCTTATCGAGCTTGATATTGACCATTTCATAGCGCCCCCTCAGGCGCGGCAAATCGGCGCGAGTGTGGCAGCTTTCATCGGCACAGATGGGTAGAGGATGGGTAAAAGTGGCGAGAAATTCATCGTCACCTGCAGGCAGCGGCTGTTCCAGCATGGCAACCCCCAAATCCGCAAGCTGCTGGCAGCGCTCAATCAGGTTGGCGCTGCTCCAGGCCTCGTTGGCATCAATCACCAACTGGGCTTTGGGTGCGGCGGCACGCACAGCTGCCACCCGCTCAAAGACCAGGTGATCGTCCAGCTTGAGCTTTAGCACTTCCACCCCCTGGGACACAGCCTCAGCCGCAGCCAGGGCCATAGCTTCCGGGCTGTCGATCACCAAAGTCTGTACAGTGGGCAGGGAATCGGGGCCGGCAAAAGGTTCATCTTTGAACTTCGCCTCCCAGTCTGCGAGAGCGCAATCCAGGGCATTGCGCGCGGCGCCGGCGGGTAAACGCGATGCTAGAGCGTTCCGCCTCAAACCGGCAGCCAGCTCGGATAGTAGGGGTTCGAGCTGTTGCACAACCGATTCGGGGGTCTCACCATAGCGGGCGTAAGGAGTGCACTCTCCTATACCCACGCGGCCTTCCAGCTTGACCTCCACCACGACGACTTCTGCCTCAGTGCGGGCTCCACGGGAAATGACAAAGGCCGTGCGCAGGGGCCAGCGCTCGATATAGCAGCGGGCCAACATGGAAAGACTCCAATCGAACCTTGGAGTTATCAGTTTAGGTTCTGTTATCAGTGCCCGCTGTTGTGCTCGATACGCAAGAGTACTGGGGTGTAGGTGGGGTTGGAGACTTGGCGGCGACTGTACCAACGCACTCCAAGAGCGCCGCCCAATAGACCTAATATGGCGCCAGTCACGGCGCCGGCCTCAGCAAAAAAATAGTCTCCCAACAAGGCAACAAGCACCAGGGAAACCAGGGGCAATAAATAAACCAGCAGGGTGCTGCTGGTAAGAGCATTCTCGGAGATACCGATTACCGCAGTATCATTTAGGGAGATGCTTTCGGCCGGATAGCCGTTAAGGACTGCCTTCACTCGTGTGGAGGAGGAGAAGAAGTCGCCGAGGAGGCCTGTGCCGCAGCCGGATTTGGCCTCGCAGCCATTACAGGCACTCCGCTGGATAGTTTCAACCCAGACAGCATCGGACTCTATGGCTACAATACGGCCACGCTCTTCAAGCATGGCTCTCAGCCTTTTTCGTCAATAGAGCTGGCTACTCTGCGCGCCGTGGCGTCGGGGATTTCCCCCACTACGGTGATGGTATATGCCACGCCTTTGACTTCCATTCGGTCCATGTAGGCCACGGTAGCGCCGCGCATAGCCCGGCCTTTGAAGTCCTTGAGCTCAGGCCCCAAGCGCTGCACAAATACGGTAAACACACCCAACCCATCGCTGAAGACCATCATATCCCCATCGGCGAGGGGTTTTACCGATACCACTTTGAAACCTTCAGGCAGCCAACGCACCTGCCAACGGCTCTGGGCAGATTCGCAACTGGCGCGATTATCAACTCGCCGCGCGTTGCTGGAAACAGCCTCCAAGGCACCATCCTCAACGGGCGACAGGTCTAACTGAACAAACTGATAGCGTTCCAACACACGGCCCTGGGTGCTCACCAACATGGTCTTCAGGGGCAGACCGGTATTCCGATCCAAACTAATCACCAAACCGAGCCGATAGCGATCCCGAGGCCTGGCTTCTATCACCACCGCATCGCGGTCGGCGATGCGCTCTTCACCTCGCAAAATAAATTGATAAGCGCGCTGCACCTGCTGTTGCCCGACTGCATTCCACAAAGTGGCCCGAGCACTGGGCGACACGCCATATTCACAGTTGCTACCGCTACCGTGGCTGATTAATTCCCGCGGCTCACCGCTCAGGTAACGCACACGCTCCACCTGTTCGCCATCGCGCACCGCATGTACCACCCGCAGAGTTTCAAGCATACCGGCGTGCTCAAAGGTGACCAAACCGCTGTATTCCAGCTCGGCAACCGCCTTGGCTAGCTTGGCCAGCCACTGCTCTACCTCATTGCCGGCCACGGCTACAGACACCGCACCCGGGCTAGCCAGGGCCTCAGAAGAGAGCACGGTGGGGTCGACAACCTCAGGATCGGCATTCGTCGGGGATTGGTTATCCTGCTCAGCGGCCGGATCGGCCACCTCATCTGCCACCTCAACAGTAGAGGCAGCCACTGCGGCAGTCGCCGCCTGGGCACTGGCCATATCGAGGTTCACGGTACTTGGCGCACTGGAGGGGATAGTGTTAACAGTGTTGGCGGACTCCTGCGCAAACGCCAGCGGCGTCAGCAGAGAGGAGGCCAGCAGCACGCTGCCGGCCCTAAGAATTCCGATACGGATAAGGCTCCCCCTGAAAACAGCTTTCGTCACACTACATTCCAACTTGTTCGCCGTAAGTCGCGCGAGCGAAAGGCACCATACCCTGGCTGCCGACATGTGCGGCCTGCTCGGAGTGCTGGATCATGACGCGGTTCAGATGGCGCATCAGCTCCGGTGTAGGCACCTGCTGAATCACCTGTTGACCGATCACACCCCGCTGCTCTGGCACAAAGCTCGGACTAGCAGTACTCACTGAGCGAGTGGATGGCGCCGGAACATAAAATCCGGAAGGCTGTGGGGCAGACTGCACCACCGGCTGCGCCGGGCGTTCGACTTCCGCTACGAGATCACTGCCCAGCACTGGATTCTGCTGCGTATCGGTAATCTGTTGAACCCCCAGGATTGCAGCAAATGCCACAGTGGCCGCTACCGCACCGCGTGAAAGCGGACGCCACCAACGACTGTTGATCAACCCATTGGCTGCCACGACACCACCACTCCCCGATTGAGACAGGGGCTCTTCGAGATCTATCGCCGCAGAAATGCTCGCAGCGAGGCCGCTGTTGACAGGGGCGACCTGTTCACGGCGCATTAAGCTCGCCGCCAGTTGGTAGCGTGACCAGCGCTCACCCAACTCTTCGGAAGCCGCAGAGGCTTTTAACAGCCGTTGCAGCTCCAACTCGCTGACTTCGCCATCCATAAGCGCCGAGAGCGACTCGTTGAGACGTTCCTGATGATTCCCGTGGGACATAGGGGTTAACCCTCTTGTGCAATCATTTATTCGGTGCCCACACGCACCATAGTTGGTATGAGATAAGACCGGGCTCTCGGCGGTTTGTTTCCCCAATTGGGAAAATTTTCCGCAAATTTAACCTCGGTCACCCAGTGTTTCCGGCTCACCGGCCATCACGGCCTGGACTGTCCGGTCAATAGCTTCCCGTGCACGAAATATTCTCGAACGCACCGTACCCACCGGGCATCCCATTACCTCGGCGATTTCCTCATAGCTCAGTCCCTCAAGCTCCCTCAGCGTAACCGCTGAGCGCAGATCCTCTGGCAGTGCGCGAATGGCGCGATGCACCGCAGATTCCAGCTGGTCGCGAAACATCTGATTTTCAGGCGTTTCGTTGTCCCGCAACAGGTCGGCACCGGAGTAGAACTCGGCATCCTCTAGATCCACATCGGAAGACGGGGGCCTACGGCTGCGGGAAACCAGGTGGTTTTTGGCGGTATTAATCGCAATCCGGTACATCCATGTGTAAAAAGCGCTGTCGCCACGGAAATTGGCGAGCGCCCGGTAGGCCTTGATAAAGGCCTCCTGAGTCACATCCTGTACCTCACTGTGGTCCTTGATGAACCTGCTGACTACAGCAACTATTTTGTGTTGATACTTGAGTACTAAGAGGTCAAAAGCGCGTTTATCTCCCTTTTGAACTCGCTCTACCAGCTCACGGTCACTCGTTGACGCCTGATGCGCTGTCATCCCCAACTCCCATATCCAGCCACACTGCGGGTGCCACGACTATTTATTAAAGGGCTGCCTGCGCAGGCGTTTCTTTTACTGTGTTGAAGACACTGACAATAGGACATAAGTTCCACGTCAAATCGACGAAAAATTAAGAGGCGCTATACTACGCGACCCTAAAAGATAAATGAAATCTATGAATGCCCAGGTAAACTACGACGTTCTTGTCATCGGCAGCGGCGCCGCCGGCCTCACCCTGGCCCTGCATCTCTCGGCCAAGTACCGAGTAGCCCTGCTCTCCAAGCAGCGCCTGCAGGACGGATCCACCTGGTTCGCCCAGGGGGGCATCGCCGCGGTGTTGGACGAGATGGATTCGGTGGAATCACATATTGCAGACACATTAGACGCGGGTGCCGGACTCTGCCACCCATCGTCTGTGCGCTTTACAGTGGAAGAAAGCACTGCAGCCATTCGCTGGCTGATCGACCAGGGCGTGGACTTCACCCGAGAAGGTGAGGACTACCACCTGACCAAAGAGGGAGGCCACAGCCATCGCCGTATTATTCACAGCGCCGATGCCACCGGGCGGGCAGTACACAGCTCTCTACTGGTAAAAGTACTTAACAGCCCGAACATCGATTGCTTTGAGCATCATGTCGCTATAGACCTGATCCGCCAGCCTGACCCACAAAAAGGCCGCTTTCGCTGTGCCGGCGCCTATGTGCTGAATAAAACCACTGAAGATGTGGAGCTTCTGCAAGCCAAAGCGGTAATTCTCGCCACCGGCGGCGCCAGCAAGGCATACCTGTATACCAGCAACCCAGATGGCGCCAGTGGCGACGGCATTGCCATGGCCTGGCGCGCCGGTTGCCGGGTGGCCAATATGGAATTCAACCAATTCCACCCCACCTGCCTCTACCACCCCAAGGCCAAGGCTTTCCTGATTACCGAGGCTCTGCGCGGTGAGGGAGCGCAACTGAAGTTGCCCGATGGCAGCCGCTTTATGGAGCGTTTCGACAAGCGCGGCGAGCTGGCCCCTAGGGATATCGTCGCCCGCGCTATCGACCACGAAATGAAACGCCTCGGCGCCGATTGCCTCTACCTGGATATATCCCACAAAGATCCCGCTTTTGTGCGCGAGCACTTTCCCACCGTATACAGCAACTGCCTGAAGTACGGCATAGATATGACCAAAGAGCCCATCCCGGTGGTACCAGCTGCTCACTATACCTGCGGCGGCATCATGGTGGACCAGCACGGCCGCACCGACCTCGATCAGCTCTACGCTATCGGTGAAACCACCTTTACCGGTCTGCACGGTGCCAACCGCCTGGCCAGCAACTCGCTGCTGGAATGTCTGGTATACGCCCGATCTGCCGCTTTGCATATCGATGAACACCTGGACTCGGTGCAAGCACCGCGTAAGGCGCCGGAGTGGGATGCCTCGCGGGTGACAGATTCCGATGAAGACGTAGTGATCTCCCACAACTGGGATGAACTGCGCCGCTTTATGTGGGACTACGTGGGAATCGTGCGCACCCGCAAGCGCCTGCTGCGCGCCCAACACAGGGTGAAACTGCTGCAGAGGGAAATACTGGAGTTTTACGCCAACTACCGCATCACCAACGACCTGGTGGAGCTGCGCAACCTGGCCCTGGTTTCCGAGTTGATTATCCGTTCGGCCCTGGACCGCCGTGAGAGTCGCGGCCTGCACTACTCCCTCGACTATCCGGGACTACGAGAATTGGCTATGGATACGGTATTGGTACCGGAAAACTATGCCAATCAGCGGCAATTCATTTAAGTATGGAGGTTAGGGCGGACTCACGTCCGCCCTAGCGCGAATAACGCAATGCCACCTGTAGTCGGCGCCAGTCGTCTCTATTAAGTGCATCCCGCGCCAACACAAGGTGCAGGGTTGCGCCGGCCTGATCCCGCCCACGGATTACCAGCAGCCACTGCCACAATACCAACTCACCGCAAAACTCAAATTCACGCTCCTCACCATTCGCCCCCCGCCAAAACCAGCGGCGCTCATGAGTCGATAAAATTCCTACCATTCGCTCCAAGTGGCGCTTTTCTAAAAAGGCATAGACACTTACAAACAACAGCGAGGGCCAGAACAGCCAGAAAGGGAGGCCACATAGCCACAGCAGCAATACCGCTTGCACCGTGACAAACAACAAGAAAACAAGAAGGAGAGGCGATCGCGCAACAGCGCAGCTTAAGCGCGCGCTGCGCTCGTAATACCGCAGAGAATTACTGCTGTAACCCGGTGTTGTCACGAATAATCTGCACAATACGCAGCAAATCCGGATCGGCAGGATCTTCACGCCGTAGGAACCAGGCAAACAGGTCCTGATCCTGCTCATCCATTAGCCGCACATAGCGCTGCTGATCCTCTGGCTCCAGGGTCTCGTAGATATTATCCAGAAACGGCAGCAGCACCAGATCCAGCTCCAACATGCCGCGGCGGCTGGCCCAAAACAGGCGGTTGCGATCCATACTTCATTTCCAACCAGGTTAAAGCGCGCAGTATACCCGCTAGCTGGGCAAACTTGAAAAGGGGCGCGGCAATCCCCAATTAATGCCACCAAGACAACCGGAGGTGGCAACACTATGGACCAGCAACAGTGGCAGGATTTTCTCAGCAGCGAAGGCGCCATTTGGGAAGGCGGCAGAGCCCACTTCCCTCTTACCAGCAATGATAATCGCCAGGGGTTACATCTTATCGATCTCGGCCCCGTAGGCGCTGTTTCAGTAATCGGTCCCGATAGCCAGAAATTCCTGCAAGGCCAGCTCACCTGTGACCTTGTGAACCTACCCGATGGGCACAGCACCTTGGGCGCGCACTGCAATCCCAAGGGACGCATGATCAGTGCCTTTAATGCCCTGAAACTCTCCCAGAGCGAATTTATACTCCGCCTGCCCCGCGACCTGGCCCCGATTGCCCAGCAGGCGCTGGCGAAGTACGCTGTGTTTTTCAAGGCGGAGCTTTGCGATATCAGCGATGAATCCCACTGGCTCGGCCTGCAGGGTCAGGGTGTCGCGGAGCAGGTGGCAAAATTGCTCGGCTTCGAAGCCCCCTCCCCCGGTCAAATAGTCACTTTTGACTTTGAAGGTGAGCGCTGTATCGCCCAATTGGCCAACGTGTCCCAATTGGCTCTTTTATGTCCCGCCAGTAAGACACAAAAACTTTGGCAGATACTTTCCCCACACAGCGAAGCCACCGGCTACGACCAATGGCAAAAGGGACAAATAGAGGCCGGCATCCCCCAAATTGATGCAGCCACCTCTGAGATGTTTATCCCGCAAATGGCCAACCTGCACCTGCTCGGCGGCGTCAGCTTTAAAAAAGGCTGTTATACCGGCCAGGAAGTGGTCGCCCGTATGCAGTTCCGCGGTGCCGCCAAGCGCCGCCTGTACCGTGCAAAATGTGAGGGGGGTGATCTTCCCGCCAGCGGACTGGAAATTTTTGCCGACGGACAACAGAGCATCGGCAACCTGGTTGAAGCTTGTCATAGCGATGAGGGTATAGAGTTACTCGCCGTACTCACCATCGCCAAAGTTGCCGCTGGTGAACCCCTTAGACTAAAAGACGGCCGTACCCTGGTGATTCAAGATCTACCTTACGATGCCGATGCTGACCCTTTAGCTTAAAAGTCGATACTTAATCCGCACAAATTAAAAAGGCGACTTTCCGAGTCGCCTTTTTATATTTAAAAAATACAGACAATCGGCTACTGGTACAGGAAAGAAACCTGGGTAATTTTATTAGCTGATTTACGACAAGAGTAGCCACGGCCACTACACTGTTTATGCTATTTCCCGCTATAGCGGCAACGGGATAGCGATAGCAGGAGAAGAGGTTATTGAAAGAGATTGATCAGCTTATTATCGCCCTGGAAACCTGCATTGTATTGGCTGGTTTTGCCGCAATCATCGGTACCCTCCAGCCCAAGAAAACGAGAAAGGTCACCAAGGGAAGAATCGTCTCCCTCGCTATGATTATTTATATCAGTCTGGTCAATGCACTCCTCGCTGCCTTCACCCTAACATTATCCAACTTTGGTATAAGCGATCAAAAGCTATGGTCTTTAAGCAGCTTTGCCATGAGCGCAGCCATAACCTTTTCTATTATTTATCTCTGGATAAAAAAACGGCTAAAGACAGTGTCTAAAGCGGCCAAAATCACCTACTTCCTTCTTTTTGGATTTGCTGGAACCATGGTTCTTGTCAATCTTCTTAACGCTCTCGGAATTGGCTTTAACAAAGAGTACGGACCCTACTTTCTATCCTTTGTTTTTAATCTATTTGTCGTAGGGTATGCCTTTTCCAGACTATTGATGCGCCCAATGTGGGAAGTGGTAAGAGAAAATGAACTGAGAGGCCCCCTTAGAAAACACATAAGTCGGCGATAAACAGCTACTTTCATTGACTTACAATTAACTCTCTAGTCGCTTTAGAATAAGGCGATTAAGACATCAAGCAATCTCTGTTCTGTGCAAATTCTCAATAGAAGACGCTATCAGAAAAAAGCATAAACTATCCTTTAAGCACGAGTAATCCACTCCAACTAATCATCTCTGCCCAGGACGACAGCTGAAGATGGATAAACTGTCGGGACAAATTGATCAGCTGCTTCATATTATAGAAATCGCTATCATTTTGGCGGGATTTGCAGCGATGGTCGCAACATTTCAGTCACGAAAGGTGGAAACTATCTCCAGGGGACATGTCGTATCTCTTGCCATGATTGTCTATATCAGCCTGTTTAGCGCCCTGCTCGCAGCACTCTCACTTGCCATGTTAAATTTTCATATCAAGCCGGGATATGTGTGGTCTATCAGCAGTGCCTTGATGGGTGTAGCCACCACAGGATTTATCATTTATCTTTGGAGGAAAAGGCACTTTAAGTTTGTCTCAACCATAATGCGAATTACCTACTACGGACTCTTTGGTATAGCCTGTTCCGTGGTCATAATAAGCACCCTAAATGCCGCAGGAATATTCTTTGAAAGGGAGTTTGGACCCTACTTCCTGGCTTATATTTGTAATATATTTTTTGTGGGATTCGCATTCGCCAGACTATTGATGCGACCGCTTTGGAAGTCTGTTGAAAAAAAAGAGGACAGTCAATTACATCCTATTCGATCAAGAAGGCGCCGTTAAATGGAAAATTATTCCCACAGGTACCCCGCCATTATCCTCTATGACTCAGAAGTAAATGGGGTAAAGACCGCATACTTACTCATCACAATGCAAGATAGGCAAAGAGTCAGAAAAGAATAGAACCAAAACGAATTCCCCCTCCTGAATCACCCTACAACAGGAAACTCAAGTAGAATCGGCTGAAGCTTGGCAATGCGCCTCTATCTTTCTCAATTTCTCTACGGATGGAAACCCTGTCACCATCCCCCTAACCGTAGATTTGGTGACCGCAAATAGAGACTTATTGTCTTTCAGGTATCTAACCAACTCCTTTAAAGGTTTTCCCTTCTGACACAAAGCCTGCACTGCCGAATAAGTCCCATGGGACCATATACCAAAAACCAAGCATACACAGCTGCCTTTATGGTAAGGGTTCTGAGTGAAAAAGATAAATCCGTAATCGTCAGTAATTGACCCTTTTAAGGTATTCGTTTTGTATAAACTTTCATCAACCTCATCAACAGCAAAACGCCCCAAGAAATCCATCTTAAATTTTGCATCTATCTTCCTGGTAAGTAACAAATCACGACTAACAACATTTACAGCTGGCCCACCAACACAAATAAAGCTCTTATGATCACCAACAAAGTTTCTGGAATCATGAAAAATTACTTTTCTCTTTGGATATGCTTTTTCAATAGCATCCTTTAAAAGCTGTATCCCAAGAGCCTCATCATAGGGCAAAAACAATACATTATTCGGAATCTTACTTTGCTTATTGGTAATTTCAGAAAAAAGTGTTTTTTGCCTTATCAGAGGAAGCACTACATGAATTTCAGAGTCAGATTCACCAAGAAACTTACCCCATAAATTTTTGAAAGCTTTTGTATCAACCTTTTTCTTTAAAACTGCTCCAGAGCCAATAAAAGTTGCAGTGAGAAAGGCCTCCACAAATGGAGCCGAGAGGAAATCCATCAGAGAATCAATAAAATTGGTCAATACTAGCAGCACTTGCAGCCTCTCCCACTTAAGATAACAGATATCGAAAAAAACTTTACATACAGCCATCCATCGTAAAAGAAATTAAAAAAAAGAAAATCTCTTATTAAAAAAGCATATAACTTTAAACCAAAACAATTATAGACAGCCTATAAAACCAGCAACTATCAATTTGTTCGTGAGAGTCTTTTAGACGCATAAACACACAGGTGGAATAGCTGCGTTCAAACAAATGTCAAACGCTTATCAATATAGTTCAGCTTAATTGACAAAATATGCCCAGCTTACCCTTAAAGGTCGTAAGCTGGGATTGTATTTTGAGAAGTGATTTTTATCGAAGGGATATTTGCTATTAGACTTCTACAGCAACTCTTTTTAACTGATTCGCCTCAGGCAGGGCCCATTCAATGGGCTTCTCACCGCGCTCTTGTAGCCAGTGATTCGCTTGAGAGAAAGGTTTGGTGCCAAAAAAACCACGGTGGGCTGAGAGGGGGGACGGATGAGGGGCGCGTAGTACCAGGTGCTTATTGCGATCGATAAACCCGCCTTTCTTCTGCGCGTAACTACCCCAAAGTACAAACACTAGGCCTTCGCGCTCTTCCGCCAGTTTATGGATAGCGGCATCGGTAAACTGCTCCCAACCGCGACCCTGGTGGGCACCGGCCTTGCTGTCCTCTACCGTGAGGGTGGCATTGAGCAACAGTACTCCTTGCTCTGCCCAGGGTTGTAGACAACCGTGGTGCGCTGGGGGTATCCCCATATCAGAGTGCAATTCTTTGTAAATATTTTGTAACGATGGCGGGATACGCACACCGGGCATAACAGAAAAACACAAGCCGTGCGCCTGACCCACACCGTGATAGGGGTCCTGCCCCAGAATCACTACTTTCACCTGATCAAATGGGGTGGAGTTAAAGGCGTTGAAGATCTGCCCACCAGGTGGATAGATATGCTTGCCAGCCTCTTTTTCTCCCCGTAAAAACTGGCGCAACTCGGCCATATAGGGCTTCTTGAACTCCTCGCCCAACACATCGTACCAGGAGGGGTGAATCTTAACTCTGTCTGGAACCGGCATTATCTGACCTTCAAAATCTTTTTTACGTATTTTTGCAACTCGGGCACTACCTCTTCCTCAAACCAGGGCCTGCGCCGCAGCCATAACGTATTGCGTGGACTGGGGTGCGGCAAGGGGAAATACCCTGCTGGCAGGGCATCGCGGTAATGGCGCACATTCTCAGTAATGTTGCCATACCAGTGAGGCAGGTAGTGGCGCTGGGCGTATTGTCCCACCAACAGTGTGAGTTGCAAGTGAGGCAACTGTTGCAGCAGGCGCTTGTGCCAGGTTACAGCGCACTCGGGACGCGGCGGCAGATCGCCCCCCTTACCACGCCCCGGATAGCAGAAACCCATGGGGATAATGGCGATCTGGGATTCGTCATAGAAGGTGTATCTATCAATCGACAACCACTCCCGTAGGCGATCACCGGAGGGGTCGTTCCAAGGAATGCTAGTAGCGTGGACCTTAGTCCCAGGCGCTTGTCCGACAATCAACAGACGCGCAGAGGCCGCTGCACGTAGCACTGGATTGGGCCCTAAGGACAGATGATCCTCACAAAGACGACAAGCGCGAATTTCCTCTAATAAGGCAGGTAACTTTTCGACCACCACCTACTGCTCCACCTCGGGGAAAGCCAGTTGTAACAGAAGCCCTCTCCGATCTTGAGGGTCATGGATGCGGCTAATATTATCGTTGTCAAACACGATAAAAATACCCTGCTCACTCACAGCCAACCCATCGCCTCTGCCCCCAGTACGGGACACTTCGTACCTGAGTTCAGAGGAGTTTTCCTGATCCCAATAATCAAGACACCACTGCGCTTTCAAGCTTGGCAACTCCCTTCGACATACCGCGTAACCATTTGGTTCGAGGGTAAACAGAGCACCATCATAGTAATAGAGAGCCGCTAAATTTTCAGTTTGTCCGCGAAAATTCAAACCTGCGACTGGCGGCAGCTTGAAGATTTGTACGCTCTCTTTCGGGCCGATCTTCACCAGACCGCGGGGATCGCGCTCTATAGCAATCCAGAAATCATCGCCGATCTTCTGCAAGCCCACGCCTGAAAGGTTATATCCCTTTAAATAACCCTGAGCCTTGGCTGTCGACGACCACATATTTTCCAACCAGCGCCCTTCACCTTGCATATTTATTTCTGCAATACGGTTGTAGCGCTCGCTCAACAAATAAAAATTATTATCTGCACAGCTGATCCCCTCAAAGTCCATTGCCGCGGCCGGCCGGGTAAGCTCCAGTAGAAAGTGCCAAAAGTTTGTGGGCTTATCTTTTTGAGGAGTACCAAGCCCTGAGATAGTCAAATAAGGCACCAATTTCGCGTGCCTCCCTGCCACTACAATCTCATAAATCTCTTTTGATTTTTTATCGGAAATTGTAAAAAGCTTGCCATCACAAAAAGTTAAACCGGAAATGCTCAGTCCTGCACTGGCATCTACCCAGTAATGATTGAGTTTCTTGGCGGGAATAATTTCTGCAGCCATCCCCAGGGATGACAAATGTAAAAAAACCACACTAAAGAGGAAGCGCTTAATCACAGTCAATCCTGTTACAAGGCTAAGACAAGAGGCGATATTGCATTAGGAACATTTTTTTCAGGTGCGAACACTAACTACGATCTTAGTGCCGCCTCAGCCCTGAAAAGAAAAAACCCAAGCGCGACAGCGCCTATGACAAAAATTGCATTTCACTTTGCCGTCATAAAGATAATGGTTGAAGGCCCTAAGGATTACTATCAGGGAAGGCTAGATGCAGCAATAGGGCGCGCTTATCTTCCGGTGCCTGTGCACGGCCGACATTATTATTATCCAACACAACGAAAATACCTTGGGAATTGACAGCTAAGCCTTCTCCCTTGCCATAACGGGTTTCTTCATAAATCCGCTCGGGAGACTCCTCTATTGTGCGGTAATCCACACACCACTGAGCCTTTAGACTTGTGAGCTCCCTTCGACACACAGCGTGGGCATTGCGCTCCAGGGTGAAGAGGGCTCCGTCATAGTAGTCGAGACCGGTCAGGTCTTCTGAGCGCCCGTAAAAGTCCAGGCCAGAAACCGGCGGCAGGTTAAATGTTCTGACCTCGCCCTTGGCGTTGAGCCGCAGTAAACCACGGGGATCGCGCTCCATTGCCACCCAAAAGGTATTACCGGCCTTAACCAGCCCTTCACTGGAAGCGTTGGGCTTTTGCAGATAGCCCTGTGCCCTGGCTTTTGTTGACCAGATATGCTCGTGCCAATTCGCGCTGCCCCGAGCATCCACGCTGGCGATACGATTGTAATGCTCACTCACAAGATAGATGGTGTCATCAGCACAGCTGATACCCTCAAAGTCCAACTCGCCAGCAGGCCGGAAGAACTCGGTAAAGGCGACCCATAAACTCCCCGCCTGATCCTTACTGGGGATGCCCAGATCAGCGAGAAGTAGATGGGAGCGCAACTCGGCGCGACCGCCATCCAGTGTCAAAGCGTAAATCTCCCCAGAGTTCTTGTCGGAAACCGCCAACAACTTGCCAGCACAAAAGCTCAGACCTGAAATATCCAGCCCTTCGCTGTTATCCACCCAATAGCTGGCACGCAGCTTTGCGGGGGTAATTTCCACTGCCGCCGCCAGAGGCGAGAGCAACACAAAAGCAAAACTGAAGAGAAAACGTTTAATCACTGAAGAACCAATTAATCACGGAAGTTGTTAAATTGCAGCGGCTGCTCCAACTCTTTGCCACGCAGAAGGGCAATCACCTGCTGCAGATCATCGCGTTTTTTACCGGTAACCCGCACCTGATCACCCTGAATAGCAGCCTGCACCTTGAGCTTTTCATCTTTGATTAGCTTAACGATTTTTTTTGACAATTCTTTGTCTAGGCCATTTTTTAGGGTTACACCCACTTTAACCTGCTTGCCAGACTGCTCTTTTTCACCCACGTCCATCGCTAGTGGATCAATATCACACTTGATCAAAGCACCGCGCAGCAAATCCACCATTTGATCTACCTGCATATCGGCTTCAGCGCGCACCACCAGGGAAAAATCGCTCATCTCCACTTCCGCATCCACACCTTTAAAGTCAAAGCGATTGGTGACAGTACGGTTTACCTGATCTACAGCGTTGGTTAGCTGGTGCTTATCCACTTCAGATACAATGTCAAAAGAAGGCATTAATTTCTCTGCTCCTATTTCCAGATTTGCGGAGTAATCTCCGTATTGTGATTGTTATCGGCCAGCCAAATATGGCCATCTTGAATGGTGATACTGAAATCCATATTGCGTTCGGCCATCTGCGCCAGTTGCTCGGTGGTATCAGCGGCGAGATGGTAAACCCTGAGGTTTTCAAAACGCTCGAGCTGACTTTCCAGCTTTTGCCACCAGACCGGCGCAGTTCGCCGCCCGTAACTGTATACCAAAACCTGTCCGGCGCGGTTGCTGGCTTTACGCAAACGCTCCTCGGCGGGAAGACCCACTTCTATCCAAAGGTCAATCTCTCCACTGAGGTTCTTTTGCCACAAGTCCGCCTCCTCATCAGAGGAGAGACCTCGGGTAAACTCCAATGCATCGGACGCATTGTGTGCAAACGCCAATAAGCGCACCATCATGCGCTCATCCGTTTCCGAAGGGTGTCGCGCCAAAGTGAGCTGATGCTCAGCGTAGTAGTCGCGATCCATATCGGCTATTTGCACCTTGGCTTTGAAAATTGTTGCTTTTAGTGCCATTTCGGCTCCATCTCTACGCCACCTTTAGCACTGCAACTAAGGCGGACTATTCTTGGTTGGTGCACGGAAGATTAAGGATATTCCGCATGACCTCTGCGACCGGCGGCAGCCTGCCAATCTGGCGCTGCACCCTGCTGTGTCTGCTGGCAAGCTTTATCAGTGGCTGCGGCATCAACAATATCCCCACCTATGACGAGCAGGTGAAAGCTGCCTGGGCCCAGGTGGAGAATCAGTACCAACGCCGCGCAGACCTGGTACCCAACCTGGTTAAAACTGTTCAAGCCTACGCCGGGCATGAACGCGAGACCCTCCAGGCCGTTACCGAAGCGCGTGCCAAGGTGAACTCTCTACAGCTGGACGGAAATCTACTCAACGATCCGGCCAAACTACAGCAGTTCGAAGCCGCACAAACACAGCTCTCCAGCGCCCTGTCGCGGCTGATGCTAGTGGTAGAGCGCTACCCCGACCTCAAAGCCAACCAGAACTTCCTCAGCTTGCAGTCTCAGCTCGAAGGTACCGAAAACCGTATCAGCGTGGCGCGCCGGGATTATATCCAGGCAGTGCAGCGCTACAACCGTGAGATTCGCACTTTTCCCGGCCGTATCTGGCACGCGCTCCTCTACCGGGATATGCCGCTTAGGGAAACCTTCCAGGCTACCAGTGAGGGAGCTGAGAAGGCTCCGGAAGTCAACTTCCAATAGGCAGCTGGGAATCCCTTATGACACGCCCCTTTCTGACCTTAATAACGCTCATCACATCGCTGCTGGCCATGGTGCTGTGGGCCGAAGTGCAGATCCCCCCCCTATCCGGGCGAGTAGTGGACAGAGCTGAACTACTGACCGCCGAAGAGAGATACAAACTTACAGAATTGATTCAGCAATATGAATCTGAAAGCAGCAATCAACTGGTAGTGACCACTCTACCCGAGCTTCAAGGGATCACAATAGAGGAATATGCCAACCAATTGGCGAGAGAATGGAAGCTGGGGCAGAAGAAGAAAAATAATGGGATTCTCTTCTTAATAGCACCGAAGGAGCGCAAAGTTCGCATTGAAGTGGGCTACGGCCTGGAGGGCGCGCTTACCGATGCGCTATCAGCCAATATCATCCAAACCAAGGTGCTACCAGAATTCCAGAAAGGCGATTTTGCCAAAGGAATTAACGCCGGGGTGAGTTCCATCATTGCCGCCACCAAGAACGAGTATGTGGCTGAGCCGGTGGAAACCAAAAAAGACCGGCGCTTGGCCATTGTGGTTGGGCTATTTCTATTACTAGTGATGCTCCATCTATTCGGCAGCTCAATCCTCAGCTCCCCAGTTCATGGTCGCAACTACAAGCGCGGTCGCTTTGGTGGCTACTATGGTAGTGGCGGCTTCGGTGCCGGGCACTCTGGTGGCGGCTTTTCCGGCGGCGGCACGGGAGGATTTAGTGGAGGAGGTGGTGGATTTGGCGGAGGAGGTGCTTCGGGAGGATGGTAATGCTAAGTAGCAGTTATCAACGCCAGGTGGCCGAGGCTATCAAGGAAGTCGAAACCCATACCGACGCGGAACTAGTGGCAATTGTCGCGCGAGAAGCCGATAACTATTTATATATTTCTACCCTTTGGGCCGCCTTCATAACCCTATTGTTCTCGCCGCTTTTTCAATTCCTGCCCTGGTGGCTCAGTTTTCAACAAGCCTTCCTGCTTCAGTGGGTTCTGTTTATCGTTCTGGCAGTGTTCTTTCGTTGGCGGCCGATTACCATGCGTCTGGTGCCCAAGAAAATCAAATTCTGGCGAGCCTCAAACCTGGCCCGCCGCCAATTTCTGGAACAAGAACTGCACAGCACTCAAGATCGATTAGGTTTGCTGATTTTTGTCTGTGAGGCGGAGCATTATGTAGAGATACTGGCAGACCGCGGCCTTGCTCAGCATGTTTCCAATGACGATTGGCAGACCATCATTGAGCAATTTGTGCGGGAGCTTAAGCGCGGTAAGGCTGGAGAAGCGCTGTTACTCTGTATTGCACAATGTGGAGACTTACTAAAAGAGGCCGCCCCCAGTAGTGCCGTAAAGGATGAGCTGCCCAACCATCTAATCCTGATCAACTAACCCCATTCATAGCCCTATTTCTTCTGCAGGCGTGTTTTTAACGTCACAATATTCCCATATCTCTGCGCCAACTATTCCTTCTACTAAGCTGCAGCTAAGGAAACATTAAATACCAGAGACAGTTGGGATTGGCAAACGATGATATGATTTGGAATGTCACAAAATAGGACATAGCCTCCTGAATGTTGTGACCAATAAAAATGCCTGCCCCCTAGCTTCTATTACAAAAAAACTGCTAGCCACCCTGGAGGACAGGGTCCGCTTCAAACTCTTCAACAAAGATGGCTGGATGGTTTCTCAGAATTCATCAGATCAAATTTATCAAAAGGTAAATGTAGCTTTCGCACTGGACCAAACCACCAGATTCACTCATCAGCGCTCTGCTGCCTGATTACCAGTACAACAGGACGTCCTAGGAAAAATTCGAAATTACGACGACAGAAAGACAGATGGGCAAAATCCTCATTCCAATTTGGTTATTTATAACGATACTCCTATCACCGCTTATTCGCGCTGAATTTATTAGCCTTACTGGAGCGGAAACGGCACCAAATATCGCAAAAATAGAGATACTTAATAACAGCTTACACATCAGCCTAGAGATCTCCGCAGCTGATGCTGGTACTTTCTGGCCCAAATTACCACCAGCGGAAAGCATCTATGAAATAGCTCGGCTTGCCCAAACACAGAAAGAGTTCGCCATTGAAGTTCATTCTCCTGAAGGAAAAATTGAACCCACGACAACATCTATAAGGATTGCAGAGAGAAAACCAAGAAATTCCCCCTTTGCCGGGAAAATAGACCCCAGAACAGGGCTTCGTATGCCGGATTTCCCTTCCGATAAAACCATTATCCTGGCCAATATGGAATTTCCCATAAAAGGGTTGAGCAATCTGGAAATACGTCCTCCACAGAATACTGATGGCACAGCCTCAGTCACAATAGGGTTTACCAGCCAGCACGGCCATACACCAGTGAGTGGTTTCCAGTATTTATCTCAGACAGAAACTCTAAAAATCGACTGGAAAGATCCTTGGAATACTCACTTCGAAAATCAAAACATCAGCCAACATAATCGTTACCCCCTCAGGTCCTTTCTCTATGTAGAACCTCACCAGGTTCGTCACGAAATCCTACTGCGACCGAGGGATTTATTGCAATGGACTGATCAATCATTCAACGCCTGGCAACCACTCACAACCCAGCGCAGAAGAAAGCTACAAGAGACTGCAGAAAAATTTTTACTCAGAAAAAATCCCACTACCATCGACCAGGCTCTAGTTGAACCCATAAGCATAGAAACGGTATTTCTCAAAGCCAATAATTCTGGTTTTACGACCGTCAAGGAGAGCGAACTCATTGAGATTGGCTCCCTGCTGATCGGTTATCGAGAAAAATACCATATCAAAGAGTTACCACAGAGTGTCACAATCGACTGGAAGATTTTCACCGAGTCTATCAACTCAGTTCCCACGTTAATCCAGGACCCTGCCGGCCCCTTTCCCACCCATGTTATGCCAGATTTTCCCGATATCCAATGGCGAAACTATTTATACGATTATCGCGCTCCCAACAGTGCCCCGGTACCCGTTAAAAACACTAAAACCGCCATTCCCATGGCTGTGCTTTTCTCCTTCTGTTTCGCAGTATTTTTCATTCTTACTTTGCGAAGCAAAAAAGTGGAAACAAAGAACAAGCATCCAATACTTTTTTACAGCATCGTAATTATCTGCGCAGTCCCCATCTATTACGCCCTTCCAAGTGAACTACGCGTTTCCTTACCCGGAACCATCAACAAAAAAGAACTAAAAGAAATTACCGAAACATTACTTGTAAGGCTTTCCGCCGCCTATGAAGAGCCACAGAGTGAGGAATTACAGGTTCAACTTGCCAATCTGGTAAGCCGAGAGAAATTTAGCCACACGGTCAACAATCTTTCACAAATCTATCAGCCAACAACCAGTAGCGGCAATCGAGGTTCAATCAGATC
This sequence comes from Microbulbifer variabilis, assembly GCF_020524905.1. Classification (GTDB taxonomy): domain Bacteria; phylum Pseudomonadota; class Gammaproteobacteria; order Pseudomonadales; family Cellvibrionaceae; genus Microbulbifer; species Microbulbifer variabilis_A. The sequence goes on along the minus strand of NZ_JAIVKI010000009.1, from coordinate 110,324 downwards.
CATACGTGACCTAAAAATCGAACACGTAGATCAATTAGTCATAAACGGAAATAAAACTTTCAGAATTGTCGGCAAGTGGCACTCATTAATAGAAGACTACAGCTGGGGGCATATGGAGCAATTACCGAGAGAAACCCGTGCGAGCATTGAAATTACCCAATCTGACAATTATTGGAAAATATCGGCCTTTATACCGCTTTCTATACGATAAACCTACCAAGAAACCTTACAGGCAATTATCCATGAGCAATCCATTTAATAGAATTAATAGTTGGGCCTTATCAGGTTTACTTTTTTTAATCGCCACAACTCCAGATTCAAAAGCCCATTTTACCTCAAGCCTTGACAAGCGGATCATTATTATTGAACACACACCCGAAGAGATAAATCTATATGTAAGATTACCTCTTTCATATCTACTTACCAATAAAGTAGAGCTCCATAAGGAAAGAACGCCCAAGACAACCTATAAACAATTCCCTTATATAAATAAGAACATAAAAAAAGGTGAATTAAAGTACTATGTAGACCTTCATCAATTTGCAGAAAACCCCACCGGGCTTGGCAAGCTTGCAGAAAAAACAACCAATATTTATTCTGAAAACAAACAACTTGAAGGACAAGTTCAAGCAGTACGACTATACCGAATTGGATATGAACCAAAATTCAAATCCTTAGAGGAAGCTAAGGACTCATTTATTAAAGATTATTTCCCCAACAATACCGGTGGTCCGATTTATGTTAATGATTCGCTGATAGACATTAAAATAAAGTACGATTTAATATCCCCAGTTTCAGAGTATCAATTATCAAGTAAACTCAACCCAGAAAGAATAGGTCAAGAAGAAATTAAGAATGATGTTTGGGAGTATCACCGTGAATACATAACAATCATAAAAAATGATGACCTTTTAAACTACCCCATATTATTTCAGTGTGCGAGCAAAGAAGCCGCTACAACCCACACAGAATGAAAAGGGTAAAACAAGATGAGTAAAGCCCACCATTCCATTGCTATAGCTTTAGCACTCCTCTCCATAGTAACTCTAATTGCGTCCTCCCCAAACAGCAAAGCCTACTTTACACTCTCTTCAAATATAAGGGTCTTACATATTGAGCATACTTCCAACCAAGAAAATTTCTATATGAGGCTACCTCTTATTTATTCACTAGGGAGTAAAACCCAGCGCATTATTGATCCCTTATCAAGCAAAATCACCAATCCCGAACCCTATATGCCCAACAGCTTGGTAGAGAATCAGCTGTTCAGCTCACTGAACCCGGGTCTGCTCAATCAGGAAAACATCGCAAACTTAATCCTCGACTACAACCCAGGAAAAACTCAGGTTTTTCGCTCTAGAGGGGTAATAAATAAATTTGCTCTAACTAGCCATTCCAATGTGGATTCTGTAAAGACCTTTCTCCTGCAGGGCATTGTGCATATTATTGAAGGATTAGATCATGTGCTTTTTGTACTCTGCCTAAGCCTTAGTGCACTCACCCTTCCCTTATTATTCTGGCGTGTCACTGGCTTTACCATCGGCCATAGTATTACCCTATCAGCGGGATTCTTTGGTTTTATTCCCACCGCTGCCTGGTTTATCCCATTAATTGAAACCGGGATCACTAGCTCTATTATCTATGTAGTCTGGCTTTCCTTAAGGAAACAATCCATCACTACAACATCCAGCGAGCGAACAATTTTTTTCACTGCTTGTATGCTGGGCCTACTACATGGACTGGGGTTTTCTTTTGTTTTGCACGATATACTCAGTATCAACTCACCTAATATTTGGCAGAGCCTGTTGGCATTTAACCTCGGCGTGGAAGCGGGTCAGATTTTAATAATTTTGGCAATCTGGCCTTTACTTGGCTAGGCGCCGACAGAAAGCATGGGAGACTCAACTACGCTATTCAATTGCCACTATGTGCTGTGCCCTTGCCTTAATCTGGACCTTTGAGAGGGGCTATGGGTTGATCAGTGTTATTTAGCAAGAAACAACATTTATTATGCTGGACAGTAAATCTACTAACACAAAGTTAAAAGTGGCTGTAGTTCAAGCCGCGCCCTGCTTACTGGATTTGCAAGCAGGAGTTGAAAAAGCGATCGCCTTTATTGATGAGGCGGGACAAGCTGGTGCAAAGATTATAAATTTCCCGGAGCTATGGCTACCAGGATATCCCTGGTGGATCTGGCTAAATGCACCAGCGGAGAATATGCAGTACGCCATTAACTATATCAAGAACTCACTCGTCGCCGATGATAAATTCGACCAAGCTCTACGCAAAGCCGCATGCCGCAATGGTATCCATGTGATTATGGGCCTCTCAGAACGAGTGGGCGGCAGCCTTTATATTGCCCAGTGGCACTATGGGCCTGAAGGAGACGTTCTCTGGCGCCGTCGCAAGTTAAAGCCCACCCATGTAGAGCGCAGTGTATTTGGCGAGGGAGATGGCAGTGACCTGATTGTTGCAGGAACCGAATATGGACGTCTGGGTGCCCTCTGCTGCTGGGAGCACCTGCAGCCTCTCATGAAGTTTGCACTGTACAGCCAGAATGAGGAAATACACTGTGCCGCAGCCCCCACTTACAGTCTTTATGCAAAGCTCTTCAAAGCATTTAGCCCAGAAGTCAGTATGCGCGTCTACCAAATCTATGCGTTAGAAGGGCAATGCTTTGTGTTATCTGCTTGCTCAATAATCGATAAAACTATCTTCAACCTGCTGGTTAAAAACGAACAGCAGGAAAGTTATTTAGAAATTGGGGGCGGTTACAGCCGAATCTTCGCCCCTGACGGATCAGAATTCAAAGATCATCTCCCCCACAACCAAGAGGGTCTATTGATTGATGAGATTGACCTAGACCAAATACTCGCCGCCAAAACCGCCGCCGATCCAGCAGGCCACTATGCTCGCGCCGATGCAGTGGCCCTATTGCATAACCATAGAGCACGGCGCTCGGTAATCGACTTTAACGAGATTAATTTTAAAGGAAGGCCAGAGTCTCCCTATTAAATCCAGCCCAAAATACCAGACAAGGAAGGAAATTCAGAGTTTTACTAATACCAGATCTGTTTAATATAGAGTTGTGACAGAAGAAAAACACCTTCATAAATTACGCATAGCTAAACGCCGCAATCAAACGCGGCTTACTTTTTGTATTATTTACACGGAAATAGGAGCGCTGTAGCCGCGCCAAAACGCACAACGTATGCCGTCGAGTGTATTACTTTTTTAGGCGCCGCGGTTGGCCCGCTTGTACTTTTCCTGATACTCCCGGCGCTGTTTAGTAACTTCATACAAAACAATTCCAGAAGTTGTTCCGAGATTCAGGCTTTCTATCATTCCAAACATTGGAATGGATACGCAGAATTCACTATTTTCAACTGCAAGATCACTTATACCTCTAGATTCATTACCAAACCATACAGCCAATTTTGGCTGTGTATAATCAGCCTCGTGCAATATAAAATTGTCTTTTCCTTTTACATGAGGTGAAGTGACGATTGAGGTATATCGGTTCTTCTCCAAATGAGCCAGACATTCTTCGGTGCTATCAAACCGCTTTACGAAGCTCCATTTGATTGCAGATACAGATGGTTTAGAAAGTGATTTCCTTTCTCTCATTTCCTGCCAATCATCAGGCAGTGAATTGCGTGGATCAACAATATACGTTTTTTCGACACCTAGCGCATTGACGTTTCTAATGACTGTTCCGATGTTCTTCATATCCATTGGATATTCGAGGACAGCGATAAGATTTTTACAGCGGTAAGGCTTGATTTCATTAGCTCTTTTCCGAGCATCACTTTTGTCGGCTTCCATATTCTTGTAGTTCTCAGATAATTTACTTACGCATAAACTCCGCAATAACCTGCATGGGTGAAATGATGACTTTATTGCGTTTTTAGGCAACAAAGGTGATACTTTACCCATACCCAAATTTATTGCTTTGTTATGCTTTCTGGGTAATTTTTATTCTTCAATGCCAGAACACCATCTAATGAAGGTGGTGAAAGAAGTTTTGAAGAATACCCTAACTTGTAACCTAGCTCCTGAACCGTGCTTTCAAAATTATCAGGAAATCTTCCTGAATTCGTAATTGAGTGGATTAGATTATAAGCTTCTTCATAAGGCTGCATGGTCTGGAACTTTCACTGCTTGAGTTTCGATGCCTGACCCAGATATTCTTCCCAACCATTTATATCAAGAACTTCAATCATAGGGTTGTATATTAAGACACTATTGTCGTACTTAACTGCTATGCCTTCCACCGAACTCTGCAAACTTGCGTATGCTGAGACAAGTCCTGAAAATTCACCACTGAGTTTTATGTTATCTACATCTATTTTGGCTGGCTTTCCTTGGGCCACTAGAGATCCGATTTCATCTAGCACTTTAAACGCAGCTACCATGAATTTTTCAGAGTCGCTTCCAACAACTTCTACCTGTTGAACAATGTTATTTTCTACAGATGCTATATCCTCCCAAAACATCTTTAAATTATTTGCTTGAGCAATAGACCAATCATGTTTATTACGCTCCTCTACCGCACTACTTATCGAATAGCCTAAATATGCTATAGAAACAGATATAGCAGTTGTAACAAATACTAAAATAGCAACGACTAAACTAATTGAAGCTATCTTATCTGCAGGCTTTAAAGCCACAAATTCCTGCCGCAAATCATTCATATCTTAATGACTCCTTTTGAACTGGTCTTACCCGCAAAAAGTAAACACTCAAACTATGCGTATTTACGCTCATACTCTGCCGGGCTTACATAATCCAATGCAGAGTGCTTACGAACCCTATTGTAGAAAATCTCAATGTATTCAAACACTTCAGATTTTGATTGCTCTTCGCTTTCGAATGTTTCGGCATAGACCAGCTCGACTTTTAGCCTGCTAAAGAATTATTCCATTGCTGCATTATCCCAACAGTTAGCCTGCCGACTCATACTCGGCTTGCACTTGCTTTCGGACAAGAGATCCTGGTATTTCTGCGATCGATATTGCACACCCCTGTCAGAGTGAACAATTAGTCCAGGCTTTATTTGTCGTCGCTCTAGAGCCATTTTCAATGCTGGACGTGTCAATTCATCGGTCATTTAAGAGTCGAATGCCCAACCTACAATACGTCGTGAGTACAGATCCATAACTACTGCGAGGTACAACCACCGCTCCAGAACCCAGATATACGTAATATCATTGATCCAGCGGCAATTTGGTCGATCCACATCGAAGCAACGCTTAAGTAGGTTGGCGGCGACATTGATATTCCCCTCTACGGGCTGACTATATCGAAAGCCTTTGCCGTTTCTCGCTTTAAGATGCTCCTGTTGCATAAGCTTAGCGACGTAGTTCCGTGAGCATGGTTCACCCAACTCTTGAAGCTCGCAAGTGATTCTAGGCGCTCCATAACGACCTTTAAACTCAGCAAACGTCTCTCGGATTTTCTCGATTGTTCGTATCTTTCTAATCATGCGAGGAGGTGGCAACCGCCCTCGCCATCGATAATAACCTGATCTTGAGACTTCTAAACACCTACACATCAAGCTAACCGGGAATAACCCTACATGCTCTTGTATCAGTGCGTACTTTACTCTTGGTGGTTCGCAAAGTACGCAGCTGCCTTTTTTAGAAACTCAACCTCCTGACGAGCTTCATGCAGCTCCTTCCTGAGCTTGCGAACTTCAGCGCTTTCCTGTTTTGAATAGTCGACGCCATCTAAACTATTGAACTGCTTATCAGATAGTCGATTAAACTGACGACGCCAGTTGTAAATCTGCTGTGCGCTGACGCCTAGCTCTCGTGCCACAGAAGCCGTTGTTGTTCCAGGCTTCTCAGCCCTCTTAACTGCTTCTCTACGGAACTCCTCCGTATACGCCTGAGTTCTTTTTTACCCATTATACACCTCCGTGTTAGGCCTAAACCTAACTATACAGGGTGTCTACTAAACGTGGGTAAGTCTTATACATAACGCCTCAATAACCGGCGTAGCTTTGCTGCGTCCGGCGCCGAAGGCGCGTAGTTGATTGATTTGTTAGGCTCATAACCCCCATACACGCTCAACCATTGAGCAACCTGTTGGATCATATATTTTTAGGTCACTTCTATTAAAGGGGTAGTAATTCCCACCAACAAAATATATTGCTGATAGCTCGGAAAAGTATTCTTTTTCATTTTTTGACGCATATGCAGGCTTTAATATTTTACCCTTTACATCTTCTTGCGCTAGATAAAGGCTATTCTGCCGAGACGACATCCATGCGTCTCTTAGTAACCGATAATTTTCAGACCAATCCTCATAGTGCCAAGCGTGAGCCAGCTCATGCATTACACTTTTTTTACCCAAAGGTCAGAAAACCAGAGAAAATTCTCTACATTATATATCACGATCGAGCGACTCCATCGCCTATCACCGATTAGTAACTTAGAGTCTCCACTCTTTGGGAAATATCTTAATCCGTTCTTCTCTCCACCTAGCTTCGATTTAGGACCTATCATTATATAAAAATCGGTATCTTTTAGATAACTGTGACTGGAAATCGGTATCTTGTTAAAAATTAGGTCAAGGGTTTTATTTAGCCTATCTACCGCTCGATCTAACTTTTGTTTATCTTTGCGGCTCTCAGGGGATTCAACAAAGATTGAATAAGCCCCACTTCTATCTTCATATTTTCTTTCTGGATAACGATAGTTTACTCGTTTATCCTCTTTTAAATTTAGTTCAACGCTAGAAGCCTCAGATCCACAGTTTTTGCGGTCATCGGTAAAAACAACTCTTCCATCGACTTTACAGGAAAAGACCTCTGCATGAGCAAAGGTAGAAGCAATCAAAACTAAAGCGATGACTAAAATATTTTTCACTGAAGGTTAACCTTGAATGGCCTAACGAGGCTGTAGAAAAACAGTTTTAGAAAAAGCTGTCACTCTTCAGACTCCTCCAATTAAAATTTCGGCCTAAATTTATCTATCCCACCAAATTTCTTTCATTGTATTAAATTTAGGCGTTTTGCTACCCTAAATTTATACTCAATCAGTGGATACTGCCATATCTCATCAACTTTTCAATGTTATGTACCAAGCAGAATATCTGCCATTGTCCCTGAACCTTAATTTTCCTCGTAGCGAGAAGCGATTCAATCGCTTGTTGGTACCAATGCTCCCAAACACTGGCTCGACAACAGACATTCGATGCCCATAAATGGTCTTGCCCTCGATACTATCAACCCGCTTTTTCATCCAGTCGGTGGCTGTCCGTCCGTTTGTCCAAGTAAGGGATACTTGCCTTCCATGTCCTTTTCGAGAGTCTGCAGAATCTGGGTTTCGCATACATTGATCTTTAAGGCTGCATTCCCTGCAATCAGTGAGTCGCCCTTCGAACAATAGCTTTTTCTTACCTTCACTAACATGCTCTTCTTTTAACAAGAGCATGGATTTTCCTGCCGGACAGATGCAGGTTTTATTTTTCTTGTTGAATGTAAATTCACTAGCTGGGAAAGTCTGCTCAGTATTAGCTCTACCTTTTTGATTACGCTTGCCATACTTGGCTTTTTGCTTAGCAAAAGCTTTATCACGTGAACGGAATTTATTGTCAGGTATGTAGGCATTAATGCCCTTTTCTCGAAGGTAGCTATAGTTAGCATCGTTGGTGAATCCAGTATCAGCAGTAATGATGACCTGTTTGACCAAGATGTCTTCTTCTTTTCCTATATTCTGATAATGGCAACTGATGCCATCGAGAATAGGCTTCAGTGTATGATGTTCTTGCCCCTCACCAAAGGCCTGTGCTTCAACAACGATCTGATGCTTCCTATCAACTGCGGCAACACCGTTATAGCCCTGGATGGTTCCCTTGCTGGTAGTCATCTTGGCTGATTCATTGTCCGTAATATTACTTTTTACCTCTTTAGGGTTTTTACCTTGCCCCATCCTGGGGGAGTGATTCTTTAAGAACTGATCAATTTTATCAAAGTGTTTCTGCAGGGTATCAGCTGCCTTAACTACCGCTTGCTTTCGCTCTTTCTCTTTAGGTTTCCTTCCATCAAGCCTCTTTTGCTCTTCGAGGCAATGTTTGATCTTCTTGCGAATCTTTTCCTGCTTCTGCTCTAGCTCTTTAAAAGTCCCCGAATGTTCTTTACTGGCATTGGATGGCATCTTGCATCCATCTATGGCGAATAGTTCGTTGCCAAGCAGCCCCTGCTGATCACAGACCAGTAACACTTGCTCAAACACCGACTCAATCGCATCAGGATAACTGCTTACGAAACTCGCAATACTAGTAAAATGTGGAACGGTATCGCATGACAGTGCTTTGAAGAGGATATTGTTTTCACATTGCCATTGAATTTCACGGCTTGAAGTAAGGTCTTTTGAGTAAGCAAACAATATGACTTTCAGTAGGATAGCCGGATCATAGGCGGTTCGCCCGCCGCTATCATTTTGATATTTTTTATGGAAGACAGATAGATCGATATGGTCATCAATCAAATGATGAAGTGTAAATTCAAAGGTTTCAGGTTGTAGTTGTTCTTCGAAATTGATGACGACCATTGCATCTTGGTTGTAATCGTAATGTTTGAAATTGGGCATATGGATAATCTCGACATCAAGACCTCCATTTTAACAAAAAAACTACCTTTTAAGAGTTTTTCTACAGCCTGAACGTTGCCAGCAGAGGCGGCCTACGCTGTGTATGCGCATAGCGCATAGCGTAGACCGTCCTGCGGAGGCGCGCAGCGCCGGAGCGTACTGCCTGGCTTGGTTAGGTGACTTACCGATAAATAAGTTCGCCATTCTTCTTTACAAATACAGGTTCTGTTACTGTAAGTCTCTGTCCATCTCTATAAGCAACGGTTTTTAGCTCTAACTGAAAGAACCTGTCATCCGAATAAAACCATTTAGTTACTGTTGTTTTTACGTTTTCATACTTAGTTGCTGGCGCACCTAATTTACCGAGGTTTGCATGTTCGATTTTACTCATGTCGGTTACATGCGGGTCACCTGCCCCGAAGATAATTAAGTAACACTGTGAAGACTCTTCTTTGTAGCAAAGCGCATAAGCGCTTTTCCACTTATTCCACTTCCCTTGGTCAATGGCTAGCGAAAGTTTCTTTCGTGAAATATTTTTGAATTCAGAGATCCGGCTCAAAGTATCTACAAGATCACACTCACCACAAGCAGTCGCTTGTGAAGCAAGAGCTAAAAAAATAGTTAAAAGTATTTATCTCATATTCACCTAACGCCGACATAAACGGCTGCCAAAGCAGCGCGTAGGCAGTCCGGTGGAGGCCACGCCTTCGGTGGCCGTAACGAATTTAATGGCCTTGTTATAAGCCCTGTATCTTATTGGCAAGCTCAACTGTTTGGTTGCTGTCCTTGGTGACCACCAGCCAATCAAACTGGACTTCGCTGTATTGGCCTGTGACAGCATAGAATTTTGATACTCGGGCCTCTTCACCAAAGAACTCTTCTTTCCTCGCAGAGTTGACTGACTGAATTATGTTCTCCGCAAATTCGAGCAGCTCTTGCTCGGTTCCTATAAGAAACGCCTCTTCCCATCCTGTCTGGGCTGTAATTATAGGACCTGGATTTCGTAACTTGCTCATTATTGATCCGATGTAGCTACGGGTTTATAACGCCCGCAACAGGGGCGACCAATGCTATGCACGTTTTGTGCGAAACTGGGAGCGCGGCGACCCGCACAAAACATGTATAGCGTTGGGCGTCCCGCGGAGGCCCGTAGGGCCGGAGTAACCTGCTTGCGATTGTTAGCACTTTACTCGCCGCGATCTAGGGTCAGGTATCCAATTTTATATAGTAATATTGCAGCTGAAAAATAAAATAACAGCTCAATAGAGTATACCGCTCTCTCCCCGAATACATACTCCGACCACCTTAGGTATATACCATAGATGCTCAAAATACCTAGCAATAAAACGAAAAATAAAGTTCCTAACTTTACGCCAGCCCTACCATTGAGAGAGAGTAGCAAGAGCACTGGAAATATCAGATAAGGAGCGAAATTTCTTACGGCATTGCTCCAGCCACCCAAATGGTATTGCATCAAGAAATTGGCAATTCCGATAATTGCATAAGCAACGATAAGCAGCCCAACTGTTAATTTTTCTGATTTCATATGTCGATCAGCCACCTAGTGCTAACGCTCGCAGCAGGGGCGGCCGAAGCAGAGCGTAGGCCGTCCCGCGGAAGCCCGTAGGGCTGGAGCATACTGCCTGCGTTTGTTAGCCAATACCCTTCTCGTCATCAATGAATGGATTTTCAGGAAGCCTTTTCCCACACCAGGGACAATATGAGAAGGAAACAAACCCAAACTCTCTTTCTGGCTGATCTACAATCCAGAAGCGCTCATCCCTAAAATAAACTAGCTTTAGGTGAAGATCTTCTGGTTCTGATTTCTCTACAGCACCAAACATCATTGGGCAGCAATATTGATTTAACCTCTGAATTCTTTGGTCAGCTTTCGGATCAACCCGAGACTTGAGCCATGTTTTGCAGCTTGCGCAACTTTGTAGGTGAGACACGGCTTTCTGCCCCAAATCTGTGCCGTCATTCGGGAACCCTTCTTCGCCATGTAATATGATCGGACCCAGGGTATCTAGCACGCCCCAGCTCTCTAAATACTCCCGTGATTTTCGGCAATCGCACATATTCTTTCCTGTATGGTTAACGCATCAATAACCGGCAGCTGGAATGAAGCGAAGCGTAGTGTAAGCTGTCCGGCGCCGTAGGCGCGAAGTTGATTGACTTGTTAGGCATTAATTAATTTCACTGTTGGAGGACTTTCAGAAACAACATCTATGATTTGGTTCAGGCAGCAAAAGCCATAGTGAACAAATGGGCCAGGATACTCTGATGTAGCGAATGTACCTTGGCCAATATAGTTTAGAAACGCTGACTTCGAGTAAACCCGTGCAAGCCTACCCTCGAACTTTTCTTCGATGCCTCCAGCATAGCTTTCATTTGTAACTGCATATGCTATGTAATCATCGAAGATAATTTCATAGTGAGCACTGCTGTCGGTTACCTCTATGGGCTTGCTCGTGTTCAACATCTCTCGTAGTGTCTCATTTGGCTCTTCTTCTGATGTTATTCCCGGTGACGCATCAGATACACCAGCCTCCGCTATTACTATTCTGAGACAGTCTTTATAGGTTTCTTGTATCTCAATCATATCGAGATACTTATGCTGATTCATTACACTGAACATAGATGCCTAACGTTGCCAGCAAGGGCAGCCTAAGCAGAGCGTAGGCTGTCCAGCCCAGCCTCCGGCTGGGCGAGCTTGCCTGGCCTGGTTATAGCTGGCGCGCACTGAACGACCTAGATGCTCTTTGCCAGCCACCTTTGGCTGGCCACTGCCCGATAAATTTACAGGGGAAAATACCATACTTTCACCACCAATTAACTATCTGATTGGCACTCCACAATGGGGCAACTTGCTTGCAGAATTTGTTGAATTAAAGCGAAAGCACATGAACGAAACTGCGGTACCAATTTGTAAGAGAACTCTCTGGTGAAGCGTGTTCAGGTAGAAATTGTTACTTGCAGCAACTACTAACTATCTAAAAATTGAACGCCACAATAACGCACGCATTTGGAGCGGCTGAAGCGCAGCGTAAGCCGTCCCAGCCCGAAGGGCGACAACATGCGCTTGTTATACGCTGAACTTTGCAACAGCGCTCTCAAAAACGGGCCTGTATTTACTAAATATTGGTAGCACATGCTTAACTGCTTCTTTCTCTGCTTGGTCGTGCCAGCCAAAATAATCTTCAGCTATATATAGTTCTTGCTGATCTTCTTCTGGCAATTCTAAATCAAGGTCAAAGAGAATTCGTTGTATAGCATCGTATAAAGTCAATTGTCCCTTTGAATATTTGCTCGCAGCTTCTCCTACAAGAAAATCTTGACTTGGCTCTCCATAAACCTGGAAGTCATTGCTTATTAACTCAAGCATCTCGGAGACATCAGATGCCAAAGATATCTTTTCAATAAATGGATCAGCTCCTTCATCAGTATATTGGGAGTACGCCCATTCAATAGCTTTCTCGTAAGACATAACATTCTTTTTCAAGAGATAGCTCAAAACATTGTATTCGGCTGCACTGTATTTCATATTGGTTGCGTATAACGCCGGTAGCAACGGCGGCTGAAGCGTAGCGTAAGCCGTCCTGTCAGCGCGCTTTTTGCGCTGACGATGTTGCCTACCCTCGTTAAGTGTTTTACTCCGTAGCCCATTGCCCTAAGTCCTCAACTGGATTTGGCAAACGGCCAATAAGCCACTCAGCACATGTGCCAGGCTTAAATTCTGGGTTATGGCACTCTATTACCCAAGATAGAAACTCGTCAGGGCCACCATTCATATAAGGTGGTGGAGACACCGGGTGAAAAGATGTTGGCAGACGCTCATTGACTGACATGTAGTTCAAAACATGACCAAGCTCCTGGACGGTGTGCCACGCAAATTGATGGTGAATATCAATATCGAATTTCACCCACCAGCAACCATCTGCTTCTGAACCTTTTCCGATGGCACCATGTATCGCTGGAACTTTCTCAAGATACTCAATTAATTTTGTAAATGCTCTATCGTCCATAATGACACTTAACGCCCAAAGCAAGCGCGCATTTATGCGTCGCCTTGCCTTTGCTTGTTAAAAGGTCCGGACTTGCTGGCGGCACGAGCCAAAATTTGTAGGCACAGAATGCCGAGCAAGCCTGCTGGGTAAAGAATATACCACCCCATAAATATCTCTGCCTTAACTATGACAAGAGAAGAAACAACATCCCAGGAAAATAATCCAACAAGGCCCGCCATGAGCCAAATTATATAGGCTGGTAAATTGCTTAGCCTTTTCTCTGCTACGACAGTGCCCAGAACAAATGCAACAAAGAAACAAACAACGTTTACCACATGGACTTTTGCTGGAGCGCCGCTGAGGGTTATTGACCCCAGGGACAACACTATAAAGAACAAAAAACTTGTGACTATGGTTGGATTCATTTTGTCTTTTAACGCCCGCAACAGGGGCGATCAATGCTATGCACGTTTTGTGCGAAACTGGGAGCGCAGCGACCCGCACAAAACGTGCATAGCGTTGGGCGTCCCGCGGAGGCCCGAAGGGCCGGAGCATCCTGCTTGCGTTTGTTACGTTTTTTGGGGGCTGGCGCCCACCATTGATGCAAGCAACTCGTTCAGCTGCTTTGTTAAAGTTTTAAGAGCCTCTTCTTGAGTATGCCCTGCGGCCCCTGGTTGAGGATTTGTAGCAATTTGATGAATAGCATCTTGAATTCCATTAGTTAGTGATTGCGCTGCCTCAACTTTTGCGAGAGCAGCTTTTCCTTCAATTACCTGAGGCATTGAATCCAAGATACCAACGGTAGAAGCCATTATCTGCTTTTGCCACCCCTCGATAGCAGCATTAACGTTATCAAGAACCATTTGTGCTTTTTGAGCATCATTTTTTGCGGATGATGCAAACCAAATTGCAAGCCCAACGCTGATGAAAGACAGCATGATACTCAATATTGGAACCAGCCAATCTTTAAAGATTTCAATGATGGTCATTTATTTCCCTCTTGAAACGTAACGCTCAAAGCAGCTGCGCATGTATGCGTCGGCTGCCTTTGTTTGTTATATTTTTTAGCTTCCTTACAAGGTTATAACCCACGCCGCTACGGACTACATTGCAACCCGATACTGCTAAGCTAGTTTCGCCTTGTTCCTTAGCTAATTTTAAACGAATGCCGAAGAATAACAGCCTGGATTCTTGAAGTAACTCTAATAGAGTGGTTGTTTCTAGGTTATGTTTCGGTAATTCAGACTCTCCCGTTAGTGTGGGTTTGTCATTGTGGGCTAGGACAAGATCGCGATAGTTTTTCACATTCAGAGATTCTTTTAGGGTACGAATTCTGTCTCTATTTGTTTGTAGCTCGCCATCAATAAAATGTTCGTACTTTGTGGCTAGATTATACTGACTCAAGTATTCGTATTCTTGATCTTTGGTTTTATAGCCTTTGCCATCATAGATAAGCTTTGCCGCCGACATGACTATGTCGTTGTGCATTGAGAACCGGATAATATTAAAAGCCTGGCTGGATACTGAATTCACGACTTTTATTGCTTCGTCATCGCAATAAAGCTCATCGTAAAGATGGACCGCTGTAATGAGCCTATCCAATTCTACAATGAACCTATCTAGATCAATCACCGATACTCTCCGTTACCGTGAAATATAACGTTGCCAGCAAGGGCAGCCGAAGCGAAGCGTAGGCTGTCCAGCCCAGCCTCCGGCTGGGCGATCTTGCCTGGCCTGGTTATAGCTGGCGCGCACTGGACAACCTACTTGCTCTCTGCCAGCCAACTTTGGCTGGCCACTGCCCAATATTTACGAGGAAAGAACACCGCACTTTCCCCAACCAATTCCTATCTTACTGGCACTCCACGAAATTATTGCGAACTGCCTCTTTTTACAGCACCTGCGCGAACGCTCAAGGAGCGAAACTGCTTAAATAGCAATCAGTAAAAACTGCTCAATACTAAGTGCTATTTAGTGTCACTAAACCTTCAGTTACTACGAAAAATCAATAAAACCGACCGCCACAATAACGCCGCAATAACGCCGCAATCAGACGCGGCCAACTTTGTGCGCATTTTGCGCAATAATGGGGGCGTAGCGACCGCGTAAAATGCGCACAAAGTTGGCCGTCGGCTGCATTGCCTGGTTAGGTGATTTCGTGCCTAGTAGTACGGAACAATCCATGGCAATTCCTCTATTGGCTGAAGAGACTCTGGCTCAAAAACAATATGATAATCACCATCCAAGACAGGGGCACAGCTTTCCTTATCGTGAGGATATGATACAGCTACTAGACAAGCATTTTTAAAATTTCTGTGGAAGAACGCCTCACCAGCGATAACGTCCGAGCACTCGCCATTAGGTGCTTCACCCATAAATACACGAATATTCTTCTCAAGAGTGGCAACTTGTTCCGCAGATACTTTGCAGCTATCCACTTTTGTGGAAGCACAGCCTGCAAGAAGGCCTATCAATAGAAGAACTACGTATTTCTCCATTTGCTCACCTAACGTTGCCAGCAAGGGCAGCCGAAGCGAAGCGTAGGCTGTCCAGCCCAGCCTCCGGCGGGGCGATCTTGCCTGGCCTGGTTATAGCTGGCGCGCCCTGAACGACCTACTTGCTCTCTGCCAGCCAACTTTGGCTGGCCACTGCCCGATAAATTTACAAGGGAAAATACCATACTTTCCCCACCAATTAACTAGCTGATTGGCACTCCACAATGATGCAACTGACTTGCAGGGCTTGTTGACTTAAAACGAAGGCACTTGAACGAAACTGCGGTGCCAGTTTGCAGGAAAACTATCTGGCGAAGCGTGTTCAGGTAGAGATTGTTACTTGCAGCAACTAAAAACCATCTAAAAATTGACCGCCACAATAACGTTGCCAGCAAGGGCAGCCGAAGCAAAGCGTAGGCTGTCCAGCCCAGCCACCGGCTGGGCGATCTTGCCTGGCCTGGTTATAGCTGGCGCGCACTGAACGACCTATTTGCTCTTTGCCAGCCACCTTTGGCTGGCCACTGCCTGATAAATATACAGGGAAAAATAACATACTTTCCACACCAATTAACTAGCTGATTGGCACTCCACAATGGTGCAACTGACTTGCAGGGCTTGTTGACTTAAAACGACGGCACTTTAACGAAACTGCGGTGCCAGCTTGCAGGAAAACTCTCTGGTAGAGCGTGTTCAGGTAGAGATTGTTACTTGGAGCAACTACAAACCATCTAAAAATTGACCGCCACAATAACGCCTCAAACACCGGCTTGGTGAAGTTGGCGGCTTTTTTGGAACAAAAAAGGTGACAGCTTTACCAAGTCCGCGTGCTTTGACTTGTTAGGCATTTTCCACCTCTATTTGCCATACAAACTCGTGATCTGCTCCCTTCTTTAGAACTTCGATAAATGTGGTTACTTTTGCTCTCCTGCCAACTTGATAGTGTTTCATATTTCTTTTCCGATTCACTACGCAGGTGTATGAATAAGTACCACCATTATCTAGTTTTAAAGTGAAACCTTCAGCCTCATTATGCATGCCAGTAAAGTGGATATCTTCAATGACACCTTCATAAGTCTTGCTAGGGACTTGGCCACTATAAATATTCTCCCACCACTCAGGCGAGCCATATAAACCATAAATACCTTTCAGACCTAAATGAGGCCTACTGCTATCGAGAGACAGTTTCTGTGCCTTTTCAACTCGTGAAGGATCGTCTTCGTGCTCAATTTCTAAAGAGAATACTTTCTTCATGGCTGATTCCGCCTAACATTTATATAGTAATCACAATGCCCTCTATTATCCTGATTGCTATCCCAGAATCAATCCTGCGTCAACCTCTCCAAATATCCACCTGAATCAAAAGCTTACCTGACATTTGCACTATCGTACTCAATGGAAAAATGATCAACATGATTACTATCCAGGAATTTCTATTTACTCATAACTCTCTGTATTTATTAACTTTTTAGATGAAATATTCCAAAACCTCAAAATAACAATCAAACTGATCGAAATTCGATTTGCAATCCGGTCACTTCCTCCACAATACTGTACATAAATACAGAATAGGTATTTTGAAATGGATGACATTCCTGTGCCTATCCCCAAGCATCCATCCCGATTCATGGATCGTTTACGTACTTTTATGCGCTCTCGCTACTTAGCCTATAAGACTGAGCAGACCTACTGTTATTGGATTAAGGATTATATTCGCTTCAATCAAATGCAGCGGCCAGAAGAACTCGGCAAGCCTGAGGTGGACCTTTGGTTAAGTCACCTGGCTGCCAATCGCTCTGTATCAGTCAATACACAAAGAACAGCCTTAAACGCGATTGTTTTCTTATATAAACAGTTTATGGGTGTCGACTTGGGGCAGCTTCAATTTGAAGGTAGCCACCGCCCACGGCGGCTGCCTGTGGTTTTTAGCCATCAGGAAGCCACTGGGATTATATGCAAGCTAAACGGTCCGGCTAAACTCGCAGCATCATTGATGTATGGATCAGGTCTCCGGGTGATGGAGGCGGTTCGCCTTCGAGTACAAGATGTGGATTTCACTGATCAATGCTTGGTGGTAAGGGAATCCAAGAGTGAGAAGTGGCGAAGAACCCTTCTGCCCAATTCCCTGATTGAACCTATTCGAGTACAAATCCATACGGCCCTCACCTTACACAAGCAAGATCTTGCAGAAGGTTTTGGTAAGGTCTATTTACCATTTGCTCTGTCAAAAAAGTACCCAAAAGCGGAAACTAACCCTGCCTGGCAGTATCTGTTCCCAGCCAGGGAGCGTTCGCTGGATCCTCGTAGTGGAATCATAAGAAGGCATCATCTAGCGGAGCAACAGATAAGGCGAGCTGTTGCCAAAGCTATTTCTACACTAGGCATTCGCAAAAAAGTCAGCTGTCATACTTTTCGCCATTCATTTGCGACCAATCTACTAAGGGCTGGTGCAGACATCCGTAACATTCAAGAGCTGCTTGGCCACAACGATGTCAGTACCACTATGATCTACACCCATGTTATTGGAATACATGAGCGGGGTATTATCAGCCCTCTCGATCAAGGTAGAAATCCGGCACTTTAACTCACCTCACCACTCTTTCCGCAAAATCAGTAAAGATAGGTTGCAGTGCCCGTAGCAATCAGCTCAGCATCATCATTACTCAGCTCCATCCGCGCAACAACAAGCTTGTTGCCTGTACGCAGGATGGAACCCTCACAAAGAAAGTGCTCTCCTCTGCCCGGCTTTAAGTAATCAACACGCATATCTACGGTGCCCAGCTTGGAGAGGCGCTCGGCCTTTTCTTTCCAGTGTACGTCTCCCATTCTCTGGTAAGCCGCAACCATTGCGGTCAAGCCACCGACAGTATCCAGGGCTGTGGCGATAACGCCACCATGCAGAATATTCTTCCAGATATTACCGATCAGCTGTGGCCGCAGCTCGAACCCAGCAGAAAGGGTGAGCGCTTCCAAATCAAGGGAGCGCATTTCAAGTCCAATTTGCTGATTAAAAGGGATTTGTTCAAAAAACCCCTTTACCAATTCTTGAAACTCACTTGGTGAGGGTTCTGTCATAGCCGTGCAACCCGGTTGAGGCCATCCAATGCGGCACTGCGATAGGCCTCCGCCATGGTGGGGTAATTAAATGTGGTATTAACGAAATAATCGATAGTGTTATTTGGGGTGGGCTGCTTCATGATGGCCTGGCCAATATGCACAATCTCTGCCGCTTCAGCACCAAAACAGTGAATACCTAGAATCTCACGAGTTTCGATATGGAACAGGATCTTAAGCATCCCCACACGCTCGCCAGAAATCTGAGCGCGCGCTGTGTGTTTAAAGAGCGCGCGTCCCACTTCATAGGGCACCTTGCCTGCGGTCAGCTCGGATTCGGTTTTACCGACTGAGGAAATTTCTGGCAGGGTATAAATACCAGTGGGAGCATCTTCTATCACATGGTGCCCGCGACCGGCAATGGCCGCCGCTACTGCCCTCCCCTGATCATAGGAGGCACTGGCAAGGCTGGGCCAACCGATTACATCACCAACGGCAAATATATTTTCCACTTCGGTACAGTAGTGATCATCCACGCTTAATTGACCGCGATGGTTGGCTTCGAGGCCGACATTTTCCAGGCCCAAAGAATTGGTATTACCTGTACGGCCATTACACCAGAGTAGAGCATCGGCATGGATACGCTTGCCAGACTGCATCTCCATAATTACGCCCTGATCATTGGGGAGTACACGCGCATACTCCTCCTGATGGCGAACGGTGACTCCCATATCTCTCAGGTGGTAACTCAGTGCATCAGAGATCTCGTCATCGAGAAATTCCAACAGGCTGCTGCGGGTATTGATTAAATCCACCTTAATACCAAGACCAGCAAAAATAGAAGCGTATTCACAGCCAATCACACCCGCTCCGTAAATCATAATAGAGTGCGGCGTGTGCTGCATATCCAGAATCATATCGCTGTCGTAGACACGCTCGTGATCGAAGTCTACATCCGCTGGACGATATGGGCGCGAACCGGTGGCGATAATAAATTTTTTCGCGGTGACAATTTCCATAGCGCCATCGGGCAGTTGTACTTCCACGCTGTTAGCATCACGGAAATTTGCCGCCCCGACGATCAATTCAACTCGGTTACGTGCGTAAAACGAGGTGTGCATTTCCACTTGATAGGAAATCACCTTGTTTACCGTCTGCATCACCTGGGGAAAGGTCAGGCGACGCGGCTCTCCCAATGCACGAAAAACGCTCTGGGTGTTATAACGCATTAATTGTTTGACAGAGTGGCGCAGTGCCTTGGAGGGAATAGTCCCCTTGTGGGTACAGTTGCCACCCACTGCCTGGCGTTTTTCGATCACTGCGACGCGCATGCCCTTTTTCGCGGCACTCATTGCCGCGGCCTCACCTGCGGGGCCAGAACCAATTACAACCAAGTCAAACTTTTGCTCTGCCATCTATCGCTCTAATTCTATTTTCCAAAACGGAATGTAAGCCGTGAAAGCGACTCACATTCAATATTAAAATCGACACGATTGGTGCCAATGATATAAAACAACAAGCCCGTTGATCACGAGCTTGGGAAGGGTTGCTTACTTGCGCTTGGTGGCGTCGTAAGCGAGGTCTTCAGCGGCAACTTTTTCCTGGCGCTGGCGCTCCTGCTCTTTTTCACACTTGTCGTCGTTACCACCACAAATGGTGCAATCCTGCTTCATACCGATATTGTTCAAACCACCACAGGAACCTTTCAATGGCTTGTTTTGCACCATGGCTCCTAGTGCCATTCCGGCAACAACTAATAGCATGGCAATAAAAGCAAAAATAAATATTGTCATCACTTAGACCTCTCTAGGTAGGGAGCAAAGGCACGACTATAACGCTCTTCAAATCCCTTATCAGTTTTTACCAGCATGAAAACAGCCAGGTTTTCGCGTTCGGCCAAAGCCAGACCTACATCCGCCCCAAGTACATTGAGCGCAGTGGCAAGACCGTCTGCTTCAGCACAGGTACCTGCTACCACAGTTACCGATGCCAACTTATGTTGCAACGGTCGGCCAGTACGGGGGTCGATACTGTGCGCATAGCGCACTCCATCCCGCTCATAGTAATTTCGGTAGTCACCACTAGTGGCCACCGCCTTACCACTCACATCAATGGGCTGTTGGACCATCTGGCCGAAAGAATCAGGGGCTTCGATCCCGATTCGCCAGGCCTTACCTTTTGGATTCACACCGAGGGTACGCAGTTCACCACCGATTTCGACCAGGTAGTTGCGAATTCCCTGCTGCTCCAACAGAAGTGCAACACGATCGACACCATGTCCCTTGGCAATGGCCGATAGGTCAATCTCTACCGGTCGCTGGCGGGTGATAGTATCAGGATTGCGGGTCACGCTAAGGGCATCGGAACCAACAATCTGCTGCAGTTCGGCAATATCCGTTTCAGAGGGAATCTGCTCAGGTTCTGGTTGGGGACCAAACCCCCATAGGTTGACCAGAGGGCCGACCGTGACCTCGAAGGCACCCTCACTGCGACGATAAATATCCAGAGACAGCGCCACAATATCCGCGAGAGGTTCGCTGACCGGGATGGCCTGACCCACGGGGCTGCGGTTGAATCGCATCAACTCGGAGTTCTCGATATAGGTGGACATCTCCTGGTTGACCTGCTGCAGCTCACTGTCAATCAGCGTTTGCAGCTCACCACGCTTTACGCTTTGAGGTACATCAACAACCGTAATGTGATAAGTGGTGCCCATGGTGTGGCCGCTGAGCTGCCAGTTCTCAGGGGCCGGGGTACAGGCAGTGAAAATTACAGTCGCCCAAAGCAAAAACAGGGCCGGAAGAACGGGCCCTGTTTTTGCTTTTATCGGGGCTTTGATTGCGTTTAGCAAACTAAGCTCTCCGTTTAACCACCGAAATCATCGAGGAGGATATTTTCATCCTCTACGCCCAAGTCTTTGAGCATGCTGATTACTGCAGCATTCATCATGGGCGGTCCACACATATAGTACTCGCAGTCTTCTGGAGCCGGGTGGTCCTTCAGGTAGTTTTCATAGACGACGTTATGAATGAAACCTGTGTAACCGGTCCAGTTGTCCTCCGGTTGAGGATCTGACAGAGCTACGTGCCATTGGAAGTTATCAAACTCGGCAGCCAGGCCATTGTAGTCATCTTCGTAAAACATCTCGCGCAGGGAGCGAGCACCGTACCAGAAGCTGATCTTGCGCTTGGAATTCAGGCGCTTGAGCTGGTCGAAGATGTGTGAACGCATCGGCGCCATGCCGGCACCACCGCCGATAAATACCATCTCGTTGTCGGTATCCTTGGCGAAAAACTCACCGAAGGGTCCGTACACTTTGATTTTGTCACCCGGCTTCAGGCTAAACACGTAAGAAGACATCTGACCCGGTGGAATGCCCTCGGCACGGGGCGGCGGAGTCGCAATACGGATGTTGAACTTCACAACACCCTTTTCTTCCGGGTAGTTGGCCATGGAATAGGCGCGAACTACTGGCTCGGTTACTTTGGATTCCAGCTTGAAGAAGCCGAAATGTTCCCAGTCACCGCGGTACTGATCTTCCACAACGAAGTCGGCGAATTTTACGTGGTGAGCCGGCGCTTCCAGCTGAACGTAACCACCCGCACGGAAGTCAACGTTTTCGCCTTCGGGCAGACGCAGAGTCAGCTCCTTAATGAAAGTGGCCACATTGGGGTTGGATTCCACAGTGCACTCCCACTGCTTCACACCAAACACTTCTTCCGGTACTTCGATTTCCATGTCTTGCTTAACCGCAACCTGACAGGAAAGACGCTTACCTTCCTTCGCATCGCGCGGAGTGAAGTGTGCCGCTTCGGTGGGCAGCATATCGCCACCACCAGAAGTCACTTTGCACACACACTGCGCACAGCTGCCGCCGCCGCCACAGGCGGAGGCCAGGAACAGGTTGTTGGCAGCCAGAGTTTGCAGCAGCTTGCCGCCGGCCGGTACGGTGATTGTCTTCTCACCGTTTACCAGGATGTTGACGTTGCCGGTATTTACCAGGCGCGAGCGGGCCACAAGGATCACCGCCACCAGCGCCAATACGATGACGGTAAACATCGCAACGCCGAGGATAATTTCAATACTCATTCTATTGTGTTCCCCCGCTTAGATATCGATGCCGCCGAAGGACATGAAGCCCAGGGACATCAGACCAACGGTTACGAAGGTGATGCCCAAGCCTTTCAGACCATCGGGTACATCGCTGTACTTCAGCTTTTCGCGAATACCGGCCAGTGCGGTGATCGCCAAGGCCCAGCCAAGGCCGGCGCCGAAGCCGTAGGCAACACTCTCACCAAATGCGTACTCACGCTCCACCATGAACAGAGAGGCACCCATGATGGCGCAGTTCACGGTAATCAGCGGCAGGAACACACCCAGCGCGTTGTACAGTGCCGGTACATATTTATCCAGGAACATCTCCAGGATCTGTACCAGTGCCGCGATAACGCCGATGTAAGACAGTAGGCCGAGGAAACTCAGGTCCACGTCCGGATAACCGGCCCAGGCCAGCGCACCGTCTTTCAGCAGGTAGGTGTAGATCAGGTTGTTTACCGGTACCGTCAGAGTCAGTACCACGACAACCGCTACACCGAGGCCGATCGCTGCTTCGATCTTCTTCGATACGGCAAGGAAGGTACACATGCCGAGGAAGAAGGCCAGTGCCATGTTTTCAACGAAAACCGCACGGATTACCAAAGAAATATAATGTTCCACGGATTAGGCCTCCTGCGCTTGGGAATTAGGCGCAATCTTGAACTCATCTTGCTCAACCTGGGCGGGCTTCCAGGAGCGGATTCCCCAGATGAACAGACCGATCAGGAAGAACGCACTGGGCGGCAACAACAGCAGGCCGTTGGGAATATACCAACCACCGTTGCTCACGGTGGTCAGGATATCCACACCGAACAGTTTGCCAGCGCCGAAGAGTTCACGGATTACCGCAAGACCGATCAGGATTACGCTGTAACCCAGGCCATTGCCAATACCGTCGAGGAAGCTGGGCAGTGGCGGGTTCTTCATAGCGAAGGCTTCTGCACGGCCCATCACGATACAGTTGGTAATGATCAAGCCAACGAATACTGACAGCTGCTTGGAGATGTCGTAAGCCAGGGCCTTGATCAGCTGGTCCACCAGGATTACCAGGGAGGCAATCACGGTCATCTGTACGATGATGCGGATGCTGTTCGGGATCTGCTTGCGGATCAGAGATACCGCAACGTTGGAACAGGCCACAACCGAGGTCAGGGCGATACACATTACCAGGGTAACTTTCAGCGAGCTGGTTACAGCCAGTGCTGAACAGATACCCAGAATCTGCAGTGCGATCGGGTTGTTATTAAAAATCGGCTCTAGCAGAGACTCTTTGATTTTCATGCTTATGCCTCCCCTGCTTTCAGGTTTTTCAGGAAGGGACCATAACCCTGGTTACCCAGCCAGAAGTTCACCAGATTGTTTACACCACGACTGGTCAGAGTCGCACCAGACAGGCCATCCACTTCGTGAACCGCTTTGGGGCTGTTGGGATTAACCTGGCCTTTGATCACGTGGATGTCGACGTTGCCCTGGCTGTCGAAGACTTTCTTGCCAACCCACTGAGCTTTCCAGTTGGGGTTGTCCACTTCGCCACCCAGTCCGGGAGTTTCCTTGTGCTCGTAGAAGCCAAGACCCGCTACAGTGTCGAGATTGCTCTCCAGTGCGAGGAAGCCGTACAAGGTGCCCCACAGACCATAACCGCGGATAGGCAGGATGATCTTGCTCAGCTTGCCGTCTTTCTCCACCAGATAAACTTCTTTGATATTTTCCCGGCGGATAATCTTAGCGGTGTCCTCATCTGCCGGCAGTCTCTCACTGGCAGAAGGGATTTTGGCTGCAGCGCGACCACTGCCGCCAGCCGGCGCTTCATCGGTGAACTTACCAGTGTCCAGGTCAACATATTTGATCTGTACATCGGCGAAGGCTTTCTCAACGGTCGCTTTATTAGCGTGTGAGTCCTTCAGCAGGCCACCGGCCATCAGTACGTTGCGCTTCATATCCAGCTCGGCATTGGCCTGCTGAGCGGGCTTCAGCATGACTGCCGCAGTGGAAACCACTACGGAGCACACCAGGCACATTACCAGCGCGACAATCAGAGTACCGGTTACGGAATCTTTATTAGCCACGTGCCAACCTCCGTTTGATATTGGACTGCACCACAAAGTGGTCAAACAGCGGAGCGAACAGGTTGGCGAACAGAATCGCCAGCATCATGCCTTCCGGGAAGGCGGGGTTCACTACACGAATCAGGACAACCATCACCCCGATCAGGATGCCGTACCACCAGCGGCCGGTATCGGTCATGGCAGCTGAAACTGGGTCGGTGGTCATAAAGATCAGGCCGAAGGCAAAACCACCCACAACCAGGTGCCAGTACCAGGGTACCTGGAACATCGGGTTGGTTTCTGAACCGATCATATTGAACATAAAGGCGGTGGCCATCATACCGAGCATGGTGCCGGCCACGATACGCCAGCTGGCAATCTTCATACCGATCAGAATCACACCGGCAATCAGCATCGCCAGGGTGGAGGTTTCGCCGATGGAGCCCTGCATCTTGCCGAAGAAGGCGTCGAGCCAGGTCAGCTGGCCGCCGGCCAGGTTCACCATCTGGTTCTGAATACCTTCGCTTGCCATTGCCGACAGCGCGGTAGCACCGGTGTAACCGTCTACGGCAGTCCACACGGCATCGCCAGACATAGCTGCCGGGTAGGCAAAGAAGATGAATGCACGTCCGGTAAGCGCCGGGTTGAGGAAGTTTTTGCCGGTACCACCGAACACTTCCTTACCGATAACCACACCAAAGCTGATACCCATAGCCACCATCCACAGCGGCAGATCCGGCGGACAGGTCAAGGCGAACAGGATGGAGGTTACGAAGAAACCTTCGTTGACTTCGTGACCGCGCACCGCGGCGAACAATACCTCCCAGATACCGCCCACGATAAAGGTGACCAGGTAAATTGGCAGGAAGTACATGGCACCGTAGACAAAATTGTCCCACAGGCTCGCCGGGTTATAAGAGGTCAGTGCACCGATAATCGCGTGTCGCCAGCCGGACAGTTCCGGGTTGGCCATCCCTTCGAGAATGGTGTTGGCCTGGAAGCCGATATTCCACATTCCGTAGAACGCCGGAATCATGGCACAAGCCCACACGGTGATCATGATACGCTTCAGGTCGATACCGTCGCGCACGTGAGAGGTGGTCTTGGTTTTATCAGCCGGTTGGAACAGGCCGGTATCAATAGCCTCAAAGAGGGCATAGAACTTTTCGAACTTGCCGCCTTTGTGGAATTTAGGTTCGATTGAATCGAGGAATTTACGCAACATACTTACCCCTCCTTCTCAATACGGGTCAGGTTGTCCCGCAAAATGGGGCCGTATTCGTACTTGCCCGGACACACAAAGGTGCACAGCGCCAGATCTTCTTCGTCCAACTCCAGGGCTCCCAGTTTCTGGGCCATAGCGGTATCACCCACGATCAGGGTGCGCAGCAACTGGGTCGGCAATACGTCCAGCGGCATTACGGCTTCGTAAGTACCGATCGGCATCATAGCCCGCTCAGAACCGTTGGCGCTGGTGGTGAAATCAAACAGCTTGTTTTTGAACAGGCGCGACAGATAGATCGGGAAAATGGAGAAGCGCTTGTTACCGGCACGCAGGTAGTGCAGGAAAGGACGCTCATCGCCCTCTTCCAGAATAGAAACCTGATTGTGGTAGCGACCCAGGTAGCCCATAGGACCCGCTGCGGTGCGACCACCAAAAACGGAGCCCGAGATTACGCGGTCGTTATCTCCTTTCAGCTCACCGGAGGTCAACTCTGCCAGGCTAGCGCCGAGACGGGTGCGCAATAGGCGCGGTTGCTTGGCTTGTGGGCCCGCCAGGGAGAT
This sequence comes from Microbulbifer variabilis, assembly GCF_020524905.1. Taxonomy (GTDB): domain Bacteria; phylum Pseudomonadota; class Gammaproteobacteria; order Pseudomonadales; family Cellvibrionaceae; genus Microbulbifer; species Microbulbifer variabilis_A. The sequence continues at coordinate 84,249 of NZ_JAIVKI010000009.1, read as the reverse complement.
CACGCGATCGGTGAACAGTTTACCGGTGGTAAACAGTTTGCCCACGGCGATCACATCCTGGTAATTAATAGTGAATACGCTGCGGGAACCGGAAACCGGGCTCAAGTAGTGAATATGGGTACCGGACAGGCCTGCCGGATGGGGACCGGCAAAAGCTTCGCGGCGAATATTGCCAGCATTCGGTACAGGAATATCTGCATCGGGGGCGGTACAGACGTAAGTGGTTTCGGCCAGCTTGGACAGAACCTCAACGCCCTGAGAGAAGGCTTCGCGGTTCTCGGCAATCACTACTTCCGGATTGGCGGCCAAGGGGTTGGTGTCCATCGCATTGATAAACACAGCCACCGGCTCGGCATCCAAGGCGGGAACGCGGCTGAATGGGCGAGTGCGCAGTGCAGTCCACATACCAGACTCGACCAGGTTCTCAACGACCTGTTCGCGTTTCAGGCCAGACAATTTGTCCGCACTGTAGCTTTGGAACTGTTCCGCTGCATCACCGTCTATTTCAATCACGACGGACTGCAGCACACGACGAGCACCACGATTAATAGCAACAACACGACCCGCAGCCGGTGCGGTGTAGCGCACGCCTTCGGTTTTCTTATCGCTAAACAGCAGCTGACCAAGTTTGACGCTATCCCCTTCAGCCACCGCCATTGTCGGTTTCATCCCGTGATAATCGGGGCCGAGAACAGCGACGGTCTTGAGTGCAGGACCCTTGTGGATCACCTGCTCGGGCGCGCCGGATATGGGTAAGTCCAATCCCCGACGGATCTTTCTCATACGCCTATGCCTAAGTTTCTAGTTTAAAAAATTGCAGTACGGCCCATCGATCCGAGGCCGGACCAAACAAAAGGCCGACCCCGGACTGACGAGCCATACTGTGGAATTCTGTGCTGCGAGGGCTTATGCCGCATCACCCGATAACCGGGCGGAAGGAAGCTAACTATGGTTTGCGCGCGCTAACTTCTCGGCGCACGGCCGCCCCGCAAAATCGCGCGCATTATAAAGATGGGGCACAGGCATTACCAGCCTGGAAGTACCCAAAGTGGCACCAAGTTAGGAAATTTCTACTGAAAAAACAGGGATTTGGGGAGATGCGGGCGGACGGCCACAAGGGCCGCCCCACCCCTTTGGTCAGCTTTATGGGCCGACCGCCAGACTTAGGCTGGACGCCTTAGTCTTTTTTGGGGAACAACTCGTAACGAACGCCAGCCATATCTTCCAAGCAGCGAACCACCTGGCAACTGTAGCCGAACTCATTGTCGTACCAGCAGTAGAGCACAGCATTCTTGCCATCTACGATAGTCGCAGTGGAGTCGAATACGCAGGCGCGACGAGAGCCAACAAAGTCGCTGGAAACCACTTCCGGAGAGTTGGTGAAGTCGATTTGCTGACGCAGCGGCGAGTGCAGAGCTACTTCACGCATGTAATCGTTCAGCTCTTCCTTGGTGGTCTCTTTACCCAGATTCAGGTTGAGAATCGCCATGGAAACATTCGGTGTCGGAACGCGGATCGCGTTGCCGGTGAGCTTGCCTTTCAGTTCAGGCAGCGCCTTGGCAACCGCCTTGGCAGCACCAGTTTCAGTCAGAACCATGTTCAGTGCAGCGGCGCGACCGCGACGCTCACCTTTGTGGTAGTTATCGATCAGGTTTTGATCATTGGTGTAGGCGTGTACGGTTTCCACGTGACCGTGCTCCACACCGTAGCCATCCATCATCGCCTTCAGTACCGGCACAATGGCGTTGGTGGTACAGGAAGCGGCGGACAGAATCTTGTCTTCCTCTTTGATATCACCGTTATTGATACCGTAAACGATATTCTTGATATCGCCCTTGCCTGGAGCGGTGAGGATTACTTTGGCGGCACCCGGGCTCTGCAGGTGCTGGCTCAGGCCTTCCTCGTCACGCCATACGCCAGTACTGTCTACGATAATCGCATCGTTGATACCGTGCTGGGTGTAGTCCACTTCCTGCGGGGAATTGGCGTAAATAACTTTGATCTCGTTACCGTTACAGATCAGGGAGTTAGTTTCCTCGTCCACACGGATAGTGCCCTGGAAAGCGCCGTGTACGGAATCGCGACGCAGCAGAGAAGCGCGCTTCACCAGATCGTTAGGTGCACTTCCCTTACGCAGTACGATGGCGCGTAGGCGCAGCACATCACCACTACCAGCCTTGTCGACCAGCAGGCGTGCAATCAAGCGGCCAATACGACCAAAACCATAGATCACTACGTCTTTGGACTCTGGCAGGGGCTTGCCGGCACCAGCGGCATCCGCCAGCTCTTCACGCACAAAGTCGTCCACGGACAGGTCGCGGCCATCGCGCATAAATTTGTTGGTCAGGGTTCCCAGATCAATATGAACCGGACCCAGCTCCAGCTTGCAGATAGCTTCCAGCACAGGAAAGGTTTCAAACTCGGAGAGTTCGTTTTCTTCAACCTGGCGCACGAAGCGGTGCGCTTTCATGATGCTCAGTACGGAGCGGTTAACCAGGTTGCGGCCGTACATGTAAATACCGACGTTTTGCTCGCGGTTGAGCTTTCCGATCATCGGGATCATGGATTCGGCCAGCGCTTCACGCTGTTTCCAGTCCTTGAAAAAATCCGCGGGCTTCGGTCGCTTCTGAGTCACTATCGGACACCTCTGCAATGTGTTTAATAGGCAGGAAATCACGGCCCGCAAACCACTCGGGGGCCGTATGGCTGCGCATTATCAGTATTCACCTGCAGCTGCGCAACTGCGCAAAAAAAAACCAAAAAAATGTAGTAAAACTACCTATTTGTTGTCACAAGCAGTCCCGATGCGCAATATCCCAAAAAGCGGAGCCGTTTGAGATCAGATTCACCGACGTCGTTAACATAGACTGCAGCCCAATCCGATCGCGGCTACAATAGCCAGCCCTGGCACTACAGCAAATGAAAGCGCGGATATTTAAGGAAAGATGACCGATATACAGCCCCTAACTCCCCCCAAGTTTCACGGTGACAGCGACCGTCAATTCTGGGGGCAACTACACGGCGCAGCGGCCGCGCTCGCCATTCTCAATGCTGCCCGCAACAGCAATTCCCCTACCCTGCTAGTCACTCGGGACAGCCTTGAAGCGCACCGTTTAGAGGTGCAACTGAAATTTTTTAACAAAGCGCGGAGAGATGGGCGCTCACAGAGCGACTTTCAGATTTTCCATTTCCCCGATTGGGAGATTCTTCCCTACGATACCTTTTCTCCCCACCAGGATATTATTTCGGACCGCCTAGCCACCCTCTATCGCCTGCCGCAAATGGGTAGCGGTATCGTCATAGTACCGGTAAGCACCTTGATGCATCGCTTGCCTCCCAGTGATTATGTGGCCGGTAATGCTCTGATTCTCAATGAGGGGCAACAATTTGATATCGATATCCAACGCCGCCTGCTTGAACAAGCCGGCTATCACTGTGTAGACACCGTCTACGAACACGGTGAGTTTGCCGTGCGCGGCTCACTTATGGATATATTCCCCATGGGCAGCCCACTACCCTACCGCATCGATCTTTTTGACGATGAAATTGAATCCCTGCGCACTTTCGATCCGGAAACCCAGCGCACTGTGGATAAGGTGGAAACCATTCACCTGCTGCCTGCAAGGGAGTTCCCAATGCACAAAGCCGGTCTTTCCGGCTTCCTGCAAAACTGGCACGAACAGTTCCAAGCTGACCCCAGCCTGGTGCCCATCTACCAGGATATCAGTGCGGGAATTGCGCCAGCAGGTATCGAATACTATCTGCCATTATTTTTCGATAATAACTGTGCGAGCCTGTTCGACTACCTCCCTGAAAACAGCCAGGCATTTATTCAAGGAAATATTCAAGCACCCATTGAAAATTTCTGGCGAGAGGTCAGTAACCGTTATGAAAGCCGTTGTGGCGATCTGACCCGCCCAATCCTGCAACCCCGCCAGATTCTGCTAGATATCGATGAGTTTAATGGCGCACTCAAGTCGATGCCGAGAGCCATTTTCTCCAACGAAACACTGCCCGAGGCTCAAGGCAATCACAATTTTGCTACCCAGGTGCCGCCGAATTTACCAGTGGACGGGAAAGCCGAGCAGCCTATGGCAGCCCTGGAAAGCTATTTGATGGAGTATTCCGGGCGGGTACTCTTCTGTGCCGAGAGCGGTGGACGCCGCGAGGCACTACTTGAGCTACTCAAAGGCATACGTTTATCCCCACCAACTTTTCAGAGCTGGGAAGAGTTCCTGCACAGTGATAAATCCATTGGCATCACTGTTGCCCCCCTGGATCAGGGGTTACTGCTCAACGACCCCGCCATCAACCTAATCGCGGAGCCACAGCTGTTTGGCGAACGGGTATTGCAACAGCGCCGTCGTAAAAAAGCCAAAGAAGATGCGGACAACGCGGTAAAAAACCTGGCGGAACTGCGTATCGGCGCCCCAGTGGTACATATCGACCACGGTGTGGGACGTTATCGCGGCCTGCAACACTTAGAAATCGACGGGCAACCGGCAGAATTTTTGACACTGGAGTATGCCAATGAAGCAAAGCTCTATGTGCCTGTGGCCAGCCTGCACCTTATCAGCCGCTACTCCGGCGCTGATGAAGCCCTGGCACCTTTGCATAAAATGGGCAGTGAACAGTGGCAAAAGGCCAAACGCAAAGCGGCCGAAAAAGTACGCGATGCCGCCGCTGAGCTTCTGGATATCTACGCCCGCAGAGAGGCACGAGTCGGCCATGCCTTTGCCGATCCTAAGTTAGCCTATCGCGAGTTCGCCGCCGGCTTCCCCTTCGAAGAGACCCCAGACCAGCAGCAAGCTATCGAAGCCGTGATCGGCGATATGCTGTCGAAAAAACCCATGGATCGCCTTGTGTGTGGCGATGTGGGCTTTGGTAAAACCGAAGTCGCCATGCGTGCGGCCTTTGTCGCCGCCCACGCCGGCAAGCAAGTGGCCATGCTGGTACCCACCACCCTGCTGGCACAACAGCATTTCCAGTCCTTCCAGGATCGCTTTGCCGACTGGCCCATTAATATCGAAGTCATCTCCCGCTTCCGCTCTGGCAAGGAAGTGGACAGCGTGAAAGAGAAAGTAGCGAGTGGCCAAGTAGATATCCTGGTTGGCACCCACAAATTGCTGCAGAGTGATCTGGATTTCAAAAACCTGGGGTTGCTAATTATCGACGAGGAGCACCGTTTCGGTGTGCGTCAAAAGGAGCGCCTCAAGAGCCTGCGTGCGGAGGTGGATATTCTCAACCTGACAGCCACTCCGATTCCGCGCACCTTAAATATGGCCATGGCCGGCATTCGGGATCTCTCAGTGATTGCCACCCCGCCAGCGCGACGCCTATCGGTAAAGACTTTTGTGCGTGAACGCGACGATGCCCTGGTGAAGGAGGCCATCCTGAGGGAGATTCTCCGTGGAGGCCAAGTGTATTTCCTACACAACGAGGTTAAGAGCATCGAACGTATAGCCCGGGAATTACAGGAAATGATCCCTGAGGCCCGCATCGCTATCGGGCACGGCCAGATGCGCGAGCGCGAGCTGGAACAGGTCATGAGTGACTTCTACCATAAGCGTTTCAATGTATTGGTTTGCACCACCATTATCGAGACAGGCATCGACGTCCCAACGGCCAACACTATCCTGATTGAACGGGCGGATAAATTTGGCCTGGCCCAGCTACACCAGCTTCGCGGCCGTGTGGGGCGCTCCCACCACCAGGCATACGCTTATTTACTAACGCCTAACAAACGCTCGATGACGGGCGACGCCATTAAGCGCCTGGAAGCCATCAGCGAAGCCCAGGATCTGGGTGCCGGCTTCACCCTGGCCACTCACGATTTGGAAATCCGTGGTGCCGGCGAGCTACTTGGCGAGGAACAGAGCGGACAAATCCAGAGCGTGGGCTTTAACCTCTATATGGAAATGCTCGATCGCGCAGTGAAAGCCATTCGCGAGGGGCGCACTCCCAATATTGACGAGCCCCTGGAGTCCCTGGCGGTAGATGTCAATCTGCGAGTACCAGCACTAATCCCCGAGGATTACCTGCCGGATGTACACGGCCGTTTGATGATGTATAAACGCATCGCCAATGCCGTCGATCGCCAACAACTCAAAGAGCTACAGGTGGAAATGATCGACCGTTTCGGCCTACTGCCCGAACCGGTTAAACACCTATTCCGCACCACAGAAATTAAACTGAAGGCGGACAAAATGGGGATTCGCAAACTAGAAGCCTCCGCTGCTCGCGGCCGTATTGAGTTTGCCGAGAACACCCAGGTAGACCCTCTGACTCTAGTGAAAATGGTGCAGACCCAGCCAGGACGCTACCAGCTTGCAGGCGCCAACCAGCTGAACTTCAGCCTCGATGAGGAGGGCCCCGAGCGCAAACTACAGGAAATCAATGAAGTGTTGGAGCGGCTGGCCCAGTGATACCATTTTGCAACCAGTGATGGGGTCGATCGACAGGGGAGCAGCCCCCTGTCACAATCCCCAGACTAGATATCGGGTTGCAGAATCCTCCCAGGCTCTGACGACAGACAGATGGAAAAAAGTGGTAAACCCATGACCATAAAGAAGATAGCGCACCTCTGCTCTACCTTGGCCCTAGCGCTCGCCGCCACGGCCTCTCAGGCGGCGAACTACGCCGGCAATACCTTTGAGATCGAGATGATTGTGTTCGAGCGCCCCCAAGGCATGGCGCAAACTAGTGAAACCTGGCCTGCAGAGCCAAAGCTCTCATATCCAAGTCGCTGGGTGGATTTTGATACCCGTGCACATCGTGAGGAAACCTCTCAAAGCTCGGCCACAAACACACTTTCAGAACCTAATGAACCCGTCAACGAAACTCACAGAACTACAGACCTGGACGAAGAGCCCATCGGCTTTGAAACAACGGAGCTCGGCGGCAACAATACCGACGAGGCACCACTCTCACATTTGCTCCTTTCCCCTGTAGCCACCAAGCTGGACAACAAGGCTGCAGCACTGGAGAGAGGTGGGGATCGCATTTTGTTTCACAAAGCCTGGCACCAGGTTCTGGAACAAAAGCACAAGTCTCCAGCGATCCTGATTGACGGTGGAGAAGCCTTTGCTGGACATACTCAACTGGAAGGCTCGATTACTCTGAGCGTATCTCGCTATTTGCACCTAAGCACAAATCTGTGGCTCAGCGACTTTTCAACTCCGGCATCCGCAGAGGGTATCCGCCTGCCTCTTCGCCCCAGTAACACATCAATACCTTCTGCTGAAGAGGCCTCTCTCCCTCTCGCCCATGAAGGAGATAATTCTTTTTCCAATTTGGAGGCGCGTGATGCCCATCGCCCTGCTGGGCGCCAAGGGCCAATGAACCTCAATGCCTCTCTTCCAGCTGTTCAGCAACCGGTATATGTGATGCGAGCCGCTCATTTACAACATGAGCGCCGCATGCGAAGCGGCCAGCTGCATTATATTGACCATCCAGCATTTGGTATTTTGATTGAAATTCGTACTGTTGCCGGCACCATTGAAGAGCCCACCGAAGAAATAGGCTCTGACAGTCTTTAAAAACCTAACAAAAAACCTATAAAATCTTACCCAGAATATCCCCCCTTTTTGGGGGATATTTCAATTCGAATAGCGCATCTATTCAAAAAATTACAATAATTATAATCCACAGAAACCAAATAATATCCAGCACAGCCAACGATGAAATTAAGCTCATTTGATTATGCCTGAGGAAATAAAATTTTCCTAAAAGAGCAACTTAGAAAAATTTCAACAATAAATAGATATATAGCAAATCAAAAAATATCGGCAAATGCACTTTGCCTTAATATTGACTCACCTCAACGAAATAAACTCAAAGCCATCAATTATAAAAATAAGTCAAGAACGTTAAACGTAAAATCGCAAAACTTCAAATATTACCTGATAAACATATTGCATCTAAACCTAACCACTAAACCGTCCCTACCATTAAATCGATTTCATACTTATTAAAACCGTGTAAAAAAATTAAAACTTCCAAATAAGATAAAGCACTAATTGTTAGTGAAAATATAAAGTAAATCGGAATCGATGAAATAGGTCACATGCGGAAAACATATCACCTCAGTAATGGGGGGAGGGAAAGAAAAGCGAGCCGAACAGCCCGCTTTGGAGGCGCTGGCAGAGTTAGCGGCTGGCTACCGCAAACTCTACGCGATAACAGTTCTTTCAACGAGTGATCCAAAAATCACTCAAAGGGAACAACATCTTCCGCCAGCAGTCCTTTGTCACCTTGTTGCATTTCAAACTCAACCGCCTGCCCCTCGTTAAGGGTTTTATAACCCTCTCCGCGAATGCTGCGATAGTGAACGAAAATGTCTTCAGTTCCTTCTCCACAGGTGATGAAGCCATAACCCCGTGCGTTATTAAACCACTTCACAGTACCTGTAACGCGATCACTCATTGAGAAAACCTCATTATTGTTATTGCGCCTACCTCTATCACCTCAATACTACATTCGGCAAGAGGGGCAAACGCCACCCCATTGTTAACAAACTGCTCCATGCAGAATGCTATCTTGCTTCACCCTTTTGAGAGATACCCAAAGGGCGTAACCTGATTCTTAGATAAAACAGCGCCAGTGTCTAGGTTTCTATGTGAAATAAATACTACGTTTTTACCACTACGCGTAATTAACCGTCAAAATCCCGATTAAGCTCAATATATAAACTAAACATTTGTACCTTATCGCACTCCCAATACTCAACTGTCTAACGCGGCTTCACGCGCTAATGAAGGAATATCGGCAATATGAACTGTTGAAGTCGGGAATGCACAGGAGGCACCATGACGCTCAATAATATTAAGCACATTCAATAAAACATCCTGTTTGATTTCATGGTATCTCACCCACTCGGTAGTTCGAGTAAAGGTGTATATGAAGAAATCAAGGGATGAGGCGGCAAAACTATTAAAATTAACAATAAGAGTCCGGTTGGCATCTATTTCCGGGTGATGCTGTAACATTTTCTTAACATCGGCCACGATCTGCGCCATTAAATGAGCATCTTTGTAACGAATACCAATGGTTTCAAAAATCCTGCGATTGAGCATCCTTGAAGGATTCTCCACGGATATTTGGGTGAACACGCTGTTGGGGACATAAACCGGTCGCATATCAAAAGTGCGAATACGGGTTAAACGCCAGCCAATATCCTCGACCGTGCCCTCTATCTCTTTGTCCGGGGAACGAATCCAATCGCCGACCGCGAAGGGGCGATCCAGATAAATCATCAGCCCACCAAAGAAATTTGCCAGTAGATCCTTAGCGGCAAAGCCGACTGCCAGCCCCCCAATGCCACCAAAGGCCAAAACACCGCTTACGCTATAACCCAGGAACTGCATGATCACAATGCCTGCGGTGATAGCTATCGAAGCCCTCACCAGCTTGCCAATAGCCCGAACCGTGGTGGCATCCATTGGTTTGCCAATATATCGGGGGTTACACAGGTTGTGCTCCGCACTGTGCGAGAAGCGCCAAGCGAACCAGGAAAGCACTAAGATAAGACCAATCTCGCGGGCGGGCTCCGCCAGAGAAAAAATCTCCGACCCCGTTGCCTGGCCCGCACGCTGGGCAGCAACCGTTAGACCCAGCAACCAGATTAATACCTGCCCAGGTGGGGAAAGAGCCCCAACCAGCGCATCATCCCAAGGGTTGACAGTCTTCTCAGCCCTGGCAGCCAGCTTTTGCACAAAGCGCCCAAAAATCCAGGCCGCCAGTGCGGAAGTCAATACAATCAAAAAAACAGAGACTATCCAGACCCGATTGTCACCGAGCCAAGACAACAGCACACTCTCTACAGACTCCACGATACCCCCTCCGCTCATAAAACTGGCTCCACTCCACCCAAATAGGCTTCAGGCGGGCTAAAAGCCAGCACTTCTCAATTACTGCATTATTGAAGCTAACCAACTGCGCGTTCTACGCCAGCGCTCACTATTTTCAAGTTCCGCCCAGGAGGTGATTGAGGGCTTGCCGCGCATCGCTTTCAAACGCTCACCAGACTCCGCTGCGGGCTTAAAGTTCTGTAGCCCAGCGAGGGATTCCAAAGCCCCGGTACGATTGTTACAGACCACCCCCATATCACAACCCGCGTCCAGTGCAGCTCGAATTCTCTCTCCGTAACCACCGGCTACACCCGCACCCTCCATCGATAAGTCGTCACTGAAGATGACTCCTTTGAAACCGAGTCTCCCCCGCAAAATATCCCTCAGCCAGTATCGGGAAAAACCTACGGGCTGACTATCAATGTTGACGAAACGAATATGAGCAGGCATCACAGCATCTAGTTCACCAATACCAATAAGCTCAATGAAGGGCAAGGCATCGGAATCCATAACCCGTTCCAGAGTCCGCTCATCCTGTGGAAGCTCCACATGACTGTCTTCCAATACATGACCATGCCCGGGAAAATGCTTGCCAGTTGAGGCCATACCGGCCTCATGCATTCCTTGAATGAATGGCCTCGCTATAGCTGCCAAGCGGCCGGGGTCCGGACAAAAACTGCGATCTCCAATCACCCGGCTATGACTATCATCCGCATCTAATACGGGGGCAAAACTGAAGTCCACCCCTACCGCCAGCAACTCCGAAGCGAGTAACCAGCCCACATCCTGCAACTGCGTTGCAGATGCCTCTGCAGATAACCTCTGCATAGAGGGCAAGCGTGTAAACCCCTCCCGAAACCGCTGCACCCGCCCCCCCTCCTGGTCAACAGCCAGAAGAATCTCTGGACGTACAGATCGAATGTCCGCAATCAACGTCTGCAGTTGATTGCGATCCTGATAATTACGCGCAAAGAAAATTAGGCCGCCCACAAGAGGGTGACGTAGGAGTTCACAATCCTCATTAGTGAGCCCCTGCCCCTCAATATCAATCATCACTGGTCCAAGTGATGTGGACATATTCTGTTCCTCTAAGATTCGCCAACCCTACGGTCTAACTGGCCTCCACCTTCAGCATCGCTGAAGCGGCCGGTACAAGACGTTCCAGGGTTTCCTGTAAGCTGCTCTGAGCACCAAAATCCTCTCTCAGAATAGCCTCTATGGCATCGTAGCTCGACAGGGTGAAGATAGTGGCTCCCAGCATGAAATACAGGCGCCAGTAGAACGTAACAGGATCAACCCCTGGCAAGGCTTCAGCCAGCAGGCCTGCAAAGCGCCGATAACTCTCACCGTACCGAGACACTATAAAGCGACGTAAGTGCCCTTGAAACTGTGTGTAGGCCAATCCAAGCAGACGCATAAAGCGCTGCGGATCGAGACCCCGCTCACTGAGGCTGCCCAACCCCACTCTGTAAAGACTCTCCAAGAGACCCTCCACTCTAAGCGGCTGGCCAGAAGCAATGCGCCGATCCAGTTCCGACTCCAAGGCATCGGTAAATGGGGTCAGGAAGCGTTCAAAAACAGCCTGGATCAACTCTTTTTTTGAGCCAAAGTGGTAGTTGACCGCCGCCAGGTTAACGCCTGCTGTACTCGTAATCGTTCTGAGAGAAGTTTCAGTAAAACCGCGCTCGGCAAACAGCACTTCAGCTGCGTCCAGGATCCGGCTTACCGTGTCCGTCTGGCTCATATATCAAACCATCATTTAAAACAGTTGTTTAACTCTGGCCAGATTAGCATATTCCTCTCTCAGTCCAACTGTATAAGACGCCTTGAGGTATTCGCAGCATCTGTAACCACCTGTAAAGCGCCTGCAGGGGGAAACCTCTCACAATTGAAACTGCCATGTTGCTGTATCGTTCAACAGGAAATCCACTCTGGTGCAGTACGACTGCTAACGCCCCAGCCTGAATTCCGCATCTCAAAGATAGTCGCTTTGTTAAGCCTTCCCGACAGATTGAAGATTGAAGATTGAAGATTGAAGATTGAAGATTGAAGATTGAAGATTGAAGATTGAAGAAAGGTTAAAGCAACTCAAAGAAATGAATAATAGAATCGACTCAGTCAACTCTCCTTTTCAGGCCAATCCTATCGAAACGACAACAGCAAATCAGAAACAAAGCCTCAGAAACGGAGTTGAAATGTGATACGCGGCAGTCAAAAATTGAGAAAATTTAATCTGTAGCGATAAAGTATTTAGTGATATTCATTTTTTTCGATCTATTGATAATTGTTTTTCCGCAAGCTTTTTAAGTGTCACTCTATCAATTTTGCCTGTGGAGTTAAGTGGCATATCATCCAAAATTTTTATCACTTCAGGCGCCTTGTAACCGATACGTCTTCTCGCACAGTTAATGACATCCTCAACGCTTGGCTCAGGTGCACCACTCTTCAGTGTAATAAAAGCCCACACATTCTCTCCATGAACGTCACTATGAACACCAACTGCTCCGGCAAGATCCACCGCTGGATGCGCCATAACGGCTTCTTCAATCTCCTGCGGCGAAAGGTTTGAGCCGTCTCTGACGATAATCTGCTTTTTTCGACCGCGAAACCAAAAATAACCTTCAGAATCGACACGCATAATATCACCAGTATCAAACCAGCCTTTCTCAAGCACCGTTTGAGTTACTCTGGAATTCGCCCAGTAGCCAGTCATCATTGGAGCCCCGCTGAGCCAGAGGTTACCATCCGTATTTGGCAAAACCTCCCTCCCTTCCCCATCACGTAAACAGGCGATATAACCAGGTGAAACTTTACCAACGGACCCGGCCTTATCTGCAGAGTTAGAGGGATTGAAAAGGCAATCCGGTGCCTCTGTGAGCCCGTATGTCTCCTGAATCATCAGGCCTGTTTTGCAAGTAAATTCTGTAGCAAGATTGAGTGGAAATTTGTCGCCCCCAGTAACACACAAGCGAAGCGAAGAAAAATCTTCACGTCTAGCATCAAAGTCACGCTCCATCGAGATAAATGCTGCGGGGATCATCACCAGTACAGTTGGTCGGTGAGAACGCAAAACGGAAAGCATTTCTCGACCGTCAAAGCTTTGAGGAATCACCACCATTGCACCCACAGAGAGTGCAGCCATGGCAGTTGAAAGTGACCCCACATGTGCAATTGAGGCCCCAGGTAAAACTACGTCATTGTGTGAAAGTTTTAGAGCAGCAGCGAAACTTGCCACTACAGACCCAAAAGAAAACTGACTATGTGTTACGCCCTTAGGTTCTCCGGTACTACCGGATGTGAAGAAAAGAAATGCACAATCCTCTATACTTAGTGAGTGGAATCCAACGGTTTGCCATCCAGAACCAACCAATCTTTCAAAATGCCAGGCATTTTCTAGAGTAGCATCAAAAATAAGAATGCCTTTGCTCAACCTGCCAACAGATTTACTGGATTGGATATTTTCCCTGCGCTCTTCTCCTACACACAACGCTACTGCGCCACTCACCTCAAGGGCACGATCAATTTCGGGTGAGGTGTAGCGATAGTTTAACGGTACTGCAACTAACCCTAGCTTCATGCATGAGAGAAAAAAAATAAGCATTTCACCCCGGTTTGGCATTAAAGAGGCAAACCGTTCGCCTTTATGAAAACCTTTCTCTGCCAGCCTCTCAGCCAAGGTATCAACATCCCCCTGCAACTCTCGCCAGGTCCACACGCGACTACCGCAAAGTAGCGCTATTTCATCTGGCTTACTGTCCAGCGCGGCTTGCAATAGATTTTTCAAGTCCGCAGACTTTGACAGGGGGTCTCCATAAATCGGCACAGTTTGTCGTCCTATTGATAATACAAACTAGCTAGCAAGTTAAAATGGGGATCAGAAGCGTTCAAATTTAAGAATAACAACAGTTTTAAAAATTTCCCTGACACTCATGCAGAACAGCCGAAACTGGCATACGGCTGTTCTGCAAGAATTTAAAGTAGAGAGTAGCTAAAGATAATCGAAGCTCCCAATATAAAGAACCTAAACAGAGACAGGCCGGCTCTGACAGATTAGTAAAGCAAGAGTCGGCCCTACTTAAAATTTCCAACAATAGCCTTACAAAATATTTGAATTATTTTTGACTATCTCTAGCGCGCATATACTTCAAAATCAGGTGCACGGCCTCTTCAACCGTATCCACGATATGGAATAAATCGAGATCACCAGAATCAATACAGCCCTTTTCCAATACTGTATCCACCAACCAACTATACAACCCACTCCAATAGCGCTCACCAACCAGCACTATAGGAAATCGCCTTACTTTTTGGGTTTGTACAAGAGTTAAGGCTTCAAACAGTTCATCCAAAGTGCCGTAACCGCCGGGCAAACCAACAAAACCCGCGGCATGCTTTACGAACATAAATTTCCGCACAAAGAAATAACGAAAATTCAAACTAATATCCTGGTAAGGATTGGCTGCTTGTTCAAAGGGCAGTTCGATATTTAAACCAATTGAGGTACCGGGCTGCCCAAAAGCCCCTCGATTACACGCCTCCATCAAACCTGGACCACCACCAGTGATTACCGGTATTCCCTCTGCCGCCAAAAGCTCTCCGAGTTTCATTCCCTGCTGATATTCCAGACTTTCCTCTGTGAAACGTGCACCACCAAAAACGGTCACAGCCCCGTTTAGTGCAATTAGACGCTCAATCCCATCAACTAATTCCGACTGTATACGCAGAACCCTCCAAGCCTCGGGCATCTTTGCATCAAGCATTATTGTTCTCCCTTACTCTCTCTTGCTGTCAGCTCTTTCAACTATTCTTTTCATTCACTCGCTGTTTTCTTCATCAATGTAGCAGCTTGATTCGAGTCAAGGGGCGGGTTTGCGCAAAACTAAAATCTGTATATAATCCCAGCAACTGTATATAAATACAGAAACCCTAGGTAAATCTATGACCAATCTCACCGCACGTCAGACTCAAGTATTAGAGCTAATCAAGGCCTACCTGGATGACACGGGCTACCCCCCCACCCGCGCAGAAATTGCCCAGGAGCTGGGCTTTCGCTCGCCAAATGCCGCCGAGGAGCACCTCAAAGCATTGGCGAGAAAAGGAGCCATTGAGATGGTCGCCGGCGCTTCCAGGGGCATTCGAATTCCAGATCACCAATCCGGTCTCCCCATCGTAGGGCGTGTCGCCGCAGGCCACCCTATCCTGGCCACCGAGCATATCGAAGATTATTGCGACCTGCCCGCCAGCTTCTTCCACCCACCGGCAGATTATTTACTCAGGGTGCACGGCATGAGCATGCGCAATGCAGGTATCCTCGATGGAGACCTTCTAGCGGTGCAGAAAACCGAGCAAGTCAGAAATGGGCAGATTGTGGTTGCGCGGATTGATGACGAAGTAACCGTTAAACGCTTCCGCCGAAAAGGCAATCAGGCAACAGTGCAACTACTACCCGAAAACGAAGACTTTGAAACTATCCAAGTGGATATGCGGGATAAGAACTTCGTGATCGAAGGGCTGGCGGTCGGTGTTATTCGCCATACCCCTTAAGATTAAACAGCTTACCACTGCCCAAATACAACAACAGCGGCTTTAAGCCGCTGTTAAACTCTTTTACCTTCTCGCCTTGCCATAGATTAGATCAGTGAATCGTATGGTTAACCGGCATCGACTCTTCCTCTTCGAAGTAACCAGGCTCCAGGTCATCGAGATTCTGCACGGCTTCTATACCCGCTTCCAGCATTGCCCGAGCCACCGCCACCTTGTGCTTTCGTAAAAACTGGAGACTCTCAGCTGAGAAATGAATACTCACCAGAGGGTCCTCCTCGTGACCGGCGCGACGTAGAGCCACATCGCCATTGGCCAACTCGATAATCTCAAAAGTTTCGGAGGACATTAGCTTTCCCTTCACTGCACATCAGTTTGCGCCCAGTGTACCACAGGCAATTTAGAAGTTTCAGTGGGTGCAAACAGATAGACAGGTGGGTAGCGAGGAGCCCTCAGCACTCCTCAAGGTTGGCACGCTGCCTGCGTACCAATTCACTTAGTGCAGCGTGCCATTTGAGCAGCGTTTCGAAGGAAAGATTAACTGGTTCAGGGCCAGCAACATTATGGGCCGGAATAAGATTGCCGCTCTGCTCCTTCCCTTCCGCAAGCGGAGGTAGCCGTAAGAGTTGATTCCATGCGCGTAAAAACTCGCTCAGCCAACTCCCCGGCTCCGAGACCAACAACTGCAATTCCCTGACTTCAGTACTGGCTTTCCCCTGGCTATGCAGGCTGTCCACAATAACCTGTAGGGACTCAGGCTCAAACCCCAGTTGCAACTGGTGTGAAAGCTCAGCCAGGAAGGCCCGGTAAGCTTTCCACAATTGCAACAGGGCGCCTTCCTCAAGAGCCATTCGCTGAATAGAAGAGTCAAAACTACTTGTGGCAAGCAGCTGACTCTTGCGAAGAGCGGAAGTAACCAAACCGGTATAGGGATTACTCATTTACTTTCTTGCCGCCACTTTCTTCGTTGCAGGCTTTTTCTTAGCCGTAGTGACCTTACCTGCTGCCTCGACCTTCCAGCTGCCGTCCCGATAGAAAGCCTTCCAACCCGTCGCCTTGCCATCCTCCTCGGACTGAACGTACTGCTCTTGGGTCTTGCGACTAAAGCGAACCACCGTATCACGCCCCTGATCATCCTGTGCAGGTGCCGAGAACAAAAAACTGTACTTCGAATCAATCTCACTTTGGTGAGGGAGCAGCTCTTTTACCAGCGGTGCTCGGGTCTCACGATTTTTCGGGAACTGACTGGCAGCCAGGAACAACCCGGAGGCGCCATCACGGAGAATGTAATGGTCCTCGACCTTCTGGCAAGCCAGCTCAGGCATAGGCACCGGGTCCATCTTCGGTGGTGCAGGCTGACCATTTTTCAACAACTTGCGGGTGTTCTTACAAGCTTCATTAGTGCAGCCAAAATATTTACCAAAGCGGCCAGACTTCAGCTGCATATCACTACCGCATTTATCGCACTCAATAATCGGGCCGTCGTAACCCTTGATTTTGAACGTGCCCTGCTCCACCTCGTACCCATTACAGTCTGGATTGTTACCGCAGATATGCAGTTTGCGATGCTCATCGAGCAGATAGCTATCCATCGCCGTACCGCACTTGGGACAACGGCGCTTCTCACGCAGTTGGCGAGTTTCCGCATCCTCATCCTTATCTGCGTCTATCGCCTCATCACCGGAAACCAGGTTCATTGTATTGGTACAGCGCTCCTTCGGAGGCAACGCATAACCGGAGCAACCGAGGAAAACACCGGTAGAGCCCGTGCGAATTTGCATATGGCGGCCGCACTTACTGCATTCAATGTCCGTATCCGTCGGCGTGTTGCGGCGCATACCCGCATCACTGGATTGGGCTTTTTCCAGTCGAGAAGAGAAGTCCTGATAAAACTCATCAAGCAGCTGCTTCCAGCCTTTATCGCCGTCGGCGACCGCATCCAGGGATTCCTCCAGGCTTGCGGTAAAACCGTAGTCCATCAGGTTTTTAAAACTTTCACTGAGGCGGTCGGTGACAATATCACCCATTTTTTCCGCATAAAAACGGCGGTTTTCAAGCCGCACATAACCACGATCCTGAATTGTGGAAATAATCGAGGCATAGGTGGAAGGCCGGCCAATACCGCGCTTCTCCAGCTCTTTTACCAGGGCGGCCTCACTGAAACGAGCCGGCGGCTTAGTAAAGTGCTGTTTCGGGTCTAGCTGCTGCAATGAGAGTTTTTCACCCACCTTCACATCAGGCAGTACTAGATCCTCATCTTTCTTACCCGCCGGAGGCGCAACCTTAAGAAAGCCATCAAAGCGGATGACCCGGCCGCGAGCACGCAACTCAAATTCACCGGCACTCACCACAATAGACGTTGAAGTGTATTTCGCCGGGGTCATCTGACAGGCGACAAACTGTTGCCAGATCAGGTTATAGAGCCGCTCCGCATCGCGCTCCATACCGGAAAGCATATTTGGAGCAACACGTACATCGGAGGGGCGAATTGCCTCGTGAGCTTCCTGAGCCCCCTCCTTGCTGCTATAGCTATTTGGCGTTTCCGGTAAATACTTATCGCCGAAATTCTCACCAATATATTGCCGTACAGACTCTACTGCTTCTTTGCTCAAATTAGTCGAGTCGGTACGCATATAGGTAATATGACCAGCCTCATACAAACGCTGGGCCAGGGTCATGGTTTTCTTAACACTAAAGCCGAGGCGATTACTTGCCGCCTGCTGTAGTGTCGAAGTAATAAAGGGAGCCCCTGGCTTGGAGCTCGTAGGTTTGTCGTCACGGCCACTGACAACAAACTCACTGCCCTGCAACAATTTAACCGCGCTTTTCGCATCGACTTCATTGGTGGGGCGGAAAGCTTCTCCAGCCTGCTTTTTAACCTCAAGGCGCAGATTGTTCGCTTTGCTCGTGGCGGTATCGGCGAAGAGCGTCCAGTACTCTTCCGGGATAAAGGCGCGGATTTCACGTTCGCGTTCAACCACCAACCGTACGGCTACCGATTGCACCCGACCAGCGGAAAGTCCGCGAGCAACCTTTTCCCACAACAGCGGGGATACCATATAGCCCACGATGCGATCGAGGAAGCGACGGGCCTGCTGCGCATGAACCCGATTGATATTCAGGCGACCGGGGTCTTTGAATGCCTCTTGAATCGCCGATTTGGTAATCTCATTGAAAACTACCCGGCGGTAACGCTCATCATTACCACCAATCGCTTCGCGCAAGTGCCAGGCAATCGCCTCTCCCTCGCGGTCCAAGTCCGTTGCCAGGTAAATGTGATCGGCACTTTCGGCAAGCTTCTGCAGCTCGCTGACCACTTTCTCTTTCCCCGGAAGGATTTCATAGTGAGCCTGCCAACCGTTGTCTGGGTCGATACCCATTCGCTTGATCAGTTGCTCGCGATTTTTCTTTCGCTTGTAGGCCTCTTTCGCCTCAGGGGAAAGTTTACGGGTCTCTGCCGCACGCCTTGCCCGCTCCTTCGCATCAACAGGCTGTTTGTTGCCGCCACCAGTTGGCAAATCGCGAATATGACCGACGCTGGACTTAACCACAAAGTCCTTGCCGAGATATTTATTGATGGTTTTCGCTTTGGCCGGCGATTCGACGATGACCAGTGATTTACCCATAAGCCTTTGATTTCAAATGAAAAATTTACTGCTTTCCGAAGCATTTCAGGCCCGAAGTTCGGGCCTGCGCTGCGCGAATATATAAGCTCCACTAGGGGCGCGGTCAAGCAAAGCTGACAAATTTTGCTGTCGATTCGCCAAAATTCACCCCCAGAAAGGGACAAAATTGTGACATTTTCCCCTATCTGGGCAACCTTCTAAAACGCCTACCGCCCTAGTCTTCAGAGAGCTTGATTGGACTGGCTCTGCGCACTGCTTCCTCTATTAATGGTGTGTATTCCGCCAAGCTGTCAGACAACTGTGAAAAAGCCTTTACCCCACCGTTCTCTTGCCACTGCACTCCCAACCCGACATCGGTAGCGATAATCGCACAGCAACCTGACGGCAAACTATCCAGCAACTGATGCAAGTACTGCCAAGCCGCCTGAGGCGCCTTGACACTATTACTCCAATCCCAATTGCCGGCAAAGTTCATTTCATGTGTAATCCGCTGGCGCTGTAGTGCCCAACCAATCTGCAGGCGCTTTCGGTCATCCCATCGATAGTAATATACCGCCGCATTCCCCTCCCCCAATGCTGCGGGTAAGGTCTGGATTTGTACGGTAATGCCCGCCTTGGCGGCGCGGCCACGTAAATCCGCCAGGCGGCTATCGCGTTGATTGGGCTTCAGCCACATCACAGGCCCTAGTACCAGGGCAATAGCAAAGCCAATAATAATTACCGGTAGCCACTCGGACATGACGGTTCCTTATGATGGTTAAAAAAGCGGCCTATTCTGCGGCGCCCTATATGATCGATGTCAAACAGTTTTTTTTACGGTAGACTGAAAATGGCTGTCGCAGGAGGCCCCACAGGGCAAAAATAAAAGACAGGAGTTAATGGACTATGGCGAAATATCAACGAATTTTGGTAGGGTTGGACCTCTCGGAAGAGTCCTCACAAGTTTTAGAAAAAGCAGCGACTCTCGCTGAAGCATTCAATGCAGAAATTAGTTTAATGCATGCGATAGAACCCCTGACATTTGCCTATGGAGGAGACATCCCCATGGATTTGTCGGAGGTGCAAGACCAGTTGCAAAGACAGGCCAAGGAACAACTGCATAAAGCGGCTCTTCCACTAAATATCCCTGTAGAGCGCCAGCATGTTATTTTGGGTCAGCCATCCACGGAGATACACCGCTTAGCCAAAGATTTGGATGTAGACCTTATCGTAATTGGTAGCCATGGGCGCCACGGGCTGGCGTTGCTTCTAGGCTCTACATCTAATGGCGTTCTTCACGGCGCCAAGTGCGATGTTTTAGCCGTAAGAGTATATGTAGAGGAGGAGTAAGCTCCTCTTCAACAAGACAAGAGAAGTGGCGCTAAGCACCACTTCTCTTGATGACACAGGCCTTATTCATCGCCCCCTTCCAACTCCGACCAACGATCATAAGCGGTCTCTAATTGGGCTTGCTTCTCAGCCAGTAGATTCAATCGATTCTGCACATGGGTTTGCTCCTGCTGATAAAAAGCAGGATCGGCCATCTCGGCCTCAATAGCACCAATTTCCCCCTCAAGCTGCTCGATCAGAGCCGGCAGGCTATCCAGTTCACGCTGCAATTTATAGCTAAGCTTCTTTTTCTTAGCCTGGGGTTTATCCGATTCGATTGGCTTGGATTTTACCTTAGCACCAGGGCCTTTTTCCTCCTTCGACTCCTGCTCAAAACTGCCTCCTTGGCGAATAAAGTCGGCATAACCCCCGACATACTCACGGATGCGTCCATCCCCCTCGAAAGCCAGGCACGAGTCCACAACATTGTCGAGAAAAGCGCGATCATGGCTGACTAATAACACTGTGCCACTGAACTCCAACAGCAATTGCTCAAGCAGCTCCAGGGTTTCCACATCCAGGTCATTTGTCGGCTCATCGAGCACCAGAATATTGGCCGGCTGACTGAACAATTTTGCCAGAAGGGCCCTGTTGCGTTCACCGCCGCTCAAGGCACCGACCTTGGTGCGCGCCTTCAAACCGCTAAAGAGAAAGTCCGACAAATAGGACATAATATGGCGGCTTTTTCCTCCAATGGTGACTGAGTCACGTCCCTCGGCAACATTGTCCAACACAGTGAGTTCAGGGTTAAGCTGGTCTCTACGCTGATCAAAGTAGGCAACCTGTTGCTTGGTGCCCAAACGGACATTCCCGGACTGCGGCTGGAGATCTCCAAGCAGCACACGAATCAGGGTGCTTTTGCCGACACCATTGGGGCCAATCAACCCCACCTTGTCACCGCGCATCAAGGTAAAGGAAAGGTCGCGAATTAGGGGAGCTTCATTGGGGTAGGCAAAGGTAACATTGCTAAGCTCGGCCACCAGCTTACCGGACACTTCACCACTATCGAGAGACATCCTGGCAATACCTTGCTGCGTACGACGCGCTTCCCGCTGGCGCCTGAGCCCCTGCAAAGCGCGTACACGCCCTTCGTTGCGGGTGCGCCGTGCTTTGATTCCCTGACGAATCCAGGTCTCCTCCTGAGCTAGCTTTTTATCGAATAGCGCCTCATTTCGAGCTTCTTCTTCTAAAAGCTTTTCCTTTTCTTCCTGGTAACGCTCAAATTGGCAGCGAAAAACACGCAGGTATCCCCGGTCCAGATCCCACACTGTGCGGGACAAACGCTGCGCCAGGGCACGGTCGTGACTGACGAATAATAATGCGCCTCTAAAAGTATCAAGAAAACCTTCCAGCCACTCCACTGCGGCGATATCCAGATGGTTGGTTGGCTCATCGAGAATAAGCAAATCGGGTTCTGTAACCAATGCCCGGGCAAGGGCTGCGCGGCGTTGCCAGCCACCAGAGAGATCGGCCACCAATTCATCCGGATTCAATCCAAGACGATCGAGCACACTGTCGACTCTGGGTAGGAAATCCCAGCCGTGCTCCGCTTCAATTTTGGTCTGCAACTCAGCCGTGGGGTTTTGCCGATAGCTGGCCAATACCTTCCCTATAGGCCCTAACCCCTCGGCCACATAGCGATAAACGGAATCGAGGCAGTCCGCGGGCAGCTCCTGTTCAAGAGTTGCCATAACCATCCCACTAGCGCGAACGATCTCCCCTGCATCAGGGTCCACCTGCCCGGCAATCAGGCGCAATAGGCTGGACTTACCCTCCCCATTGCGCCCCACAAGACAAATACGATCACCCCGCTCAATTTTTGCACTGGCATTATCAGCAAGAATCTGGGCCCCGTAACGCAGACTGACCCCATCCAATAGAAGCAACATAATTAGGCACTACAATTAACAGACCCGGTTAACATTCTCGTTAGAAAGATGAATGAAACGAAAATTGCCGCTTCGGGTCCTGTGAAAAATTCGCTATTTTACGCTTTTTTGCCAAGCCGTCTCATAAACTTGCGCGAACAGACTCAATATCGGGGTTACTGTCATGTCAGTTAGCACAAGGGGACTCCCCCAGTTATTCGCTCCCCTGCTAATCTGGGCCTGCCTCGGCGCCCAGGCAGCACCACTGGAACCCGCAAAGGAATTGACTCAACAAGAGGAGTCATCTTTAGAAACATCCAGCCAGCGTCAGTTGTTGCAACAAGCCAGACTCGCCATCAAACACGGCGACAAAAAACAACTAAAACAGTTGAGAGCCAAATTAACCGAATATCCCCTGACCCCTTACCTGGACTACTGGGCACTCAGTAGAAAAATGCGCCAATTACCTCTTAAAGAGATTGACCTTTTTCTTGAAGAGAACCAAGGAACCGCTATAGGCGACTGGATGCGTATTAGGTTGCTTAGAGAGCTGGGACAGCAGAACCAATTCAGAAACTACCTGAAATACTATCAACCTGAAAAACACAGTAACTCGGTACTTCGTTGTTATTATGCCGATGCTCTGTTTCGCCATGGCAGCAAGGAAAAAGCCGATCGAGTTACCACTGAACTGTGGCTCGTCGGCCACTCCCAGGCCGAAGAGTGCGACCCGGTTTTTGCACACTGGATGCGCCATGGCGGCCTCACCCAGGAGAAAACCTGGGCCCGCCACCTGCTCGCGCTAAAGGAGGGCAACCTGGAGCTAGCCTCTTATATCGCCAGAAAGATGGACGCGGCCAATGTGCAGAGAGCCACCGTGCTGAGGGAGGTGCATAAATCCCCCAAACTCCTTCTCAACTACTCTCGCTTTCTTCAGGCGCCCGAGCAAAATAGGGAAATTATCCTACATGGACTACATCGCTTGGCCCGAGAAGACGCCACAGTCGCCGAGCAGGCATGGCAGCGCTATAGTGCCAGCCTCCTCTTCAGCGATGTTGAGCAGGTTGAAATGCTTCGCCACTTGGCGCGACAATTTGCTCGGCAAGACAATATCCAGGGATTATTGCAGCTGACCAAGAATCACACCATTGATGATGGATATTCAATAGAATGGCTGGCAAGACAATCTTTACGCGAACTCGACTGGGAACAAGTTGCCTTCTGGATAGACCGACTTCCCCCAGAACTACAACAGCGTGACCGCTGGCTCTATTGGAAAGCTCGCTCACTCGAAGAGATCTACGGCAAAACTCAATCTGGTGCGGCCTCCCTACTCTATCGGAAAGCCGCACGCGAACGCAGCTATTACGGTTTTCTCGCCGCCGATGCCCTAGGGCAAAACTACAGTTTCGTGGACCGGCCAGCTCCAATCACACCAGTACAAGTACAGCAGATGGCCCAGCGTGCCGATTTGCAAAGAGCCCGTGAGCTTCAGGCCATTGGCGAGTTGTTCCATGCCCGCAGGGAATGGAGTTATGCCACTCGGGATATGGATCACGGGGAGCTTTTAGCTGCTGGAAAAGTAGCCAGCGCCTGGGGTTGGTATCACAAATCCATACAGTCGGTTCTTGCGGCGGACTATCTGGATGATCTGGAGCTCCGCTTTCCACTGGCCTTTGCCAACATAGTAGAAAGCGTAAGTGAGCAGGTTGGACGACAGAGTACCGCTTTAGAGCCCTATATGATTTTTGCGATCGCTCGCCAGGAAAGCCACTTTAGCCACGATGCAAAATCAAGGTCAGGTGCTTTGGGCCTTATGCAATTGCTACCCTCAACGGCCCGCGCAACGGCAAAACGTGCCGGAGTCCACTATCGGCGCAGCTGGGATCTGCTCAGCCCAAAAACCAACATCGCTCTGGGCAGCTTTTATCTGAGCACCCTGTTAAACCGCTTCGATAACAACCGCTTCCTGGCCGCAGCAGCTTATAACGCAGGACCAACACGGGTTGCCAAGTGGCTAAAGGAGACCCGTCAACGGCTTCCCCACGATGTCTGGATTGAGACCATTCCCTATAGTGAAACCAGAAATTATGTACAGAATGTACTCGCCTATACGGTAATTTATGCCTATCGAAGCGGCACTAAGCTACAGCTACTTCGAGCAAATGAGGAAAGCAATAAACTTTAGAGATCTCTAGTGAAGTGTAACGATGCCTTTTGCAGCCTTAATTTGGCTCGTTCTAGCGGAATACCAGATTCACTCTGAAGCCCTTTCAAGTGAGGGCTTCAGGCAGAAGAGAGGCTTCTTAATAATTCAAGGGTGCCTATTTAGCTGATCCGTTTTGCCAGCCAGGCTTTCAGTTGTGATTGCTCGAAAGGCCAGGCACAAGTATCTTCAGGATCACCCAACCCCACCACGGGAATCAGTAAGCTAAAACGCTCGAATAAACCGTCATCCTCGGCAATATCCACCTCCCGCAAGCGCAATCCAAACTGTTCTAGCAAAGGCCATATTTCCAGCTTGGCTTTTTCGCATAGGCTACATCCGAGGGTGGTATACAGCAGCAACTCTCGAGGGGCATTCATGAAAATACCCCCAGAGTTTTTAACCAAAAATAACCGGCAATACTAGCGATTAATAAAACAGCTAGCCCCATCGCTTTCATGGAAAAATTGGGTTTGGATTCCCCTGCCAAAGACTCCGCCATATTTGGTGCCTCCTCCCGCTGTTCACCCATAGGGACCGCGAAGGAGCGTTGCGTGACATCTTCAGCAGCGGTTTCGCCTGAGACAAGCCGTGAGGATTTCATTAAATGTGAAGAGATTGCCGGACGCACTGCAGTGCGATCGAGGTCATCGGCAGGACCAACAACGGAAAAACTCAACGAATCAAACCGTAACTCATCTCCCCGTCGCACACGACTCTCCGTAATCCGTCGACCATTGACGAAAGTTCCATTGGCCGAGCCGAGGTCAATCACGAACAGCAATCCCTCACGTACTTCCATCCGCGCATGACGGCGCGAGAGATGCGAAAGTGAAAAAGTGATATCGCACTCGTCAGAGCGCCCTACCACTGCCCCACCTTTAACAGGAAATACTTTTCCAGCTATAGCCTTGTGATTTGCCCGCAGTGCCCAGGCAACATTTTTAGCCTTGCTTGAACTGAGCTTCGTCACCTTGGGATCGACAATTTGCAGCGTTCGGGAACCGATTGTTACCCGATCATTTAGTTTTAAATGACAGGCTGAGGCGACCGACTTACCGTTAACCAGCACCTGAGAACCACCGGAAACATTTCCCAGGGTCAGTTGATCCCCTTTAATTGCAATCTTCAAATGCAACTTCGCGATAGAGTCATCCGGTATACACAGATCGCAACCCTGATCACGCCCCACCGTTACACCGGGAGCCACCAGCCAAATACTTTGGCCCGAGTCATTTACATCACAAAGTTTGAGCATTGATCGCGCTCCTCACCCTAAGGAGATTGAATATGGGGCATCCTAAATAAGGTGGGAGTCCCAATTAACTGTATAACCTGAAAAAATTTGCAGATTGAAGATAGCGCCGAGTTTAACACGGGCAATATCATTAGCGTGTGATTGGGTTTGCAGCTTACAATGGCGCAAAGGTCTAATATCCTGCTCAGGCAAGGATGGCCTATTCTGCTGCCACAGGTGTCGTTGGGTAAAGTACACTTGCAGCTCGACAGGGAAAAGACGGGCTTTTGCCGAAACGGCTATCACCGTCAGTTACGATGAGAAACCATAACAGGTAGTTGCACGCCAGTGAGTGAAGCCAAAGTACGCGAAGTATCGCGGCACAGCGAAGTAGTTCAACGCACCCCAAGTGCTACACGTAGCGCTGGCGCCACTCATCCCGGTTATCGGCGCGAGCAGAACGAAGATGCCTATTGGGCCGATGAAGCAAAGGGCATCTGGGTTGTCGCCGATGGTTTGGGAGGCCACCACGCCGGTGAAATTGCCAGCCAGACTGTCGTCGAGGAGATTCAGCAGTGTGCTGCAACCGACCGCCACTATGAAAGGGCACTACAAAAAGCCCACGCCCTACTCCTTGGCGATGAGCAAAGCACTGCCAATATGGGATCCACCGCGGTGGTGCTTGCCGAGGAAGGTGATTACTATCATATCTATTGGGTTGGAGATAGTCGGGCTTACCTGTGGACACCTGGCGATAAAAATGGGGAACTCAGTCAGCTAACCAGTGACCACTCCTATGTTCAAATGCTGATGGATTCTGGGGCTATCAACTCAGAAGAAGCCGCAAGCCACCCCAATCGCCACGTGATTACCCGATGTATTGGCGGCAGCACCAACCCAAAGCTCGAAGTTGATCGAGTATCTTACCGTTGGAGCGCCGGACAGAAAATTCTACTTTGCAGCGATGGCCTTAGTTCTGAAATACCCAGCGAAAAAATAAACCGAATCATTTCAGAAAATATCAGCAATCACCAAACAGTCGAACTTCTCGTCAACGCAGCCCTCGACGCCGGCGGCAAAGACAACATTACCGTTCAAATTATCGAAGCCCCAACCATCGCCTCTCCCCCAAACATCTCGAAGCAAATTCCCGAGAACACCTCGCAAAGCGATACTGTCGGCACAAGCCGCAATAATAGCCTCTGGCGCTTGTTTCTGATTTTACTTGCCGCTTGCGGGACTGTTGCCGCACTGGCAGGCGGGTTATCCCAACTGCTTTAACAAGGCGAAAGTACACCATGGAACTCGTCAAAAGTGGCAACTCCACGCTGCAAATCCCCGGCTATCGTATTCTCCGCAAAATTAACCAGGGTGGCATGTCCACGGTATACCTGGCCATACAACGCAGTGTGGGTCGTCAAGTCGCACTCAAGGTTATGTCGCCAGTACTCAATGCCGACCCAATCTTTAGCGAGCGATTCCAGAGAGAAGCCAATATTGTCGGACAACTCTCACACCCCAATATTGTCGGCATCCACGATATTGGACGCTACCGCAGCCTGAACTATATCGCTATGGACTATTTGTCTGGCGGATCTGTTGCGGAAAGGCTCGCCAAAGGACCACTGGATCCACTGGAAGCTCTGAATGTAGTGCGACAAATTGCCATGGCCCTGGATCACTCCCATAGCAAAGGGTATGTACACAGGGATTTGAAACCGGAAAATATACTTTTTCGGGAAGACGGCTCCGCAGTGTTGAGTGACTTTGGCGTAGCTCGTGCAGTTGCGCATACCACGAGAATGACCAATAGCGGCATGGTCGTGGGGACACCCCATTATATGAGTCCCGAACAGGCCAGGGGTAATGCCATAGATGGTCGTGCTGACCTCTACAGCCTTGGCGTCGTCTTTTATGAAATGCTGGCCGGCGTCGTTCCCTACCAAGCCGAGGAAGCAGTGGCTATCGCCATCAAGCACTTGACCGACCCAATACCAAAACTGCCTGCCCGGCACGCGCTGTACCAGTCAATTATTGACCGTGCCCTGGCCAAAGATCCGACAAAAAGATTTCAACGAGGCTTGGAGGTTGCCGATGCGGCCGATCAGTTGGTTGCTACCTTAGCTGGCAAACCGAGTCAGCAAATCAGCCAGTTAAACAACACTTCTGTCAGTGTATCTAGCCTGGCGCGGGCGCTATTCCTTACTCTGCTCAGTAGCCTCCGCGAAAGCTTTCTCAAAGCCTGGCAGATTAGACAGGGAAATCCCCAGCAACTAGAGCCTGCACGTAAAGATCAGGACACCTTAGTGCGCTTACGGCAACTGGTCAGTGAACCAGCAAAGCACAAACGTCCGTGGGCTTTTAGTGCTATTACCGCAATTACTCTAGTTTTAGGTTGGAGTGTTTTTAGTCTACTGAGCAACAAAGAAACCCAACTGAGTAACATCACATTAGCAGATGACGCTAACGCCCTTCACACAAATCCAATTTCCAGGACCGATAGCGTAGACAAGAAACAAACCGCTATAACAGACGCAACTTCAGAAAAACTGCCAAAACAAGTACTAGAGCTGGCCAGCCCTCAGGCAATCTCTTTGGGTAATTCACTCAAACTACCTCAATCACGTCAGCCAGCTCAATTACCGGTAACCGCCAATTTACCAACTCAAACCTCTGCTGATACTTCCGAGAAACTGACAAACGCCATCCCAACATTTAAATTCACAGTAGCAACCGAACCTGAAGATGCGCGCATACGCATAATGAATATTGCTCCACGCTATCAACCCGGCATTCGACTGGAGCCGGGGCAATACGATGTGGAAGTCAGTAAACCCGGTTATAGCCATTATCGACACTGGATTAGCATTGAAGATCAGGATCTCCAGTTTTCGGTAAAACTGCAAAGGGCCTACTTTGCCGGCAAGAAAATACGCTCGGAGCTCTCCTCTGGTGGTCGGGGGCCGCAAATGATCGTGGTAGATTCGGGGGAATTTACCATGGGCAGTGATAAACACAGCAACAGCCGCCCGACACACGAGGTAAATATTCCCAAAGCTTTCGCCATATCAACTCGCGAAATTACTTTTGAAGAATTTGATCGTTTTGTCCTTGCCACAGGCGCCAAGCAACCCAGCGATGCGGGCTGGGGCCGTGGGGAGAGACCAGCCATCAATATCTCTTGGCAGGATGCCCAAGACTATGTTCAGTGGCTTTCAGAGGAGACAGGGAGAAAATATCGCCTACCCACCGAAGCTGAGTGGGAATATGCAGCTCGCTCTGGAACAGAGCATTCTTTCTGGTGGAAAAGTAGCGACGCAAGAGGAAAAGCCAATTGCAGGCGCGGATGCGATAGCCAATTTAACAGTCTTTTTTCTACCAAAACCGGGCCAGTAGCGAACTACCAAGCCAATCCTTTTGGGTTATACGATACGGCAGGCAATGTAGCTGAGTGGGTACAGGACTGCTACCAACCCGGCTACGATAAAAACCGCAACACTTCCTCGCCAGTAAAACTCAAAAACTGTCAGTTACGCAGCGTTCGCGGGGGCTCTATGCGGGATCCCTCCAATAGAATTGGAGCCGAATACCGCAAGGGTCTCGATGAAAATAGTCGTACCAAGGATGTGGGGATGCGCGTAGTTATGGAACTTGATTGATTCCCAATTAAGTTAAAAAACTGAGAATCTCGCCAAACCACTGCCGTCATCTTTTTACTACCAGAGCCAAAGCATTCAAGTAGTGGCAAACTGCAATAGATATTTTAATCTGAGGCAATAGAAATCAGCAGCCATGACACATCCTTGTGCCACATTATTCCGCTGCTTCAAAAATTTCCCAGGCTAGCAGCTACTTCTAGTTACTTTTACTTTCGCTGTATTTCCCAAACATTGTGGATCTTGGGATTGCGTTGAAAGTCCTTATCCAACAGCTGCAATGGTTGCACAACAAAGGCTTCAGTAACTGCCGTGTCCATTTTAAAGCTGCGCAAATTATTGGAAAAAATCAAAGTGCCCTGCGGAGCCAAAAGCGCCATACACTGACTGATCAGATTGGCGTGATCGCGCTGAATATCCAGCACACCCCGCATCTTGGCCGAATTGGAAAAGCTCGGGGGATCGAGGAAGATCAGGTCGTAGTGGCCTTTACGGTTTTGCTGGGCCGATGCCAGCCACTGCAGACAATCCGCCTCTATCAATTGATGCTTATAGGGGTCCATACCATTTGCACGGAAGTTTCGTGCGGCCCAAGATTGATAGGTTCTGGACATATCCACACTGGTGCTCTGCACACAGCCACCCAAAGCCGCTTGTACAGTGGCAGTCGCGGTATAGCAAAAGAGGTTCAGAAACTTTTTCCCGGAGGACATTTCGCGCAGGTGCTTTCTCACCGGACGGTGGTCAAGGAACAACCCAGTATCCAGGTAACTCCACAAATCCACTTCCAACTCAGCGCCATACTCTTGCACTTGTAAGGTAGACCCTGCATCAGCCTGCTTTTGATACTGGCTAGTGCCCTTCTGGCCGCTTTTATGGCTGTGGCGACGACGTTCCTTGATACTGATTCTACCCCTGGGTAACTCTAGAACGGATTGTACAGCCCGCATTAAGTCTCTTAACCGATTGCGCGCCTTGCTCTCATCAATACTGGCCGGCGGCCGGTATTCTTGCAGATGTGCGTACAGGTCCCCATCCAGGGTTCGATATAAGTCCACCGCTGCGGCGTATTCGGGCAGATCTGCATCGTAGAGTCTAAAACAGTCAATACCACTTCGGGAGGCCCATTTACCCGTGGTGCGTAGATTCTTCCGCAGGCGATTGGCCACCATTTCGGCTTCCGGGGAGAGCTTACGCTCTTTATGCGCGGTTTCGCTTTGCTCATTTTGTTCGCGCACTTGAAACAACAATAATTGGCTTGGAATTGCGCCGTTATACAGTTGATAGTGCTTGTGGGAGCGCAACCCGGTGGAATAACCCAACTCAGGATTACCGGTGAAAATTCCCACCAGCCAACCGGGGAATTCCGCCTTCAGCTGCCGCCCCAACTCCGCGTAAGTTTCCCGCAGAGCCTCTTGTTCTCCAAGGCGCTCACCATAGGGTGGGTTAGTCAATACCAAGCCAACATTGACCTCTTTGTGACTCGGAACCTTGAATGTCGCTACCGGCCGACAGCTCACCCTGACCTGACGCTCCAATCCCGCCCTGGCAATATTACCTTCGGCGGCGAATAGAACCCTGGCATCAGCATCGTAACCGCGGATTTCTGGAAGAGGTCTTTCTAGACCTGCGGCGCGACGTTGCAAAGCCTCCTCTCGCAACTCATTCCAAATATCGCTCTGGTGATTGAGCCAGCGCTCAAAACCAAAGCTTTCGCGGAATAGACCTGGGGCGATATCTGCAGCCATCATGGCCGCCTCAATCAAAATAGTGCCTGAGCCACACATGGGGTCCAAAAGGGCCCCGCCCTGCTCCGCAAGCTGCGGCCAGCGGGTGCGCATCAGAAGGGCTGCCGCCAGATTTTCCTTAAGGGGGGCAGCGCCGATATGTGTTCTATAGCCCCGTTTATGCAGGCTTTCCCCACTAAGATCTATGGCAATATCCAAATTATCCCGGTGCAGTCGCAGGGCAACGGTTAAGTCTGGATTCTGCTTATCGATACTGGGTCTCGCACCAGTTTTTTCACGCAAGCGATCGACGATGGCATCTTTTGTTTTTTGTGCGCCGAACTGGCTGTTACGGATCTCTTGGTTGGTTCCCGAAAACTGCAGCCATAACTTGCCCGAGGGGCCAATATGTTGCTCCCAGGCTTGTGCCGCCACAGCCCGATAAAGATCTTCAGCACCGCCAATACGCACCTGGTCAAGTTGCAGTAAGATTCGGTTGGCTAGACGACTCCAGAGACAACAGCGGTAGGCCAGCTTTAAAGATCCGGCAAAATGCACTGCCGCAGGCTGCTCCCGAAGGACACTGGCACCCAGGGACTCCAGCTCCCCGACAAGTAGGTTCTCCAATCCTTTCGGGCAGGTCGCGGTGAACTTAAATTCTTCAATATATGGGTCGGTCAAAACTTTTACTCGATAACCCCACATAAAGTGGGTATATACAACGCCTTTTGGCGTGAATCAGATTTTCAAACAGCTGTGAAGGGATACCCGAGAGGAAGTATCCACCTCTACAAACCAAACTTTCTGGCGCAATTATCCCACTTTGTAACGGCTGAGCCTATGGCACATGGCAGATAGTGATGATGTCTACAGGGTCACCCTCACTTTTCGATGGCATTTCGCAAATACCCAAACTGTCGCAAACAGCTTTTTCCGATCACGGCTCCTCCACCATATTCTTGCAGTGTGGAAGGCGAATGGAGGCGCACAGCTATCCGCGGAAAAGATTCGCTAAGCTTTAATTGTCGATGCAAGAAAAACCGCAATAAGCATCCAACGGGCCGCGCCGCAGTCCGTAAATCTACAAGCAGAGGTGCCGTATAGATGAAACGCCAAAAACGCAATCACGCCGACAGGGCTTTCTACAAAGGGTATTTGGCAGCCCTGAACAATAAGTCTATTGATAGTTGCCCCTTTGTCGAAAACGACCCACATCAGGAATGGGTAAACGGCTGGCGTGAAGGGCGGGAAGACTACTGGAATGGCTTTGACAGGACCACCAAGGCGCAAAAATTGGAAATTTATGGCGCAGTTTCTACCGATATCCAATATCCAGACGGCTGGAGTACCATTTAGTCAGAGGAAAGGTGCAGGCAAGCCTGCACCTTTCGCAAGTTCATCACAAACAATAAGAACCAACCAATCGACCACCCAACCGGATGGGCAGATACGTTTCACATCCGGGAGGCGAAATAGTCACTTTCCAGTTACTCACTAGTTGAACGACGACGCTCCATCGCAATAGCTTCCACGGCCTCACGTACCAATTGCGGTCCCCGGTAGATAAACCCGGTATAGACCTGAACAGCCGTTGCGCCAGCACGAATTTTTTCTGCAGCACTATCGCCATCGAAGATTCCGCCCACACCAATAATAGGCACCTGCTTGTCCAAGGCTTTTGACAGCTGGGCAATCACCTCCGTAGAGCGTTGCTGCAAGGGCTTTCCACTGAGTCCGCCCTCTTCATTACCATGGGGCAGATTAGCCACGGAGGACTTATCGATCGTGGTATTAGTAGCAATAACACCATCTATGCTGTATTCGCACAGCGCTTCGGCAATCTGCGCTATGGCATCCCCCTCCATATCAGGCGCAATTTTCACCGCAACAGGCACATATCGGTCAGTCTTTTGCGTCAACTCCGCCTGCTTGTCCTTGATACTACCCAGTAGCCTATTGAGACTCTCACCAAATTGCAGGTCCCGCAGCCCCTTGGTATTCGGCGATGAGACATTTGCCGTGATGTAATCTGCGTAGGGATACACTTTTTCCATACACAGACGGTAATCGTCAGCCGCCTTTTCCACCGGGGTATCGAAATTCTTGCCGACATTAATACCTAAAACACCCTTGTAACGACGGTGTTTCACCCTGTCGATCAAGTAATCAACCCCAAGATTATTGAATCCCATACGGTTGATAATGGCGTCCGCTTCTTCCACACGGAACAGCCGTGGAAGCGGGTTGCCCGGCTGCGGGCGGGGAGTGACAGTACCCACTTCGACAAATCCAAAGCCAAGTGCACCCAGCCCATTAAATGCCTGGGCATTCTTATCCAGCCCCGCGGCCAGACCTACTGGATTCGGTAGGGTCAGTCCCATCAGCTCTACCGGGTCATGCGCCACTGACTGCTTGAAAAAAGACATCAAACCGAGGCGCTCAGCAGCACCTATTGCATCCAGAGAGAGGTGGTGGGCCCGCTCGGGATCGAGCGCAAACAGAGCTTTACGCAGAGTTGAATACATACCTTTCCTTACGTGGGGACTGAACCCGTTCGCCCGGAACAAACGAACGGGGATAGAGTTTCATTGCCGCCCGTGAACACTGGAAGTAGAAGAACACCCCAGCTATTTCACGGGCTTACACCGGACTATTCCGCCAAGGTTTCGCGATCGGCCGTTGCATGAGCAAGATACATCAACTCTCGCAACGCCACAGTGAACATCGCAAAATCACTAACGGCAGCAGCCTTCAGCTCGGCAATCATACTGTGCCAACGCTGAATAGCGGGCGCCATAATAGCGCCCCAGCGCGACATTGCACTATCTACGTCCAAATTCTCTGCACTGGCAAGGCGCAGGATATGAACGGCCAGGGTAGCGAGCTGACTATCCAAGTCATCCATACTGGTCTCACGAGCCTGGGCCTGCCAGAAACTATCCACTGGCAGATCCACAATCAAGTTGCCAAACCAGTGTAAATTCAGCTCATCGGAGAGGCTGAAGTAGACTTTAGCCACTTCTTCCACCGGCCGGTCACTGGCATAGGCAGACTCAGAAATACCCAGAGCCGAATAGAGGTAGGTAGGCGATGCCGACAGCAAGGCGATATCTTCCGGCAAGCCAGCTTCCAGTAGCTTCTGGTAACGCTGCTCCCATTCACCCAACGGGGCGCCACTGAGGACTTTGGGCAGTGCCTTGATCACTCTCTGCACCTGTGACTGGAACAGGGCACAATTCTGCGCCGGCTCCAAATCACTGCGGCGATTGCGCAGGAACCAGCGGGCTGCGCGACGTACCCGGCCGATCATGGAGTTGAGCAGTTCGGTCTGCAACTCTGCTGGCACCTTGTAATCCAGCTCGGCCAATTGTTGCTGGAACTCCACCATCTTGTAGACATCGCGAGCACTGATATAGGCCGCAGCGACATCGTTAACGTCCGCTCCAGTTGCGGTGCTGATGCGGTTGTAAAAGGTAATTCCCATGCTGTTGACCATTTCGTTGGCCACCTGGGTGGAAACGATCTGGCGCAACAGAGGATGCTCGTATACCTGGTCCTTGTAGCGCTCCACCAGTGCTGCCGGGAAGGCGGATTCAGCCGCTTCACGCACGCGGGGATTATCGGTAATTTCCGCTTCCTGCAGCTCCTCTTTCAGCTTCACCTTCACGTAGGAAATCAAAACGGAGAGTTCCGGCCGGGTCAGGGTCTGCCCCTTGTGTACCCGATCAGAAATCTGCTCATTATCGGGAATAAACTCAAGCGCCCTTTTTAATC
Source organism: Microbulbifer variabilis (assembly GCF_020524905.1). Taxonomy (GTDB): domain Bacteria; phylum Pseudomonadota; class Gammaproteobacteria; order Pseudomonadales; family Cellvibrionaceae; genus Microbulbifer; species Microbulbifer variabilis_A. The sequence goes on along the minus strand of NZ_JAIVKI010000009.1, from coordinate 49,398 downwards.
GACCATCATCTTCCAGGGTGTTAATCGTGCGGCGGTATTCATCCAGACGTTTGGAGACCTGGTACTCCGCCACGCTCAATGCGCGGGTCTGATCATAGTTATTATGCAGCACCAGTTCGCTCACCGAGTCGGTCATGCCGTGCAACAGCTGGTTGCGCTGCTTTTCGGTGAGATCGCCATTAGCCACCACTTTATCGAGGAGAATTTTGATATTCACCTCATGGTCGGAGCAGTCCACGCCCGCGGCGTTATCGATAAAGTCTGTGTTACAGCGGCCACCGTTAAGGGCATACTCGATACGCCCACGCTGAGTCATGCCCAGGTTACCACCCTCACCAAAAACTTTAGCGCGCAACTCTGCGCCATTAACGCGTAAGTGGTCGTTGGATTTGTCGCCTACCTCACTGTCGGTTTCCGTCCCGGCCTTAACATAAGTACCGATACCACCGTTCCAAATCAAATCCACCGGCGCACGCAGCAAGGCACTGATCAGCTCATTGGGCGTCAGTCGGTCTTCCTTGATGTCGAAGGCCTCTTTCATCTCCGGCGTGATACTGATCGCTTTCACCCTACGCTCGAAGACACCGCCGCCCTTAGATATCAGGGTGTGATCGTAATCTGTCCAGCTGGAGCGAGGCAGCTCAAACAGACGCTTGCGCTCTTCGAAACTGCTTGCCGCATCGGGATTCGGATCGATGAAAATATGCATATGGTTGAACGCAGCCTTCAGCTGAATATGTTCAGACAACAGCATACCGTTGCCAAACACATCGCCGCCCATATCGCCAATGCCAATTACAGAGAAGTCCTCTTTCTGAACATCCACCCCCATCTCACGGAAGTGCCTCTGTACGGAAACCCAAGCACCGCGCGCGGTAATGCCCATCTTCTTATGGTCGTAACCCTGGCTACCACCCGAGGCAAAGGCATCCCCCAGCCAAAAGCCATAATCCGCAGCAATACCATTAGCAATATCAGAAAATGTCGCTGTTCCCTTATCCGCAGCAACCACCAGATAGGGATCGTCCTCATCCCTGCGCACCACTTGCTCGGGCGCAACTATCTCACCGTTTTTCAGGTTATCAGTGATATCCAACAAGCCGCGGATAAAGGTTTTGTAACAGGCGATGCCCTCTTCCAGCATGGCTTCGCGGCTGCCATCTGCAGGGGGACGGCGCACAACAAAACCGCCCTTGGCGCCACTGGGGACAATCACCGCATTTTTTACCGCCTGAGCTTTTACCAAACCCAAGACCTCTGTACGGAAATCCTCCCGACGGTCCGACCAGCGCAAGCCACCACGGGCCACCTTGCTACCACGCAGGTGCACACCTTCCACCCTTGGGGAGTAAACAAAAATCTCAAATTCCGGACGCGGCTCGGGGATACCGGGAATATCCCGCGGGCTGAACTTGATGGAGATATAGTCCTTGGGCTGACCGTCGGCTCCTGTTTGGAAAAAGTTGGTCCTCAAAGTGGCGAGAATCAACTCGAGATAACGACGTAATACCAGGTCTTCGTTGAGATTCTCAACAGCATCCAGGCCGTCGTGAATTTTGGCAATCAACCGCTCCACTCGGGTTTGCTCTTGCTTGCCACTGCTCAAACGCGGATCAAACAGTGCGCGGAACAAAGCCACCAGATTGCGTGTGATTTCCACCTGATTAGCCAGAGTTGCGGCAATATAGCTCTGGCTTGCACTGGACTTTGTTTGCTTCAGATAGCGGGCATAGGCACGCAGCATAGAGACTTCACGCCAGTTCAAACGGGCTGCCAACACCAAGCGGTTAAAGGCATCACTCTCAGCGGTATGGCTCCAGATTGCAGCGAACGCATCCTGGAAAAGCCCACGGGATGCCTGTGCATCGATTTTCGTCGGCAAGCCAAATTCCAAGTGGAATTCGTGCATCCATACATCGGCGCTGCCGGAAGGGCGAATGGTATAGGGGAATTCTCCGATTACCCGCAGGCCCAGGTTTTCCAACACGGGAATCACATCAGAGAGTGTCAGGCCATTGCCCCAGTTAAACACCTTGAAGCGCAAACTACCCTGAGCAGCACCAGACGGCTGGTAAAAACTCATAGCCACCCGGTTGTTCTCATTAAGATCCTGGATAGCCGCCACATCCTGTACAGCAATGCGCGGCTCAAAATCTTCTCGATAACCTGCCGGGAAAGCGCGACCAAAAATTCGGAAGAGTCGGTTACCCTCTTCCTCTCCACTACTCTCAACTAAGGATCTTTGAAAAACATCTTCCCAGGAGCGGGTAATATCCACAATCTGCGCCTCCAGCAGCGCTACGTCTATATCGACAGGCTCATCGGGCGAGATGCGGAAAACAAAGTGCACGCGCGCGAGAATGGATTCAGAAAAATAGGTGGTGAAATCGGACTCTTTCGCCTTGATTGCCTTAGAGATATGAGAACAAATCAGCTCGCGTACGCTACTGCTGAACTGATCCCGGGGAACATACACAGTGGCTGTAACAAATTTTCCAAAAAGGTCTCTGCGCATAAACAGGCGGACATGGGCGCGCTCATTCAGGCTGAGTACTCCCATCACAACATCAAAGAGTTCCTGGGTACTGCTCTGGAACAATTCATCGCGGGGGAAGGTATCCAGAATACGGCGCAGCGCCTTACCATCGTGCCCGTAACCAGAAAGACCACTGGACTCAATAATTGAGGCCATCTTGCGCCGGATGATGGGGATTTTAGCCGGACTCTCCGTGTAGACTGGTGAGGTATAGAGACCCATAAAGGCGGACTCACCAATCACCTCGCCCTCAGCGTTGTAGCGCTTGATCATGACATAATCTGAGTAGGCACTGCGATGCACGCGGGACTTCACCGAGGACTTGGCAAAAGTCAGGTAATTAGGCCCCTGGTAAAAGCGCTGCTTGCCTTCGCTAAAAGCAGTTTCAGGCATAGGCGCCGCTGCTTCTTCTAGCTTTTTGAAGATGCCGAGGCGACGATCTTCCACCTCACTGAGAATTTTCTTGTCACCGGCCTGACTGAACTCATACTCCCGGTAGCCAAGGAAAGTAAAGTTGCCGTCGCGCATCCACTGTAAAAACGCACAGGCCTCCAGGAGATTGGTATCGTCTTCGGAAACCCCGGCTTTCAACTGCCCTTCCATGCCGCCACAGGTCTCGAGCATAGGCGCGTAGTCATCGACCACCAGCTCAACGTCGCCGAGAACATCTTTCAGGGCCGCACTGAGTTCCGAGGCAAACTTCGCCGAAGTGTCATGGTTGACCTCGATATAAATGAGGGCCTCACTGACTAACTTCGCTCCCTTGGCGGGCTTATGATGCTTAGCCGTAATATGTTCGAAAGTCAGATTGGGAATTTCATCCCTTGGTGGCAACAGACGTTTTAACTTGCCACTGGCACTGCGCTCGAGTTGCAACACGGTACTCTTAATCGAGTGAATAACCGTATTTCTCTGGTTGACCTCCATGCGCACAGAGTCCACCAGGAAAGGCATATCCCGTACCAGTAGCCCAATTACCGTATGCGAGCACTCCCAACCATCATCTTCCAGACGCGGGTTGAAGATTCTTACTTTGGGCAGGCCATCAGAGCGCTGCTGTATATAGTTCCACCAGGTGTAGATACAGCCGTAGATATCTACCAGACGTCGGCCCTGCAGGTCTTCCAGTGGATACTGGTGCAGAAACTGCTGCGCAAAAGCCACCACCGGCTCTGCATCAGATGACAACTTATCGCGAATCAGCTCACAAATCTGTGCCACTAACTCTTCACGGCTGTCGGTAATCACCGTCGCCATATTCACGGGGAACCTCCCAATCTCATTTTTGTCACATCGAATCCTATGACTGTAGATCCGAAAAGATCGTCATCTCATCCCTGAAGTGCTGCAGGGGCGAGTCCAAAAAATTAAACTTTCAATTAACCTTGTGAGTGGCACCAGCGCCACCCCAAGAATGTCGCCTAAAAAGTGGGCGAGTATTCGGTGGTTGCCTCTTCCAGTGGCGCCGCTAAAATCAACAAGCCTCGCCGCTTTGGCGGCGACTATATATAAAAGATGGTAGATAGCCACCCGTACTAATTGGGCGGGCACATTTACAGAAGAAGAGACGCTATGGAAGCAAACCGGAATATCAGAGATCACATCACCGCCTTGGGCGACTGGCTGGAGAAACAGATCATCGGCCAGGAGACACTGGTTAATCGTATTCTGATCGCTCTGCTTGCCGATGGACACCTGCTCGTAGAGGGGGCTCCGGGCCTGGCCAAAACCAAGGCAATCAAAACACTGGGCGAAGCTATTGAGGGTGACTTCCATCGAGTTCAATTCACGCCAGACTTGCTACCGGCTGATATTACCGGTACCGACATTTACCGGCCGGAAACCGGAGAGTTCCATTTTCAACCCGGACCAGTCTTTCACAACCTGATCCTGGCGGATGAGATAAACCGTGCGCCCGCGAAAGTGCAATCGGCACTTTTGGAGGCTATGGCCGAGCGGCAAATTAGCGTGGGGCGAAAAACCTATCCGCTGCCGCAATTATTCTTAGTGATGGCCACGCAAAACCCCATTGAGCAAGAGGGGACTTATCCTCTACCTGAGGCTCAGTTGGATAGGTTCCTCATGCAGGTGAATCTTGCCTACCCAGATGCCGAGGCGGAAGCAAAAATCCTGCGCCTGGCCAGATCCGAGGCCACCCTTGGCGAAAATCGCCCTACCGAAATTATCAGCCAGGAAACCATTTTTCAGGCCCGCAACCAGATTCTGGAAATGCAGATGGTCGAAGCCGTGGAAACCTATACTGTCCAACTTGTCATTGCTACGCGCGAGCCGGCGAAGTATGACAGCGAGCTGGCATCATGGCTAGATTTTGGTGCAAGTCCAAGGGCAACAATTGCACTCGACCGCTGTGCCCGCGCACGCGCCTGGCTAGCCGGCCGCGATTTTGTGACCCCTGATGATGTCATGGATGTTGCTCCGGATATTTTACGCCATCGCCTGCTGCTCAGCTTTGAGGCCGAAGCCGCAGGCATTACCACAGATCAGGTTATTCAACGCCTGCTGCAACAGGTGCCGGCTATCTGATGCACACCGCAACACCGCCATCAGAACTGGACCTGCGCGGCGCTTATCCTGAAGTGAATTCACTGGTGCAAATGCGCTATGTTGCGCGTCAGTTACAGCTCTTCAAACCTCGCCTAGTACGCAGCGACCAGGCTGGCAACCTCCTTACCCGCTATCGTGGGCGCGGGATGAATTTCGAGGAAGTACGGGATTACCAAGCTGGCGACGACGTGCGCTCTATCGACTGGCGTGTAACTGCGCGCACTGGCACAACCCATACCAAGTTGTATCAGGAGGAGCGGGAGAGGCCCATTGTTATCCTGCTCGACTTGCGCTCACCGATGTTTTTCGGCAGCCATCGCGCCTTCAAGTCTGTTGCGGCAAGTGGCATTGCCGCCGCACTGGGCTGGGCTGGGTTGCAACACAGCGACCGTATCGGCGCCCTGCTCTTTTCTGATAACGACATAGACACTGTGCGCCCTAAGCGCAGCCACCACGCCGTACTGGCGATGATTCACAGCGCAGTGGACAGGGCATCCAAATTACAGAGCCCTATCGCTGAGAATGGCAGTCAATCCATGCAGACTCTATTGGAGGAGGCCCGCCGTATCGCCCGCCCCGGCAGTGCGCTTTTTCTTATTAGTGATTGTCATGACCTGAATCAGCAATGCTCACAGTCATTATATTTGCTGTCGAGGCATGCGGATTTACAGGTACTGCGTATAACTGATCCACTGGAAAAGCATTTGCCCGATCAATCTCTGACAATTTCGGATGGCCGGCAGCGCACATTTTTGTACGCAGGCAACCGCCCTCTGCGTGAGCATTTTGCAGAAAAGCAGGCTCAGGCCCGCGCCGACGTTGAACAATTATGCCGTCGACATCGACTTCCGTTGTTGGATTTTGACAATACAAAGCCCCTTGTCGGGGAATTAATGTCTTTTTACGGTTCACGCCAACAAAACGGTTGGCATAAAAATAAAAGGCAGTAGCCGTGAGTGATAGGGTACACACTGAATTTTCACTTGGTAGGTTTTATTTAATTGGAGCGACTGGCGCTGCCAACAAAATATTAACCATAGTTGAGGGGCAACCATGCTGAGAAAGCAACAGCAACTGCAGTCCCCCTCACCCGAGGCCCAGGAGTTACTGGCCCAACTACACGATATCCAGGAACCAGCTCCAGTGAGCTGGTGGCCACCCGCGCCTGGCTGGTGGCTACTCGCTTTATTGATACTTTTATCTTTGCTTGGAATCGCCCTGTGGATCAGACATCGTCGCAAGCAGGCCGAACGCAATCGCTACAAAATTGAAGCAATTGCTTTATTAAATGCGGTAGATGTAAGCCAGTCTGAAGCGACTGGGGAGATCAACGAAATTCTTAAACGCGTTGCTGTAACCACTTTTAGCAGAGCGCACTGTGGCAATCTCACCGGTAGCGCATGGTTGAGTTTTTTAGAAGGCAGCGCTTCCCTGAAATGTCCTGACGAGGCACGGGAAGCGTTGCTCGAACAACTTTATCGCGGCTCTTCCAAGCCAGAGAACAGCGAGGCTTTTCGCCAATACGCTATTCAATGGGTCCTGCAGCACCAGTTAACGGCGCAAGACTCCGAGCCACAAGTTAGTAAGGAGCATGCCGGTGTTTGAGTTTGCCTGGCCATGGATTTTCCTACTAGTTCCTCTGCCACTGCTCGCGCGGTGGCTACTGCCCCGCTCAAAGCCTTTAAGCAGCGCCTTGAAAGTACCCTTCTACTCTGAGCTCTCTCAGCGCGGCGGTGGGGAGCAAAGCAACTACCTCAATTTAATGTTACTCACTCTGATTTGGCTACTGCTGATCTGTGCCGCTGCAAGACCTCGATGGTATGGAGAACCGATTTCCCAAGCCAGTAGCGCAAGGGACCTATTGGTTGCGGTAGATATATCCGGCAGTATGGAGACTCCCGACATGCTCCTGGGCGGGCGCCCAGCGATGCGTATTAATGCGGTCAAACAGGTGGTGGGGGACTTCGTAGAGAGGCGCCAGGGCGATCGCCTGGGCCTGGTGCTTTTCGGCACCCGCGCCTATCTTCAGGCGCCACTGACCTACGACCGGGAAACTGTAGGAACCCTATTGCGCGAAGCCCAAATCGGATTCGCCGGCCAGGGTACCGCCATCGGGGATGCTATCGGTCTATCTGTTAAGCGCCTAACCCAGCGTCCCGCCGAGCAGCGTGTGCTAATCCTGCTCACCGATGGCGCCAACACTGCCGGCGAGGTCTCCCCGCTAAAAGCCGCCGAGCTGGCACAGCAAGCGGGCATCACTGTCTACACCATCGGTGTTGGTGCCGAAGAAATGGTTCAACCGGGTTTATTGGGCAGCCGCTATGGCAGCCGAAGAATTAACCCCTCCAGGGATCTCGACAGCAAAACCCTGCAGGCAATTGCCGATACAACTGGGGGCCGCTATTTCCGCGCCCATAACCCCCAGGAACTGGCAGAGATTTATTCGGAATTAGATGAACTGGAACCCGTAGAGCAGGAAGCAGAAAGCTACCGCCCGCTAAAGTCCCTATTTGTATGGCCACTTGGAATAGCCCTACTCCTGTCCGCCATCTGGGCAGTGGCCCCACTCACCTCTAATTTCAGATTTTCCAGCAACGGCAATAAACAAGCTACCACTAACGGAGGCCAGGCACAGTGAACACCCCTGAGCTACTCCACTCGTTTCATTTTCTCCGCCCCTACTGGCTATGGTTATTAATTCCCGCAGCCCTCATTTGTTGGGGCTTGGGCAAGATCGTTCTAAACAATGCCCAACTGCAAAAGGTGATTGATGCAGATTTGTTACCCCACCTTTTAATGCGCGGCGGCGCCAAGCGCCCCTGGTTATTCGGGCTAATTTTTGCGTTACTCGCCACTATGATTATCGCTATGGCGGGACCTTCTTGGAGGAAACTGCCAACTCCGGTCTACAGCAATCAAGACGCCTTGGTGATTTTATTGGATCTGTCTCCCTCCATGATGGCAACTGATCTCTCGCCCAATCGTCTCACCCGCGCCAGATTAAAAATTCTGGATATTCTTCGCGAACGCAAGGACGGACTGACCGCCCTGGTCGCCTATGCAGGCGAAGCTCATGTGGTCACACCACTGACAGAAGATACCGCCACTATCGCCAACTTGGTTCCCGCATTATCGCCTGCCATTATGCCGGTACCCGGCAGCAACATTGAAATGGCTGTGCAAACTGGTATTCGCCTACTCAAGGATGGCTCTGCTGGGCGCGGGCAACTGCTCGCCGTCACAGACGGCATTGAGCCTGCGGCCGCGGATATAGTCGCCAAATCCCTCGCCGAGGCTGGAGTTGAACTCAACATTCTCGCTGTGGGTAGTGGCGAAGGAAGTCCAATCCCCCGCGGCAATAGCGGAGGCTTCGTCACAGACAGTAATGGCGCAATTGTGATTTCCAATTTTGACCCACGGGAACTGCGCAAGCTGGCTAGAGGAAGCGGCGGCCGTTACGCCAAGATTACCGTCAACGACACCGACATAGAGCACCTACTCCCGCAAAGTGAAAGCCCCGAGCAGGCCGAATTAACCGAGCGAGAATTTGACCAATGGCGCGATGAAGGCCCCCTATTGGTCCTACTCCTTCTGCCATTTGCTACCTTGCTGTTTCGCCGTGGCGCTCTCGCCTGCACTCTGCCCCTAGCGCTAACCTTGGGACTTCCGAGTGAAAGCCAGGCTTTAGAGTGGAAGGATCTTTGGCAACGCAAAGATCAACAGGGCCAGGAATTATTCAACAAAGGTGAGTCTGCCGAAGCCGCAGAAACCTTTCGCAACCCGGAATGGCGCGGCACCGCAAATTATCGCGCCGGTGATTATGCCGCTGCTCAGCAGGACTTTGCCCTGTCAAATGATGCACAGGGACAATACAACCTGGGCAATACCCTAGTGCAACAGGGCGACTATGAGCGCGCCATTGAGGCCTATGACCAAGCTCTAGCTCAAGCACCCCAATTCGCCGATGCGCAACACAACCGAGAAATTGCCGAGAAGCTCAAAGAGCTTCAAAAGCGCCAGCAGCAACAAAATCAACAGCAATCCAGTGATCAACAAGAACAACAAGACAAGCAGGATCAGCAACAGGAGCAGCAGGCCGGCAACCAACAGCAAAATCAACAGAATCAACAGCAGGAGAACCAGGAACAGCCCTCCTCTGGCGAACCCCAGCCCTCCGAGCAAGAATCCGGCCAGGAGCAGGATCAATCAGCCGAACAGCAGCCTGCGGATGCTGAGCAGCAACAAAATGAGCAGGAGCAGCAGTCTCGACAAGCCCAACAGGGTGGAGAAGAGCAAAAACAACAGCAAGGGGAGCCCCAACCTGCCGGCGCCGAGGAGCGCCAACTGGACCCAGAAACCCAGCAGGCCCTGGACCAATGGCTACGACAAATTCCCGATGACCCCGCCGGCTTAATGCGGGAAAAATTCAAATACGAAAGCTTGCAGAGGCGGCGTGCCTATCGCAGTGGCGAGTGGGAACCCCCTGAAAACGGCGCTACCCAAAGGTGGTAGATAGATACCCACAATGCAAAACATGACCTCTGTTTTTAGATGTGACCAAACTTCAGGAAGGCTTATGGATAGCTTTTTTAAGGACCATAAATTATCTCGCCCACTAGATCTTTCAGGACTTCACTGCCTGCTATTTTTACTGGCTCTCTTTTGCCTGCCCGCCAGCAGCTGGGCCAGTGATCTCAATGCCAGTGTGGATCGCAATAAAATTGGTATCGATGAAACCCTGAATTTGCGCGTGCGCTACTCCGGTGATGAGAATGGCGGCCAGCCCGACTTCGAATTACTGGAGCAGGATTTTGACATCCTCTCTCGTCAACAATCCAACCAATACCGGGTCATTAATGGTCGTGCGGAGAGCTTTGTCGAATGGATGCTCACGCTGGCACCAAAGCGGGAAGGAGAGTTATTTATTCCTTCATTGCACTATAAAGGGCAAGTTTCAGATGCGATCCCCATAAAAGTGAGTGAGGCCGGCAGTGCCCCCAATAATGGCTCTGATCGCAAGGCTTTTCTGGAGATCGAATTAGATAAAGACAAAGTCTACGTACAAGAGCAGCTACTAGTTAAAGTACGCCTGTACACAACGATCGGCCTGCACGATATCGCCACCGAACCATTACAAGTGGCCGGTGCCCATGTAGAAAAGGTCGATGAGCAGCGCTATGAGCGCAAACTCGATGGCGTCAGTCATGCCGTATACGAACTGACTTACGCCATCTTTCCCGATAGCTCTGGCCAACTCTCTATTCCCGCATTGACTTATGTCGCCGTTGCCGGGCGCCGAGACCCCTTCTCACTGTTCAATCGCAACAGCCAGAGGCTACGCTTGCGCTCCCAGGCAAAAACCATCGAGGTTCTTCCCAAGCCTGACAGCTATAGCGGTGCCCACTGGCTGCCTGCCGCAAGCCTGGGAATCGTGCAAAGCTGGAGCCAAGACCCGGATACCTTTACCGTAGGCGAGCCTATTACCCGGATTCTTACCATACGAGCCGAAGGCCTGCGTGCGGCCCAACTACCACCTCTCCCCAAGCTGGATATTGAAGGCCTTAAAACCTACCCAGACCAACCACAACAGGAAGATCAGATAGGCCCTAATGGCGTTACCGGCAGCCGTATAGAAACCACCGCAATCGTCGCCACCCAGCCCGGCGATTATCAGCTGCCCGCTGTAACACTCACTTGGTGGGATACCAAGAGCAAAAAACAGCGTGCCACCCAACTTCCCGCTTTCCGCTTTAAGGTCAGCGGCACTGCTGCAGCCGCACCACAAACGCAAGAACCGGGAAATCTACCAACCCTTGTACCCGGCACTAAAACCCTGGAGGAACAGGATCATTTCTGGCGCAACCTGGCTATCGCCGCCCTTGCCTCCCATCTACTGTGGGTTTTCTACTTCTACCGGTATCGCCAACAGCGTCCAAAGAAACCTGCAGTTGAGGCAAAGTCAGCAAAGAAAATGCACCAAGAAGTCAAGTTAAAGAAGGCTGTTGAAAGTGAAGACCCCAGACACATTCAACAAGCCTTACTCGACTGGCTACAGCAACGCTGGCCTCATGTAAACGGTAATAATTTAAGTGAGATTGCACATCAATTGGGTTTTGAGGAGTTAGAGGAAATTCAGTCGCTGCTCAGTGCAGCCATCTATCAAGAACCAGTAAAGCCGCTAAATATTGTGAAGGTGAAGGTTCTGACTGATAGGTTGATGAGTCGAGAAGGTGATATGACTGAATCCTTGGAAGGCGGGGAGTTACCGAAACTATTCACCTGATTTTTAGCAGTAGGCTTGACCTGACAATTACCGACTCCCTGTTGTCGATTTAACAGGTCAAGCCCAATCTCAGAACATGTCTTTTTTCACCACATTTACCGAGCTCGATCCAAAGTAGATTCAATCACTGAGAGAGTCTCTGCTGCTGCTTTATCCCAAGAAAATTCACTCGCCCTCCTCAATGCACGGATTTGTAACTCTTTAACTTTCGGATGATCCTCTGTCAGTACTGCGAGTGCATGTGCAATTTCTGTTGTGGAATCTGGATTGACCGTTAATGCTGCACTCCCGGCAATTTCAGCCATAGCACCTCGATTAGCCGTTAAAACTGGAGTTCCCTGGCTATAAGCTTCGACTATTGGCAAACCAAAACCCTCATATAGCGATGGAATTAATAACGCTCTCGCCTCCCGGTAGAGATCTGGCAATTTTTCATCGGTTATATAACCTAGAATCTCAACACTCCCTTCTAGATCCAACTCCTGGACCTTTCCCTTCAATTCCGGCATACCCCAACCCTTACCACCACAAATTTTGAGGGGTAATGGTTCCGTTACTAGCTCTCGATATGAACAATATGCTTCAAGCAAGCGTCTGAGGTTTTTACGAGGCTCTATCGTACCCACGAATAAAAAATATTTACCCAAGGGACCAGGCTTGTTCGCCAATGCCAAAAAAGGTGCCTCATGGATCGTCTGAATCTTCTCAGCATACTTGGGAAATGATTGCTGTAACTCATCTGAGATACTCCCAGATACAGTAACCACTAGATCAGCCGTCTTAAGAGACGGAGGCATTAACAGCCTCTCAAGTAATAAGCCAGACCGTGACATGGTTTGAGGAAACCTTTGCCAGACCAAATCATGGATAGTAACCACTCGGACAACAGATGACCCAAGACAGAGTGGTAAGTGGTGGCGAGGAGACCAAAAAAGATCAATTTTATCTATCCGTGACCATAGAGGGAAAACTACCTGCGCAAAAATCGAGCTCAAACTCGACTTATTAATAGCCCCCGACCTAACCGTCACGTTATTAAGAGATTCAAAATCAATCAACAGAGGTTTATGGCTATAAAGATACCACTGATGCTCACTATCCAGCATAAATTCTAAGAGAGCCTGGGTATATCGACCAATTCCAGTTGTTGGAATCGACAATGGGCGGGCATCCACAGCAATTTTAGCCATTAATATTTATGCCCCTCTCCAGCAGAACTTCGCTATAAAGTTTTTTATAGGTTTCGGCCATTTTTTTTGCGGTAAATAAGTTATCGAAACGAAGACGCGCCGCCTTACCCATAGCTCTTGCCTTGGATGGATTTGTCCAAAACTCGCCCATCGCCTCACGAAGAGCCAAATAGTTAGCCGGCTCGACCACAAGCCCCGTCTCTCCAGCGCAATTAACAAAGCTGGTACCAGTGCCAATTTCGCAAGAAATTAGTGGTTTACCACACATCAACCCCTCAACAAGAGAAATACCAAACGCTTCTGATCGCAAGTGAGAGGGAAATACCACTGCCCTACACAACTGCAGCAAGGCTATTTTATCTTCGTCACTCACATAGCCAAGAAAAATAACATTATCCGCTCCCAACTTTTTCGCCAACTGTTTGAGACGAAGAGACTCGGGCCCCTTGCCAGCAATAACAACTTTATATGGCTGCTGAGCCGCAGCGCGGATGAGGTATTCAAGGCCTTTGTAATAACGGAGAACACCTACAAACAACATGAAATCACGACCACAATGTGATTCATGCGATAGTAATGTTTCTTGAGATGGAGATGGGTATTCACCCTCAGAGATGCCAAGAGGTATCACTTCCACTTTATCTTGATAATTTTTTAGTACATCACTACTGTCAACATAATTCTGAGATGTCGCAACAATGCGATCCGCCCGTTTTAGGAAGCGATGCATTAAAGGTCTGTACAAAATGCCAAGAAAACGTTGGCGAACAATATCTGATTGATATGTAATAACCAGAGGCCGTGAGCGACCAGCTAATAGATAAGCTATATCCCCAAATGGCCAAGGAAAGTGGAGGTGGAGTAATTGAGCTCTGTGTCGCCTCAAGGAAAGCAATAGCCCAAAACCAACACAGCAAGATGCAACAGAAAACCAGCGCTTATTAGCTGTTACCAAAACTTTCCGCTTCCCAACAAAGTAAGTACCAGGCTTTTCCGAAAGAGTCAGAACTTCTGAAGATGGCGTATTCGAAGCCATCTCAAGAATCGCATGCTCAAGCCCTCCCTGTGATTCAGGATAGAAGGTACGATAACATTGAAGAATTTTAATATCTTTGGACAACCTATTTACCTAATAAAAATTAGAAATTTCTACCTAATCATTGTAATGCAACAATTACCGAAGCGCCTACTTGGCCTACATACTCATCAGGTCTGCTTTCTCGTGATTTGATAAACGCAATATAAGGCTGTCTAAATTTCAGTGAAGCTAATTTTTCCACGCCTAGAGACTCCTCTAAAATTCTCAACTCATCTACCAAACCACAATGCGCTGAATCTTTTACTACAACAAGCAACTTGCCGCTTGACGAAAACTCGACGCCATCTAAAGCTGAGGAAGCAACCGGCCCACCACAAAAATCAATGTTTTTCACCAGAGACCAAGAAGAATTTGCGCTTCTCTTTTCGAGAATATTTATTCCTCTAGCGATAGTAACTTCTTGCTCGCCTAAAACCCCTGATTTGGACCCAGGGCCTGAGAAGGACACTGCATATTCGGTGTGGCTAACACGTTCAAAGCTTGCCTTAGAACCACTATCCTCAAAGAGAGCTTCTTGAACCTCTCTAGTGCTAATCTCTGTTACCTCTCCTGATACCAAAGGAATAGAGTTCACTATATCGCCACGATGCACAAAGTGCCCACAGAAAGAATCGCTGCCGATATACCTTTTATCTGGAGACCAACCACACCTATCTAACCAGACATATGATCTATCATCACTAATTAGATCAAGATATTGCTCACCTCTAGCTTTTTCAATCCAAATAAGATTAGAAAATAGATCTCCATCTAGCTCGATAAGAACAGGAAAGGAATATGAGCGCCCTCCCATCAACAATTTACCATCTGATTCATCTACGTAAATGGAGTCGGCCCCATTGACATGGAGCCAGGCAAGTGCCTGAAACCCCAAGATATTACTGGCCAGATCTTCATCATTAAATTCCATCCTATACAAAGAGGAATTTTTGTCGATATTCCTTCCAAGGCCTATAGCATAATCACTGTCTGGAAGTATATGACCAAGGACCGTCGGCCCTATATCGAATGTAGAGGCCGGAGAATCAATATTTCCTGGTGGTATATCTTTACCGATCATCCATAAAAGAAGTCGCCTTTCCGCGGAGATTTTTCCTAACTTACTGTATAGATCATTTGGCATAGCTAGATGATCTGAAGAAATAACTAATACAGTATCCGCATACAACTCACTCTCCACAAACCAATCAATAAAGTCAGCAAGTAAATAGTCAGAACATCTTATCGCTGACCCCATAGGACTTGGATGAGCTAGCTCAGTTTTTGTACGACATACTGGCGAGACAAAGCCCGGTGAGTGCGTATCCAGAGTCAGCGTATTTAAAAAGAATGGTTTCCCCTCAGTATGAAGCGAGGACGCACGCTGCTTAGTAACATTTAGTATAAAGTCGTCGTAATATCCCCATTCGTTTCTCTCGACAGAACCATCGTCATAAATTTCATGCAGCGTAGTTTTGTCTTTGACCGAGGCAAAACCATGCGTTTTAAGGAAATTACCTTTACCAGCAAATTCTTTTGACGCACCACCAATAAACTCTAGTGTAAAACCGATACTCGAAAGCAGATCACCCAGACAAACAGAGCCAGGCATAAATTCTGGCAACCCAGTTAAACTATTAGCATTCTTAGCACCCAATGTTACGAGCGGCACTCCACACTGTGAGCCAACAATACCCCCAATAGTCCAGCCGGTTCCCCATGGCTGACGTATCGATCTATATTTACGAGCAAACTCGGCCTTTTCTGAAAGATTCAGTAAAAGTCTATCGAAGACCTCATTATTGAAATAGGTTCTTTCAAGACTTTCGGCATAGATCCAGATAACATTTTTTTTGCCTGAATCGCTGAACGCATGGGGTAACGCTATTAAATCATCTAACGACTCACCTTGGATTAGACTTCCAATTTTCGATTTACTAAATTCTGATATCTGACCCTCTAGGTTATTCTGCTGTATAAGAATAGCCATTAGCAATGGAGCTTGTACCTTGATGTTTGTTACTAGAGGGTTTAGTGCTAAAGCCGCCACTAAGGCTACACATAAACCAATAAATGTAAATTGATCACCTTCTCTTCTATCTTTATTGAAAGACTTTCTTGATATATATAGTGCAAGAAGCGTAGAGCCCAAAATTACCACTAGCACGGTAAGTATTAATGGCACAAACCCTAAGATTCCTGCCCCCTTAAGGCCTACCACAAGGTGATATACAACAGATTCGTCAAAACCATTTCCACTCAACGCGTCAACAAAAAAATATAGCGCCAAGAAAATAATATTTAAAGCAACGAGCAAAGCAATCGGGCGTAAAACCTGATGACCTTGCCATACACGAAAAATAAATGCCACTAATGCGGCAAAAAACAGCAAATAAAAAATCACTAGATATCGCTCATAGCACTTCTATACACAGCAACAGTCTCTCTGCAACAACGCTCCCAACTATAGTCACCCGCCCTTTTCCTGGAAGCCTCAGAAAGACGCCGCCTTAAAACCTCATCAGTAACAAGCCTTTCCAAGATAATTGCAAGTTCATCCGCTGAATGTCCGTCGAATTCCAATGCATCTCCAGCACATACCTCAGAAACAGCAGTATCACTAGCACAAACTACAGGTAAACCGTAACCCATAGCCTCAATTGCCGGCAAACCAAACCCTTCATACAAGGACGGAAAAACGAATGCCTTTGCTGACTTATAAAGAGCCTCTAGAGTAGGTTGATCAATATATCCCAGGTACCGAACCCCCTCATCCTGAGCCAGTTGGATTTGCTTCATCAAATGCGTTGATTTCCAACCATCTCCCCCAACTAAGACCAAAGGATTTTTTTTGCGTATATCTCGTGCTAATTGGAGATACGCACTTAGCAACGTGGATAAATTCTTGCGAGGTTCGATAGTACTAACACAGAGGAAAAAGCTCCTGTTTTCCAAGCATAAGTTCTGAAGCACTTCTGAATCATTTTTTGTGTATTCAACTACAACTGGCTTGCTCGCACCATTCGGCACAACATGTATTTTTTCTTCAGTCAAGGGAAAATAGTGCAATAACTCTTGCTTAGTAAATTCCGAAATAGCAATGATTGCATCTGCTCTCTCAAGAGCCTTCGGAACCTCTACAGACATGAACTTTACTCGATCGCTCGGATGATATTCAGGAAAACGAAAAACAGAAAGGTCGTGTATCGTGACGACTGTTTTCCCTGAATGATTAGGCAAAACAAAGTTCGGTCCATGGAAGAGATGGTCAGAATTCTCAGCCAAATCTTCCACATGATCAGACTGTAAATTGAAGCGCAATAGACGTTTAACCCAATGCTTAAGCCCGCGCGGCAACAAGGCCGCAACTTTAGCCGTATAACGATTAAACATCAGGCGCCTAAGTATATCTTTTAAAGAAGGGGATTCTCCTTTATTAAAATGCTGGTAAGTGACAGCATCCTGAAACGAATAACCATTCCAATATTTAATTGGTGCACCAACCTCCACCGGCAAACGAGCTGCCAATTCGTAACTGTATCTCCCTATCCCAGTCAGCTTTCCATGTAGCGATTCAACATCTAATATAACTTTCATGAAAATTAAAACTACGACTCTTGCAACATCATTCTTAAAGTATCTGACAAACTATATTCTGAGATAGGGCCAATTGAATCACACAAGTTCGAACTATCGCCTAGCAATATCTTTATTTCATTTTCACGGACAAACTGGGGATTCACAGACACACTTAATGAGTGTCCGGTAATATTCTTGAGCTCCTCAATGACTTCTGAAAGCCTATAACCTTTAGACGTACACACATTTAATAGACTTGCATTTACATCGCTCTCCATTAACCGGAGATAACTATTACAAACAAAACGGACATCATTATATTCTCGAGTCACATCAGTATTCCCAAGCTCAATCATATTAGCGCGCCGTTTAAAATGATCTACAATTTTAGGTATCACAAATCGCACATTTTGGCCCGGCCCTGTGTAATTAAAAGGTCGCGCGATAACTATTGGCAACTTATTAAAATATGTCTTTGCTAAATGCTCCATCGCCAATTTACTAATCGCGTAATGGTTAACTGGAGCAGGGGCAATTTCTTCAGATATAATACCTACTTCGGCATTACCATATATATTGGCACTACTAGCAATCAGGACTTTCTTGGGCAAGGAGCTAGATACCAATAGAGCATCTAATAGGTTTTGCGTACCAATAACATTAACGCGATAAAAGTCACTTGAATCTCCATGACCAACGAAACTTATAGCTCCTAAGTGAACCACATAATCAAAAGACTGATTACATAACTCTGCCATTATACTTTCGCGATCAGAAAGGTCGGAATTTAATGGTACGGCCTGATAGCCGCATCCCTCTGCAAGCGAAATAAAATGGCACCCGGTAAAACCCCGGGCACCTGTTACAAGTATAGATCCACCCATTAGAAGGAAAATCCAATTCCGTTACGTCGCAAGTCTGCATCTACCATCATTTGGCATAGCTCTTCCAAAGAAGTCTTAGGCTCCCAGTTCAATTCTGCTTTCGCCTTTGCCGGATCGCCAATCAACAAATCGACTTCCGCTGGTCGATAGAACTTAGGATTAACTCTCACAAGCGCTTTTCCAGAGCCTGTATCATATCCTATTTCATTTTCATCCCTACCCTCAAAGCGAATATTGATATCTGCAGCTTTAAAAGCCATGGAGACAAAATCACGAACGGGCACTGTTCGGTTAGTTGCTAGCACATAGGTATCTGGTTTTTCAGCCTGCAGCATAAGATACATTCCCTCTACATAATCCTTTGCAAATCCCCAATCCCTTTGAGCATCCATATTTCCAAGTTCAAGGGCTTCAAGCTGCCCTAACTTTATTTTCGCTACCGAGTCAGTAATCTTACGTGTCACAAATTCTCGCCCACGAAGTGGGGATTCATGATTAAAGAGAATCCCACTAGCGCCAAATATATCGTACGATTCTCGGTAATTTATAGTCATCCAATGGGCATAAAGCTTCGCCACTCCGTAAGGACTACGAGGATATAGCGGAGTATCTTCTTTTTGTGGAATTGCTTGCACCTTACCGAACATTTCAGATGTAGATGCCTGATAAAAACGAATTTTCGGATTAACAATACGAATAGCTTCCAGCAAATTAACCGGACCAATTCCCGTAATTTCTGCAGTTGTTATAGGTTGATCAAATGAAACACCTACAAAGCTCTGAGCTGCAAGATTATAAACTTCATCCGCTTCAGTAGCTTCAAGCAAGCGGATGCTGCCTGACAGATCAGTTAAATCATACTCAATTAAGTGTAGATTTGGATGCTTTCCTATACCTAACTCTTCGATACGCCAAAAATTAACAGAACTAGTACGACGAAATGTTCCATAAACGATGTAGCCCAGACCAAGTAGTAATTGCGCTAAGTAAGCACCATCTTGTCCAGTGATACCTGTAACGATTGCCTTTTTCATCAAAATACTCTCAAACTAATTAACAGTTAGGACTTTCATCTTTGCCAAAGATGAGAAACAGGATTTAAATAAATAACCCTGTAGTCAGTATTGCTAACTTTCAAAATAAACATCATAAAGCTAGAAAGCACCACGTACTTTATCTGTTGTTATTAGCTCTCAGCTTCATTATTAACTTGCTCAAAACTATCTAGCATCCACAAGGGCAACTCAATATTGTTTTGCTCAAACCCCCTCTTTAGATTAGACACAAAACCTGGTGTCTTCCTAAAGTGATCTTCAAGATGATAAAGAGTTTTATATTTTTCTGGGTGCTTAGCATATAGCAATGCATCTTTAATAAAGAAACGGTTCCTCTCATCTAACGACTCTTCCTTTACAGAACGGGGCTGAGCAGGATGAAAGACTCGGACATCATCTGCATAAGGAACCTCACCCAATTCCTGCATCCGCCAACCAAAATCTGTATCTTCTCTAAAGTGAGGTAAATCAAACTGCAAATCAAAACCACCCAACAACTGAAATACCGAAGTCCTCACCATCAGGTTTGCTGTCATGAAACCTATACCTTCGAAGCCTACATTAGTTACGGGGCGCCATTGTTCATCATTCAGATGATCTGACATTATCATCCCCTCGACTCCGACAATATTTTCATCGGTGAAATACCTACGAGCATTAACTAGCCAATCCTCATATGGCTGACAGTCATCATCAGTGAAAGCGATAATCTTACCCTTTGCGAACATGGCTCCCGTGTTCCTTGCCCTCACCGCACCTTTCACAGGTGTATGGTGATAAATATAGGGAAACGGGTATTCTCTACCATTGCTAGGCCAGGGCTCGGCACTCTGATCAACAATAATGACTTCGAAATCTCTTTCCGTTTGTTTTTGTAATCGCTCCAAAAGCTCCTCAAGCTGACCGTGTCGCTGATACGAGGGAATAATTACAGAAAACAGAGGAGATGACTGAGAAGCGAAATGTTTGTATGACTTCAGCATTCTACCTAGAGACTCTGAAATTCTCTCCCAAGAATAGTTCTCCTCTACACAATATTTTGCATCTTCGCCCATTTGCTCACGAAGCTCTGGGCTTGCCCTTAGTTGTTTAATCCTTTTTGCAAATGACTTAGAGTCTGGCTCGCATACAAAGTACGGTGTGCGTGCCCCTGCTGCTATGCCTCTTGCACCGGTACTAGTTGTAACTGTAGGAAGCCCAGCCACCATAAAATCAAACATTTTTATATTGGTGCCGGAACCTGAGAACATCGGATTAATTGCGATATCTGCCGCCTGCAACCATGCAACCTTGCCAGCATCATCCAGCTGCCCTGTAACGATAACATTTGTTCGGCACGCAGTTATGGTAGCTCCTACACCACCCGCTATAATAAAAGTAACCTCAGGCAAAGCCTTTGCAAGGTCACCAGAAATAAACTGGGCTGCTTCAAGGTTAGGACCATATGGACTTCCTATGAAAATTGCCATAAAGAGGCTTGCAGGCAATCCCAGCTTTTTTCGTAAGGATATTTTCTCGTCTCGATCTATGTTTCTTAAGCCCTCAGTCATTACTCCGTTTGGGACTATTCGTATCTTTCTTAACGGGAAATCATAAATTCTTGCAAATCTCAATTGATCTTCATGTGAGCAAGCCAGAATAAGATCTGCACGTTTACCCAATTCGTATTCATCGCTTATGACGTTCTTTAATACCTCAACTTCTTCGGAGTTCGATTGGTCAAGCAATTGTGCGCGCAAGTAACTCTCAACATTATGAGAATCGTAAACCACAACCACCCCAGGCTTTATCTCATTCGCCAAAAGACGATAAACCCAAGGATGAGAGAAGACAACAACATCGGCCCTGCCAATTTGCTCTTTCGCTTCCCTAATGTAATCTGGTGAAAGATGTGCTTGCTGGCTGAACATCAAATCAATGGCATTTTTTCCATTCAGCTTTTGGCTTAGTTTAGCTGCGGCACTATGATGCTCATCGCTCAAAGGAATATTTATTTCTTCCAAGCATTCACTAAGCCGATGTCTCCGATAACTTTCACCTGGCCAATCGTACGTACCTACATAAGTACAATCTATATCATCTCCCAATTTATGATAGAGACCTAAAAGTCGTAATCTCCCCCCCCCAACAGGAGGATCAATCGGCTGCATATCTAGAACTGCAACTTTTACCTTCTCACTGAACACCTGCGTATCTTTTGTTTTCAGTCCAGCATCCACCAATTTAGATGCAACTTGTTCCCAAGACATATCGGCTACAACCTTCTTGGCACGAAGCCCCAATTCTCCTGCCTCACCTTTGTTCATGTAAAGCCGCTCAAAGGCATCACGAAGACCATCAGGCGATGGCTCACATACAAAACCCGTTTCGCCATTTCGGACAAAATAAGTCGGCTCTCCAGAATCAGAGCATGTCACCACCGGCTTACCACTAGCAAAAGCTTCCAAAGTGACATAACCATAATCTTCTGAAATGGGCGTAAATGGTATCGCAAGTGCGTTTTTGTAGTAGTCGATAAGCTCTTCATCTGATATAGCACCTAGAAACTGAATACGACTATCACCACCTGCCAGCAACCTTAGCCGTGCTTCATCCTCACCAACACCTGCAATCAGCAATTTTAATGGCATTTTTGAAGATTTAACCGCACGAATAGAAAGGTCCACTCGTTTCCAAGCATGGAGCCGCCCTGGAAGGAAAAAATAATCTCCGATTTCTCCGACCTTGAATTCATTAAACCCAAGTGGAGGATGAATAACTTCAGTACTCAAACCACGCCAGCGATAAAGCCTTCTTGCTACCTCATGTCCTATGGCAAACCTTTGCTTTACTTTAGACATACTCTCAAAGTCTAGCTCGTGAATTTTTGAACGCTGGTTTAAGTGCTCAGTGGTTATATTGGAAAAACCACTTTCAAACCTATCATCAAAAATCCGAATTGTATGGATTAAGTAAAGAACGTGATTTGGGTGATTGACTGCATAGCTAGGCGCTTTAGTGGATATAACAACATCATAAGCTGCCAGGTCCAACTCTTGGCTTCGCTGGTAATTACCAAGAATTGTTTCAAAGTCTGGCTCATCCGCTTGGATAAAAATCAAATCGGCCTCACAGCCCAGACTTTTCAACCCCTGCAACAATCCCTGATAAAAGCGCTCGGCCCCACCCTTTTCTCCAGATGAAAGCGCTGTAGACAGCAGGGCAACTTTGATTCCCTGGTAATTAGATTCTGTTTTCTTTTGGGTTACCACTTTAAAATCAACCTGCTAGTTTAATTCATCTAATTCTCTCTTTATCCGCCCAAGAATTTGGTCTACGGATAGAGATGGAGACTCATCATCATTTAAACGATATGAGAAATGATCAGAAATTATTCCTTTATTCTCAAAACGATGTGCTTTAGGCTTTCCACTTACTTGAGGTTCAACGTCTAAGAGTTGGTTATTCCTTACAAATAAAACTAAATGACGCTTAAGATTTGGAAAGGGGACCAATAGTAATACTGCAACTTTTCTTAATAAGGACACCTTGCTAGCTAGTTTAATTACGGAGATCAATACAGCCTTCACTAGCAGCCTCAGGGAATACATTGGCTTGGATAGGAATCTTGAAAGCATACGCATTGGAGCAGTTATGCGCCAAGAGGTACTTGCATACACCGCTTGTAACTGTTTATTAACTTCTTCCAAATGTTTTTCGAGCCCATGCCTGCCTTGATTACTCTCTCGTAATTCACGAGATATATCTTGAACCACCCCAATAATCTGTTGATGCCTACTCTCTTCCTGAAGCTGTATCACCTCACGAATTTGGTCGATCTTAACATTATACTGTTGTTGCCTACTCTCTTCCTGAAGCTGTATTACCTCACGAATTTGGTCGATCTTAATATCATTCTGGTGTTGCAACTCTACCTGAAATTGTAAGATTTCATTTATGAGATCAAACTTATTATTGAGTAGCTTTTCATTTGCATGCTCTATTTGCTTAGCAAGCTCATAACTTTCCTGATCACTCTTTTGGAGCAAACGGGATATATTTTTCAGCCCTCCGATAACCTGCTGATTCTGATTCTGAACCTGAGACTTTATCATCCCTTGAATAAGGCCAAACTTATCATTCACAGCCTTCTCATAGCTGTCACATAGACTCGGTAAATCAACACCATATTCTCCAGCAAAAACATCATCAAACTTTGCCGCCATTTGCCCTACGCTTTTCTTTTGCGCAACCACAGCATAATCCGGACTAACTCCTGTTAATACTTGCAATATCGAAACAGTAGTTTCATTCTCCCTCAATTCGGGAGCTTCCTGTAATCTCAACGTCTTGACTCTCGAAAATCCATTGAATTCAGCTAAAAAACTCAAAAGAGAGGGCGGAATAGGCCTTTGATGAGTAGGATCCAGATAGAAACTATTAGAACCCACTGTAATATTTTCGGCATTGGGGGTTTCAAGAATCAAGATACCTGCCGGCTTCAATACTCTTAGAGACTCCGAAACTAGCTCCTCTAAATCTTCAAAAGGGATGTGCTCCGCTATATGAAAACCACTGACTACTAATTGACTTTCTTCCGGCAAGTTTTTCAGTGTAGTTACAGCCTCAGCCTTAACTACTGGTAACCGCAGTGCCTTACAAATTTCCAACATACCATCATCTAGATCAACACCTTGTGGGTCAAAGCCAAACTCGGTGAGTAGTTCCAGCCACTCACCGCGTCCACAGCCTAGATCAATAGCCGTGCGCTCGTTATAAATCGACTTCAAAGGTTCGATAAAAGGTAGATAAACCCGAATGCGCTCTTTGATTAACTCACGTGAACCACGATAGCGGCCTTCAAAAGCACTGTAGAAACCTTCTTTCATGATGCCACCCCCTGGCTAATAGTCTCCACTTTTTTATTACTTATACTAATCTGCGGCTGAATCCAAGCCAACCCTACAAACTCTGCCTTACTCATATTAACAACACTAAAAACATAAGCATGATTACGCCATTCATAATTTGCTGTCAAATGAGTATCTTTGTCTGTCAGCGCAATTTCAACTGAGTAACTTCCTACGCCAAGATTAGCCAAAAAAGAAATTATAAATTCATATTCAGCTCCTACCGATGGATGCCGGATAACTTGTTTCGTATGCCAAGTATTGGTGCCATAAATCACTTGTCCTAGCCTATCTTTCACACCATAACCCAGCACCAGTGTTTCAATCGGTCTATGGACAGCCACCTTAATGCGTAAACTTACCTCTTCCCCCACACCTATATATTCCGCAATCTGCCCTTGCTCATTCAGCATCACCACCTCTGTAATGGTAGCCTCACCTGTACCAGAACTCGTTTTGGCTTTTCCACGTTCGTTATACTCGACTTTCACAGTGCTATTTTCTTTTTCCGCAATCAGTGCATTGTAAAAATCCATGACTTCTTCAGGCTCACCATCTTTAATAACAGATCCTTTTTCCAGCAAAATGGCGCGATCACACAAACTTTGAATCGATGACCTATCATGAGAAACAATTAACAACGCCGTACCCTCTTTTTGAAACTCTCGGATTCGGTCAAAACTTTTATGCTGGAAGTAGGTATCCCCTACTGACAAAGCTTCATCAACGATTAAAATTTCAGGTCTAAACGCCGTAGCAACTGAAAAAGCGACACGCATCTGCATGCCACTGGAATATGTTCGGACTGGCTGATCAAAGTAATTTCCAATTTCAGCAAAGTCCTCTATCCAAGGTATAGCTTTATAAATTTCATCGTTACTAAAGCCCATAAGGCCAGCTGCATGCATAACGTTCTGGCGACCGGTGAGATCTGGATTAAAACCCATACCCAATTCAAGGATAGCGGCAATACGACCACTTACGAGAATATGGCCTTCCGTTGGCTGTAAGGTGCCGGTAATCATCTTCAGCAAAGTACTTTTACCAGCTCCATTTTGCCCTACAATACCTATTGCCTGACCAGGAAAAATATCGAAGCTGATATGCTTAAGCACCCATTTCTCATTACTAGGCTTAAGAGGAATACCCACCCAACGAGCAAACCTAATCCATTCGCTACGATAGGCCCGGAATGCTTTTCCAAGATTCTTAACCGAAAGCAAAGTCATAGTACATCTACCATTTCCGCACTTGCGCGACGAAACAGAAAAAGGCTTGCCACAGCCAGAAGTATTGAAACTGTGATAATTGGTAGGAGATCTGCTAAATTGACAGCCCTCCCATAAACAAGCACATTTTGATATGCATTTACGATTTGAGCCATAGGATTTAATAACATCAAACCATGATAGTCTTCAGGAATAATACTCTTCGGATACACAATCGGCGTAAACCAGAACCACACTTGCATTAATATAGGTAGCACCTGACCAATATCCCTCAAAAAAACATTCAAAACTCCGGCTATCATGCCGATCCCAATAGCAAATAACACAACAATCAATGTCAATGGTACAAGCCAAAGCATTTGAAAATTGAATTCGAAGCCAAGGATGACAAACAGCGTTAGCATTGCTATCGACAACAACACATTGTTCAGCATACAGGAACCAGTAACGATTGTGGGAAGAGTTACTTTGGGGAAATTCATCTTTTTCATCAAATTCCCTTGCTCCACGAACAATGTTAGACAACGCATGACAATTTCGTTGAAAAGGTTCCAAGCTAAAAGTCCAGCCATCAAGTAAACCGAATATGCATAATGGTTCGTTATGCCTGGTAGCTTTGCTGCAAGCACATTAGATAAAATCAAAGCATATATCGCCACCTGTGATAGTGGATTGAGAATTAACCACAATCCACCAAGCTTGCTGCGGATAAAACGCGAACGAAACTCATTTTGAATGGCAGTTAATACAAAGTTTCGGTAGCGCCACAATCCTTTAAACATATTCACTTCTCAATTTGTTCATCAAAGCCAACATCAGATCGAACAATCTGCCAAAAATAACAGCAGCAACACATAAAAGATGGCCTTCATGCGCTGCCAGAATATTAATATCAATCAGCTGCAACTAGAGTTAATTATCTCGTTCGACCATAAATATCCTCAAATCGAACAATGTCATCCTCGCCCAAATAGCTGCCACTTTGAACTTCGATCAGCTCAATTGGCAAGATTCCCGGGTTTTTTAATCGATGTTTGGCCCCAATTGGGATGTAGACACTTTCGTTCTCTGAGAGCATGATTTCTTCACCATCCCGCTCAACGATCGCAGTACCTGACACAACAACCCAATGCTCCGCGCGGTGATGATGCATTTGCAGAGAGAGACTTGCTCCCGGATTTACGGTGATACGTTTCACCTGAAAACGTGGCCCGCTTCCAATGGAGTCATATTTACCCCAAGGGCGAACTACTTCCCGATGAAGTTCATGTTCATCACGACCGGCCACTTTCAACTTGCTTACAATTGCTTTAACGTCTTGAGCACGATCTTTTGGTGCAACCAATGTCGCATTTTTTGTGTCGACAACAATTAAGTTATCAATTCCTACGGCAGCCACCAAATGATCTTCCCCAAACACTAATGAGTTGGTGCAATCCTCTAGGATCACATCACCAATAGAAGCATTACCCTTGTCGTCTTTCTCTAGTGCTTCCCACAAAGATGACCAGGATCCCACATCTGACCAACCACATTTCAAAGGAATCACATCCCCAACTTTGGTCTTCTCCATTACTGCATAATCGATGCTATCTTCCGGGACCTTCTCTACATCATCTTTGTGGAGCCGGACAAAATCACTCTCTATCAATGCATTTTTGACCGCCACTTCAGATGCCTCTGCAATAGCTTTGGATTGTATTGCTAGCTCATTAAGAAAAGTTTCCGCCCCGAAAAGAAACATCCCAGCATTCCAGAAATATCCACCTTCTCCTAAATAACTAACGGCTTTCTCTAAAGTAGGCTTCTCTATAAATTTTACTATGGGTTTAGCAACTCCTTGATTATTTTCCCCTGCTTTTATATAGCCATAACCTGTTTCAGGGGCATTTGGCACTATACCAAAGGTTACCAACCTCCCCTCAGAGCTAAGTTGGCAACCTTCATCAACAGCGGAGTGAAACTGATCAATATCATCCAAGAGGTGATCTGCTGGTAAAATCAATAAGTTGGTATCTCCCCCATTCTGCAAAGCAACCAGAGCAGCATATGCTATTGCTGGTGCCGTATTACGACCAACAGGTTCAATGATAATAGTCAAATCATTAAAGCCGATTTCACGAGCTTGTTGGGCCACCATAAACCTATGATCTTCATTACAAACTACTATTGGTTTTGAATATCCACGAACACGCTCAAGGGTTTGCTGTAGCATTGTCTGCTCACCCGTGAGGCTTTGTAATTGCTTTGGCAGCATACGCCGAGACTTGGGCCACAATCTCGTTCCTGAGCCACCACATAAAACTACAGGCGTTATAGATTTCTTTCTCATATCCTTTCTCAATACTCGATATCAGTTATTTTGCCAATTTAATTTTGATCGACATGTTTCATAGAAATTATGATCCAGCGGGTGAATCAAAGTTAACCTGTGAGGCTTTTTATGAATTCTAATTACATCGTTTGGTTTGGTTATGATTTGATCGTGCCCATCACAAGTCACATAAGGATTGGCGGAATTATATTCACCAACAATAATTTTAAATTCACTACTTCCCTCAACCACAATTGGGCGACTGCCAAGTGTGTGAGGATTTATAGGAACCAATACAATTGCATCAAGTTTTGGATGCATAATTGGCCCTCCACCAGAAAGGGCATATGCCGTGGAGCCGGTTGGAGTAGAAATAATTAACCCATCTGATCTCTGCCTGTATACAAACTGGCCATCAATATATAACTCAAACTCTATCATCCGGATAAATTCACCTGGATGCAAAACCACATCGTTTAGTGCTGAGCCACTTCCAATTGGCTTTCCATTTCGAGTAACTGACATGTCTAATAAGAAGCGACTCTCCGCCAGATACTTCCCTGATAAAACATCGCCAACTTTTTTTTCTAATTGGTCAGGAGAAATATCAGTAAGAAAACCTAAGTGCCCTCGATTAATACCCAGTAAGGGGACACTATATTTTGCCAATGCACGTGCAGCAGATAGTAAGCTACCATCCCCACCTATAACGATAACCAAATCACACAACTCTCCCAGCTTATTCCTCGGAGATACCTCAGCACTACGACGAGAAATCGCTCGAGCAGTATTACTTTCCAATACCACTGTATAACCTCCCCGCTCAAGGAAAGTTATTAGCCGATCAAGAGAGGTGGCTGTGCTCTCACTTTCAGTTCGACCGATCAGACCTATACTCTGAAACTCTGACATATCTCTTCCCAGCATGCCCTGGCGCTCATTACACATTACTTGCCTAATCGGTTCGCCCCTTACCGGAGGGACGCTAAACGGCATATTATGCCGGAGTGAGCGCCCTGAGTCGAATAGCCAACTTTACACTCGTTAAAGCAGCCAAAAGTCAAGGAAAAATTCACTTGTAACCTCGTCTCCCCTGCAACCCACCAGAGTGCATTAACAGAACAGGCTTTTTCTCAGCCCTAGCTATGCTGCCAAGTGTTTTTGAGAGCGCATATACAGATTTGCCCATATAGACCTGATCAACCGGAGGGGAGCTATTCACTCCCTCAAATCCCAACTTAAAGTCAATTAATGCCCTCGATACCCTCCCGTAACCGCCACAATGATACGAAGCTAGCAAATTTTTTCTTAGTGCTTCTGGCGAGGCATCAAGGAGCCCTTCTATTGGCTGCTCGTAAACATAGCGCCCCCCACTTAACTGCCAAATCCAATGCCAAACACCTTTGAAAATAGCATCCCCAGCCTTCAAAACTTCAACCCCAATTACTGAAGCACTGAAAATGCTAGAATACAGCCCTGCAAAAGTAACCCCTGTTCCACAGGCCACCCATACCTCATCAAAGCCTACTGGCGCCGTCTCCTCAATAACTTTCCCTAATAGCTGTATACCTTTTATACCAGGAAGGTTGGAGCCGCCTTCAGGTATAAAATAGAAATCTTTACCCCACAAACCAATAATCCTGAGAAAATCCAACTCACTTCGCTGTCGATATAGGGCTCTCGGTACAAATAGGAGCTTCATCCCGAAGCGCTCAGCATCTTGCAGTGTAGCGCTCAGGTTTGGAGGCCTTTCACCCCTGATGATTCCTATAGTTTCAAATCCAAACCGAGCACCCGCAGCGGCGACGGCATGTATGTGATTTGACCAGGCTCCGCCGCAAGTGACAATTATTTTTGCTCCACATTTCTTTGCCTCAATTAAGTTAAAAAAAAGCTTGTAGGCCTTATTACCGGAAATAATGGGGTCGATAAGATCATCGCGCCTTACCCAAACATCTAAACCATGGAAAAGGTCGCTATTTAGCTGTTGATAGGGAATATTACGAGCGGCATCTGTAAAAGCCTGTAAGTCCAGACTATCTAGTAAGCGGGGTTGCATAATTACTTCTTTTCGCGGTTAGCCATTTACGTGGGGCTTGGTAAGGTTCCCTTTACCATAAAGGGATCCACAATGAATGAGAAACCTTTGTTTTGCACACTGGCTTCACAAGAAAAAGAGCTCTCTCGATACTAGCCTCAGCTGAAATATACGCCTCTTACAAGAGTGCGTATTCCAATAACGCCCCCTGATCAAATAGGGCCAAATTAATACCTTTATAAAGCCAGGAGGTAGTCGAACCAGCCTACCTGAACTGCTTAAGCAGAGGGCATGAGCCTACTACCCTCTTTTAATGAAAGGCGCCACCCAATTCTTGGCAAAAGTGGTAGTAGGTGGATAAACAAAATTAACCTCCAATACCCCCTCATAGTATCCCGCTGAGTTGTGCTCGATAATGGGCCGAAAACACGAAGTAATGACTCCCTTGAGGAACTAAGCGGGCTACCATACCTTAGAAAAAACAATGGGTGATAGGCAGCTTCTGCCAAAATCATCTTTACTTTTTTATTGCCATAAAAAATGCAAGAATCCCCTCACACCTCCAAAGTGTGGCCCCAAGGGCAAGAGCAGGCAGCTAAATGACTTAGCAAGCCGATAATGTAGACTATCGATTCTTGGTGGACTTTCCGGTTTACTATCTACCGCAAGCGTTCCATTACTTCCTGTTTTGTTAGTTATCAACCAGTCTACGAATAGCTTATTTTTCTTGAGGCCCACAATTGGTAAAAACGCCACATTATGCAAACCTTAGCCAACTCCAACTAGCGGGTCAGATCTTCAATCAAACCCTTCCCCACCTGGCAATCGGGTAAATTGCCACTCTTGCTAGATCATCAACTCGAATGGCCATTTCCTACGATGCTCCCTTCAAAGTCCGATTTGGTATCGAGAACCAGTGCCCCCACCTCTTCACTACCCGCCAAGACAGAAGCTTAACGGCAAAAGTGCGCCAGGAGAAGTATCAACTGACCAGCAATGCTATCTGGGTCAAGCCTAGGTTTACACCTCAGGCTTCACTCATCCTAGCGAAAGTCTCCCCCAACTCCTTTTTTTACGAGCCGAGATACCACACTTAGAAGAACTACCCGTAACAAGTTATTATATTCCTGTCGGTCAAGGATGGCGTCATGCATCTTACCTGTCAGCTACGCCTGATTTCAGATATATTTAGGTCAAAATGTATCCATCCATTGCCGAACTCCAAATACCAGGGTAAGGACCAGTTACAACCCCGCCAGTTGCATCTGCACCTTCCGGCGCTTCTACCCCTTGTTCTTGATATACTCTCAAATCATCTGCTCATTAAGCCCCACTGTGCTCATGCCGTAGTCCCGAGCCCCAAAGTGCCTTCCTATATAGTTTTTCTGTACATGCTCATACCTCCGAAATATCTGGATCGCAAATTTCCCTTTCAGAAACCCAATCGTATTGGAAATACTGAACTTCGGAGGAATCATTGACAATATATGGATGCGATCCCTCATTGTGTACTCATCGACCAACTCAGAGCCCTTTTGACGACATAAGTCTCTAAATATTGACCAATCTCGCCTCAATTCCCCAAATAAAGCTTTCTTTCAATACATCGGCACAAATACCACATGCTAGCTACAATAATGTTTCACATGAACTTGACATTGCCAATCTCGCATACGAGCTCACTAAAGGGCTTGCCGGTTCATGGGTCCGTATTTTTCCCTACACTCTGGAACAGCAGAGCACTGTCAAGTCTCACCGCCAAAAGCGGTGGTTTACCTATGTGTTAATCAATAAAACAACATATGAATGGCGATGTAATGAAGGAATTTCGGATGAAAAAAAACCCTCAAAAGAGGGCTTTTTTATTGTATGGCGGACCGGACGGGGCTCGAACCCGCGACCTCCGGCGTGACAGGCCGGCATTCTAACCAACTGAACTACCGGTCCTCGGCAGTAAACTTCCATTTTGGGAAGTTGGTGGGTGGTACAGGGGTCGAACCTGTGACCTACGGCTTGTAAGGCCGTCGCTCTCCCAACTGAGCTAACCACCCGATACTCATCTTCTTTAAGGGCCTTGCCCCTTGAGCGAGGCGCATAATACTGGAATAAAATCTCCTGTCAACCATTTTCGCGCCAAGACTCACTATTACTCATCAGACATGTTTTCAGACGGTGCCGACACCGGCTGTATCTCCCTCTCCCCGACACTGGCTTCCTGCAACACTTTGCCCTGTCGATAGTCTGGATCAATTAAGTGGCCTGCAATACGCACGGGAATTTCTTTCGGAATTAACTGCTCCCTTGGGCGAGCCAAATCCTGCTCATTGTAATTACAAACCCCAGTTGGGAAGATGCGGCGTAAATCGTCTAGGCGGCCCGAAATCTCTTCCGTATGGGAGCCGTAAGCGCCCTTTGCCAGTGCCCGTTCAACTGGCTGAAGCGCGCATTTAAAGATGTCATCAGTCACGGGGGCTCCCGCCACCTGCCTGGTGGTGCTGTGGGCTGGGTACTCCCTCATACATTTACCCTTAGGTTGGCGGTTCCAATCGCCATTCCAAACATCCGGCCCCGATGCCAGTATATTCCCTTCGCTATCAAAGCATTGATCGTTGGCATCCTCTGGTCGGTTTTCAACAACACCTTTGGCGGGGTCACTAATGATGTTTTGCATCCAACGGTCAACAAGGTCAAGCGCATCATCCAGGGGGTTGTAGTCTTTGTGGCTCACCCAAATCAGCTGATTGCCCGCATGGCCTCGTGCTCTTCGAATGCGCTCACGAGCAGTAAAAGAAGCCGAGCTATGATGCATATCTAACTCTTCATCCAAATAATGGCGCATATCTACAATTGGGATTTCTACATCCCCAAGGAAAACATGTCCCGATCTATAAATCCCATTGATCGCCTCCATGCTCGCACGGCTACGCTTGGCAGGGCTTGCCAAGGTTCCCATATTGAGATTTTGCTCACTCCATAAGGAAAGATGTACAGGGAATAATCCACCATTGAGAAACCAAAGCTTTTCTTGCGACTGATTTTGAGGTGCCTTCCAACCACCAATGGCGGCATTAATTTTCAAGAAGGTATCAATACTGATTTCACCATCAACCAACGCTTTCAGACCATACTGAACCCCCTCATTATCCCAGGTAGTATTTGCATAGCCATTTTCGCCGGCTCCATAAAACTGCCGAAGATTTTCCCAATGGGTCCAGTGCACCCTTTCCGGCAAATCCCCAGCGAAGCTTTTAAAGAAATGCACAAAGTTTGGATTGTTTACTAGTGGTACTAAACCACGCCAACCATCAACACACTCTGTTGCGCCACTTGGGCGACCTCTGTAACGACTATCAAACAAACCTGCCGCCATTGTAATCAGTTTGAAGCGGCTATCTGCTTCAGGGTTCGCAGCGAGCCCCTGTATACGCTGACGCTCCTCAACATCTTTCCAGCGGGGATTATCGGCATCCAAAACATCAAAAAAATACTCAAGAGGCTCGCAGTCAAAGGCATAAATTGTCTGGGTCACCATATCTGGATAGGAATAAAGTGGAATAGCTGCATCCAGTATCCCAGGCGCATTTTGAGCGATTAAATACTGCTGTATAGCTCCTCCAGAGCCACCAATACCCACGGTATACATTGGCTCGCCATAAAGCGCTTGGAACTGTTTCTTGAGGCGCCGCGCCGTATCCTCAGCTAGCCATAAGTTGTAGTGATTTCTAGTTTGATTCGCTGTCGAGTAAACAATGGCATACCCACGCGCCAGCTGATCCATACGCCGCGTGGTCACGTCTCCTTTGCTGAGATTACCTTGGCGCCAACCTATACCAACCCCGCCTCGAAACTGATAAATCAAGCGACGGTTCCAGTTACTGGCATTCGGCTTTTCTGCGGTTTCTCCCTCGCCACGCAATACGGCAATGGCGTAAAAATGCCGGTTGATCGTACCCGTTTCCACTCGCACAATAAAATCTACCTGGCGGCCATTCACGGTCACCTTATCGATATCATTGCGTGCCTCATGTAGGTAGTAAAAACTTCCATCGGTTGTACTGCGATAGAAATAAGCTACCTCCGTGGCATGACTGCAATCCCGGCTATAACCAATTACTTCTTTGGTTTTCTTCCCATCATCATCTAGAGCAAAAACAGGTACCCCCTCCTTAACCTGATTGTCAACCAATGGCTGCCTATCGGTAATGGCATTGCGACCACAGAAGAATGGGTATTTTGAGGGGCCCGTAAATAGTGTTTCTACAGGCCCAACCTCACCGATTGAGATAGGGAATGGGAAATACTCTGGCGGACGTGACATCATTCTTGGGTGGGGGCCAGCATAGGCCGGTGTAGGAGCATATTCGAGAGCTCCAGCCGGAACTCCCAACACGGGAGCATCCACCTTGCCATGCACTTTTGGCAGTTTTGCATATGCGATCCAAGCAGCTACCCCTAGCACTCCGACCAACATTAAGAAAAACACAGAGAGAAACCAAGCTCCCCTTGTCGACATAAACGCCTCCACAGCTGCCACTTCTATAACTGGTACAGGATGAGTATATGAAGGGATATGGAGCTCAACCGGTAGTTGGCGTCGGGGAGGACTTATAGGAAGTAAGTATCAGAAGAAGTTGATCAAATAGCCTGACAAATTCGCTAGAAAAGAGGGAGGCCGGTAAAGCCTCCCTTTCAGAAATGGGCGAGCTGATAAGTAACTTAGTCTTTGGCGATAATGCCTTTTTCCTGCAGAGTGGAAATAATCACTTCCACCTCCTGCTCCAGGGTCATTTCTGCCGTATTCAGGCGCAACTCGGGGGAAACTGGCGCTTCATAGGGGTCATCAATACCGGTAAAGCCTTTAATCTCACCGGCACGGGCCTTTTTATAGAGGCCTTTTGGGTCGCGGGATTCCGCCTCCTCTAATGGACAGTCTACAAATACCTCCAAATATGGTAGGCCGCCATCCTCGTGCATTTTTCTGACCACATCCCGATCCTCGCGATATGGACTAATGAAGCTACTCAGCACAACAACCCCGGTATCCGCAAACAGCTTGGAAATTTCGCCAACACGGCGGATATTCTCTTGGCGGTCCTCTGCGGAGAAGCCCAGATTGGAGTTGATACCTAAGCGTATATTATCACCATCTAGGCGGTAACTCAGAACTCCACGTGCCGCTAGAGCTTTCTCAACAGCTACCGCCACAGTACTCTTACCGGAACCAGACAAACCAGTGAACCAAAGAGTCACTCCCTTATGGCCAAGAATACTAGCCCTATTATCACGAGTTACATCGCCATCATGCCAATGTACATTGGTTGCCTTTTGCTCAACTGTTGTCGTCACTGATCACTCCAGGATTTCAGATTCAATTCCTATTCACCCTACCTAGGAAGAGGTACAAAAGCAGCACTCACCCCCGGAAGGTTGGGCGTCAATTATCGAGTATTTGAGCCATATGCGTAAAGGCTTTGCTTATAGCATATTTAACAGTCTCAGTCATAAGAGAACATAAGAAATCCCCTTTCCTCACGAATAAAGGGAAAAAGAGTGCAAAATGAAGCCAAAAGGTAAAAAATTTTCCCTGCTAGATATGGCGCAACCTCTAACATTCCTCATTTGGTGGCAAATTGTGATTAACGAGCATTTCCACAGTAACTCAGGTGATAGGGAGAAAATGGCATATGGTATTGCTAGCTCCTGGGGAGATTTTGCTATTGCTTGAGCATTAACCTATATACCTTTGCAAAAGTTACTCACATATAAATCCAATAAACGCTCACTTGATATGTAAAACGGCAGTGAAACATAAATGGCTGAAATAGAAAAGCTGCGAGGAATCTCATCCTTTCCATAATTTCAACCACGAAGTAATGATGTTAATTTAAAAGGATAAGCTGGCAAAAACTATCAGTAACATTTTTCTAGAGAAAATAGCACGAAAGTAAAAGGGGTATATAACATATTTTATGAATAGCTTTCTCCTCCATATACAAAGCTCCATGTAAATCCCAAAAATCGGATTGTAACAATTGCAAACATATCTACTATTAGAGGCCACCTTAGTACTATGAAATACAAACAAATAGTAGAGTGCTAAAGCAATAAGAAATCACCTCACATGAGGTGACGCAAATGAATAGATAACTTTTTTAATCTTTTAGTTTTCCAGCTATCGATTAGCTGAGAAAAAGGCTCCCAATGTCAAGGAACTTATTCTATAATTTTTCACTTTCACTGATTGCTTTTTTTACTTTGTTTTTAGTATTTACAGCACTGCTAGTTGGCCTTTGGATAGATCGCAAAAAGAGTGCTCGCAATCAATTGAACGACTCAGTTATGGCCGGGGCAGTAGGTGCCCCACTTGGACTACTAAGGCTTCTTTTAGCATTTATGTTTAGTATGGCTTTACAGCGCTTCAGCGAGCGAAGGAAACTTCTGCTGAATGAAGCAAGTGCAATCCGTATCGCATACTTACAGGTAGGTTTTCTAGAAACCAAAGAAACGATTAATAAAGTGAGAAACCATCTAATCGAATACACATCTCCACACCAAAAGGGGATCAACCCAACCAATGACCGAAAATCAGAATCGCTCTCGGGGGATGTACTTAAAGAAATATGGGGGATTGTCGGAAAAGCGAGCCAAAAGATGGATCCACCACGTATACACTTATTCATCTCTTAGCTGAACAAACTACATGATGTTCATTCGAGAAGAAAGGTTAACACACTCGAATACCATATACCTATTTCCATCTAGGGAGGACTCTACCTAATTGCAGTCTTTGCCATTTTTGGTGTGGGCTTTCAGATAGGCATCAGCCACAAAGTTTCATGGCTAATAGTCATCTCCCTAGCTTTATCTTTTTCTACAGCAACTCTAATGATCACAGACCTTGATCGCGCAACGGAGGGTTCACTTTTTATTGATCGAAGTCCAATGGCAGAGCTTTACGAGCAGATAGAAAATGAACAAGAGGGTGCCTTGTAGATCCCTTGGGTTTATTTTATAACGAGCCTTTGAAAGGCCCTACATCTTAAGTTTCAATCACATCTTAATTATTACAGCTTAACCATTCGAAAAGAATTTTTTCACGTCCTTAAAAAAAATACGTAAATTAAGATTTAGCTAAAAGACAATTCAATATAGATAACAATACATGTCTCATGCTAACCTCTAACCTCTAAAGGCATAAGACAGCCCTACTTTTTGTAAGGCTTAGTATAAGGAAGGGGCAACTAGTCGATGGCAAAAAGTGTTCTGGATAAATTCAAAATTCGAAAAGGAAAAGTATTTCAAGCACCACTAGAAGAGGCCCTTGGTCGCTTGGTTACACCTTTTGAGGAATTTATCCATCGCCAAAGTAGCAGTGGTATTTTATTGATGCTCTCTACATTGGTAGCACTCATTGTTGCCAACTCCCCCCTACAGGATGCCTACAAGCACCTGCTGCACATGCCAATTAGCCTTGGCTCTGGTGACTGGGAGCTTTCTCTTTCGATACACCACTGGATTAATGACGGCCTAATGGCCATCTTCTTTTTCTTAGTAGGATTAGAGCTTAAGCGTGAATTCCTCGTTGGGGAGCTTTCAGATCTCCGCCAAGCGGTCTTACCTGTGATGGCAGCTATTGGCGGCATGGCGGTACCGGCACTCATTTACAGTTCCCTCAATAACGGCGGGGTAGCGGAACCTGGGTGGGGCATCCCTATGGCTACCGATATCGCCTTTGCGGTGGGCTGTATAACACTACTAGGAAATAAGGTACCTAGAGCGATTGTAACCTTCCTGGTAGCCCTGGCCATTGTAGATGACCTGGGTGCAATTCTTGTGATTGCAATCTGGTATACCGAGCAGGTGAACACTACTGCTTTGATCGCATCCGGTCTTCTGATTGCAATAATGGGGTTCCTCAATGCCGCCGGAGTTCGTCGCTCTTCAGCCTACATCTTTATTGGCATATTACTCTGGTATGGACTTTATCAGTCAGGCGTCCACGCCACACTAGCGGGTGTCATTACCGCCATGGCACTACCCGCAAAGCCAAAGTATGATCCATTAGCTTTTAGCACATTTGTTAAAGATATTATCCGCAGCTTCGACCGATATTTTCGCCCCGGCGACAAGATCATTGCTAGCGATGCCCTCCATGCAAGGGTAATGGCCCTTGGTAATGGTGTGAATTTTGCACAGTCCCCTCTTCAGCGTATGGAGACCCGCTTACATATTCCTGTGGGTTTTATAGTAATCCCTATCTTCGCACTCGCAAATGCGGGCATCCCTTTTGAAAGCTTTACTAGTTCGGCAGCAGTACTGAATCCAGTAACCCTTGGAGTCATTGGTGGTTTGGTTGTTGGCAAGTTAATTGGCATTGTCGGTGCTACCTGGATCGGCTGGAAACTCGGCTGGGGTAAGCTCCCAAAAGCCGCGAGCTTTCAACATATTATTGGTGTGGCACTGATCGCAGGCATCGGATTTACAATGTCAATTTTTATCGCAGAACTGGCATTTAGTAGCCAATACGAGCTTTTGATTCAGGCCAAAGCCGGCATCTTACTGGCCTCTGTGATCGCAGGATTTGCAGGCTTTCTGGTGTTGCGCAACTCTCCAGTTACAGTGAACCTAAGAGAAGAGCTCAAAAGTGTAGATGACGAAGGAAGAGCGGATACCCTTCTCCCTCCCCACTCCGCCCCCTAGAAAATTGTTGGAGAACTAGCCAATACCGCACTAAATTTCGAAATAGCAGTCGAGCAAATATATTGAACAGTTAATCGGCTGCTATTAAATCCCCACAATGATTCCTTATGTGGGATCACCTGTAGTGTTGCCAATCAGTTTCGGGAGGCTACTAATTTTACTAGATGGCTGTTAGCCTTTACATACATGTATGTAAAGGCTAACAGCAGGCCGGAAAGTGGATCACACCCAAGAATATAAGACTATTTTTTTGATCAACTAGCACAAAGCTCATGCGGTTAAATTTTCACCAAAGTGACGTCACAATGAACATGATTTTCGATACTGTTAGCCATAGAGCTAAAAGAAGAGCGTTTAGCTTTCTTAGAATCCATCCCCAATTCGATTAAATTAGTATTTCTTTTCAAAACCTCCATAGAAATAATTTCATGAGTTTTACCCAACTAAAAGGACAGATTTTTTAGCGATATCAAAAGCTGGGGCTATTTTCTCTAACTCAAGAAAAGCAACTTCTTTAGCCCTCGCTGATAATCCTTTGACAGAAACTTATAAGATTGCTATTTCAATAGCATTAATTCATTTTCAAGCCACATAAATTTTTTCACTGCCATTGAGAGTACAAGTACCCCCCAGGAAGCCTCTATGGCGCTAATAATTTTCTTGCAGTATGGAAATATTACAGTTATTACTTGAAACTAAGTTGCTTTTGCGTGGCATTTATTTCAAGTTTGGCTCGCATTTGAGAAGCGCCTCAAATCACAGCCCCTTGGATATAAAAATTCTTTTGAGTGAATAATTCTTATTTTATGAATAGCAAACAGATACTAGCGTTCTCCCGCATCTACAAGCGCCTGATAAATACGATCAGGGTAGTCACCAATAATTCCATCCACTCCTAATGAAATACTGCGCTCGATATGATCCGCATCGTTCACTGTCCAAAGGTCTACAGTCACCCCTTTTTTCTGAAAAAAACGCACGTAAGGCTTGGTTGTAATACTATATGGCAGTTGCGCGGCATCAAATTGAGGTTTGAAAGCCCAACCAAAACCCGAACTCCATGCAAAGCTTGCTTCTACAAGCTCACCTATGGTTGCGCTGGTCCTAACCTCACCCCGGCTAATTTCTCGAAAGTGTTTCATTGCTTTGCTATGTTGACTCGCAACTGTCACTCTCTGCTCCATCCTGTAGTCTGCGATAATCTGCCAAAGCACTTCTGAGAGCGTTTTGTCATTAGGTTTAATTTCCACATTAAAGACACTTTCGGGGTATCGTTCAAACAGTTCATTCAGCGTCAATAAAGTAAGCCCCTGATTCCGGAAAGGATAACTATTGCCTTTATCTAAGGTGAACTCATGCCCCGCATCTAGAGCCTTAATTTCGCCCAAAGTCAAATCATTAATTTTATCCGGCACTCCAACATTGTCTCTAAGATCTGCATCATGATTTATGATTACATAATGATCTTTGGATAAATGAACATCTAACTCAAGAATATCCGCCCCTTGCTCCAGTGCCTTATCGAAAGCCAGTACTGTACTTTGAGGGTATTCGCCAGATGCACCTCTATGAGCAAGAATCTCAATAGAAAATGCCTGGCTACAAAAGCCTAAACCAAGAAAAAGATAAACGATGAATTCTATAAATTTCTTCATTTAGATGACTCCCTTTAATTTTTATATAATTAAATATCCTTAACCCAATACCGAAAAACTCATTGACAGACAATAAAGCAAACCAATATTTTTTAAAAATTACTTAAATATATTTCATTTTGTACTCACCTGAAATACATTAACCCCAGACAAAACCAAAAAGCCTAAGCAGCAATCTACCTTAAGCCTACATACTCAACTAAAGCAACTAATATTTAACCCGACCCTCTGTATCGGCGCATATATTTCTAGTCGCCCACCCTTATACCTCCCATCAAAATTCACTTGGCACTTACCTCTTAATGTCGAATAGGATCTTATCTCGGTTAAGGCATCGTACAGCATCAATGATACTTGTATAATTAAGCGAGAAGTAAATAAATAAAAAATGGTACCTAAAAGATTTATTTTGATTGTTATTATTACCCCGATCAAACCTATCACCTACTTTTTTATAGATACTTGCATGAAGTCCGCTTTGGGGATTAAGAAGAATCCAATGAATAGATATGCACTGTTTAGTGACACCTTCAATTTGGTAATGATCGAAGCAAGCAATTTTACCAACCCAGCTAAGACCAGCGAGGAAGAAAAGGAGAAGGAAATAAAAATCGCCAAAGAAGAACCCTTTAAAATACTGGGTACGGATCACCGATAAAAAACCGACCAATTTACCGTGTACGGTATTGCAGGCAGTAAACTTAGAGAGAAAAAAGGCTAATGCTAAATTCTGAGCATAACAAACCATGCCCGCGCAATACGGGCTATTTAAGTAAAAATGGGTTAATCAATACATGGTTTAAAAAAATGTGGCCCATTTAATCCGTAAACCGCCAAAATACTAATCACTGCGGCAGACCTTCTGAACGACAGTGTATTACCATTTTACACTAAGAATGATCTTCCGGTGCAGTGTACTTTAACTGATCGCGGCAAAGAATATTGTGACAAGTTCGAGCAGCATGATTGTCTTTTATATCTGAGTGTGAACAAGATAAAATATAGCAAGACAAAAGCCAGACATCCGCAAAAGAAGGGTATCTGTGAACTTTTCCATAAAACCATTTTACAGGAGTTCTACCAACCTTAACTGTACTATAAGATCTACTGATTTGTAGTGGAGCATCAAAAGGAGCTTGAAGAATGGCTTACATATTATAATAAGAACCGCACCCATCAGGGCAGAAAATATTGTATCCAAGAACCGATGGCAACAATTGAAGATGGCAAAAAAATTTGAAAAGAAAAGCGCATAAAATGAACTTGATCTGACAGAGCATCTTCTGAAAACCGGAAACTGTCAGATCAAGTCTTAACTACTACACTTTAATTAGGGTGACCTCTAATTAAACTACATTTAAATCATCCTTCTATTTTTACTACATCGCCAACAAGTGCAACACCAGCAACAATCGCACCAGCCCCGCATTTAAAGGTGGTATCGCTCGCAGTCACATTTCCCTTGTAATTGGACCTAATATTTATCACTGCGTTGCCCCCCTCTTTTTCTGCACGTTGCTTAAGCGACTTAATAGCAGATGCAAATGCCCATTGACAGGCAGCTTTGTCAGACTTTCCGAAAGCATTAGTCTTCTTATTTGAACCAAATTCACCGAAATTCTGTAGGACCTTAGGGTACTTTTGCTCTCCAAAATAAAAACTTACACCTTCACCGATAGCTGAAGATAGTTTGGGGGTCGACATCGCCTCCTCAACGGAGTAATCACTAATATCGTTCCTAGCTAGGGCACAGGTAGAGCTAGCCATCAAAATAATTATAGCCAAAAGTTTTTTCATTTTTATCTCCTTACTTATTACAAAAAACAAACATGGTTTCCACATACTTACTTGAAATATATAACACCCTCAGAAAGGGTATACTTAAAACTAGTATAACGAACCTAAACATTGAGTCAAATTTAAACATCTTGTGAATTTAACATTATAGAATATTTATTTCGAATTCAATTAGTGAATTTTGCTACATTTTATTACATTTTCAATGATAAGTAGCGCAAATACATATAGCATTTCCTTGAACTTTGCTTTTTCCGAGTAAATAGAACCGAATCTATGGCCTCTTAGTACTTATGATCCAAAATATACCTTGATTTGTATAACAAAACCAACTTATAAGGGATGTACCAATAGTTGGGGGTTAGCATTTCTTCCGAGTATTAGCAAGACACTAGGGCCTGTCGACACTAATTTTGGAAAAATCTGTGCTCATGGAAATCTCAAAAGCACAATTAAAGTTATTGAACACCTTTTGCCGCTGCAACGTGGAAACGTGGAAACGTGGAAACGTGGAAACGTGGAAACGTGGAAACGTGGAAACGTAAAGATACAGAATATACAAGTCATAAACGCTATTTTATATATTGCCGAGCAAGGTTGTAAATGGCGTGGTCTCCCAGAGCATTTTGGCAAGTGGTACATTATATACATGAGGGCCAATCGCTGGGCTAAGTATGGGGTTTTGGATCAGGTTTTCACAGTTCTTCAAGAAGCCGATGTGATCAATAATCAGGTAGATCACATCTCCCTTGATAGCACGATTGTCAAGGTAAATCCTGACGTTACCGGTGCATTAAAAAAACGGTCCACAAGCCATCGGTAAATCAAGAGGTGGATGAACAACTAAAATTCACTTGATCGCGACAGATGACAAAACCGCCGTTACCTTTTCATTATCACCTGGTCAGCTTGGCGATGCTCCCGAGGGGCGTAGTCTACTTCGAACGCTAGAAAACTGCGGTTGGGGTGGCACTATGGTCATAATGGATAAAGCTTGTGAGGGAGATGACACATGGCTGTTGGTGCTGAATCTAGGCATAATTCCAATGGTTCCTCCGAAGGCTAACCGAATGACGTCGTGGGAGTATGATCGGGAAGTGTACAAGAAGCGGAATGAGGTGGAGCGCTTATTCTGTCGACTGAAAGGGTTCCGTAGAATTTTCAGTCGCTTACATAAATTGGATGTGATTTTTAGATTCTTTATTGACTTTTCACTTATTGTAGACAGATTAATTAGTGTAGATACGCCCTAAAAAATTATTGTCATTTTTTTAGAAGCCCTAACTTTAACCCGCAAAGATAGACTCTACCTTTCGGTATTTAATAAGAGGTTTTTCGCGGCTGCAACAATTCTCCAAGATAAAGCTTTAGGTACGCAGCTGCTGCAAGCTTGCCCTCGGTTACAGCCTCACTGGTGATTCCCCCAGAATATGAGTAAGAATGAGAGAGGAAGCAATCATTAATATTAATTGCATTAATAACATGATCACACCAGTCCCGAGAAGAGGGTAGATCAAACTTGCGGGATAGATTTTTGATCAAAACGTTTGCTAAGCGCCGGTTGTTACTCATTTGCAATTGACGTAATGCCCAGCTCGATTGCGGTCCGAAATGTACTCTCAATGCGGAGATATTACCTTGATAGTAACTACAGACAAGATCGCATAATTGATTAAGAAAACCCTGCCAGCTTTCAACAGGTGCGAAATCAGAGTACTCAAGTAATACTTTGCCAAATGACTCGTAGTGACGCTCAGCTAATGCGGTTAGACTGGCTCCCACACTAGGGAAAAAATGATAAACAGATGCTACAGGAACTCCGGCAGCCTGGGCTAGGTCGATGAGGCTAATTTCATTTGGGTTTTGCTCAGTAATTAGAGCTTCAAGCGCATCGAGAAGTTTTTCATATTTCTTATGCCCGTTTCTGCGTTGTGGCTTGCGTGGACTTGCATTGTCACTCCGGCCGAGAATTCTCCTATCGGCTTGGTTCGAATTCATTACTTCCCCCTTAAATAAGATCATCGCCTCACCGTGGCGACATGTGCTAAGGCGTTATCTCACGGTATACAAAAACAGTCGATTATCATTTGCTGTCAGATCGGCTATCAACGTCATATAGAAAAGGAAAAGGTTCTAAATAACTTGCAGTCTGATGAATTTTTGGCTTTTCACCCCTCGCCCTCCATGCCAGAGGACCCAAACCCTACAGGAGATATACGACTAAAATCCAGCAAAAGAAATCATTCAGGGAAAGTAAAAAAAGAACTCCAGACACACTTTTAATCAAACAAGTATTAAATAGTCCCCAGGTAGCTGCTTCTTAATATTTTTTGAGCCCATTATCTCCTTTGCATAATCCGTACTACCCTGATTAGAGCCCCCTACAAGTCCAACACTCCAACCATTCAATTATTGTCATCAATAGATAAGTGCGATGTTCCTTAATCAAAACCCAGTACCCAGCTATAATCGCATCTTTAAATGTCCCTGCTCAGGCTCTAGCCTCAACTAGTAATAGACCAGTATTGTCGGCGCCGTTTGTCTCCTCAGCTCCGACAGCGAGGAACAACAGCAAC
Organism: Microbulbifer variabilis; assembly: GCF_020524905.1. Lineage (GTDB taxonomy): Bacteria > Pseudomonadota > Gammaproteobacteria > Pseudomonadales > Cellvibrionaceae > Microbulbifer > Microbulbifer variabilis_A. The sequence continues at coordinate 5,030 of NZ_JAIVKI010000009.1, read as the reverse complement.
ATAGAGTCCATTGGTAGAAGCTTACCTTGGTATTGAGCTAAAAAGTAAATATAGCCGTATGATCATAAAGTCATTAATTTTTCGTGATTCTTAATGCTCGTTGCGGAATTTGCGCAGATACTGGTGGACCTGCCTCCCAGTTAATATGCTCTTGGCTAAATAGTGGCTTTTTTCTCGGTATCAATAATACTGGCAGCGATACCCCTCCACGTATCTCCGGCACATCGCTGAGGGCTCGTTAATAAAATAAAGACAGAGTACATAGAAACTCGTCAATCACTCTTACTCGCCCTGCTTCCAGGTAATGGAACGCTTCACAGGACCCCCGGAAAATGCCCCCTGCTGCTGTAGGGATTCGATGGATAATTTCCTAATTAACCTCTTAAGTTGAAGACTTAACCGTCCAGGCCGAACCGCCGCTGCGCTGGATCGATATTTCACCAGTGACCAAACTGTTCTGCTGGAAATCAAAGGGGAAGTCGGCTACATAGCCCTCAAAGGTGAACCAGGTGCGGGTAGTCGGTAGGGTCCACTCGCCGGTTGTCACCGTGGGTGCCTCGGTACCATCACTCCATCCCACCGCCCATTTCATATTGTCCACGGTGTCATCCTGGGACAACTCATGCAGGCGCTTGTGTACCGCATTTCTCGGATCAATTTTAAGACCCACCGACGCCTGCCCCGGTGTACGCAGACCGCGTTTGAATTTTTTATCCAAGTCCTCCAAGGAGGTATCGTCGATCTGATCCGCCGGGTTGCCGCCGGGGTTAAAAGAATTTACCCCAGTCACTTTCTGCACAGAGTCATCTGCGGGATCGATAAAATAGATATTGGTGCCCTGAGCCAATTGAGACATAGGGGTTCTCCCGTTGCTTTAGTGGAAATGAAAGTCCGACGCAGAAGTGCGTCATTCAGTGGAATATTGGGCGGTATAGGTCAGGCGTACTTCGCCCAGCGGGTGATCCTGATCCAGGGCGAAATCGGTTTGTGAGAGCGCAAAAATTTCACAGGCACCCCCCAGGGTTCGATCCCGTAGGACACTCTCAATATCCTCAGCGGCCTGATCCAGTAATTCGTAGATATCCCCCCGGCTGTGCACCACCACCGAAACGACAAGATCCAGTTGGCGGGTGGTGCCCGAGAGTTCCTGTTCTGTTTGTTCCGTAGCAAAGCCTACAAGGATGGTCGGCAGCTTTTCCCGTTCAATGCCTTCAGTGGTTCCCGCTTAGGGAAAGTTGTAACCGGATAGGGTTTGCAAGTTGTTTACTACTGCATCGCGGATTGTTATGCGTTGAGTCATTGGAGTTGTTCCAGGAATTTTGGGCATAAAAAAACCCGCTGGTGCGGGTTTGAATGTTTACAAAGTAGTACCGCCTTTATGCAATGGCCACCTAAAACTCAAAGATTATCAAAGATATATATTTTTCATACATATAAACTCATGCACTTTTATACTTTAATGTGCAAAGCACCCTTTTCTGCGCTCAAATTGATGAACCCGTTAAGTTTTTCACTATCAGGCTAGCCTTGAAGCTCGCATTCATTTTCAAATCCCTCAGAAACCGCTCTAAATCTTGCTCTGTAATATTTTTCAAGTCGGAAGGTTTGGTCGCACTAAACGTTGGATTTTCGTGATAATGCAAGCGCCCTAAATTTTGTCCACTCCTCGCATCAAAAGCAGTTGTATCCATAGAGTAAGCCAAAACTTCTGCACGAAATTGTCCCGGGCCTGTAAAAAGTATGGTACCACCTTCGCAGTAATTACGTATATCGAGAGGTGGCTTTGAACTTGTCAGGTCTGCCTCAGCCATTGCATCGGCATAAAGAACTAACGATACATTTTCTTTTGATGCAGATGTAACAAGCCTTTGTACTTCCTGAGGAGAAAGATTTGTATTAGATTTAGGAGCTAAATCACCGAACAAGTCTTTAGTTTTTTTTCGAACAACTTTGTATCCTGCTTGTTCAAAGCCTAATTTATAACCTTCAAATATTGCTCTTTCTATATCTTCACTTGGAAGATTATAGTATTTAACAAAATTACCGAAGACTGTAATCCCCGTGTGGTCGTGACAGATATAATCTGGAGTTTCATATATTATTGCGATCACTCCGCCATCTGGAATAGATGCTGATGGTAAAGTTACGCATCCAGCCAGAGCAACTGATAGCAACATGGAAAGTAGATATCTCATTGGTATCCCCAGTAAAATTTACTCTCCGCTAAACTGAGCAAACCGCGTAGAGAGTTTATGTATGGAATGAAGCGCAGATGTTTGGAATATATTTCCAAACCTCACCTCTTTCGAAGGTAGAAAAATCTAAGCGTATTAATTAGTTATCCGCACTTGGACCCATATGTATCAATAAATATATAGCGGGGTCTTTATATCTCAGAATTTTCACCGCTTTATATCACATTTGGAACTTTATAAAAAACAATGACTTATCGGTTTTAAGTTATAGATATAAAGAAGCCGATTCTGATCTTTGTTATTAAAAGTACGCTCATTGTTAGCTTTTAATCCGATAATAACTCTCACAAGTCATATCCGGTATAAAGTTCTAATTTTTAATTAATCCATAGTTTTTCGTAGCTAAATATTACTATAGCCTCGAATACCTCAAGCCGGCAATCCATCAGTTAAAAACTACCCATCCACCTGCACCAGCACCAGCACCTGCACCAGCACCAGCACCAGCACCTACCAAACAATTCCATCATCCCACAAGCGCTTGCGCACTGAATACTCCACACCGCCAAGCGTAATCACCGTCCTCGAGCTGTAAGCCCCAACCTCACTGACCAGCAGACTCAACTCAATGCGCGGCACATGCATATGCTCCTCATCATCGAGCCCGTTGACCTCACGCTCAAAGATCACCCGGTACTCATCAGGTTTGTCCTCGCCACCTCTGTATTTACAGTGGCAAAACCTACGAAAATTGCCGGCAGCTCTTCCCGTTCGATGCTTTCAGTGGTTCCCGCTGAGGGGAAGTTGCAATCGGATAGGCTTTTCAGATTGTTTAGGGCGGCATCTCGGATGGTGATGCGTTAGGTCAACGTGAAATGTTCCAGGAGTTTTTGGCATAAAAAATCCTGCGAGTGCAGGTTTTATGCACTGGGAACGGCCTTAGATGAGTTAGCTAAACTAAAGATCTTTTTTCAAAGTATCCAAAGAAACAATCCGAGATAGAAGTATTTTTAGATCATTCAAGGGAAACCTGCCTAGCTCTGTATTTATAAAGTCTACTAGTTGAGGAATGTCACTATCTGACCTAACAAAAATATACTTAATATCGTTTGGAGACATCTCTAACGCAAATTTCTCAATTTCCTTATTGGCCCTCTCTTTTTTATCTTCGAATTGCTCTTGAAATAACAAATCTCTAACTGGAGGAACAAAACGCCACTCATTCTCTTGATAGAATTCCTTTTCTACAATAGAACCTGAGACGACCATCTTCCCTTTAACAGGCTTTACAATCGACCAATACTCAAAAAGATGATCACTAAATCGTTGATGATCTTTATCACTTAAATTATTAAAATTGAAATAGAACAAATACTTCGCCAAACTTTGGGCAACACCACCCTCAGGACTATATATGACAGGATTTAATCCATTCTTATAGCCCCAATTTTTAGACAACCCCAATCCAAAACTACCGTAAAAATCTGTATGCTCAGAAATCCTTGAAAGAGGAATATCACAGAAACAGCTCATTGGAAAAGCAATATGTTTATCACTTTCAACACCAAACCATTCTATGTCTTCTAAACAGTATCTAGGTTGAATACCATTCTTTAATATTAGCTGCAAAACGTCTAAAGATTTCGTGAAGTGAAAAAGGTTGTCTGATTTAGGCTTCATAGATCCTTCCATTTTTAGGCTCCCTGAAAAAATTCAAAACCCGAGTATTTTCTTTGGTTTACACAAATTAGGGAAGAGATTTTTTAGTAGTACCTACTATCCATCCACCAACGCCCGCCAAACAACCCCATCATCCGCCAGCCGCTTGCACACCGTATACGCCACTCTACCAAGCGTAACCACCGCCCCAGAGTTGTATGGCCCGACTTCACTGACCAAAAGACTCAGCTCGATACGCGGCACCCGCACACGTTCCTCATCTTCTAACTCGCAGATCTCTTGATCTTTAATCACCCGGCATCCAATTGACTCAGTACCGCTACTGTCTGTATAAGTAGAGGGCTCGCCCCATTTACGAAAAGCGCGCTCTGCGGCAAAGGCGGCGGGGTTGTGCACCATGTAATAGGCGTTTTCGGCAATATGGACGGTATCCCCGGCGAGGGCGATCACGCTGCCCATACTGGCTGCGATGCCTTCAATCCAGGTTTCCACCTCGGCTTTATGATCTTTGAGCAGGTTGTAAATGGCAGTGCCGTCGAACACATCACCGCCGGGGCAGTTAATGTGCAGATTGATCTTGCTGACATTGCCGAGCGCTTTGAGATCCCGGGCAAAATCTTTTGCGGTCATGCCCCAGCCACCGATAAAGTCATACAGAAAGATATCGGCTTCACCGTTATTTGCGGCAGCGGTAATGCTGTACCAAGATTTTTTGGTCATTGCGGTCTCCTTTTAAGACTCGGGGTCTTGCTCAGTATTTTCTGCGGGGACCGCAGCGCGTTTCGTTGGGGTGGTGATGCCGTTCTCTTCCAGCTTTCTTTGCCAAGCCGCGGTCTGCTTGATCACATCGTCCGGCTTTTTGCCACGGCGACGGATGGTCTGCTGTGGGCTGACCAGCACATTTTCCAGCAGGGTTTCATCGGCGCTGGCTTCATGGGCTGGATTGATCCAGGGCATCACCGGGGTAATAAAATCGACGTTCAATAATGTGGATGGGTCAACATCCCTTGGAATCTGGAAAGCATCAGCCAGTAGGCCCATTTGCACCCAGCGTCGGGTGACCGGCTCTACAATCTCCTCGCAGAATTCCAGGCTGAGGGTTTCGTAATTGGCCCACTGCTCCACCAGTTCCTGGCGCTGCGAGCTATAAGTCCC
>NZ_JAIVKI010000008.1 GCF_020524905.1 Microbulbifer variabilis | reverse complement strand
GTGCGGTCACCGCAGCGCTGACCGGTACCAACAATGCGGATAGCTTTACCGTAGACGGCAGTAATGCCGCCAGCAGCTACGGTATCGCCTTTACCGGAGTCAGCAGCATCAATGCCTTGAATGGCAGCGACAGCGTGATCGGTGCCGATGGTGCCGACTGGACCTTAACCGGTACCAGTAAAGAAGCCATCAACAGCGGTATTAGCTTCTCCGAAGTAGAGTCCCTCACTGCCGTCAATGCCAACCTATTGGGTAGCGGCAGTACAGATGCATTTATTCTTCAGTCTGATGGCGATGTTGAAGCCTATGGATTGGTTGTCTCAGGCATGTCTGCAGTGGATGGTCAGGGGGGGAATAATAGCCTGGATGCTGCTTCTTACTCTGATGGTCTCGTTCTTACTGGAGTCGATAACCAAGTATCAGCTGGAAGTTTGGTTTTTGATGGAATTTTCACTGCTCTAACAAACGCGTTGTTAGGTACAAGTAATGCTGACAGTTTTGTAGTTGATGGTAGTAATGCGGTTACAACTTATGGCATTTCCTTTAGTGGCGTCAGTGAAATAGACACAGGAAAGGGAAATGATAGTGTTGCTGGAGCTAATGGTTCGGATTGGACACTTATCGGGAATGATTACGAAGCTATTAATAGCAGCATAACCTTTACCAATGTGGAAACTCTTACTGCAAACAATGCAAATTTGTTGGGCACAGGTAATGCGGATGTATTTACTTTACAGTCTGATGGAGATGTTAAAGTCTACGGCATGACTGTCAGTGGTATATCCGCGGTAGATGGCAATGGAGGCGAGGATAGCCTGAATGCCAGTACTTACAGTGATGGTTTAGCATTAACTGAGAATGAAAATCAGCTTGTTGCAGGCTCGCTTATCTTCAGTGGTATCTATAGGGCGAATACTCCCGTCCTGATAAATACTAATGATTTTGCTCTGTTTGAACTGCAAGGAGCCCAATCTCTAAAAACGGCGGGGATTAATTTTAGCGGCCTGGAAACAGTCAATACCTCTGGTGAAGGTAGTTCACTACTCGGCACCGAGAAAAATGATGACTTCGTGCTGGACTCTGCTGGTGATATCAGTGTGGCCGGAATTCATTTTACAGGGCTTGAAACTATAGATGGAGCAGGCGGGAATGATTCCGTTAGTTCAGAAGGAGCAGTTTGGACATCTACAAGTTCAAATAACTCACTGGTGAATGGTGGGGCTCAAGCTCTAGTGAATAATTTAACTGTAGTTTTTGAGAATCTAGAGTTAGTTCAAAGTACGGGAGCATATGTAGGGCAGGATGTAAGTGGTAAGTACGTATTCAGTGCTCTGGATACGATGACCATAGGAGGGGTGACTTTCGAGGGGCTAACTAGCCTAACAGCAGGTAGCGAAAGTGATGCTATCTATGGTGCCGATATAGATGCTGAATGGACCATAAGTGGCTCTCAGCATAGTGTAAGTAGTGCGGGTGAAACCTTGATCTTCAGTGGAGTGGAATCCATTTTTGCTGGTGGAGGGGTTGACCAATTTACACTGTCAGGTGGAGTGCTAACCGAAATTGACACAGGGGCAGGTAATGATTCAGTGCTACTGGCAGGAACTACTATCGACACTGTGTCCTTGGGTGCTGGCGATGACTACGTACAGGTAGATTCGGATAATGCTCAAGACACGCAGTTATCTGGCGGAAGCGGGAATGATTCCTTCCAGTACAACCTTTCTGGGGCCACTTGGCAGATTAATTCAGACGGTAATCAAGTTGGTAATTTTAAATTTGAAGGTTTTACATATCTGGATAACACCGATGGTTCGCTCAAACTCGAGACGGATTTAGGTTTTGATTTTGTAAACGGAGGAGATAATTCCGAAAACTTTAACCAGAGCGGAGCCGGATTAGTATTCGCTATCGATGGTATGCGCCTAGGCTATGATGGTGAAGGTGATATCAATATTACTAGCAGTTCATCGGATTCTATTGGTGGCAGCCTTAAAGCTGACAGAGCTGAATTAATAGTTGCTGGTGATGTAAATATTGAAGTTGAAGTAAATACTCTCGCCATAGCTACATCTGGTGCGGATATTGACATCAGTGTTTTATCTCACGGAGATCTTGTTATTGATGAGATAAATGCAGGTCGAGGTAATGTTGAATTGGCCAGCTCAAATTTTGGGATATTAACCGCTGAAACTTATGGTAAAACACACATCACAGCTTCTACAGTGAAGTTAGGAACAGAAACAGAACTGTGGACGATTATTGGTGAGTCAGTCAATCCTTTACGACTCGATGTATCTAATACTTTGGATATTTATTCCGTCAGTTACTATGAGCCTGACTTTATTGGCCAAGTGCCAACTGTTACCAGTACTGGTGATGAGCTTCAGTCGATAGCGGGATCCCAGGCCTCTCAGGGGCTGAAATCTGCAGTGCAAAATGCGGTAGAGGATTTTACTCAAGTTGACCCAGCAATTTTCAGTGCTGTTAAACCGTATAGTAGCGGTGTGGATGCAGTGAATTCTCCCGAGATGCGCCTTAGATCTGGAAAGTTATCACCCTCCACAGCTTCTGCTGGTGACGAACCTGAATCAGACTCGGAATTTGATGCGGTGCTGGATGAGGATATCAGCGAGGCACCTGCCGATGTTGTTAGTGAGATAATACCTTTCGCTGGCAGTGCAGGGGGCTGATTTATCTAAGTGATTAAGGCTATTCACTGAGTAAAAAACCGGCCCCCATGGCCGGTTTTTTATTTCTCATACATTATGAGAAACCTGGGCGAATATTTAACAAAGGCAGGAAGCGATCAAAAAAGTAGCGTTGGGATAGAGATTCAGCTTTCCACAACGAAAAAAGGCCGACTCTTTCGAGTCAGCCTTTTTGGAATTGGTGCCCAGGAGAGGACTTGAACCTCCACGACCGTTAGGTCACTAGCACCTGAAGCTAGCGCGTCTACCAATTCCGCCACCTGGGCAAATCAACGTGTGCTCCGTTGAGGACGCGAACTATAGAGATCTGCAGGGGGGGTGTCAACGGTTTCATTGCGTTTTTTTCAACATTCTCGCCGGAGGTCTGGAAATGTGTTGAAATCGCTTATAATGCGTTCAACAGCGGCGAAACATTGAACAAAAACTCTCTACCCCCGCCGCCAGCCTTTGACCGGATAACCTCCGGAAGCCGCCTCAATAGGCGGTTATCTCAACAACGGATGCTGTTTTGACACACAAAAATACTTCAGAACCCCTCAACGCTGACCCCCATGCCCAGCGCGAGGCGGAAAAATATGAAAAGCCTATCCCCAGCCGAGAATACCTGCTGCAACTGCTGGAACAGCAGGCGGAGCCGGTGCCCTGGGAGTTTGTCGCCGACCTGCTGGAACTAGAAGATGAGGACCGGCGTGAAGGGGTGCGGCGACGTCTTATCGCCATGTCCCGTGATGGCCAGATCGCCAGTAATCGCGCTGGTGATTTTGGCGTACTGGATAAGATGAGCCTGGTTCGCGGTCGAGTGATTGGTCACCGCGACGGTTTTGGCTTCGTTGTGCCTACGGATGGCGGCAGCGATTTGTTTTTATCCCATCGACAAATGCGCAAGGTATTCGATGGTGATGAGGTATTGGTGCGGGAGACCCCCGATGGCTTTCGTGGTAAGCGCGAAGGTGCTGTGGTACGGGTAATTAAGCACAATACCGAGCAGTTGGCTGGGCGCTTGTACCGAGAAAATGGCATCTGTTTTGTACGGCCGGATAACCCCCGGGTGAATCTGGATGTGATGGTAGCGGCGGAAGATGCGGCTGGGGCCGAACACGGTCAATATGTGGTGGTAAAAATTGTCACTCAGCCGGGACGAGACCGCGTACCCCAGGGGGAGGTGCTGGAAGTGCTCGGCGACCACCTGGCACCGGGAATGGAAATTGATGTCGCGATTCGCAATTACGGCATCCCTCATGTTTGGCCCGCCGCCTTGCAGGCAGAGGTGGATGCCATTGCCGATGAAGTAATGGAAGAGGATAAAAAAGCGCGGGTAGATCTGCGCCAGCTTCCCCTGGTCACCATTGATGGTGAGGATGCCCGCGATTTTGATGATGCGGTTTATTGTGAGCTACTGCCCGACAATAGCTGGAAGTTGTTGGTGGCCATTGCCGATGTTTCCCACTATGTGCACCCCGGTTCGGTTCTGGATGAGGAGGCCCACAGTCGCGGTAACTCGGTTTATTTTCCCGACTTTGTCGTGCCGATGCTGCCGGAAAAACTGTCCAATGGGCTCTGTTCATTAAATCCAGAGGTGGACCGACTGTGTATGGTGTGCGAGATGCACATCGATCGTCGCGGTGAAATTGCCAATTACCGTTTCTTTGAAGGCTTGATGCGCAGCCATGCGCGCCTGACTTATACCCAGGTAGGACAGGTTTTAGAGGAGCGCGACAATCGCGACAGTGGTTTACGCAAGCAGTATGCCGCTCTTGTTCCGCACTTGGATAATTTGCACGACTTATACCTGGCGCTGCGCAGTGCCCGTGATAGGCGCGGGGCGATTGATTTCGAAACCACCGAAACCCGTATTTTATTTGACAGTGAGCGCAAGATTGAGCGCATTGTGCCTGTCACCCGCAACGATGCGCATAAGCTGATTGAAGAGTGCATGCTGGCGGCGAATGTTTGCGCGGCCGATTTAATGGAGCTGTCGGAATTGCCGGCGCTCTACCGCGTGCATGATGCGCCCAAAGAGGAAAAACTCAGCAACCTGCGCGAGTATCTTGGAGAGTTGGGGCTGCGCCTGCCCGGTGGCTCAGAGCCGCGGCCAGCGGATTTCCAGGCACTATTGGAGCAAGTGGAAGGGCGAGCCGATGCACATATCATTCAGGTGATGTTACTGCGTTCCATGAATCAGGCGGTATATCAGCCGGAAAATCGCGGCCACTTTGGCTTGGATTATCGCGCTTATGCGCATTTTACCTCACCGATTCGCCGCTATCCCGACCTGTTGCTGCACCGCGCCTTGCGCTGGTTGATTCGCAATGGTAGTGCCAATGAACCCGCAGTGGCGCAGAAGATTTATACCGTTCCTGGCGCCAGGCCCATCGATCGTCAGCAGATACTGCCCTACGATATGCCGGCGATGCTACAACTTGGCGAACAGTGTTCCATGACCGAGCGCCGTGCCGACGATGCCACCCGCGACGTTGTCAGCTGGCTCAAGTGTGAATACCTGCAGGACCATGTGGGTGAGGTTTACTCCGGTGTGATCAGTGCGGTGACAGGGTTCGGTCTGTTTGTTGAACTCAACGACCTTTTTGTTGAGGGGTTGATTCATGTGACTGCGTTACCCAAAGACTACTACCGCTTTGAGCAGGCGCATCAGCGTTTGATCGGCGAGCGCAGTGGTAAGCGCTACCACCTGGGTGACTCGGTTACCGTTCAGGTGGCGCGGGTGGATCTAGAGGAGCGCAAAGTCGACTTTATCCTTGAGGGATTGGTGCCACGCAATAAGGCCTCGCGGGTCAAAACAGAGACGACTCAGGTCAGTGCTCGTGCCATGGAAATGGCGGTGGAGCATCAGCTGGAGCGGGAGCGACGCGGAAAAGAAAAAAAGGACGGTATCCGAAAGTCAAATGTTAGCCCCTGGGGGAAGCGTGCAGAAACGGCAGCGGAGGTAGCGCCAATTCGCAAACGCAAGGTTGGCTCCAAAGAGGCGGTTCCCGTGCAGGAATTTGCAGAGGATAAATCCCTTACTGCCAAGAAAGGGTCGAGCGAGGAAGCCGACAAGCCAAAAAGCGATGAACCAATAAAGCGTCGCGGCAGCAAGCGCACCCCACCGCGCAAGGGCGGTAAACGCCCTGCGGTAGCTGCGCGCAAAGCTGCGCAGAAAGCGGAAAAGGCCAAAACACGCAGTGGCAAAATTAAAAAGAAGAAGAAAGTTTCTTCCACCAGTAAAAAGAAAAAGTGATCGAGGCATAAATTGAGCCAGGAATTGGTATACGGCCTGCACGCGGTGCAGGCGCTATTAAAAAGTTCCCCGCAAAATGTGCAGGAATTGATGTTATTGCGTGGGCGCAAAGACCAGCGCTTGCAAAAAATTATTCAACAGGCGGAAAAAAATGAAATTGCCCTGCGCTTTGTCGACCGCCGTGCCTTGGATGACAAGGTGGAAGAGGGGGCCAACCATCAGGGTGTCATCGCACTTTGTGCAGAGAAAACCAAGGTCCAGGACGAGAAATTCCTATTAGGAATGCTTGAGCAGCTCGATCAAAAAGGTGAAACGCCATTCCTGTTGGTGCTGGATGGCGTGACCGACCCCCACAATCTGGGGGCTTGCTTGCGCTCTGCGGAAGCCGCCGGTGTGCATGCGGTAATTGCACCCAAGGATAAGTCCGCAGGCTTGACTCCCACCGCCCGCAAGGTGGCCTGCGGTGCGGCCGAAGTTTTACCCTTCGTTACGGTGACCAATCTCGCGCGAACCCTGCAGCAACTGCAGCAGGCCGGCGTATGGATATTCGGTGCGGCGGGGGAGGCCACCCAGGATGTCTATCAATCAAAGTTGACCGGTCCGTTGGCGTTGGTCATGGGGGCCGAGGGCAGTGGCCTGCGTCGATTAACGCGGGAGCACTGCGATCATTTAATTAAAATTCCCATGGCCGGTGAAGTCAGTAGCCTGAATGTCTCTGTTGCCACCGGCGTCTGTCTGTTTGAAGCGGTGCGTCAGCGCAGCGCCTGATTGTTTTATTTTTTTACTGCCTATCCCGACGCTAACTAAATAGCGGGATAGGCAGTGTTTCGGCGTAGCGCTTCACACGCAAATCCCTTTCTTCTCACTCTCTCCGCTAATCACTGCTAGATTTTTTCAACTATCACACTGTGATTTCAGTGTGCAGTTTTCCATCTCACACCGCAGTTAACAAACTTGCGGGCGATTTTCCTTAAATATCCGGGAGTAGCGGTTTGTACGCCTGGCCAAAAAACTTATTGCGACGTCGATCGAGCAGCGCGCATTTCGCAGAGTTAGTTCACCCTCATATTCGTCAACTTTATCGCATGGCCTTTCGCTGGACTGGGAGCCGTGAGGAGGCAGAGGACTTGGTGCAGGATGTACTGGCCAGCCTGCTGGCGCGCTCTGTGGCACTGGAAAATATTCAGCGCTTGGGTCCCTGGTTAATCAAGGTGCTTTATCACCGCTATGTAGATCTCTACCGCAGGCGCCGAAGTTCCCCGGTGGATGAAGATGTCGACTGGGAAACGGTAATTTGCAGCACCTCTGAAGAGGGAGTCAGTTCCCAGGTGGGAATGCAACGCGCCTTGCTGCAGGCCCTTTCGAAACTCAATGCCGGTTGGCGCGATACGGTGTTGCTGCATGATGTCGAGGGCTATTCCCTACTGGAGGTGGCGGATATTTTGGACATCAGTGTGGGCACGGTGAAATCGCGCCTACATCGCGCACATAAAAAATTAAAAAAAATGCTCGTTGAGGGAACCTATAGCGAGAGCCATCCGTGTTAATAATCAGAGGAAAAGCCAATGCTGAAATATGACTCTGAAGAATTTTCCAGTGATGAATTACTGCGCAGTCAGCTTCGCTCCCTGCCGGTTGAGGAACCTGGTGAGGATTTGGAAGAGCGCATATTGAAGTCTGTACTCGCAGAGCGGGGAATCAGTAAATCCTATTCGCCACTGAAATTATTCGTCAATGAATACCGGCGAGTGGGGCAACTGGCAGTGGCCGCAGGCTTCTTAGTCGTCGTGACGCTGGTGTTGATACTGACCACTTCAAAAGATGCGTTGCTGGAAGCTTCGCCGGCTTACGCGCAATCAGAAGTCGGGCCAGTTGTTAGCCGGCCAGTACATCTTGTACTGCACAGTAGTCGCCAGATGCCGGGTGCACTCATCAGGGTCACCCTGCCTGAAAATATGCGAATGGATGGTTATGCGAGCAGTCAGGTGTTGCAGTGGCAAGCGGATATTGCTGCGGGGAGTAACCGCTTATCGCTGCCGGTAAAAATTCTCGGCAAAAAAGGCGCCGGGGAGATATTGATTGAAGTGGAGTATGGCGGGGTGAGCAAGCGTTTGCGGCAGCGCTTAACGCACTTGTAAATCCGGCCGCTCAATGGTGTTCGATAGCTTCTTTTGTCACAACCTAGAGGTAACCAAGCGATGTGGAAGAAAGGATTAATAGCAGCAGGTGTCGCTGCAGCAGTCATATATACCGGCCCCTTAATGGCACAGGAGGCAGCGGAAGACCTGGATGTCACCCTCACCGTGGTTGAGGAGGGACAAGATGCGCAAGATGTGGTGAACAACATAGAGTTGCCACCGGATCTGCAGGAAGTTGCCGAGGAGACCATAGCTGCGGTGATGGAAGCGGTGGCGGCTTCTGGGCAAGGTGCCGAGCATAGTGAGGAAATTGAGGCGAGAATGCGGGAGGCCATTGCGCGCCAGTATGAAATCATTACCAGTGCGCGCCTCTCAGCGGAAGCGGCCAGGGAGGAGGCTCTGCGCACAGCCGAGGCGGCCAGGGAAAATATTGAAGAGGCCGTTAAAAGCGCAATGAATGGTGCAGACATTCAAGGTGTGATTGAGCAAGTGATGCAGGACATCCTCAGTAGTTTGCCCGAAGACATTCGCGAGCAGATGACTATGGATCTCGATGGACTATTCGAACATGTACAGGATGATCTACCGGATGGGCCCGATGCCTGATTGACGGTTGTAGTGAAACTTTATGACAGGGAACGTTTAGAGGTAATTCACAGTGCAAAATGGGCGGATCGGAATAGTGCTATTCACGCTGCTGACATTGGTATCTTCGGTGTCAACAGCCGCAGGGTCCTTCAGTGAAGCTACGGAGGCTTTCAAACAGGGAAAATACCGTAGGGCACTGAAGTACTTTGAAATTGAACGTGAGTCTGGCAACAACTCTGCAAAGCTCAGGTACAACATTGGTGTTACCTTGATGAAGCTTGAGCGTTATTCGGAGGCTACGATTTATTTTCACGGTCTCTTGAATGACGCTCGCTGGCGGGATCTTGCCCGTTATAACTTGGCGGTTGCGGCGGAGCGGACCAATCGCGAATTGGCTGCGGTCAAACACTACCGTATTGTGCGGGAAGGGGCGGCCACAGAAAAATTGCGGGATATGGCCGCCCGTCGCCTGCGTTTACTTGCAGAAGATCATCGCGGCGAGCACGAAAGACCTTGGCTGGCCACTATCAGCTTAACGGTTGGTAATGATGACAATGCTTATGCGCTGCAAAATGAATTGTTGGAAGAGGCTTCGATTGGGGCTGACAACTTCGCAGAATTGTTTGCCTGGGGACAATACCGCCTGGGAGGAACTCCCGAAAATGGATGGCGGGTGCACGGTTATGGATTTGGGCGTAAATATAAAGACTATGAAAATCTCGATCTGGCCAGTGCCCGGGCAGCTTTTTCCCGTGATCGCCGTTGGTTTGGCTGGTCTACGGAGTTGGGGCTTGCTGTTGAGACGGTAACTCTGGGAGGTGAGCCGGTTACACAGCAAGCACGGCTGCTAAGTAAAATTTCAGGAAACTGGGGCCGCTCTATAATCTCTTTTTCCTATAGCCCCGGTTATTATTTCGGCGGCGATGAATATGCTTATCTGGATGGTTGGCGCCAGTTCTTTGATTTGAGTTGGCAGCGCTCACTTTTTTCAACCGAGACGAAGTTGTATTATCGTTACGATTACAATGATCGGGAAGGTCAGGTAAAAGCTGAGGGAGATTACTACAGCTATTCTCCTGCCCGACACACCCTGGGGGGAACCTTGGTCTGGATACCGTCTCCACGATGGAATTTATCCACCGGGGTGGAGTATCGCAGCAGTCTATATAACGAAAATAACCGTATTACCGATAGTGAAGGCAATGTAGATTCCTACTATAGGGAGTCTGATCGACTGAGGTCCTGGTTGGGAGCGAAATTTCGCGTTACGCCCAATTTCCACATTAATGGAAAATATCAGTTTATTGATAATGAGGAAAACCGGGATATCTACACTTACGACAAAAGTGAATACAGTTTAGGTATCGGTTATAGCTTCTGAGCCTTTCTTGTAATTGCTGGGAGGAGCCAAAACTGACTCCCCCCAGTGCTGCCTACCATTTTGCAGTGAATATTGTGTTTATACTTATTTCTGCAGCTGTCATCTCTTATTAATTTTATTCAAGATTGATCGCTAGGTTATTTAGATAATGATAAGTTAGCCTGTGATCAAAAATGTCTGTCGGGTTTTTGTCTAACAGGAGATTAGTTACCCTATTGCTAAAAAGCGCATAACTCGATTGAAATAAAGCCGGTCCCCAGCTGAGTCTGCGAATACCGGCCTTCCAGAGTTGTGCAGGCTTTTCCATACCGGGCAGTTGCATTAAATTAAGTGGCATACCGATTTCTTTTGCTAGTTGCCGGGCATCTATTGGAGATGTTAAGCCCGGAATAAACCCTCCGTTGGCACCGGCATTCTGGTAACGCGCTAGTCTTTGTATAACTTCCTTCAGAGCTTCTTTGCTGTTGTCCGCGCCGTTTAGGTAAACGTCGGTTCTCGCATTGATAAAAAATGGCCGCGTCTTTCTCGCCGTTAAAGTGGAGCGGATTGCCAGAATTTTTTCTTCCAATAATTGTGGGCTTCCGCTGCCATCCTCGATATTGATACCGACTACACCTAGGTCACACAGAGTCTCGGCTAACTTGGCCACCCGCGTAGGGTCGGTGCTGTAGCCATCCTCGATATCGATAGAAACCGGTACTTGGGAAACACGCAAAATACGCTCAATGGCACTTAGGTGTTCCAATATTGGCAAGTTACCACCATCGGCATAGCCCAATGACCAGGCTATAGCGGCGCTACTTGTGGCAATAGCGGGAGCGCCGGCCGCTTGAGCGAGTTGTGCACTGGCCGCATCCCAGATATTGGGAAGAATTAAGGGCCGGTCTCCCTGATGCAAAGCATTGAATTGTTCGAAGTGGGTAACAGCCATCGAATTTCTCCTAGTGATGATTTTTTGGTTGAACCAGTGGAGTGGAAATTACTTCGAATTTTTTCTTGGTATTCGGCTTGGTTCTGGCCACATCCGGAAGTGAACAAAGGGAACAGCGGCAGGGAAGGGGAGCACTGAAATAGCAGGGAGTGAAAAACTAATGAAAAGAGGAGGTGTTGGGTGTTAGGGAATAGTTGATAGCTTGGCGCCAGTGCTCAACCAGCGCCAAGAGGTACTTCTTCTTAGTGGGAGCCCGTCGGCTGCTGGGCCAGCCAACTGTCCACCTCGGCGATAATGGGACGTGGATTTTTGATCCAGCTCAGGTGGGGGTTGCCTTTCGGATAGGTGGCGGCCATCTCGCGGGTTTCGCCATCCACAATAGCTGCCAGTTTGCGTGCAGCCTTTACTGGTGCAAAGGGGTCGCCGGCCAGGGCGATATGTAGAGTGGGTTGGCAGCTGGGCTGGTGTTCCCCGAAGCGTTTTTCTGGGGCAAAGCGGCCGCTGAAAATAGAGCGGGCCCAGTCCTTCATTAATTTGCGCGCTTCGCGCCAGCCAAAGCCCATCTTCGCGCCGGGAAAATAGCCGAGCAGGCTCGAGGTGACACTCACAATTGAGGCAAAAAGCAAAATGGCGTACCGGTGTAATCCGCTCCAGCTGCGGTGATCCACATGTCCGGAGGCGATGGTGACAACCCTGGCGTTGCCGGTCAGGCCGGCGCGTGCCGCGAGAGTGCTGGTTTGACCACCGATACTGTGGCCGAGGATCA
This sequence comes from Microbulbifer variabilis, assembly GCF_020524905.1. Lineage (GTDB taxonomy): Bacteria > Pseudomonadota > Gammaproteobacteria > Pseudomonadales > Cellvibrionaceae > Microbulbifer > Microbulbifer variabilis_A. Next base: position 170,321 of record NZ_JAIVKI010000008.1, on the reverse strand, counting down.
GGGCCGGGCCGCCGGGGAAGGATTCTTCCAGCAGGGCTAACAGCTGTGGGATAAAGGCAAATACCAGGTCGTCATAGCCATAGTCGGCATCCCGGCTGGGCCTCGGCAGGCTATCGCCGGTGCCCGGTAGCTCAGTGATGGCGGTGCTGTAACCGAGCCGTTGCAACTCCTGCAGCAGAAGCTGATAGCGATTGGCGGGAACGCCCATGGCGGGAATAACCAGGACTAGTGGGCCTTCGCCGTTGCGAACCGTGGTGACGGGCACCTGGAAGGCGCCAAAGGTAAGGTTATGGGTTTCTTGGGGCATGGTACTTCTCCCTGCAGATGGAGGCACTATATGCCAGCTAGCGGCTGTAAACCCATGACCAGAACGCGCAGTTCCGTGGCTGAATCCACACAAATTAGGGGTTGGCAGGATTTGGGACCGTTATGCGCGGGTGGTACCTAGGGGATAACGAGTTATCTTGCAACCGGGTTTGCCAAGGCGCTAGTTAACTCTTGAAGCTGTTGATTTTCTGGAAGAATTTCTGCCAAAAAGTAATTCCATTATGGGCTTGCTTAGCATCGTATTTTAGGGGGGCAGTGCGGCAGTCCCTTTATTCGACCGTAATAAGTAATTAGGTGGTTACCGAGGTAACCACCCTGTTAATCTTCGTGAAGAGGGAGATCGAAATCGGATTAACTTTTAAACCGATTAAGATGCAATATCACATGGCCTAGTTGGGCAGGAAGTGCTACCGCCGCCGCCAGTACCACCACCCAAGACAGTCATGTACTTCCAGCTGCTGTAGCACTGCCTATCAAAACTTCTCGCACGATATTGAACATCACATCTTGTGGAGTAACTGTATCTATCACGATCACTAAAGCCTGCATTCTGCCAGGTTGCAGTTTCTTCTACCACATCACAGAAGTTTCCTGTCCAGCGTGCAACGTCTTTTATCTGAACTTGATATTTAATTAGCACGCCAGCAACTGCATTCACCGAATAGCTTTGATTCATGCTCCCTAACAAATCCACGAAACCAGAATGATACCCACCACTAGTATTGGTATCACTTTTAGCCATCGTTAACATGGGTGCACTTTGTACCCGTATATCATTACACTAATTCAGGTAATCCCTAATATCTCCAGTAATTATCGGGGTGCCGATATGAACATAATGTCGGCCCCTGATATTAAACTTTATCCCCTTCTTCGCTCTCCATTTAAGATCTTGGTAATTATAAGTATCAGTACGGCTATACCCTTCAGAAGTGGTAAATGTAGCAACCTCGCCATCGTAACTGATGAGCTTGGCTCCGTCCTGATAGTAGGTATTAGTTGCGCCAACTAATACGTATTTTGGCCCCTTTGGGGTTCAACCTATACTTATATATCCTGCGTTCTGACAGGTTGTAGCAAACACACTAGAAGAGACAGCAGAGGCAATAGATAGTTAGTAGCTCTATACCCAATATTTTATTTATTATTAATCCATTAAAATATATAGAGCGGGCGGGAATAATGTTATAAAATTTTTCAAAAACAATACAATTGTTATTCGCTTAGTGTACCAATTGCAAGAAGTTTGCTTTTTATAAAAGCAGCTGGGCTTTGTTGGTTTCTTCCTGGAAATTGTTTTCCCGATTATTGGCGTATACACCTGGCGCGATAAGCAAGTGATTGTAGTGCATGAAGGGCAGGTGATACCAGAAGCATAAACAACACTTCACGCCTGGGTGGCTACAGCAGTAGCCACTCAACTTTACAATAGCTTTATGAATTAGAAAGGCTGGCAGTCATCGCAAGGGGGTCTACCGATGCCACCTACTTCAATCCAACCAGGGGATGCGGACGCCTTATAAGTACCATCTGTTATGATCGCACTAATGTAATAATCATCAGCGCCTGGAAGTGTTAGGATTTTTGTAACCGTTCCACTCAATTTAGTTGTACTAATCTCACCAGCACTTCCAGTGCCACCATACTCTCTACCAGCGTATTTGAAGGTGATTTTTAAAGGCTTGCCTTCTACGGCAAATTTCGAATTGCTATCAATTTTATAGCTCACACTTACCTTAGCACCTCCAAGAGAAGTAACACTTAGTGTTGGCTTATTTTGAACGTATACATTGTTACAGAAATTTTCTATAGGATCAGATTTACCTGAGATAACAACCGGGGTCTTCACGTTAACAAAGTGATGGCCGCGAGTGTTAAACTTTATATCCTTCTTAGCTCTCCATTTAAAATCCTGATAACCATAGGCGTCAGTACCACTAAAACCTTCCGAGGTCGAAAAAGTAGCAACTTTACCGCTATAAGATATGAACTTAGCTCCGTCAATATGATAGTTGTTGGTAGTTCCAACTAAAATATACTCTTTCCCCTCTGGCGTTCCCCCGACTCTGGTATAACCAGCATTCTGGCAACTTGCAGCAAATACACTAGAAGATAAAACAGAGGCGACAGATAGAAGCCCAAATCCCAATATTTTAATCATTATTAATCCATTAACATATGTAAAACGAGCGGGTATAATGTCATAAAATTCTTCAAAAACAATACAATGTTATTCGCTTAATGTACCAATTATTATTGGCATAAAATTTAATAAATATAAGATGCTAGGCTCCCTCTATATCTGACAACAACTCCGCCAGCTGCCGCTGCAGGTCTAGGGCGCGCAAACGCCATAGCAATCGTTGTAAAAGTCTGGTGGCTTTGACTTTGTTTGACGGTGGCTCGCCTAGAAAGCTCGCCCCGTACACCTGCAGATTGGTGCCCAGGCTGTAGTATCGTATACCCTGCAGGCCCACCACTAGGCAGGTATTCCCCCCTCCCAGCGCTTGTCCCCGAGCTGGAGAAGATACCGCCCAAGAGTAATTGATCAACTTGCAACCAATCCCGCAACTGCCTAGAATACGCCGCCCGCAATGGGCTCGGTCTATCCGCACCCGTTGTACTCCTTGCCTTACCGGACTGTCCGGAAGGCTGATTAACCCGTAAGGAGCTAAAATGCGTCATTACGAAATTGTATTCCTGGTTCACCCGGACCAGAGCGAGCAGGTACCTGGCATGGTGGAGCGTTACACCGCTGCCATCAAGGACACTGGCGGTGAAGTACACCGTCTGGAAGACTGGGGCCGTCGCCGTCTGGCTTACCCGATCAACAAGATCCACAAAGCTCACTACATTCTGATGAATGTTGAGTGCACCGAAGAAGCTTTGGAAGAGCTGACCACCAACTTCCGTTACAACGATGCGGTTATCCGTAATCTGGTAATCCGTGAAGACGAGGCGATCACCGACGAGAGCCCGATCATGAAAGCGGAAAAAGAGAGCCGTGAGCGCAAGGCAGCCCGTGCAGAGCGCTCCGAGCGTCGCGAGCGCGCTGAAGAAGATGAGCAATCTTTTTCTGACGACGCGGAAGTATCTTCCGATAACGCTGAAAGCGAAGAGTAAGGGGATTATCAGATGGCACGTTTTTTCCGTCGTCGCAAGTTCTGCCGTTTCACCGCTGAAGGTGTTAAGCGTATCGACTACAAAGATCTCGATACCCTGAAAGCCTACATCTCTGAAACTGGCAAGATTGTTCCGAGCCGTATTACCGGTACCAAAGCCAAGTATCAGCGTCAGCTGGCCTCCGCGGTCAAGCGTGCGCGCTACCTGGCCCTGCTGCCGTACACGGACAGCCACGAAGCCTAAGCCGCAGTTTGCTTAGACTCATTAATAGAGAAGCTATCTAACTATGCGCGCCGTAGCTGAGTTTATTATGCGCGGGCGCGTGCGGGCGGTGATCCTCACCATGTTGGGGATACCGCTGATAAGCCCGGCAATCCTCGCTCTAGTGAGTTTGCGCCGCGGCAGCAGTGAAGGCCTGATGGTTTTGGCCTGGGCGCTGTTGCCGATTGTTGTTATGGGCATGAGCGGCCATGTGCCACCAATAGTGACCGGTATTTCCGCCGGCCACTTTGCGGCAGTATTCTGCGGCGCCATGGCACTGCGTAGTAGCCGCTCATGGGCCGTTGCACTGTTCACAGTAATGGCGGCCTCGGCGGTGGGCATATTGCTCACTTCAGCCTTCGGCGGAGGCCTGTTGCAGGGCTTTATGCAAGCGCTCGAAAGAGCGGCGGAGCAGCCCAATACGGTTCCGATGGAAGAGCTGAAGCAGGTGTTTTCAGGCGAATTGCAGATCACTGGATATCTGAGCCTGATATCGGCGATGAGCGCCACACTGGCTTTGGTTCTTGGCCGTTACTGGCAGGCACTGCTGTATAACCCCGGCGGTTTTCGCCAGGAGTTTCACCAGTTGCGTATGCCAGTATGGCTGGCGTCACTGAGTATGTTGCTGTGGGTGGTGAGCCTGGTGACCCCGGGTTACGCCTTCTGGGGCGCGGTGATCGCCTTTCCTATGGTGGTTGCAGGTATCGCTCTGATTCACTGGCTGGTTGCCAGTCGCGGCTGGGGGATTGGTCCCCTGGTGGCGATGTACGTGATGCTGGTGATCGGTGGCCTGCCCCTGGCTGGATTCCTGTGCGGTCTGGCTCTGGTAGATAGCTGGATAGATATTCGCGGGCGCTCCGCAAAATAGGCGCGTTCCGCACAATACAGAAATTGAGGAAACCGAGATGGAAGTTATTCTGCTCGATAAAGTAGGCAAACTGGGCAACGTGGGTGACCGCGTTGAAGTTAAAGCCGGTTTCGGCCGCAACTTCCTGGTGCCGACTGGTAAGGCGATTCCGGCTACCGCAGCCAATGTTGCCGAGTTCGAAGCCAAGCGCGCTGAACTGGAAGCTGCTGCTGCTGCCAAAATGGCAGAAGCTGAAAGCCGCGCTACCAAGCTGGCCGACCTGGTTGTAACCATCGCTGCCAACGCTGGCGACGAAGGCAAACTGTTCGGTTCTATTGGCACTCGCGATATCGCTGACGCAATCACTGCTGGCGGTGTTGAAGTAGCCAAGGCTGAAGTGAAGCTGCCGGAAGGCGCTCTGCGCGAAGTGGGCGAGTACGAAGTAGACGTACAGCTGCACTCCGACGTGACTGCTGTAGTTAAAGTCGTTATCGAAGCCGAGTAAGGTTTTGCCGACAAGCAGTTGGTGCCATAGGCGCCAGCCGCGCTACAATCGGGCGCTGTACCCTAATGGGTCAGCGCCTGTTTTGTTTCTGGTATCCAGTAAAGTCCCATGATCGACGAATACGCTACCCCCGAAGAAGATATCCACAGTGAAGAGAGCTCACCGCTGCCGCATTCGGTAGAGGCGGAGCAGTCTGTGCTGGGGGGCCTGATGCTGGACCCGGGTCGTATCGATGCGGTCGCCGAACAGCTGAGTGAAGAGGACTTCTTTACCGCCAGCCACCGCAAGATTTTCGCGGTAATGCGCGAACTGAGCGATGCTGAGCAACCGCTGGATATCGTTACTCTCGCCGAAGGCCTCGCCAGTCGCGACCTCCTCGGTGAAGTGGGCGGCCCCGCCTATCTGGCAGAGCTGGCCGAGAATACCCCCTCTGCGGCGAATATCGTCGCCTACGCCAAGATAGTGCGCGAGCGCTCCATGCTGCGCCAGCTGATCGCCGCCGCCGGTGAAATCAGCCGCACCAGTTTTAACCCCGGTGGTCTCGCCTCTGCAGATCTGTTGCAAATGGCCGAGCGCCGTGTGGCAGAGATTGCCGAGGGGCGCGCCAAAGAAGGCGGTTTCGTCGGTGTAGATACCCTTCTTAAGAAGACCGTCGAGCGTATCGACGAGCTGTTCAAGACCGAGGGTGATATCACCGGCCTCAGTACCGGCCTTACAGAGCTGGACCAGCGCACCTCTGGCTGGCAGCCGGGCGAACTGGTGATCCTCGCCGCGCGTCCCTCCATGGGCAAGACCGCGCTGGCGCTGAATTTTATTGAGAGTGCCATGCTCAGCCAGGAGCGCCCGACTCTGGTCTTCAGTATGGAGATGCCATCTGACAGCCTGGTGATGCGGATGCTGTCCTCCATCGGCCGTATTGACCAGGGCCGTATTCGGAATGGCAAGCTGCAGGAAGAGGATTGGCCCAAGCTCTCCAGCGCCGTACAGAAGATGAAAGGCAAGGCCCTCTATATTGACGACACCCCGGCGCTCAGCCCCAGCGAAGTGCGTGCGCGTACCAAGCGCACGGTGCGCGATCACATCAATAAGCTGATGCGAGAGAATCCCCGTATGAGCCGCGAGGATGCCGAAGCCAAGAGCCTGCCGGCGATGATTATGGTGGACTACCTGCAGCTGATGCAGGTGAAGGGCTCTACCGAGGGCCGCACCCAGGAAATCTCCGAGATTTCGCGCTCTCTCAAGGCGCTCGCGAAAGAGTACGACTGCCCGGTAATCGCCCTGTCACAGCTTAACCGCGGTGTGGAGCAGCGCCCCAACAAGCGGCCGATGAACTCGGACCTGCGGGAATCCGGGGCGATTGAGCAGGATGCAGATGTGATTCTGTTTATCTACCGCGATGAGTACTACAACGAGGACAGCCCGGATAAGGGCTTGGCCGAATTGATTATCGGCAAGCAGCGTAACGGTGAGATCGGTACTTGCCGCGCGGCATTTATCGGTAAATACACGCGCTTCGATAACCTGGCGCCGGAATACTATCAAGGCGAGTAGGCCACCCCGTCTCTGCTCCTAAATCCTGTGCCGGCAGGCGCGGCTTACCGAATTCAAGGAGGGCGACCTTGCTGTCAGAGCAACAGATCCGCGCACTGGTGCTGGAGCGCCAGTTTATCCACAACCCTTGGAGCGAGGGCTTGTCTGGCCTAATAGGACATCTCGGCGCTTTACAGCTGGATGCCATCCAGCGCATTACCCGCGCGCACCATCATCAGCTGTACAACCGCCTGTCCCGTTACCGTGAGTTTCACTTGGCAGAAGCGGAACAGCGCCGCGAAATTTTTGAATACTGGTCCCACGCCGCCGCTTATCTGTCTATGGATCACTATCCCTATGCACGGGTGCGTATGGATCGTATCCGCGCCGGACAGCGCCACTGGTTTGAGAAGAATGCCAAGCTGTGTCGCTATGTGTTGGACCGGGTACGGGCTGAGGGGCCCTTGCGGGCCAGTGACTTTGTACGGACGAAAAGTGGCTGGTGGGAGTGGTCCGATGAAAAGAAAGCACTGGAGCAGTTATTTCACGAGGGTGAGCTGATGGTCAGCCACCGCGAGGGTTTTCAAAAAGTCTTCGATCTCCCGGAGCGGGTACTGCCGGCAAATACCTCGACCAGTGCCGCTTCCGAACTGAGATACGGCAGCCATCTGGTTCGCACTTTTCTCGGCTGCCAGGGCATTGGTCGCGCGGAGGAAATCGCCTATCTGCGTCGCGAAGATAAGCCCCTGATTCAGCGGGCCATCGAAAATATGCTGGCAACCGGTGAGCTGACTCCACTGGGTAAGGAACTGATTTTGACAGAACAGCTGGAGCAGAGTCCGGCACGGCCAGCGCGCAGGGTACGGCTGTTATCGCCTTTCGATCCACTGATACTACAACGCAAGCGCCTGCGCCGCCTGTTTGGATTCGACTACCAGTTGGAGTGCTATGTCCCTGCGGCCAAACGCCGCTATGGCTACTTCTGCCTGCCGATTTTATACGGCGATCGCTTTGCGGGGCTGGTGGACCTGAAGGCGGATCGGGATGCGGGAGGCCTGCGAATCGAGGCTCTGCATTGGCTGGAAAAGCCCGGTGTCTCACTCGAGGCGAGCTTTCACCGGGCTTTGAGTCAGTTCGCCCGCTTTCACGGGCTGGAGTGTACGGCGGCGCTTACAGCTTGACCACCACATAGACTTCCTGGCCATCGCGTTGGGTCGGCATAAAGTAGTTGCCGCCATAGCGGTAATACTGGATGCCATTGATGATCTCAGCGGCATAGCCTACAGGTAGGGTTTCCACCACCTGGCCGGGCTGGAAGCCATTCGGACCTGGATCCGGTGTTGCGGGGACTGCTGCCGGTGCCGGAGCCGCGACGACAGGTGCTGGGGCCGCAACTACTGGCGCCGGAGCCGGGACGACCGCGACCGGTGCGGGAGGCGCTACCACCACATAAGTGCGGCTGGCGGGTATCCACTGGTAATAGGCATCTGCATATTGGTAGTAAGTCACACCACCTATCTGAACCGGCATTGCCCTGGCCGGAAGTGTCACGACGGAAGCGCCAAGCGGCGCACTGACTACTACATAACCCCGGGGACTGTGACGATAGAAGTACCCACCGTGGTAGTAATAGGGGCGTCCACCGACGGCAACCCGTACATGATTGGTGGGTAGCACTGGGGCAATGAAGCCGATAGATATACTACTACCACCATGGTAATGGCCGTGGCGATGGTGGTAGCGGTGGTCTCCGCTGCGCTCATAGCCACGGGCGTCCGCAGATGGACTAAAGGCAAATGCCGCCAGTGCGATGAAGGCACTGGCGCCAAGAACTAGATTCAGCTTATTCACGGTCTCTCCAGCGAAGTGATTGCTCACATCGACATACTAACCCTTAACCTGACAGCAATGACAGGTTAATTGGTTAAGAATTGTCAAAGTGCTGGAGAGCAAAGTGTGTCTCAGCGGTTGCGCTGGATAATCCCCATCAGCTTGTACATCAGCTGGGCCGCGGCGAAATCATAGGCGTGGAAGCCTTCAATCGGCGCGAATTCCAGCACATCGAAGCCGATAATCTGGCGCTGGCGCGCCACAGATTCAAACAGGTTGAGTGTCTGGTACCAACCCAGACCACCGGGTACTGGGGTGCCGGTGGAGGGGAAGACCGATGGGTCCATACCATCCACATCCAGGGTGAAGAAGACTTTCTTGGGGAAGTTTTCCGGTAGCTGGAATTCCTGCACGTTATTGGGCACCAGCTGGTGGGCATCCAGGTAGCCGACGTTGTAGTCCCTGCGCGCCTGCATTTCCTCTTCGCAATAAGCGCGAATACCCAGCTGGAATAGGGGCACACCGGCCTCTACCACCAGGCGCATCACGCTGGCGTGGCTGTGCTTGTGACCTTCATAGCGATCGCGCAGGTCGGCATGGGCGTCGATCTGCACCACGCCAAAGTCGGTTTCGCCGGCATCCAGTAGGCCTTTGATTATGCCCCAGGTCACCGAGTGCTCGCCGCCGATGCCCACCGGCATCTTACCCAATGCCAACACTTCTTTGGTGGCTGTGGCGATATTGTCCATGACCTGCTCTGCGGCACCGCTTACTTCGACCGGCGGGCGGGTGTAAATACCCAGCTCGGAGGGCGAGGAGAAGTTGTCGAAAGTCTCCAGCTGCCAGGAGGCCTCTAGGATGGAGGCCGGGCCCTTGCCAGTGCCGCCGCCGTAGGAGACGGTCTCCTCGTAGGGGATGGGGATAATATGGAAAAAAGCGTCCTCGGGCTTGGGTTGCTCGATTTCCGAGCCCAGGAAGATGGGGTAGTCGTTTTCTGGCTGCATCTGCATGTCCTCTGGCGGCGGGGCCTTAGTGCGGCCCACCGCATCAATATCATGTTGGGGCTATCAGGAGAGACGTTCCTTGAAGTCCTCGTAACCGAAGCTTTTGATCATCCTCAGGTCATCGGTTTCTGAGTTCCACAGGGCGATGGATGGGAGGGGAATGCCGTTGAAGGTGTTGGTTTTCACCATGGTGTAGTAGGCCATTTCCTCGAATACCAGGCGCTCTCCCACCCTGAGGGGGTTGTGGAAGCTGTACTCGCCGATACTGTCGCCGGCCAGGCAGCTCTGCCCGCCCAGGCGGTAGGTGTGGGGCAGCTCGCCGGGGCGCGCGGCGCCGGTGATCTCCGGGCGGTAGGGCATCTCCAGCACATCCGGCATATGGCAGGTGGCGGAGGCGTCCAGAATAGCCTGGTTCTGGCCGTTCCAGGCGGTGTCCACCACTTCTGTCACCAGGATACCGGCGAACAGGGAAATGGCCTCACCGGGCTCTAGATAGACCTGCACATCGTATTTTTCCGAGAAGTTGCGCACAGCGGCAATCAGCTCATCCACCTGGTAATCGCGCCGGGTAATGTGGTGACCGCCGCCGAAATTGATCCACTCCATCTGTGGAATCAGGTCACCAAACTTCTCTTCCACGGCGGCGATGGTGCGCTCCAGCGGTTTGAAGTCCTGCTCGCACAAGGTGTGGAAGTGCAATCCGCTGATGCCCTCCAGGGATTCACCTTCAAACAGCGAACGCACTATGCCCAGGCGCGAGCAGGGCGCACAGGGATCATAGAGGTCGGTGTGGCCCTCTGAGTGCTCGGGATTGATGCGCAGGCCGAAGCGCAGTTCGGGGCGCTGCTCCTGCATGTCCAGGCACAGTTCCCGGTAGCGATTCCACTGGGAGAAGGAGTTGAAGATTACATGGTGGGCGAACTGCAGTATTTCGCGCAGTTCTTCGTCTTTATAGCCAGCGCTAAAAGCGTGTACTTCCTTGCCCTCGCGACCGCCGTATTCTTCGAAGCCGAGCTTGGCCTCAAACAGGCCACTGGCGCAGGTACCCGATAGGTACTCAGCGACAATAGGTCCGGTGCTGAACATAGAAAACGCTTTAAGCGCCGCCAATACCTTGGCGCCACTGCGTTTCTGCACGTCGGCGAGTAGCGCAAGATTGTCGCGCAAGGCGATTTCATCGACCACGAAACAGGGGGAGGGTACGCGGTAGGGGTCAAAGTGTCCGAAGTAGTCTACGCGGGGAGTGAGATCCATGGGGAGCTTTCTATCCTGCTGCGCGGGATGGGCACCGGGGCCCATCCCGAGGGGGGTGGAAAAGTGCGGAATTACTGGAAGGGTTTATCCAGCCAGGTTTCCTGCCAGGGCAGGCCGTACTGGTTCAGATCGTCCATAAAGGGATCTGGGTCCATCTGCTCCATGTTCCATACGCCGGGCTTCATCCACTTGCCTTCCAGCATCATCTTGGCGCCGATCATCGCCGGTACACCGGTGGTGTAGGAAATAGCCTGGGATTGCACTTCTTGGTAGCAATCCTGGTGATCGCAGGTGTTGTAGACGTAATAGATCTTCTCTTCGCCGTCTTTGGTACCGCGGATAATGTTGCCGATACAGGTCTTGCCTTTGGTCAGCGGGCCCAGGCTGGCGGGGTCCGGCAGCAGTTCTTTAAGGAACTGGATGGGCACAATTTCCTGGCCTTGGAACTGCACCGGCTCAATGCTGGTCATGCCGACGTTTTGCAGGACTTCCAGGTGCTTCAGATAGCTCTCGCCAAAGGTCATCCAGAAACGCGCGCGCTCAATTTCCGGGAAGTGCTTGGACAGGGACTCCAGCTCTTCGTGGTACAGCAGGTAGATGTCTTTATCGCCAATGCCTTCGGGGAAGTTGAAGACGCGCTTCTCCTCCATCGGCTTGGTGGTTACCCACTGGCCATTTTCCCAGTAGCGACCGTTAGCGGTGATCTCGCGGATATTGATTTCCGGGTTGAAGTTGGTAGCGAACGGCAGGCCGTGGTCACCGGCATTACAGTCGAGAATATCCAGGGTGTGGATACGATCGAAGTGGTGCTTCTTGGCGTAAGCGGTAAATACGCTGGTCACGCCGGGATCGAAACCGCTGCCCAGTAGCGCCATCAGGCCCGCTTTCTCGAACTTTTCCTGGTAGGCCCACTGCCACTTGTACTCGAACTTGGCCTCTTCCGGCGGTTCGTAGTTGGCGGTGTCCAGGTAATGTACGCCGGTTTCCAGGCAGGCATCCATGATGTGCAGGTCCTGGTAGGGCAGGGCCACATTGATGACCATGTCCGGCTTCACTTTTTCGATCAGCTTGACCAGTTCGGGTACGTTGTCCGCATCTACTTCGGCGGTATCGATTTTGCGCGGCAACATTTCCGCGATCTTGTCGCACTTGCTCTTGGTGCGGCTGGCGAGGGTGATATTTTCAAACACTTCCTCTACCTGGGCGCACTTGTGTGCGACCACCTGGCCGACGCCGCCGGCGCCGATGATCAGTACGTTGGCCATAAAGATCTCCTTAGTCTGCGGCGTTAGCCGCCGCTATCTTCTCGAAGGCGCTGGCGCCTTATTTTTCAAACTTATTTTTCAAAGTAGGTGTAGCCGCTCATGCTGGCGGTGTAGGTGTGCAGTATCTGCTTGCGCTGAGCGGCGGTGATCAACCCCTGCTTCACGGCGCGCTCCGCCATGCGGCGGAAACGCTCGAACAGCGCCTTGGGTTGATATTCTACGTAACTCAGCACGTCGGAAATACTGTCACCGTGAATTTCGCGGCTGAAGTCGATACTACCGTCCTCCTGGATGCGAACGCTCACCACGTTGGTGTCGCCGAACAGGTTGTGCAGGTCTCCCAGGGTCTCCTGGTAGGCGCCCACCAGGAAGGTGCCGAGGATATAGTCTTCACCGTCTTTCAGCTCGTGCAGGGGCAGTGTTTTCTGCTCTTTCTCGCGGCCGATAAAGCGGTCGATCTTGCCGTCGCAGTCGCAGGTGATGTCGGCGATGATGGCCGAGCGGGTCGGCGCTTCATCCAGGCGATGGATCGGCAGCAGCGGAAATACCTGGTCGATGGCCCACATATCCGGGATCGACTGGAATACGCTGACATTGGCGTAGTAGATGTCCGATAGCACCTCTGGCAGAGCTTCAAGGTCCGCTGGTATTACTTCTGCTTCGTTGAGCAGTGCGCGAATTTCCTGGGCGCCCTGTAAGAAAAGGTTTTCGGCGTTGGCGCGCTCGCGCAGGCTCACTTGGCCGTGCAGGTACAGGGAGCGAACCTCGTCGCGATAGTAGAGGGCGTCGTTATAACTCTCCTGCAGATTTTTGGGGGTGATATTACTCACCGCGTCTTGCAGGTTGAGCAGCATCTGGTGGTCGCCGTCGCTGATTTTAGTGTGATCCAGCTCCACGGGCTCGAAGCGGGTGGTGTCGAGTACATCGAATAAGAGCACTGAGGAATAGGCCACGGTGGCGCGGCCGGATTCGGTGATAATGACCGGGTGAGCCACGCCCTCGCTGTCGAGGGTACCCATAATGGCCTCGACCACATCCACACAGTACTCGTCCAAGGAGTAATTCTTGGAGTGGGTGTAGTTGGTTTTAGTACCGTCGTAGTCCACCGCCAAGCCACCGCCCAGGTCCAGATAACCCATGGGTGCGCCTTCTTCTACCAGGTCGGCATAGTAGCGGCAGGCTTCCAGAACGCCTGTGCGGATATCGCGAATATTCGGCACCTGTGAACCCAGGTGGTAGTGCAGTAGCTTGAGGCAGTCGAGCATATTGTGACTGCGCAGCTGGTCGACCATGGCGATCAGGTCGTTACTGCCGAGACCAAAAATGCTGCGGTCGCCGCTGGTGGCGTTCCAGTAGCCGCCCACCTTGGAGGCGAGTTTTACCCGCGCGCCGATATTGGGGCGCACCTGCTCGCGTTCTGCGCAGCGGATGATGGTCTCTACCTCTGATGGGGTTTCCACTACGAAGAAGATCTGCACACCCAGGCGCTGCGCTTGCAGGCCGAGGTTGATAAATTCCTCGTCCTTATAGCCATTGCACACAATCAGGGATTCCGTGTTGTCCAGGATGGACAAAGCGGCGATCAGCTCAGCCTTGCTTCCGGCCTCCAGGCCGTGATTAAAGCGGTGCCCGGCGCTGGCGATCTCTTCGATCACCTGGCACTGCTGGTTCACCTTGATGGGGAAGACCCCGCGAAACACATTGCCGTAGCCGCAGCCTTCGATGGCGCGGGCAAAGGATTCATTAATGCGGGCAACTTGTGCATCGAGCAGGTTTTCGATACGCAATAGCAGCGGCATACCTAGGCCGCGCTCGGTAGCGCCGCGGGCGATCTCCATCAAAGAGACGCTGTGGGATTCCCCGTTGGGACCCTCAATCAGGACCGAGACTTCACCGTTTTCATTTAAATCGAAATAGCCGGCGCCCCAGTTGCGGATACCGTAAAGCTCGGCCGAATCGTCGCAGGTCCAGTTTTTTACTTGTTGCTGTTTCATGGCGCCTTTCCGTTGATCTGTGGCGGGCGCGAATCTTGGGCCCAGCAGTGCTGGAAAGCAATAACTATAGATAAAAAAACGCTATTTTTTCCCGGCTAAAAACTAAATATTTATTCGGTTTTCCCAGATTTTAGCGCTTTTTGCAATGTAGATTTTCAGTGCGGATTTAGGTGCGAATTAAAAAAGCGGTCCTAAGACCGCTGAAGCTAGGGGGGATGGAAGAGGGTCGGGTTAAAACAATCCGGGGTTGGGCACAACACGGTAGCCGCGTTGCAGGTTATCCCATAGGTAGTAGGTGTCGTAGGCTACGTAGTAGTTGTAGCCACCAAAAACCACCGTGAGCGCTGAGGCTGGCAAGCTGTGTACTATGGCACCGTGCGGCGGACGGGTTACCACATAGCCTTGGGAAGCTGGGCGGTAAAAAATTCCATCGCTGTAGTAGAAGCCGGCGGCACCTAGGCTGATATTGACAAAATTATGCGGCAGGTGGCGCCAGCGATATCCGTAACCGTAGTGCGCCGGACGCCAGTGTGGCCGATGTCCATGGTGGCCGCGGCGATAGTGAGGCCTGTGTGCCGCACGGTGTTCGTGCTTGTGCCCCTTACTGTGGCCGCGATTGTATCCATCGGCATAGCCATCTTTATAGGCGTGGCGAACTTCGCGGCGTTGTTTGCGCTCTTCTCTACGCTCTTCTCTACGTTGTTGTCTGTGGTGCTCTCTCTCATGTTCCCGATTGTGATGACCGTTGTGATGCTTGTCGTGGTGACGATCGTGATGTCTGTCGTGTCCACGCTCCATATGGCGTTGTTCGCGTTGGGCTCTACCCTGTCCGTGGTGATCCTGGTCCATTGCCCGCTGATGCTCCCGGTGCACTTCCGATAAGGCAGGGGTTGCTAGCAGCAGCAGGCCCGCAGTGGCGATGGCAGTAGTGAGTTGTCTCATGGCAGCGCTCCCGAGCACGAATGGCTCTTTCGATGTCATTAAAGTCTTTTGTGAATCTTGGCGGGCAGTTTGCCCTGGCGGGTCTGAACACTTCCTGAACTCTGTGCGGTAATCTGAATTGGGATAAAACGTGATGTGATGTGGTGTTGGATCTGACTGGCAATCCGGCTTATAAGACTTGAGCAGCGGGTTACAGCCTGCCGGAGTTGCCAAAGAAAAACCTGGGGATAGCGGCACTTTCACTATGTTGAGACGCCCCGTCTCAGCGAGTATGATGCCGCGCTGATTCATAGTGAGCCGCATAGAGATGCAAGTCTTTCACCACGTAGCCAGCCTGCGAGAGGCACTGGCCAAAGCCCGTGCAGACGGCAAGACCGTGGGCTTTGTGCCCACCATGGGCAATCTGCACGATGCCCATATCGAACTGGTTAAGTTGGCCCAACAGCACTGTGACCTGGTAGTGGTGTCTATCTTCGTCAACCGCCTTCAGTTCGGTTTGAATGAAGACTGGGACAAATACCCGCGCACTATGGAAGGGGATATGGCCAGGCTGCGTGAGGCCGAGTGCGATTTCCTATTCCATCCGGATGAGAATGAGATTTACCCTAACGGCATGGATCAACAGACCCGAGTGGTTTGCCCGGCTATGACCGATGTGCTCTGTGGCGCCAGCCGACCGGGTCACTTCGAAGGGGTTACCACAGTGGTATCCAAGCTGTTTAATATTGTGCAGCCGGACAAGGCCATCTTCGGTATCAAGGATTTCCAGCAGTTGGCGGTTATACGCCGTATGGTGGAAGATCTGTGTATCCCGGTGGAAATTGTCGCCGCGCCGGTACATCGCGAGAGCGATGGCTTGGCAATGAGTTCGCGCAACGGCTATATCACCACTGACGAGCGCCCCAAGGTGGCGGTACTCAACCAGTCGCTGAACTGGGTCAAAGATGAAATTGTGGCCGGTCGCCGGGACTTTGCCGAGCTGGAAGAGGAGGCACGTAAGCGCATCGAAGATACTGGCTTCCGCGTTGACTACTTTTCCATCTGCTACAGCAAGGATCTACAGCCGGCGGCTGATGACGATAAACAAATTACGATTCTGGGCGCGATGTTCACCAGCGCCGCCCGCTTGATCGACAATGTATCCCTGGAACTCTGAGGGGCATCCAACCATGCAAATTGAAATGTTGAAGTGCAAACTGCATATGGCAGCGGTGACCCAGGCCGAACTCTGGTATGACGGCTCCTGCGCGATTGACGAAGACCTTGTGGAGCTGGCCGGTCTGCGCGAGTTCGAAAAAATTGATATTTACAATGTGAGCAATGGCGAGCGTTTTCACACCTACGTGATCCTGGCTGAGCGCGGCTCCGGCATTATTTCCATGAACGGCGCCGCTGCCCGTCGTGTACAGGTCGGCGACCGTATTATTATCGCTTCCTATGCGCAGATGAATGAGGCCGAGGCCGATAGCCACAAGCCCAAGTTGGTCTACCTGGATGAAAATAACAAGGTGGAACGCAGCACCAATACCATTCCTGTGCAGCTCGCTGAAGCTTAAATTCCCCATGCTACAGGGCCTGCAGCCCTGTAGCACTCATTCCAATTTAATATCTATCTCTTGCGCCTGTGCGCCCAATGCAGCCCCCAAAATGTACTCTCAATGGATCACTGTTTAGAGAGTAATAACACTTCCTGCTGGAATCTTTTTTCCAGATAGGGCTCATCCAACGTGTAGTGCCATAGCCCTTTCTTTTGCCCCTTACTAAGAGCGATTTCCCCAACTCTTCCCGGGTTGTATTTAAGCGGTTGGAGAAGTTGGTATTCAGCTATGGGGTCCTCGTAGGCATTTTCTATAGAAATTATCTCCCAGCCTTCCTGCCTCAAGTGTTGCACCAGATCCCCGATGAAAAGAGCGGAAATATCCGTCTCGTGTAAAAGCAATATGTGTTTAGGCGAGCGACCGAGATGTTTGATTGCCATCTGGTCATAGTAGTTAATGCTCTTCATCAACACATCCACATACATTTCTGCAAGCTTTTGTAGGTTAACGGGTTTGTCTTCTTTTAAAGCTTTCTGAAATAGTTCCTCTATATACCAATCGTAATTATTCAGTGTTATGTAGGCATTTTGGTACTTATTTTCTTTTAGCAGATTTCTCATACCATTCCGTTTTTCGACAGTTTCTCCCTCACGCAGATAAGGAAAGCGAAAGTAGCGCTTAAAGTTGTCAAATTGCTGAAGTAATTGGTGTGCCTGTAAAAACTCATCCTGGTAAGTGGATAGCTCTGTTTCAAGGAAGTTTGGGTGGCTGTGAGTGTGGTTTCCAATAATATGCCCGGCTTTGTCGTAAAGACGCATCCTTTCCAGTCCTTCCTGGTCCAGAAATTGTGTGGTCGAAAAGAAAACTACTTGGCTAATATTATGTTTTTCCAGGTTCTCAATGAGTGTTTTGGCTCGGGTTGGCCCATCAAAATAACCATCGGCTTTGCGAGGGGCATCGTCAAAAGTAATTGCCAGTTGTTTGGCATTAAGCGCGGGGCTTATTATCAGGCAGATGATCAAAAGCAATATTGAAAGTCGCATTGTTTCTATCTCGAATAAGTATATTTATGGATTTCTCGATAAGTCTGGTGGACCTGTCCCATGATTCCGGCTTTCTGTCCTAATTTGTTATTCATGCAGGCTGGATCATTGTGTAATGGGACTTTCAATGATCTATGAACTGGTTACCCTATTTTGTCGACTTTGGGTGAAGGTGTATATGGCAAAAATTTTAGTAAGCTCTTGTCTTCTGGGATGTACGGTGCGCTATAACGGTAGTGATGTTGCGGTTAATAGCAAAGATTTTAATTGGCTTGTGTATTCCCAGGAGATTGTTTCCTTTTGTCCGGAGGTGTCGGCAGGTTTACCTATCCCCAGGGTGCCGGCAGAGATTTGCGGCGGTAGCGGAACTGAGGTTTTAGCGGGCACGGCCAGAGTTATAGGAAGCGACAGGGAGGATTTGACTGATCAATTTATATTGGGAGCGGATTTAGCCCCGCGCCTATGTCGTGATAAGGATATCAAGTTCGCGGTTCTAACAGAAAACAGCCCCTCCTGTGGCTCGAACTTTATTTACGATGGCAGTTTTTCTGGAGTGAAGAAAAAAGGGGTTGGAATAGTGGCTGCCCGTTTACGAGAATCGGGAGTGTTGGTTTTTAGCCAGCATACGGTTGGAAGCCTCGGAGGCCTAATTGAGATTTCACGCTCGATATAGTTTTTAACGTGTAAGTGCTTTTTTTGCTTGGGAGAAAAGGATTAGGTAATGAGTTATAAAGTCATTAATTTCAGAGAAAAGCTAGCAAAGTTAACGGACCATTGGTCTCCTAAGGTTATCGCGGAGATGAATGATTACCAGTTCAAGCTGGTAAAGATACTAGGAGAGTTTACCTGGCATGATCACCCCGATACGGATGAGGTTTTTATCGTTGTCTCAGGACAAATGGAAATTGAGTTTCGGGATAATACGATCTTTTTGGGTCCTGGGGAGATGACTGTGGTGCCCAAAGGCGTGGAGCACAAGCCAAGGGCTTAGCAGGAGTGCGAGATTCTACTGGTCGAGCCCAGAGGTGTTGTGAATACTGGTGATGCCGGGGGTGAACTGACCGCGGATGATAATATCTGGATTTAATACCCGGTAAATTGCCCGGCGCTTATTCGATAATTTTCTGTTGTTAATTAACCCTCTGGCCTTTTGTTGTTTCAGCCGTCCCCGGTGGATGAGGGATAGGCGAATGATCTTGCACTGGTGTGAACTTTTCCTAGTTTTCAACTCTGCCAGAGGTGGGGGGATTGTTTCACCCTGGCAATACTATAAAGTGAGTCGAATAAAGCCCTAATAAGTTCAGATTTCTCTAGGCCACCATGCCACGCTAATAATAAAGGAGAAGAAGATGTCAGAAGTGCATACTCGTCCCATACCTGCTGAGTTTGCCGCCAATGCCCTGATTGGCGCAGAAGATTACGAGAGAATGTACCATCAGTCGGTGCAAAATCCGGAGGCTTTCTGGGCGCAACAAGCAAAGGATTTCCTGCAGTGGGAAAAACCCTTTACCCAGGTGCTGGAAGAGGATATGCATCGAGGGCATACGGCCTGGTTTGCCGATGGTCAGCTCAATGTCACGGTGAACTGTATCGATCGGCACCTGGCTAGCCGCAGTGATCAAACCGCCATTTTATGGGAGGGGGACGACCCGGCGGATAGCGTGGCAATCACCTACCGCACCCTTTACGACAATGTTTGCCGCCTGGGGAATTTACTGAAATCCCGCGGTGTTAAAAAAGGGGACCGGGTTTGTATTTATATGCCTATGATTCCCGAGGCAGCCTACGCCATGTTGGCTTGCGCTCGTATTGGCGCGGTCCACTCGGTGGTGTTTGGTGGCTTCTCTCCGAGCTCACTGAGGGATCGCATACTCGATTCCGATTGCCGCCTGGTGATCACTGCCGATGAGGCAATTCGCGGTGGCAAGCATATCCCTCTCAAAGCCAATGTGGACAAGGCTCTGTCCGAGTGTCCCAACGTACACACGGCCATTGTGGTGAAACATATCGGTGCCCCGGTGGACTGGGATAGTAAGCGCGATATCTGGTATGCGGATTCCATTGCGGAAATGGATGGCGAATGTGAACCGGAAATCGTCAATGCCGAGGACCCCCTATTTATCCTCTACACCTCCGGTTCCACCGGCAAGCCCAAGGGTGTACTGCATACCACAGCAGGCTACCTGCTGATGGCCACCATGACCTTCAAGTATGTGTTCGATTACCGCGAGGGCGAGGTTTTCTGGTGTACCGCCGATGTCGGTTGGGTTACCGGTCACAGTTATATCGTTTACGGTCCCCTGGCCGCAGGGGCCACCACGCTGATGTTTGAAGGTGTGCCGACCTATCCGGATGCCTCGCGTTTCTGGCAGGTTGTGGATAAACATCAGGTCAACAGCTTCTACACCGCGCCCACGGCGATCCGCGCGTTAATGGGAGCCGGAGATGAGTTTGTCACAGGTACTGAGCGCAGCTCCCTACGACTGTTGGGAACAGTGGGTGAGCCGATTAACCCGGAAGCCTGGGAGTGGTATTACAAGGTGGTTGGCGATGAGCGCTGCCCGATTGTGGATACCTGGTGGCAGACAGAAACCGGCGCCCACATGATTACCCCGCTGCCCGGCGCCATGGCACTTAAACCCGGTTCCGCAACAAAACCCTTCTTTGGCGTGCAGCCTGTATTACTGGATGGTGATGGCAAAGAAATCGAGGGGCCAGGAGAAGGCTCGCTTGCGATTAAGCGGAGCTGGCCGTCGATGATTCGCGGGGTTTACGGTGACCAACAGCGCATGATTGATACTTATTTCTCCACCTATCCCGGTTATTACTTTACTGGCGATGGTGCGCGCAGGGATACCGATGGTTATTACTGGATCACCGGGCGAATTGACGATGTGCTGAATGTTTCCGGCCATCGTCTGGGTACCGCAGAAATTGAAAGTGCCTTGGTGTTACACCCTGATACCGCAGAAGCTGCTGTGGTGGGTTACCCCCACGATATTAAGGGGCAGGGCATCTATGCGTTTGTCACTCTCAAGTCAGGGCGTGAGCCCAGTGAGGCCCTGCGGCAAGAGTTGATTGGGCTCTGTGCCAAGGAGATAGGGCCCATTGCCAAGCCTGATGTGATTCAGTGGGCGCCGGGCTTACCTAAAACCCGTTCCGGAAAAATTATGCGGCGTATTCTGCGCAAGATTGCTTGCAACGATCTGGACAACCTCGGGGATACTTCCACTTTGGCGGACCCTGCAGTGGTTGACGACCTGCTGGCACATCGCGAAAATCGCTGACCTGAATTCAGCGCAGTGACTTTTTCCTAGATAGTGTGACTATCGGGGCCATAGAGAAGCCGGGCAATGCCCGGCTTTTTTACAGCTACTTGAATCTCAGCGCTGTTATTTCAGGTTAATAAATTGACTCAAGGAGAAAGAGTTTGGAGCAGGTAAAGTATCTTTGTGAGCACTATCGCTTCGCCGCTGACCAGCGTCTCAAAGTATTTAACTTCTTTGTAATTCTGACCATGTTTGTGGAGGGGGGAATTTTTACCGCGGTGGAGAAAAATTTTCACCCGCTGATACTGGCTTTGCTCGGCGGTTTTGTGATGATTCTGGTAACCGTTTTTTGGCTGATGGATATACGTAGCCGAGAACTGCTCAGATTGGCGGTGCCTGCCCTGCAAAACCTGGAGCAGGAATTTCCCGAAGAGGCCCGGATTTTTTCCAACGATGCTATCCGCCGTGGAGAAATAGCACGTTACACTTTCGCCTACCGTGTACTGTTGATCGGCCAGCTAACCTTTGGATTTGGTGTGGCGACTTATGGATTATATCACTGGTATATAAGTCTCTAACCACGTAGATTCTTGAATGGCAACCCCGCGACAGGGTTTGCAGGGTTGTCATTCCCCTCTAACTTTCTTTGTGCTTTCTCGCGCAGTAAATCCCGTCACGATTCCCCCTCGACCAGGGCTGAACACTCTTCCCTGAGCTATCTTGCAGATTGGCGGTGAAGCCACCAAGAGAGAGAAGACTGAACCATGTTGGATCACATCAGAATACCGGTAGGGGATTTTGCCCGCTCCCGTGAATTTTATCGCCAGGCTCTGGCGTGTCTCGGCTATGAACTGGTGATGGAGTTTGATCATTCGGCAGGATTTGGCTGGGCGGACAAGCCGGAGTTCTGGATTCGCGATGACGGCCCGAGCAATGCCCAGCTGCATATTGCCTTTCGTGCGGAAGAGCGAGAAGTGGTACGGGATTTTTATCGAGCCGCACTGGCGGCGGGCGGTACCGATAATGGCGTACCGGATATCTATGAAGAGTATCACCCGGATTACTACGCCGCCTATGTGCTGGACCCCGATGGCAATAATCTAGAAGTGGTCTGTCATTTACCGGGTGATTTGCAAGAATAATTCAAACGGCCGTCCGCTGATAAATGTGAGAGAATACTATGGATGATATTGCCCGCGCCAAGTACTTACCTGTTGCTCTGGTTGCTGTTGGCTTGATATTTATTTTTGCGATATATCCGATGATGATGTGGGTATGGCCTTCAGGTTGGGGATGGTCACCACGGCAGCCGGAATACGAGCAAATGATTATGGGGATCTATGCAACCCTGGGAGTATTCCTGATTCGTGCGGCAAAAAATCCCGTTGCTAATGCCAGTTTAATTTGGTTTACGGTTTGGTCCAGCCTCGTGCATGCCACCATTATGCTGTTACAGGCACTTTATGATCAAACCGAGAGAGCCAATTTAATGGGGGATATTCCAGCCCTTTATTTTGTGGCGCTTTTGCTTTGGTATCTGATGCCAAAAAATCAATCCAATAAAAGTGATTTAACTTGAAAGTAAATTTAACCTTTTGTGAAATTCATTAATCCCAGCTATAAGGGCGATTATAAGCTCTAATTTCCCGCCGATCATACACGTCTATAAGCTCTGCCCCTGTAATAGAAACCGTTGTAGGGGCGAACTTGCCAATGAAATATCTTCCTTTATTTGCATTAACTATTGGCCTGATAGGCGGCGCCAATGCCGAGACATTGACTCGCGATAATGGTGCGCCGGTGGGAGACAATCAAAACGCGCAAACTGCGGGGGAAAATGGTGGGAATCTTCTGCAGGATGTGCATTTGATCCAGAAATTACAGCGCTTCGCCCGTGAGCGTATCCCTGAGCGGGTAGTGCATGCGCGCGGCACTGGTGTTCACGGCGAATTTGTTGCCACTAAAGATATCAGTGACCTGACCCGTGCGGCGGTATTTGAGCCGGGCAGTAAAACGCCGGTCTTCGTGCGCTTTTCAACCGTAATTCATTCCAAGGGTTCGCCGGAAACTCTACGCGACCCTCGTGGTTTCGCCACCAAATTATATACTGATGAGGGCAACTGGGACTTAGTGGGTAACAACCTGCCGGTATTTTTTATTCGCGATGCAATCAAATTTCCAGATATGGTGCACTCCTTGAAGCCCTCCCCGGTAACCAATCAACAGGACCCGAATCGCTTCTTCGACTTCTTTAGCCATGTCCCGGAAGCGACCCATATGCTGAGCTGGGTTTACTCCGATTATGGTACCCCGGCGAATCTGCGTCAGATGGATGGTTGGGGAGTGCACGCCTACAAGTTGATCAACGATAAGGGCGAAGTGCACTACGTGAAATTCCATTGGAAGACGCGCCAAGGTATTAAAAACTTGACTGCGGAGGAAGCGGCAGAAATCCAGTCGAAAGATTTCAGCCATGCGACGCGAGATATGTATACGGCCATTGAGAAAGGCGATTACCCCCAGTGGGATTTATATATCAAGGTACTGAAACCTTCTCAGCTGGATGGCTTTAATTACAACCCACTCGACGCAACTAAAATGTGGCTGGATGTGGAGGAAACTAAAATCGGCACCATGACGCTCAACCGTGTGCCCACTAATTTCTTCCAGGAAACTGAGCAATCCGCATTTGCACCAGCCAATATTGTGCCCGGCATTGAACCCTCTGAAGACCGACTGCTACAGGGCCGTGTTTTCTCCTATTCCGATACGCAAATGTATCGCCTGGGCGCAAATCACCAGCAGTTACCTATCAATCGCCCCCGCGCAGTAGTGAATAACTGGAACCAAGATGGAGCCGCTAATTACGGCCAGCAGACTTCCGATGTGAATTACCAGCCGAGTCGCATTGATGCGCGCAGCGAAGATCCCAAAGGCCTATACAGCAGTAAGCCGCTCACTGGCAGTACCCAGCAAAAGGCGATTGAGAAGAAGCTGCCGTTTGCCCAGGCCGGTGTTTTCTACCGCAGCTTGAGTTCGGAAGAGCGTCAGAACCTGATCGAAAACCTAGCTGGTGATCTGGGTAAGGTGCGCGATGACAACACCAAGCACATTATGCTGAGCTACTTCTATCAAGCTGATAAAGACTATGGCCAGCGCCTGACCAAAGCGGTTGGTGGTAACCTGAGCCGAGTGAAAAAGCTGGCCCAGTAATATTGAACTGTAAGTAGAGGTGGGCGGGCGGCAGCCACTGTCCACCCAACGGTAAAGGTGAACTCATGAGATCAATGCTGTTTGCAATCGTCCTTCTCGCCCAGGGGCTCACCCTTATGGCTCAGGCTGGGGAACCGGAAAAAAACGACTCTGACTTTACCGAACTCTCCCAGTATTTTTTTGCTGCGGCCAGGGTGGGAGATACCGAAGTATCGCGGGAATTTTCGCAGGCGGGTTTTCCCTTGGATATCCGCAACCCAAAAGGTTATACGGCGCTGATGATTGCCACTTATCACGGCAATACGGAGGGGGTGAATTACCTGTTGCAAAAGGGGGCCAATGCCTGCGCCCAGGATCGCCGTGGCAACACCGCGTTGATGGCAGCTATTTTCCGCGGTGAATTTGCTCTGGCAAGGACCCTGTTAAAATCGGATTGTGACACGCAACAGGTCAATAAAGCCGGCCACACGGCGGAGGATTTCGCCAGGGTATTTGGCCGCGACCAAGTGGTTCAGCTCTTGCGGCAACAGCGCTCAAATGGCGGCTAATCCTTTCGACAGAGTAGTTGGCTCTGGTTAGAGCCAACACTCTCCTTTTCTCTCCCGCTGTTTTGCCGTCGCCGCTGTACCCGTAGTCTTATTCTGTGTTTGTCCCTGCCCCCGCGAGCGCGTTAGCATAGCCAACAGATATTCAGTTGGTACCCGCTATGACCCAGAACCATCATCCCTATGAAGCCCTCACGCCGGACGTGGTGATTGACTGTGTCGAGAGCACCGGGCTTATTTCTGATGCGCGCATTTTCCCTTTAAACAGCTATGAAAACCGGGTCTACCAGGTGGGTATCGAGGGCGCCGAGCCGTTGATCGCCAAGTTTTATCGACCCGGTCGCTGGACTGATGAACAAATTCTGGAGGAGCATCGCTTTACCCTGGAATTGGCCGAGGCAGAGATCCCAGTGGTAGCGCCGCTGGTGTTCGATGGACGTACCTTGATGGAATCAGCGGGCTTTCGCTTTGCCCTGTTCCCCCGTCGCGGTGGTCGCCAGTTGGAGCTGGATAATTTTGATCACCTGGAACAGGTGGGCACCATGCTTGGGCGCATCCACTCTGTAGGTGGCGCCAAGCCCTTTAGCCATCGTCCAACTCTGACGCTGCAGCACTTCGCGATCGATAGTCGCGAATTTATACTCGACGGTGATTTTTTACCGAGGGAAAACCGCGAGGCCTATGCCTCGGTCACTGGGCATATCATTGAGCAGATTGCGCCGCTGTTTGAGCGCGATTGGGAGCTGCTGCGCCT
The DNA here is from genome assembly GCF_020524905.1 of Microbulbifer variabilis. Lineage (GTDB taxonomy): Bacteria > Pseudomonadota > Gammaproteobacteria > Pseudomonadales > Cellvibrionaceae > Microbulbifer > Microbulbifer variabilis_A. Next base: position 145,077 of record NZ_JAIVKI010000008.1, on the reverse strand, counting down.
GCACGGTGACTGTCACAGTGGCAACTTCCTGTGGCGCGATGAGACCCCCTGGTTTGTGGATCTGGATGACTGCCTGATGGGGCCGGCCATCCAGGATATTTGGATGCTGATCTCTGGTAATCGCGCCGAGCAAACCGCCTACCTGGATGCGGTGATCGAAGGCTACGAAACCTTCTATAGTTTTGATCCCCAGCAGTTGCAGTTGGTGGAGCCACTGCGCTGTTTACGCCAGATGCATCACGCCGCCTGGCTGGCGCGCCGCTGGCAGGACCCGGCTTTTCCCCAGGCATTCCCCTGGTTTAATACCCCCCGCTACTGGGCGGAACATATACTGGCATTGCGCGAGCAGCAATCGGCACTATTGGAGCCACCTCTGACACTGGGAGCGGTTTGAAATGGAAAAATCCATCCTGAATGCGTCAAGCACCGAGGCAAATTCGGATTTATTGTGGGAGAGAATCCGCATCGAAGTGGCGCAGCAGGTCGAGCGCGAGCCGATTCTGGCCAGCTTCCTGCACGCCACTATTCTCAACCATAGTTCGCTGGAGGCGGCGCTCAGTTTTCATCTGGCCAACAAGCTGGACAACGCAGTGGCACCGGCACTGCTAATTCGCGAGGTAATCGATGAAGCATTGGCGGCGGACCCAGGCATCGGCCGCGCCGCGCGCGCGGATCTGAATGCCACTTACCTGCGCGACTCCGCCTGCAACTCCATGCATGAGCCCTTCCTGTATTTCAAAGGGTTTCACGCCCTGCAGGTGCACCGGGTGGCGCATTGGTTGTGGCAGCAACAGCGCCGTTCTTTAGCCATGTTTTTACAGCACCGGGTCTCGGTGGTGTTCAGTGTGGATATTCACCCCGCGGCAAAGGTGGGGGAGGGCATCCTGCTGGATCACGCCACCGGCATTGTGATTGGTGAGACTGCGGTAGTGGAGAACAATGTTTCCATTATGCAGTCGGTGACCCTAGGGGGAACTGGTAAGGAGAGTGGTGACCGCCACCCCAAGATCCGCTGTGGGGTTTTGATCGGTGCCGGCAGCAAGGTGTTGGGCAATATCGAAGTGGGCGAGTGCGCCCAAGTGGCCTCTGGCAGTGTGGTGTTAAAACCGGTGCCGGCAAAGACCCTGGTAGCCGGTGTGCCGGCCAAAGTGGTGGGACCGGCGACTTGCGCCCAGCCGGCAATGTCTATGGATCAGTGCGCGCTTTCACAAGTGGAAAAGCAATAACCGCGGCCTCGCTGTGTGCGGGGTTTTTCGTTCTTTAGGGAGTTGGATAAACGGAACTATCCTTGTATCCATGAAATACAGTCTCAGCGCCAAAAATCTCGTCTGTCGCAATCTAGAGGCCCACGCCGGTTATTGCGCGGGCCTGCTCAACCCCAATCACACTAAAGAGATCACCGGCATTGTACGCAGTGATACCGGCCTTTTGTCGGGCCGCCTCAACCAGGCGGTTTCCAATACGGTGATGCCGCCGCGCATACTGCAGCGTTTCGCATTGGACTATTTTGCCGAGCGCCACAGCCCTTTTACCTTGTGGCACAGTGCCTCCAAGCCCCTGGATGACGAGGCTCTGGCGCAGATGGGGTTGCAGCGTAAGCAATCATTGGTGGCCATGGCCGCAGAAATTGAGCGTTTGGCAGTGCAGGGCGTTGCGCAGACTGTGGATGAGCTGGTGGTCTCTGCGGTCGATAGAGAGGCGCTGTCTGACTATGCCGAAGTGCAGGCAGCGGAGTGCGGCAGTGCCCTGGAGGCTGCGGAGTTGCAAAAGTTTTATACAGGGCTGGCGGAGATTCCCGAGCAGCGGCGTGCTCGGCTCAGGTTCTTTTTGGCGCGCCTGAAGGATATCCCGGTGGCGGCGGGCTGCCTGTTTGCCTCCGCCGATGCCCTGGGCCTCTACGATCTGGTGACTCTGCAGGAGTACCGGGGGCGTGGAATTGGCAGAGCTCTGTTTCACCACCTGCTGCAGCAGGCCCAGGCTAGCCATCACCGCAGCCTGGTGGCGCTGGTACCGGCGGAGCGTCAGCAGTTGCCACTGGATTGTGGCTTCTTTGCCGTGGGTGAGGTGGCGCGCTATATGTACACACCTTGAGAGGGGCTGATCTGCTCGTTGTCCCAACGATTCAAGTATCAAGCGCGCTCAATAGGAAAGGCGATCACTTCCTCAATAGTTTTATAGCCACCAGCCAACATTAATAAACGATCTATTCCAAGTGCCACACCGGCACATTCGGGCATACCCATTCGAAGTGCTTCCACCAATCGCTCCTCATACGGATAGAGGTTGAGGTCGTGTTTTTGGCGGTAGGTGTGATCTGCCTTGAAGCGGCGCAGCTGCTCCGCGCTATCGGTCAGTTCCCAATAACCGTTGGCCAGCTCCAGTCCGCCCACATAGGCTTCGAAGCGTCGCGCCACCGGGGTGCCGCTGTTATCTGGAATTACCTTGGCAAGTGCCGCCTGGTCGGCGGGAAAATCGTACAGCAGAGTAATCCCTTCACCCATAGCGGGTTCCAGGCGATGGCTCATCAATAAGTCCAGACATTCGCTGCGATCAGCGGGACTAAAAGCTAGATCCATCTCTTCTTCGACGCAACGAAGTAATTCATTGTCGCTGGCGCTGTGGGGATCCAGCTGTAATTCGCGTTGGAACAATTCCCTGTAGCTGAGTGACTGCACCTGTTGGATCTTCAGTATTCCACTGAGTAGATCAGCTACCTCTTTCATCAGGCGGCGATCATCCCAGCCGCAGCGGTACCACTCCAGCATGGTGAATTCCGGATTGTGGCGGCTACCCGCTTCACCCTGGCGGAATGCCTTACCCAGGTAGTAGCAGTCACCGAGACCCGCGGCTAACAGGCGCTTGAGACCAAACTCCGGGCTGGTGGCCAGGTAGGCGTTGTCACCGCCGCACTGTACGGGGATAGATTCGATATGCGGGTCGCTGGTGGCGCGGCGGGAGAGCACAGGCACTTCGGTTTCCAACACCTGGCGCTGGGCAAAGAACTGGCGGATTTCAGTGAGCAGTGCGGCGCGATGGCGCAGGGCTTTAATTGTGGCGCTAGGGCGCCAAAGGTCAGTGGTCATGGAATGGGCTCAGGCTGTGGGCGGCCGGCGGCCGCCCACGAGAGGTGGGGAAATCAGTCTTCTTTGGCTCGGCCCAGGTATTCACCGGTGCGGGTGTCGACCTTGATGGTCTCGCCGATTTCCAGGAACAGGGGCACTTTCACCACGGCGCCGGTCACCAGGGTGGCAGGCTTGGTGCCGCCCTGGGCGGTGTCACCGCGCACGCCAGGATCGGTATCGCTAATTTCCAGAATCACATGATTGGGCGGGGTGACCGCCAGCGGAGAGCCGTTGTACAGGGTAACGGTGTATACATCTTGTTCCTTCAGCCACTTGGCTGCGTCGCCTACTGCATCGGTGCTGGCCTGATGCTGTTCGAAGGTTTCCGGCTCCATAAAATGGAAGAACTCTCCATCGTTGTAGAGGTATTCCATCTCGCGGTCCACAACGTCCGCGCCTTCCAGGCTTTCGCCGGAGCGGAAGGTACGCTCCCATACACGGCCGGTTTTCAGGTTGCGCAGTTTGACCCGGTTGAACGCCTGGCCCTTGCCAGGTTTGACGAACTCGTTTTCCACGATAGAGCAGGGATCGCCGTCGAGCATGACCTTGAGGCCGCCCTTGAATTCGTTGGTAGAGTAATTAGCCATAGCAATTAGAGCCCTTATAAGTCATGTATCTTTTTGATATTTAACGAGTTTTTCCCAAGCTTAAACCCGACCTCGGCCCGGTTCAGCCCTGGGTATCCCGTTTGCTCCCGCCAAAACTGGTAGCTGCAGGCGACTCGTTCGGCCGCGGCGCAGAGACTTTACCGGCGACCCTGAAATGTTGGGGCGGGATTATACAGGAGGGCGACGCCTTGAACGACTCCGCGTGGTTATTTGTAGTGCTGCAATGAGCGGCTGCGGAGGGCCTGGTTAGTGCCGGGTGCGGTAGTGCCACAGTCCGCGGGGTATTGGACCCGCGGACGAGTAAAGGTGGCGGTGACTGTTTATCAGCCCAGGGGGTTATCGGTAGTTTTATCGATATCCCGCAGCAGGCGTCTGGCGTAGTAGGCGAAGGTGGCCTGACTGCGTTTTTCCTGCAAGATCCAGTCGTGCGCCTCGCGGCCGAGCTCCGGTTTAATGTCCTGAATGGTACCGGAAGACTCCGCCAGCATTTGCAGGTGCGCAGCGCGCTCGCACTGCAGGGCCATGGAGCAGGCCTCTTCTACGGAGCGACAGGCGATGATCAGGCCGTGATGGGCGAGCAGAATAGCGCGCTTGTCACCGATCGCCTCGGCAATCAGTTCGCCCTCGCTGTTGCCCACTGGCACACCGGGCCATTCCTTGAGGAAGGCGATATCGTCGTACAGCATGCAGGCGTCCATATGGGAAATCTTCAGCGGGCGCTCCAGCATGGACAGGGCGGAAATATGGATTGGATGAGAATGCACGATGCATTTTACATCCGGGCGCGCGCGATAAATCCAGGTGTGGAAGCGGTTGGCTGGGTTGGCCATACCCTCTCCGGATAAAACCTCCAGGTCTTCGTTCACTTCCAGCAGGTTGGATGCTGTAATTTCATCAAAACCCAGCCCCAGGCGTTGGGTGTAATAATTTCCGGGAGTTTCTGCGCGGGCGGTTATTTGCCCGGCTAGACCGGAGTCGTGTCCGTGGGCAAAAAGAATTCGACAGGTCAGTGCGAGCTTTTCGCGCAGGGACCAGTCGGGCACACCCAGATGCTGTTTCATGGATTCGCTGGCGCGCTCGATCAGCTCGCCTTTATTCATTGATAGTGTTTCAGCCATATTTGACTCCATTGCTTACGAAAGGCAATTTCTCAGAAGTTGACGCCGACAGGCAGAACTCCTGTAGAAAATTCCCATTCAATTGTTTTAATTATTCGCGACAACAAGCGCAGCTATTTTACTGTTTTACTGTTGCGCACACGTCCCTGTGATGTGCCCAGCCAGACTCAATGGCTGGGCACACACGGCTTAGGCGGAAATCGCTTGGGGCTGGTTCTGGCTCGAGGCGCGGTAGGCAGTTTCGATAGAGTCGAAGAACTGTTGGCGGGCTTGCACCAGGCGGCGCCCCGCATCGAGCATTACATCGAGTTGGGAGGCATCTTTGCTGCCGATCTCGACCATAATATCGCGGATGGTTTCCGCGTGGCCGTCATCGCATTCGATGTGCAGCAGGAAGAAAGTTAATTGCTCATCGGCTACGCCGCGGGCGCGGAAGCCGGCTACGATATCGCTATAAAGGTCCGGCACCAATGCTTCGGCACCCAGGCAAAGTGCGCCCAGGCCAGAGCTTGCGCGCAGGTCGCGGCAATGCTGGAACATGGTGTCGATCAGGTGTTGGGTACCGGGCAGAATTTCTGCGTTTTCCAGGCTCAGACCAAAGTGCTCGAGGGTCTCGCGGTAAATTTCGGCATGGGGTTTGGGGCTGTCGGGCTCCAAGCCCAGTTCTTCCATAAGGTTCTCCGCCAGTTCAAGGACTTCCTTATTGCTGGGGAGGTTGGCCATCATCGCACAGAGGTAACGCACGAAATAGCTGCTGTAGATTCCCTGTTGGACCAGGAAAATTTTCAGCTCTTCCATGGTTATGGAGCCATCGCGGCAGCGCTTGAGGAACGGATGAGCGCGGGTCTGCTCAATCAGTAAATCTTTGTTGGCCTCAAGTAATTCGAGCTGCATTTCCATCGAATTTTTCCTTTTTTGTAATTCCATTTTTATTGGACGGGGGAGATGCCCGGACTTATTTTTATTGAAATTCGAGTGCACTGATTTCAAGAAAGACAAGGATGTTATCGCTTTGTCTTTGGCTAAATTAACACCCTATTAACCCTGTTGTGAATGGGGGAATTGTGAAGATTTTTATAAAGAAATTTGTACGGTCAGTAATATTTTTATATTGATGGTTAAATTTCTGTTATTGGTATTTTTTATAATTTGGAGTGAGCTTTTACTTATACACATGGCGGAGTTACCACTTCGCTTTTAAGCCAGGCAGTGCGCCTTTTCTAATAAGTAAAGAGTTATTTTTATTGCTTTTACGGGTTGTGAGACATCCACTTTTTCGTCGATTTTTTTTTATTGTTTCTGTGACAAAGTTGAATAATTGTCGAGTAGAAAATACCTGGCTAAAGTCCCCTTTTATGCGCTCAGGCATTGTAAGGCTGGCCTAGGGCCCAGCTGGAACCGATATTAGTTGGCTTTTAAGCCACTATGACTGTGTGGTTTTTGTTCTTTCTGGCTCAGGATCTGCGCTACGTAGTTTTTCTTCCTTCAAGGGCGCCGCTGCCAGCCCAGGTGGCCGATTACCTGGGGTGTCTATGCCTGGGCCAGCTTCTGGTACAATTGCCACTTCTCTAGTGTTGCTCCCCCCTGTGCGAATTCCTATGGCGAACCCCCCAGCTGTCGACTGTGAATTGATTGGTATCCGCGAAGCCCGCCGCTGGCAGGATGAACTTTCAGACCTGGTCACCGACCCCGAAGAGTTGATTCAATTATTACAGCTTGATCCGGCGCAATTACCCTGGGCCCAGCGTGCCAGCGATAAGTTCGCCTTGCGGGTGTCGCGCCCGTTTATTCGCCGCATGCGCAAAGCCGATCCGAATGACCCGCTGTTACTGCAAGTATTGCCGGGTGCCGCAGAGCTGGAAGTGGTTCCGGGCTTTAGTGCCGATCCGTTGCAGGAAGCTGAGGCGAATCCGCTGCCCGGGGTGGTGCATAAATACCATGGCCGCCTACTGTTTATCACGGCGGGGCAGTGCGCGGTAAATTGTCGTTACTGTTTCCGTCGGGAATTTCCCTACGGTGACAATCACCTGAATCGCCAGCAGTGGTTTGCAGCACTTGACTATGTGCGCGCACGCAGCGAATTGCGCGAGGTGATACTGAGCGGTGGCGACCCACTGGTGTTGAACGATCGCCAACTCGGCTGGCTTGCCGGAGAGCTGGCACAGATCCCTCATCTCAATAAACTTCGTATCCACAGTCGTGTGCCCATAGTGGCACCGAGCCGTATTACCGATGAGATGCTGTCCTGGTTCAGCCATTCGCGTTTGAAACCGGTGTTGGTCCTGCACTGTAATCACGCCAATGAGATCGATAGCGAAGTGCGTGCTGGACTAGCGCGCCTGCGCGGTGCCGGTGTCACTTTGCTCAATCAGTCGGTCTTGCTGCGAGGTGTGAATGACAACATTAGTGCCATGGAAAATTTAAGCGAGGCACTATTTGACGCAGGGGTACTGCCTTACTACGTTCACCAATTGGACAAAGTAAATGGCGCAGCGCATTTCGAAGTGTGTGACGAAGAGGCTCTGGCTATTATCGAAGAGTTGCGTCACCGGCTGCCTGGTTATTTGGTACCAAAACTGGTGCGTGAAGTCCCAGGGGCCTTCTCCAAGTCGCCGGTGGAAAGTGGCAATAATAAGTGACAGTAGATTGTGGCAATAAGTGCAGAATTCTTTAGCTAAATCTCCCGGTTACTAATCGCTTTCAGGGGGCATTTGTTTTGGGCTTAAGTAGCTAATGGCCCCCCGTAGCTGTAAATCCACCAGAGTGTAATCAACATTTATTCAGACAGTATTCATTTGGCAATGCTATTGGGTAGATAGCCCCACTAAATGTGCTGACAATGGTTAACCCAAGTAGTAATCCTACTGTCATAACACCGCCTGCGGCGCGGTTAAGAGTTTGTGTAGATAGGTGTTCTCTCAGAATCCAGCGAAGACCACAGGCCAAATGCGTGAAATAGGCCACCACTGCGAGCGTATAGTATGGGAGAAAAAACCACGGATAGGCACCAGGTTGCAGCCCCGCAGCGGCAAAGAAAAAGTTGGTATCCAATCCCTGCACCAATCGGCCATACATTACTGCGGAAACATGAAACATCAGGAAAAATGCCAGGTAGCCACCGGATATTGCCTGAGCATGGTCAAAGAAGCCCCTGCGTTTCCCCCATCTTCGAGCAATAAAAATAATACCCGAGGTTACTTGGAAAAGTGCACAGAACAGCAGTATGGGTTCAATTACTTTTGCTCGATAAATTGGCCGTAAGTTTTCCATGAAATTGATATGTGCCGAAACCCCTCCCAGAGCGATAACATGATTTGTTAGGTGAAAAAGCACATATAAACTGATTAATAGTGCTGATATTCTGTGCAGCTTGTGTAGCATGGTATCCATTCCTTACCGCATTGATGTATTCAGCGATATCAGGCTGGGCCGATATTCCTGTGTGAATACAGTGCAAGACAGTCATTTCCTAATAATTAAGTGGTTGTTTTATATGGTCACTTTCTAGGGGGTTAGGGAATGACCGTTGTCGTAGTGAGGATATTCTCAAGTTCATGTCTTGCGCCCTTTCCAGTCGTTCATTTCTTGCCGGTAAATCTGTAGGTCTCAGTCTTAAATTCATCATTCCCTTCTTACAGAAAATTTATTTTATTAAGATTGTGGTGATTCTATTGATAAATCTTTGGGTAGTAATTTTTACTTAATCGAAATGTTTTTTTGTGTTTTTTCATTATTGCCGCCTTATGTTGACTGCGAATTAATTTGAATAATTTGTGTGTTTCTAAGTGATCGATATTTATTTTGGATATTTGTGCCAATTTTCGAGACAGGCTGTTTAAAAGAGGTTAGGGTGTCACCCTGGTCATATATTTTTGGGTGGTCAGTCGTAAAATCCGGGACTGCATTGTGAATGTACATGTTCCGCGAGAAGTTCTGCCTAGTTTGTACAATCATCCCTCCTAATTTTTTTGGTTCTGGGTGGGCTTGTATTTAATGAATTTTTAACATTACTTACGTCGGGGGTTGTTGAGTAAAAAATCAGTGAAAGGATTTTTCTGATTGTCATATGTAGAGGTTAATGTCCGGTTTTTGTTGGTGGATGTTGTGAAGTGATATTTGTAAAAAATTTGGGGGATAAATTTTGTACCCGAGAAAGCAAATTATTCAGGCCCTGCCAGATCTTTTGAACGCGCAGACTGTTCAGCAAGTAAAAGATCGCGTGCAACGTTCTATTAGTGCTATTGGATTTGATTACTATCTTATAGGTCTTGAAGATCCTGCGGGCGCGATTGACCAGTACTCTGTGGAAACCAATTATCCCCAAGATTGTGTCGAGAGCTACAGCCGTCAAAAGTGGGTGACTCGTGACCCGGTGGTGCGCCATTGCCGCCAGTCGCTGGTGCCAATCGTCTGGCATCGAGAGCACTTTTCGGGAGACGTGGGTCGCCTGTATGAGGAATCGGAGTCCCACGGTATTGCCACCGGAGTGGCAACGTCCTTGCGCGGCGCTTCTCACAATCGCCTGATGATGATTTCTGTCGCTAGTGGAGCAACCTATACCCCGAGACTCGACAGTTGGTTGCAGGAAAGCATGCCCATGATTCAACTGCTGGCTTCCTACGCTTACGAGGCGATCAGCCGCATTGATAGAGAGGGCGCGACAGTGGAAGCCGGCCTTACCCGGCGCGAAGATGAGTGTTTGCACTGGGCGGCGGTTGGTAAGACGTCCTGGGAAATTTCCCGGATTCTCGGCTGCTCGGAAGCGACTGTGAATTTTCATTTTCGCAATGTTATACGCAAGCTCGGTGTTACCAACCGCCGCCAGGCCGTGGCCCGCGCGCTCTCTATTGGTCTGATTAAACCTTAAGCCAGAACCACGCCCGCCCGCGCAGCTTGTTGCCCCATATAACTGCGCAGTTCCTGGCGTTTCAGCTTGCCGCTCGGTGTACTGGCGATCTCCTCGACCAGTTCTATTCGGTCAGGGCACAGTGCGCGTGGGTGCAGATGTTCGCGAATACGCTTCATTAGATCGTTCACCAATGCGGTTGCGGGGTAACCGCTATTGTTGGCGACTACATAGGCGCGAAGCCGGGTGAGCCCTTCGGGTGTTTCAATCGGCAGGGCCGCAGCCTTAACCACACGCTTGTCCGCGATCAGGAATTCCTCCAGTTCCTGGGGACTGACCCAGTGCCCCGCCACTTTGATCCGCTCACTATCGCGGGAGACAAAATGAAAACCGTCCACATCGCGCTGGAATAGGTCACTGGTTGCGAAGGTTTCGGGGGCCTTTTGCAATTCGCCGGTGGCTGGCGCCAAGTAACCGAGCATCAAACATCCACGGGACAGGGAGAGACTGAGGGTCCCGCCATCGCCATGGGGTATTTCGGTATAGTGAAATCCTTCCACCCGTTGCAGGGCGGTGGCTTTGTCGTGAACCTCTGACAAATAAGGTGCGAAGGTTTCCGTAGTGCCAATGGAGTCCAGAATCTTCGCACCGCTCCACGCCTGCCAGCGCTCGCGTACGATTGGTGGCAAGCGTTCGCCGGCCGACAGTGACAGTCGCAATGCCTCCAGTTGATATTCCCGTTTAGCGCGGGACATTAACAGGTGATAGAGCGTGGGTACGGCGAGAAATACGCTGACTTTTTCCGCTTCGATCACTTCCAGGAAGTCCGTGTGCTGTTCCCACTGCGGTAGCATGATTGCGGTGGCTCCCTGGCTGAGAGGCACATGCAGACCTTGCAGCCCGAAGGAGAAGAATGGGCCGGTACTGGCGAGGACTCTGTCTTCAGCGCGGATGTCCCACATGGGGTGGGTTACGGTGCGCTCGAACTCCCAGAATGAACGATGGCTGTGCAAGCAGAGTTTTGGACGTCCGGTGGACCCTGAGGTGGCCAGAACCAGAGCCGGGCGCAAATCCAATTCGGCGGCGAGCCGGCTGATTTCATGGGTTTGTGTCGCCGTGACAGAAATAGTGGCCAGCTCTTCAACAGGCGACATAGTTTCCACTGGTGCGCGCAAGTTCTTGGTTGCCACCGTGCTGTCTGCCAGGATTACCTTCGGGTCAAAATCCTCCCACAAGCCACGATAGTGCGCTTGGGGAAGAGTGGGGTGCACCATAAATGGCAGGTGACCGGCGCGCATGGCGGCCAGCCAATAAATGGTATTTTCCAGCGTAGCCGAGCCCACCAGGGCGATACGCTGTTGTGAGCGGCTGCCGGCCAAGTGCAAATTCAGATCGATTGCCGCGGCAAAAGTGAGCTGCTGCAATTCTCGATAGCTGACAGTGCGCCGACCGGAAGGGCCTATTTCGACGAGTGCGGTGTGGTCACCGCGCCCGGCGCGAACGTGGCGATCCACCAGCAAATCTACGCATCCGGGATTGGAATCAATATGGGTCACTGCAGGGCTCCTCTTTAATTACCTGCTGGTGCCGGCCCTAACGCCGGCACCGTTGAACGGCTGAGCTATTCAACCGTCTGTTTTTGCCTAAAGAACCAATTCCGCTTCCTGTTGGCACAGGGCCAGTGAGCGGGCAAAGCCGGTTTCCGACAGCACATCATCGCGGAACACGCTTTGTAGTTGTCTGAGGGTTGCGGTGGGATTGGAGCGTTGGAACACATTGCGCCCAACGCAAATTCCTCCGGCATTGTGCTCGACGGTGGCGGCCGCCAGTTCGATCAGAGCGCGTTCGTCGGCGAGCGCGCCGCCGGCAAACAGCACCGGGGTATGGCTCTGGATACCGTCGAGCATTTCCGGGATCTGCCGAAAGTCCTGCGGTGCGGCCACCTTGAGTGCATCCACACCCAGCTCCACCGCCGCACGCATAAAGTGGCGTATCGATTCGAGGCCTTGCGAGCCGTTGGCACTCTTGTCGTAGACCATGTTCAAAACCGGCATTCCCCAGGCGTGCGCTTCATCGACGACATGACCGATCAACCGCAGGTTGTGGGAAGCCGTGGCAGAGGAGAAATTCGTTTGAATCGAAACGGCATCGGCCCCCAGGCGCACAGCCGCTTCCACAGTGGTGACCAGCTGCTTTAAATCCGGCTGCTCATCGGTATTCACCGAGCCGTTGAGATGAATCATCAGGCCACAGTTGAGGTGGCTGCCGATGCGCTCGGCGAGCCCTTTGTGTAAAACCACACCGGTGACCGCTTCGGTATTGACCCAGCTGAGAATTTCCTCTGGGCGGTTAATCCCCCGGATTGGGCCCATGGTGAGGCCGTGATCCAGTGGGACGACCAGGGCTTTGTTAGATTGGGGATCAATAAAGCGCTTCCAGCGCCGGATGCGTGCCATTTCAGTCATTGAAATTTCTCCTTTGCTACGAAAGCAGTGGTTACGCGTCGGAGAGCACAGCTCGAATTGGCCGTCTCAGTATTTTGCGAGTGGGGATGGTGCTGGCGATGGCCGCAATCAATACCACGGCAAAGGCAGTCACCAGGTAAATGGGTATCACCCAGGCGAGGTCGACAGGAATCGCGTTACTGGAACCGGGCGGTGTCCACATAATTTGTGCTTCCCGCACAGCCCAAACGATAGCGGCGGTGGTGCCGATGCCGAGCAGTGCGGCGCCCAGAGCCAACCAGCTGTTTTCCAGCGCGGTGAGGGCGAGTACGAAGCGTCGGGTAAAGCCCAGGCTGCGCAGCGTGGCAAATTCCCGCGCGCGCTGGGAAAAATTCATATAACTCGCATTCAACAGGCTGGTAAAACCGATGGCGCAGGCGATCAACGCGATAAAGTTAAGGAATCCACCCAGCACCGCCTTGAACTGGTGGTAAAAAGCGGCGCGATCGGACCACAGGAAGACTTCGATATCACCGAGGCCGGCCTGTTTGAAGTGCTCCGCGAGACGGGCCTGTGCTGCGCCGACATCGGCGTTCTCATCGAGAAGTACGTGGTACTCGCTGACGTCAGAGGTGTTGAGCAGGGCCTGAGCATCGGCCATGGGCAATACCACCAGGCGATCATTAATTTCCTTGATACCCCAATCCATGATTCCGGTGGGTACCGCGCGCACCGCGTTGACACGCGCCTTGCCGCGGGTGGTGGCGGTCAGCTCAAGAGGACCGGGTGGGCAGTTGATCGGCCGCGATTGGGGCGTATCCCCTGGTTGCAGCGGCGCGAAGCCCACATCGGGAATCTCACAGCCGAGGATCGCCGCCAACCCCTGGCCGAGAATCAACGGCTGGGCGCGGGTTTCCATCCATAGAGGTGTACCCGCGACCACATCGTACTCGTAGGCGGCCCCTTTAATTGCACGGATTTCCCGCACATCCTGGCCGATGCCCGCGAAAATGCTGCTCACCTGCGCATTGGAGACCATGCCGGAAATCCGCAGAATACGAGCACTGGCAACGACCTCCGGGTCGGAGTCCAGCGCGGCGTCGATCTCCCGCTGCAGATCGGCGGTGAGCGGCAGCTGTCCGGCACCTTCGACCTGCCGGGCCAAATCGGAAGCCGGCCTTTCGATCACCAAATGCCCGCGTGCACCCCAGCGCATAAAGGCATCGCGGATCAACTCCACACTGGACTGCATGTAGCCCGCCAGGAGGCACAGGGCGAGTACAGAGATGCTCATCACCACAAAGGTGCCGAGCGATTTACGGCCCTGGCGCCATAGGTTGCGCAGGGACATGGTCAGTAATAATTTGACAGTCATATCTGCTCCTAGAGGGTCATCAGTGTGTCGACGGTAAACAGGCTCTCCGGTGGATTGGCCGGGGAAACCTGTGCGTATTCCAGTACGCTGTAACGCTCTGGAAAATTGGCATTGACGATTTTCATACGCGACACAAAGGGTTGCTCCTCGCCCTCAACCAGCACGGCATTGCCGTATTCAAACTGGGCAATCTTGAGTGGCATGCCACTGGCTGTGAGGAACTCGGCCTTCACGCCGAGCAGGCTGTCCCGATCGAGGTAGTAGATGATCGATTCATAGGTGGCGCTGTTGGTGGCCGCAGTGAGCTTGAGCTTGTAGCAGGGAGTACCGTCCAGCGCCTCGGTGCCCAGATACTCGGGGGTATAGTCGCGGGCGTACTGGGTGGAGGCGATATCGCCGTTGGCGGCTTCGCCCACCAGGCGCTGCTGCGGACTGATACTCACCGGCTTGCGCAACCCAGGCTTGGCATACCACATAGCGCGCGAGGCAATCAGGATCTTCTCGCCGCGGTAGCGTCGCGGTGCGGTGGTCATCGCCAGGGCGCGGCCATCGCGCACAGCGATGTCGTAGTTGGTATCCGTCGCGCCGGCGGGATCCTTGGTGTGAATGCGCAGCTTCCACTGATAACTGCCCCAGCCGCCGCGGGCAAGATCTGCTTCGCGCAGCCACTGGCGCATGACTTCCTCACTCGGTGTCGCTGCGTCTTCGGCCACCTGGGGCTCCATCGCCTGCGGTTGCATCGGCAACAGGGTCACCGCGAGGACAACACTGGCCGAGGCAGCCAACAGATGGGTAAGTGGCACACTGCGACGACCGGGGCGGACCTCACCGCCGACTCGTTTGCGCGCTGTCATCAGGGCGCCCAATGTGATGCCCGCACCGACGCAGACAATCGCAGCCAGGGCCCACAGCGGTGGTAATTGCAGCGCTAATGGCGCGGGCTCGGAAATCCGCGGCAGTTGTGTTTCAACCCCGGTCAACGCCAGCGTGAATATGGTTAGGTAGGCCAGGATTGTGGCGACCACCGCGGCAGCCACAGTGGTGAGTACGCTCTCCCGCACAAACAGGCCGGCGATACGCTTGCGCCCAAAGCCGAGGGAGCGAAGCATGCCGATTTCGCGGATGCGGTCGGCCACGTTCATCGCCACCGTATGCTGAATAGTGGTGAGGGCGATGGTGAATACAACGATACCGGTAAAGGCAAACACCATGTTGAAGAAGCCCATAAAGCTGGTGTAGAGCTGACCGATCTGGGGGTGATCCCAGGTCGTGACCTCGAATCGGCCCGGCGCCTGGCGCTCCAGCTCAGCGGCCAGTTGTTCGCGGAACTGGGCGCTGTGTTCCCGGTTGTCGAGCTGAATCACCACCCGGGATACCGCATCGGTGTCATACAGGGATTGCAGCAGGGTGAGTGGTGCCTTGAGCCCCTTGTCTTCGATGGCCTCGATACCGGTGGAAAAATCACCCAGCAGGGGGGCTTCAATCGCATTAATGCGGTTGGCATAAGACGCGCTGAAGAGCTGCAGATCGGTGCCCTTTTGCGGGTAGCCGAGCAGGTCCTGTAACTGCGTGGTTAAGAGCAGGCCGTCTTCCGGCGGCGGTGTCGCGGCGAAAGGACTCTGTTCCTGAAGTGCCCTTTCAAACTCCGGGTCGATACCGCGGGCGAGGAATACAGCGCTTTCATTGTTTGCCTGTACCACTCCGACGCCGGCCAGTTGGTTGGAGGCGCGTTGGAAATGGGGCAGGTCGGCGCTGATTTTGTGTATCAGAGCCTGCTCCTCACTATTAAGTGAGTACTGCGCTGGAGACGCCGCGAGCTGCTCGGGGCCATCTTTGCGGTAGACCTGCACATGGGCGTTGGCATCGCGGTAGATCACCACCGAAGCCAACGAACTTTCCACAAAGCGGATATAACCCAGGAACAGCAGTACGGCGAAGAGTCCGGCGGCCACGGCGATAACGGTCGCTATAGTGCGCCTGCGATCGCGGTAGAGGTTGCGAAAAGCCATGGACCACATCACGCCACCTCACTTTCGTCGGCTTTTTGGGTGGCTCCCTCTTTCACCGGAGCCCCTGCGGCGCTGTCGGTCAGGCGCCCATCACGCAGCTCAACGACCCGTTTTACATGTTGCAGCAGGCGCTGGTCGTGGGTGGAAAATACAAAGGTGACCTTGCGCTCGGTATTGAGCTGTTTCATCAGTTCCACCAGGGACAATGCGCTGGCGGTATCCAGGCTGGCGGTGGGTTCGTCGGCAAGGATCAGCTTGGGTTCGGTGACCAGGGCGCGGGCCACGGCGACCCGTTGGCGCTGACCACCGGACAGTTGATCGGGGCGGAAGCCGGCAAAGCGGGTGAGGTTTACCGCAGCCAGGGCCGCCTGGGCGCGGTTGCGCATTTCGGCCTTGGACAGGGGATGCAGATACAGCGGCAGCATGACATTTTCCAGGGCACTCAATACCGGAACCAGATTGAAGTTCTGAAAAATGATTCCGTAGGTACGGCTGCGCAATATATCCAGTTCGCGATCGTTGAGTTGGCTCACCGGCTGTCCGGCAACGCGAATCTCACCGGAAGTGGCGCTGTCCAAGCAGCCAATCAGATTGAGCATGGTGGTTTTGCCACTGCCGCTGGGGCCGGTAATCGCAACGAAATCGCCTTTTTGCACGGTGAAATTGACGTTATTCAGTGCGGTGACTTCGACTTCCCCAAGCCGGTATTGCTTGGTGACGGATTCAAATTCTACCAGGTTCATCGTGTTCTCCTTTTTGTTGTTCGCTGTATTCGTTTCTTCCATTAAAAAAAGACATCCACCGCCAGGTAGCCGCTGTGTGTTATTGGCTGGCTCAACGCCAGCGCCTTGCCAGCTCGGCTTCTGGAAAGCCCCAGATAAAAGGTGGCGCCGTCGCTGGGGCTGTAGGAAACCTCGCTAAAGGCGCTGGTGCTCGAGTGGTCGAGCCCCTGCAGCAGTCTCGCGGTCAGGTTCCAGCGGCGGTTGCCGAATAACTTCGGCCAGGTGGTTTGCAGCAGGGCATAGCGGCGCTGGACATAGGGGTGTAGCGGTCGATTGCGAGAGGGGCCGCGACCCGCTGAGGGGAGAGCGGCCAGCTGTGGATTGAGAAGCTCCTCGTCGCTCAGCGCGTAGCCGTTGTAAATCAGTTCGAGGCCGGTTTCGGCGCCGGAGCTGGCGCCATAACGCAGGTTGAAGATGCCGTCCCAGTGCCAGTGGCCGCTGTTTTGCTGCAGTTCCAGAGCGCCGCCTAGTGACTCGGCATAACCTCGCGAGGTCGCTATCTCGGCGCCAACCGTCCAGGCATCGCCGAGAGTGTGCTGGAAGTAGCCACCGGCGTAAGGTTGGAAGCCGCCGCCACCCGCGGCTACGGCGCCCAGGGTGGTGACCTGGCCCTGTACCCAGTTCCACTCTGTGCGCGCCATCTGAAAACTGCCGCCGCTATCGATTCCACTGACGTCATCCAGGCGCGGATCGGCGACCAGGAAACTGGCGCGCCCGTGGGCGGAGATATCGGTGCTGATAAACGCCATGGGTTTGCCTGGGATATCGCGGCGCGGGGTCACCGCGCCATTGTCGGGAAACAGACGATTTGTAGGGCTGTAGAGCAGCGATGGTCCCCATCCCTGCAGCCGCTTGCCCGCGCCGATCCGGGTTCCTGTGCCCGTTTCGTAAAGCAGATACCCTTCGGCAAACCAATCCGGATAGGGATCGGGCATGGAGGCGGGGCGATCGTCTTCGTGCAAGGCCAAGCGGGGTTTGAGGACGAGGCGCGTGCCCTTGCAAAGTCCTTTGTTGCAGCGCAATTGCAAATCGAGACGCATCTCTACAGCACTGCGCCGGGTGTCCTCATCGCCATACAGATCGCTGAGCTGCTCCTGTTCGCGGATCAGCTGTAGGCGCAGCTCATAATCACTGCTCCAAGTCTCGGTGTTGGCACTGGTGTCGAAGGCCCATTGGGTCTGACTGGCGACTGGTAAGGCCACCAGTGTCGAGATCACGAAAGCAATCAGGCCGGTTCCACAGCGTCGTTGCGACACGATGCTTCCTCCCCGGTTGCAATCTGGGACGGTTGCAGAAGCGAGTTATAGCGCTCGCGCAACCGACGCTTGAGGGTTTTGCCCGTGGCCCCTATGGGGAATTCCTGCCAGTCGATCAGCCACAGGTGCACCAGCTGCTGTTCCGCTGGCAGCAGCGCATTGAGGGACCGGCGCAGCGCTTCCGCATCCTGCAGATTGGCATTTGCCTGTGGGGCAACCACGGCAGCGGTGACTTCGGGACCGTCGGAGGTGGGGCGCACACCGAATACACAGGTATCGAGTACGCCTTCGTGTTTGAGGATCACCTCTTCGAGAGGCAGTGTGTAAACCGGGCCCCCGGCGGTGTGGATCACATCCACTTCACGGTCCAGGTGGACAAATTCACCGTCGCTGCCCTCACGCATCATGTCGCCAGTGAACCACCAACCGTCCCGGGTGGATGCGTAGAACACATCGTGGGCATTCCAGTAGCCATCGAACATACTTTTGCCCTTGATCATCAGGCGCCCGACCTGGCCTTTTGCTACGGGTCTGCCGTCGGCATCGGCGATCTTGATCATTGGGCCGAGGGGCGTTTTACGTCCCACGCGCCGTTCGAATCGCTTGGTCCAGGGCGTGGCGATACGCAGCAGCGCGGCGATGCCCACTTCGCTGGAACCCAGGCCATCGACAAACAGTGAACCGCGCACCGGGATGCCAAGACGAGTAAAGAAAGAGCCCTGGGCGATAAAAGCGCGCTGCTGGACCTCGTGGCTCGCATCCGCAGTGGTGCCCCAAATACGCACACTGTCCAGCGATTGCTCCAGTGCACCGGCTTCCATCATCCGTGTGTAGGTAATGGGAAAGCCAAAGAATACGGTGGGTTTGCGCTCGTGCAGTTGCCGGACCAGTTCCTCGGCTTCGAGTTTGTCATCAAGGATCAGGTGTATCCCCATCATTAGCATCCCGTGCAGATAGAGATGTGAAACCTGATGGTTGAGCGGCAGCGCGAAACAGGCCAGATCGCGGGTGGAAATGGGGTTGAACAGCACAATGGAGCGGAGTGATTGGGCGATGCCCTCCTGTTTCAGGATAACCCCTTTGGGAACTCCTGTTGTACCGGAGGTATGCACGATATAGAGCGGATCCGCAGCACCGCGGTTGCATTCTGGAGCGGCCGGCAATGCTTCCTGCAACAGCGCCGGCAAACTGTGTACTTGGGCCGTTTGGCTGCTGTCGTGCAGAGGCGCATCGCACAGGACCACCCGCTGCAGGCTCTGCGGCATGGGTTCTTTTCTCTTGCCGGGCGCGCCCAGTTTTTGCCAGCCGCTGCGATCACTAATCAGCAGCGTCACCCCCACGCGTTCCATATAACCGAGGGCGACCTCTGGTGCCACATTGCCATTGATGGGTACCGCAATGGCACCGATGCGCAAGGCCGCAACTGAAAACAGGAAATAGTCGAACTGGTTGGCCTTGTAGATCGCTACCCGGTCCCCTTCTTTTACACCGAGGTGGTGCCAGCAGGCCGAGAGTTTTTTCACGGTGTCGAGAATCTGAGGTGCATTCCAGTGCTGTTGCTGAGTCCATGCCAGTGGCCGAGTCAACTCAATCAATTCCCGCTTGCCGTGGCGGTGGGCGGCAAACTCCAGTGCGCGGTCGATGCGATCGTCCCAAGTGGCCAGTAGTGACAGGCGCCCTACATAGCCGAGGCGAACGATGGCGAAAATCAGGTACCCCAGTAACAGGGTAACGGCGGTTGCAATTGCAAAAGTCATGGTGGCATCAACTCCGGGGCGGCGTGGAAAGTTCGTCCAAAAGCGACCGCAGTGTGTCTAGGAAAGGCGCTGCAAATTCCTCGTGGATATCTCTGAATGCGGAGCGGCGATACACCAAATCCAATTGCATGCGGCCGTTTACCGTGGGGGTGTAGAGAATGAAATCGTAAGGGGGCACCAGGCAGCCAAATCCCACATAGCTCTGGGTTTTATGCTTTTCAGAGCCGAAGGAAGAGAAGTCCTCCTCAATACGGCCGGGATTGGAATAGCAGGCGTTAGTACCGAGGCACTGGTTGAGCAGGCGGCGCGCCAAACCGTGCAAAGGGCGCAATCTCAGTATCAACATCAGGGTTTCGAGACGTGCGAGTTCGGTACTCACCTGCTGGTCGCTTCTCGCCCGCGCCATGGCGTTGTGCATGCTGCTGACCAGTGCCCTGGTAGTCTGTCCCGCGCGCAGTCTGATAGGGCTGGGAATCAGATAGTTGCGAAAACTGTGGTCGTAGCGTTTGTCGATCAGTCGCCGCAGGCTCACTGCGCAAGTGATGCGCAGAGTACCAGAGCGGTAATTACCGGTTTTTTCCACCAGCTGGGCGAGTGCGGTGGAAAGCAGCGTGTTGATTGTGACCCCGTTGCTTTTGGCTGTGCTGGCGAGTCGCGCCTCCAAACCCTTTGGTATCAGGCTCTGGAAGAAGTCGAGCTGGCCAATAGCGCTGTCGCTGGTTTCGGTCTCCCAGCGCTGCCCTTTTAATTTCACCGGCAGGCTCTTGTCGCTGCGCAGCAGATCGACACTAATACTGGCAAGTGCGCGCAGCCAACGGCGACCGCGCTCTAGGGGGCGAAACCAATCGGGGCGAATTTTAGGGAGAGGGGCAAAGGGCAGTGATTGACTGGGTTCAATCGCACCGGCTACCCCGCTGAGGAAAGCGTAGTGATCAATAATCGCCCGCAGTAAAAGACAGTCGCTACGCGCATCGGCAACGCCGTGATGGCTGCTCAGATACACGCAGGAGTTGTGACCATTGCCTCCGTTGACTAACAACACTTGCAACGGCGGGCGATCCCGCCACTGCAGCCGGTGTGCCGAACTGAAATCCATCAGCAGCCGGCGGAAATCCAGGTCGTTGAAGTCGCAGGGACCGGAGTATTCGCGGTAGTGAACCCACTGATTTTTTGTGGTGTCCACTCCCCGCAGGTGGGTCCCTTTAGGACGCGTGCGCAGCAACGGTATTTGTCGTACCGCGCGCTGCACACTTTGCTCCATAACTTCAGGCAGCAGCTGCCCACTGACGATCAGGATTTGGTTGGTATTGACGTTGGCCAGCTCGCCGAGATGTACAAAGAACTCAGCCATAGCATCGATGGGCTGAGTGTCGGTAACGGTGAGATCGGCGGCTGTTGTTGCGGTGATACTGTTCACTGTGACGCCCTCAGCTGGCTTCTGCGACTTCTGCTTCGCGGACTTTACGTGTGCCAGTACTGGTGCTGTTGGGTTTATCTACATACCAAGCACACAGTGCCCTGACTTCCTCTTCCGAAAGGGGCTGTACCGGTTGCTTGCGACCGGTGGCGGCATCCAGTCGGGAGCGGTCAAAATGCCACTCGGTGCGCACGAAGCGCTGGTTCAGGCGCACGGCATGATCAAATTTTTGTTCGATGGATGTGGTTGGTGTGCCCAGGTGGGCTTTGATTCCGGCCACGCTAGCCCAGATTCCCACTAGCTTTTCTGCCGGAATTTGAACGCCGCCCGAGCAGTGGAAAACCTCGAACTCCCCAGCATCTTTGTTGCGGAGAGTCAGCGAGCAAGCATCCGCACACAGCTGGTCGACACTGACCAGGTCGAGACGCGGCTCGGGTAACAGATCCACGGCGAGATCGCATTTGCCCGCGCTGGCCACGGCCAACATGGCATCCTGGAACATGTAGAAACCAAAGCCGTTCCGGTGGACCCAATGGGTGTAGCGGTGACCGACAACAACGCTGGGGCGGAAAATGGTGATGGGCAGTTTGTTGCGCAGTGAGAGCAGGTGCAGGGACTGCTCGGCGCACCACTTGGTGGTTTGATAGGTATTCACCATGTGGCTGAATGGGTGTAGTTCCTCTCTGACTTCGCCTCCGGCCATGCCCGCAACATAAGCGGTGGATACGTAGTAGAAGCGGCGGCAGTCGGGCGCCTGTTGTTGAACGATTTCGTAGAGTCGCGCGGTATTACCCACATTGGTGTTGATCGCCGTTTCCAATTTGTGCGGGGAGTAGCTCATTTCCGCCGCTACATGCCAGACCTCAGTCACACCGCTCAGGTCGATATTGGAGAGGGTGCTCTCCAACTTGCTGAAATCGGTATCGATAACTTGCAAGTGACTCTCCGCTGCGCCACTCACATCCAATTGGCAGCCATGTGCTGCAGTGAGTACGGCATTAATTGTGCGTACACTGTCTGGGTCGTTGCGCGACAGGGCGATAACCTTTACGCCGCGGGCCAGAAGATTTGCGGCCAGTGCGCTGCCGACAAAGCCAGTTGCTCCGGTAATAAGTACCTGATGCACTTTCACACTCCTTTGAATCCGGTGGATGGTTGGGGGGAGGCGCCCAGCAAAATCTGTGCGCCTCCGGGAGGGAATCAGAGTTCGATGATGTGTTCATCGACCTTGACGCCAACGTGACGGCCCGGCTCTGTGCCAAAGCCGAGGACGCGATCGCCGGGTTTCAGTTCGGTAACGTTGAGCGGTTTTGCCTCATCGGAGAACACGCGCACATGCCAGTCGTCCTGCATGATGATGTTCACCTTGCGGTTCTGCGGGAATGTGGCCTCAATCAGAAGCAGCGGACGGATTTCCGTCTTGGTGCGCCCCACATAGACCTGGCGGGTCTCGCCGCGGGAGTTGACGGTAGTGAGCTGGCTGCCCGCGCGCAGCTCGCTGATGTAGCTAGTGCGATCATTGCTCTGGAATACATAGCTGTGTACAGAGGCCGCGTTAATGCGGAAGGGGCGCAACTCCATGTAGGGCAGGTGGAATACTTCGGGGCAGCAGAGGATGCCACCAGTCGAGGTGGAGCCCACCAGGATGCCCTCATCTGGGTTGAACATATGGGTTGTATCAATACAGGCTCGATAACCCAGGCCCAGGTGAGTAATGCGGTCGATTACACCCACTTCGATATCAATCTTCGGAGAAGTTTGAGCATCCATTTTGCTGGCGAAGCGATCGAATTGCTCCATGGTGGTGAAAGAAGCGAGTACGCCGTCACTACCAAGTTCCAATACACCCAGAGCGATTACCGCATCGTCTACGTCTTGGTGCACTTCTTTTAATAAAACCGTGTTGGTTTTGTGCAACTCCGCGATAACCAGTTCCAAAGGAATATTGGTTGGGTCTTTAAAGGAAACCATCAGGTGGTCGTAATGCATACCCTGGTGGAAGGAGGCGTGCAGGCTCGCAGCATTGTCCACATGAATACGCAGACTGGTGCGAAAGCCCGCTTCTGAGGCGCTGGCCAGAACTTGCGCGTCGTAGCTGGACACTACGGCAGTTTTGTTTTTAGTGAGGGTTTCTTCGAAGCGTTTTCCGAATTTTTCCCACTCGCTCATATTCTCCAAATGAAGAACCCGCAGCAGTCTTGGTGAAACGGCTTCATTCAAGGTTTCGAAATTATCGGCGTAGAGAACGATACCGTTGTAGCGGCCCTGGCCGAGGCGTTGGACGATGGCCTTGTGGTTTTCCTCATCCAGCGTGGCGAGTACTTTGGAGTCGTACCAAAGGACGTGTTCACGCATCTCACGTACTTCAGTGGTTACAGGGAAAAGCGCGGTGTTGGCCGGTTGCGCCGGTTCCAGCGGCGTTGTTGGCTCGCGTTTATTCTGGGTGTTTTTGGCGGCGGCGCCTTTGTTTAATTTTTTTTGGGGAGCAGGATGTTTGCTCTCAACTTGTTCCATGTTGGTTTCCTGTTGAGGGTTGAAAATCTTTGCACCGCTGCTGGAGGGAAATTGGATTCGGTCTATAAAAAAGGACCTATCGACGGGAGAGGTGACTGCGAAACTAACCCTTCCGAATGCTTCCCTGCATCTGGCCAGTGGCCATCGGTGTGGGCAGCTAGAGTAGGTGGGGGGGATATCAGCGTCACCTAGCAGAAATGTTAGGTGCGTTTACCTGACGCCTCTGTTAACTCATTTTTTATTGGTCTGCTGACAATTGGACTTATTTTTAGCAGGCGGTGAGTTATGTGATGGCACATTCCCTTTCCTGGGACTTGTATGATGAGAGGTTCGTTTTTAATGCTTTAACGTCGTTGCAATAACGAAAGACCAATTACCAGGCTATCGAATAGTTAACGCTCTGATGCTGAAATTATTGCAAGGTACCAATGAGCAACAGTAAGGGCGGAATTACGCTAAATTGATTTAGGCTAAATATGCGGACTCATCTATCTATAGACTGGCCGCCATATTAGTGGCCACCATATTTGTATTTCCGAGTTCCCTTCGCTTTTATTGTGCAGGGTTCCTCAGAACTGATTAGTGAATACTCATTAGCAAAGAGTAATTTCTGCACTGACTTTGCGGCGGAGGGCTTAGTGTGACTTTGATCACGGGTACCATCCTGAAGTGCTCTTGTATGCCACCATGGGGGCCCCCTAAACTTACCGCATGGGGTTGCGGTGCGCTGCCCTGAATAAATAGAGCAAATAATGAATAGCAACGACACTATCCGACTCCTTCTGATTCATGATATGCCCTCAGAGGCACAGCGCCTGGTGAGCATGTTGCACAATGCAGGCAGACCGAATCGCGCCCAACATGTCGCCAATGAAGCGGTTTTTACTCGCCTGCTGCAAGACAAAACCTGGGACCTGGTTATTACCTCAGAAAGTAGCACCCAGATTCCACCGGCAGTGGCCCTGCGCACTATCAGTAAACTGCAAAAAGATATCCCGGTGATCCTGCTGAGTGAGCGCAGTGGCTCCCAGCCCGTGGTGGAGGGGTTGAAGCTCGGTGCACGGGATGTGGTAACAGTGGATGAGGACCAGCATCTACTGCTGGTGATTCAGCGTGAGATGAATGCTCTCGCAAACCGTCGCCAGGCACGGATACATGACCGCCGCTATCACGCCACGCTCAAGCGCGCGAAAGAACTACTCGACAGCTCCAAGGACGCTATCGCTTACGTCTCTGACGGCCTTTTGGTATATGCCAACGATTCTTTTGCTGAGCGCTTCGGCTATGAAAGTGGCGAGGATGTCGAATACCAGCCACTGATCGACATGCTGGCGGAAAATGAGCAGGAAGGAGCGCGGGAATTTCTCAAGCGCTGCGCCATCGACAACAATGAGGTTGAAGCCAAGGAGTGGCGGTTTACCGCCAGAACAGTGAATGGCGATCCCCTGCCCACCCGAGCCGAAGTGCTCAGCACCACCTACGAGGAAGAGCGTTGCCTGCAAGTGCGCATTGCCAGTCGTCGCGGTGATACCGAACAGCTGGAAGCCCAGCTCAGCGATATCAAAAACCGCGACCCCCTTACCGGTCTGTTCAATCGTCAGCACTTCTTGCAGCTGCTGGACTCCACTATCAAGGCCTCGGCAGATTCGCACCGCACCGGCGGCTTGATGTTTATTCAGGTGGATCGTTTTGCTGAAGAGGTGCAAAAGGTCGTGGGTGTGGCAGGTGCCGACGCGCTGCAAAAGGCCATGGCCGAATTGTTACAGGGTTGTCAACGCAGCGGCGACACCCTAGCGCGCTACAGCGATGACAGTTTTTGCCTGCTGAGCCCGGATACAACACCGGACAGTATCGAGCTGCGCGCCAAGGACATACTCAAGCGGATTGCTGACACTATTTTCGATGCCGCTGGCAAGACTCAGCAGGTGACTGCCTCTATTGGGATTTCTCTGTTGAGCGAGGCTTCCAGTGGTTCCCAGCAGGTGCTGGAACAGGCGCAGGCCGCACATAAACTGGCTCTCGGCGAAGACGGGCAGGGCGGAGCCTTTGCCCTTTATGAGCCGGATACTGAAAACAGTGCTGATGCTGGCACCTACCACCGTGCCCGTGTGGTGCAGGCGCTGGAAGCGGGCAGTCTTAAGCTCCTGTACCAGCCGATTCTGAGTCTGCAGGGCACCGGTGAGCAGATGTATGAAGTATTGGTGCGCATGCTCGATGAAAAGGAGGAGCTGGCGCCGCTGGCTTTTTTGCAGGAGCTGGGCGATGCGGGCCTATCGGCAAAAATGGATCGCTGGGTGATCCTCACTGCAATCAAAGCCGCATCCGTTGCCAGGGCCGAGGGCAAAGAAGTGTCGCTGTTGCTGCACCTCACCACCGCCTCGCTACTCGACAACAGCCTGCCGGCTTGGCTGGGGGTGGCCTTCAAAGCTGCCAAACTGGTACCAAGTTCGGTCGTATTTCAGTTGCGTCAGGAAGATATCACCAGCAATTTGCACGCCGCTCGGGACTTCACCACCCAGGTTCAGCAACTCGGATGCCGCGTATCTGTTTGCCACTTTGGCACCGGTCTGAATCCATTCAAGGCTTTGGAGCACGTGAAGGTGGATATCGCCAAGATAGATCCGTCATTTGTGCGTGAAGTGCAGGATGAGGGTGAGAGTAGCGATACCCTTGCGGGTTTGGTACAGCGCTTGGGCGAGGCGAACACCAAGGTGATCGTGCCCCATATCGAGCAGGCCAGCATGCTGCCCACTCTGTGGCAAACCGGCACCGATTATATCCAGGGCTATTATGTACAAGCTCCGGCGGAGGAGATGAACTTCGATTTCAGCCTGGATTAAACAGGCTTTTTGAAGGGTGGAGAATAACCGCGCAGCCCAGAGGGCTGTGCGGTTTTTTTATACCTCTTAAACCTTGCAGCGGCTAAACCTTGTAGCGGCTGCGTAGGGCGGCAATAGTATTGCGCGCCAGGGTGGCGTAGCCGGGGGCAGGAGTTGGTGCACTCTCTGGGCCACTACTCTCACTCCAGGCCCGCTGCACATGGTTGGCACCGGCTTTTTGCTTGTAGATTCGCGCCAGGCTGGCGTTGTAACTCTTACTGGTGACGGTATCCACGTGATACCAATGGGCTTTGGTGCGGGAGTGGGATATATCCATCAGCAGGTAGCCGCGCTGAGTCACATCCACCCACTTCAGGTGTGGAATCAGTCCATCCATGGCGATGGCGGCTACATCGGTCAGGTGGGACTTATCCAGGAAACTGGAGGTCACGCCTGGGGTGACAAACTCGCCACCCAGGGCGCCGCGACCGGTGAGGCGACCGTATTCGAGGATATTGAAGGGGTTGCTGGCCAGGTCCCAGGCCCAGGAGCTGTGGATATCTCCAGTGAGCACAACGAAATTGTCGATATTGTGGTTGCTGATATGGTTGAACAGGCGTTCGCGGGAAGCGGTGTAGCCATCCCATTGGTCCATGTTGATCGATAGATCTTTGGCCAGGGTCAGTTGCGCCATCATTACCTGCTGGCCCAGGACCCGCCAGCGCACACCATCCGACTGGGATTGGATCAGTCCATTGTGCAGCCACCGTTCCTGTTGTGCGCCGAGGATACTGCGATCGGGATCATCGGCGGTCTTCTGGTCGAACCAATTGGCCTGCTCGTCACGGGCGGCGATCCGCGTATCCAGCATCATCAAATCCATCAAGTTGCCGAAGCGGAAACTGCGGTAGATGGCCCTGTCTCCAAACAGATCGAGGATGCCGTTGTCGCGGATTGGCATCCACTCGAAGTAGGCCTGATTGGCCATTGAGCGGCGTGTCTCCCAGTCCCCTTCGCCGTCTTGTGGATCGTGGTTTTCCGCACCACCAGCCCAGGAGTTGTTGGCGCTCTCGTGATCATCCCAAACACAGATAAACGGATGCTGGCGGTGGACTTCCTGCAGGTCCGGATCTGAACGATATTGGGCGTAGCGCTGGCGGTAGTCCTGAATTTCCACTATTTCCTTGGCGGGAATCGGCTCACGTCCCAGGCCGGTGCCGGTGCCGAACCCGCCTGGGCCGTATTCATAGATGTAGTCGCCCAGGTGCAGCACGACATCGAGGTCGGCGCGCAGAGCGATCTCGCGGTAAACATTGAAATAGCCCATGGGATAGTTGGAGCAGCTGGTCACCGCGAAGCGCAGGCGCTCAACATGGCCGATGGGCAGGGTCCGGGTGCGGCCGATGGGTGAATCGATACCGTTGGAGTAGAAGCGGTAATAGTAACTAGTCCCCGCTTGCAGGCCGGAAGCGTCCACCTTGATGGTGTAGTCCACCTCTGGGCCGGTCAGGCCACTGCCGCTGTTGATCACCATAGTCATCTCCGGGTCCAGAGCGATCTGCCAGGTGTAAGGCACCATGGACTGGAAGGCAGGGTCATCGGAGGGGGTGATCCGAGTCCAGAGAATAACGCGATCAGCCAGGGGATCGCCGCTGGCCACGCCGTGCTGGAAGGGCTGCAGGCCGGCACCGTAAGCTTTCAACAGTGGCAGGGACGCCAAGCCGGCGCCGGAAAATTGTAGGAACCGCCTCCGGGACAGTGACATGGGACTCTCCTTTATGTGCTTGTTTTAGAGGACCCGCAGTCTGAATTCGGAAAGTGAAGGCTTTGTTAATCACAGACGAGATTTTTTCTTTTCCTGCGGAGATTAGTCAGCAAATTCGTCCGTCAGCGCAGAAGTTGAGACATACGTCTATTTTTATTGCTGCGCAGAGCATGATCTTCGGTGGGGATAATCATCGGGCGTTGCATGGGGTCAGTGTTCAGCAGCGATCTGTCTCCCTGTCGTTCCGCAAGCGCGCACTCTCGGGTATCCTGTGGCGCAAATTGAAAAGCTGAACCCAGGGAGTAAACCCATGTTGCCCCGTTTACTGTGCACCAGCCTGATCGTTGGCGGCCTCGCCGTAGCCTCAGGTTGCTCCAAGACTGAACCTTCCAAAGTCGAAGCCGACAGCGCCAGCGCGCCGATAAAAGCGGCCGCGGTGATCGAGAAGAAAAGCACTGCCGACAAGGCGCCGCAGTCCGGTGTGGATTACCACTCCTTCGCCAACAGTAATGACTACCAGGTACAACACCTGGATCTGGACCTGACCGTCGACTTCTCCCACAAAGTTCTCGAGGGTGAAGCCAAGCTCGACTTCAAGCGCCTCAACGATAAGAACCTGCCGATGGTGCTGGATACCCGCGAGCTGGAAGTGGTTTCTGTATCAGCCGATGGTGCGCCGGTGAAGTTCTCCATGGGCGAGAAAGACAGCAACCTGGGTACTCCGCTGAATATTGAGCTGCCGAAAGAGGCCAACAGCATTACCATCCGCTACCGCACAGCGCCGGGCGCCTCTGGCGTTCAGTGGTTGGAACCCCAGCAGACTGCTGGCAAGAAGCATCCGTTCCTGTTTACCCAGGCTCAAGCGATTCACGCGCGCAGCTTTATCCCGCTGCAGGATTCCCCGAAAGTTCGTATTACCTACAATGCCACCATTCGCACCCCGAAAGAATTGCGCGCGGTGATGAGTGCCAACAACGACCCGAAGGCGGCCAAAGATGGCGTCTACGAGTTTGAAATGCCCCAGCGCATACCCTCTTACCTGATAGCTCTGGCAGTGGGCGATCTGCAGTTCAAACCTATGGGTGAGCGCACCGGTGTTTACGCCGAGCCCTCCATGCTGGATTCTGCAGCGGCAGAGTTTGCCGACACTGAATCCATGCTGGAAGTGACCGAGAAGGCCTACGGTCCCTATCACTGGGATCGTTACGACCTGCTGATCCTGCCACCCAGCTTCCCCTTCGGCGGTATGGAAAACCCGCGCCTGAGTTTTATCACTCCAACCGTAATCGCCGGTGACAAGAGCCTGGTGGCCCTAATCGCCCACGAACTGGCCCACTCCTGGTCTGGTAACCTGGTGACCAATGCCAGCTGGCGCGACCTGTGGCTGAACGAAGGCTTCACTACCTACCTGACCAACCGCATTATGCAGTTTGTCTATGGTGACGAGCGCTACCAGATGGAAATGGCCCTGGGCTATGACGATCTGCAAGCCGACCTGGATGACAAAGAGCCCCGCGATGAGATTATGGCGATCGACCTGCGCGGCCGCGATCCCGATGAAGTGTTCTCCAATATCCCCTACGAGAAGGGCTCCCTGTTCCTGTACGAACTGGAGCAGAAAGTGGGCCGTGAGGCGTTTGACCGCTTCCTCATGGAGTACTTCAACCACTTCTCCTTCCAGAGCATTACCACCGAGGACTTTGTGAAGTACCTCGACGAGACTCTGCTTGTGGAGCACGGCGACAAGCTGGATCGTGAGCGTATTCAACAGTGGATCTTCGAGCCGGGCATTCCAGAAGGCGCCCCGCATCCGCAGTCTGATGCCTTTAGCAAGCTGGACCCGGTGCGACAGCAGTGGCTGGATGGCAAATTGGCGGCGAAGGATATCAACACCAAGGGCTGGACCTTCCACCAGTGGAAGTACTTCCTCGACGGTATGCCGGAGAAGCTGACTGAAGCACAATTAAAAGAATTGGACAGCGCCTTTGGCCTGACCAAATCCCGCAACAATGAAGTGGCTTTCAGCTGGCTGATGATTGCCGTGCGCAACGACTACGAGCCAGCCTTCGACCGCCTGGAGAACTTCCTCACCAGTATCGGCCGTAACAAGTTCCTGAAACCGCTGTATCGCAATATGGTTGAAAGCGGCAAGCAGGATGTGGCCGCGGGTATTTTTGAGCGCGCCAAGGCGGGTTACCATCCGTTGACGGTAAAAGTGAACAGCTTGGTAATTTACGGTAAGAAAGAAAGTTAACACTTCTGTTCAACTCCGGTGCTCTGTGCCGGAGTTCTAGCATTCTGTGGGGAGTGGTCGAGCTGATGCAAAGTCGGCAGTTTTAGGCATCACTCCCCATATTCACCTCAGTTTCTTGTTTGAATTTTCAGTAGTTGAATTCTGCTTGAAAAGTGAGCTGTCACTGTGCTTTTGCTAGGTGCCTGAGACGAAAAAAGCCCGGTGTAATCCGCTGTGTAGCAAACTTCATCAATCTGGTACAAATTAATGATTTTTACGCCAATTTTCTGGCATAAAAATCATTAAATTGCTGTTCAAATCGGGACCCTTTGCGTAATCTGCTGCTCGAATAAAATTCCAATTAGGCAAAGGGAGGTACCTATGTACAAGCGGATTTTATGGTTGGTTATTCTCGGCCTTTTTATCGTAGGTTGCGAATATGAGCCCGGTGCCTGTTCAGATAACAACAAGCCGCGCTCAATACCTTTTCCCCATGCGATGATCTGAGTCTTACCACAGATGGTAATCGTAGCTAACCGAGATTATTAATCTGCCGGTCGTTGAGGCCAAATAGATAGAGCGCTGCATCCAGGCCAAACTGATTGATCACCTGCGGCGCTTCCAAGCGGACTTTGGGCTTCGGATGAATAGCGATACCCAGCGCACCCAGGTGCAACATGGGGATATCGTTAGCGCCATCACCTACGGCAATAACCCGATCTAACTCGAAGCCTAGCTCCTGTGCCTTGGCGTGTAAAATTTCACGTTTGCGCAATCCATCGATAATCGGTTCGACAACTTCCCCGGTCAGTAAGCCCTCCTCAAACTCCAACTCATTGGCGTGCACATAGTCCAGCGGTAGGCGTTCCCTTTGCAGGTAGCTAGCGAAATAAGTAAAGCCGCCGGAGAGAATTGCCGTTTTGCATCCCAGGGCGCGAAGGCTGCTAAGCAGTTTGTAAGCCCCTTCTTTTAAGGGCAGTTGCTTGGCAATTTCCGCCAGGCGCTGTTCAGAAAAACCTCGCAATAAAGCCATCCGTCGTTTGAAGCTCTCGCAGAAATCTAAATCGCCGCTCATGGTGGCTTGAGTAATGGCGGCAACCTGATCGCCAATGCCGGTAATTTTGGCCAGCTCGTCGATCACCTCGGCGTCGATCAGGGTAGAGTCCATATCGAAGCCAGCTAGTGCAGGAACCCGGTGGCTACTCGATGTCTGCAGTACCAGGTCGGCTTCCAGGGTGTCCGCCATCTGTAGGAAATCGTTGCGAGCGCCAGTGAGATCGATGGCTCCATCCAGCTGAAAGCGGATTACCGTGCGACCCGGGTCATCGGATAGGGTATCAATAGCAGCGGTCGTCCAGCCTTGTTGGGCAAAGAACCGCAGCAGCTGCCGAACTTGGGATAGGGTCGGGCTGCTGGTGAGCAGGGTGACACACCAGGGTGCAATAAGCTCGGAAGGCGCCTCCTCCATGGGGGAAAATGCCTGTGCAGGATAATCTGCAAACGTTTCAGTATTTTGGTGTTCGAGGCCAAGGCGTGCGATATCCTCGCTGTAGTTCAGATGTCGCAGAGTGCAGTCCCACTCAGACTGGATGATTTGTGCCAGCGGCAAATGAAATTCTTGGCGGTGGGGTTGATCACTCATGGCGAGGTTCCTTGGGGGTGTAAAGAACGATTTATGGCGCATTATAGCTCTGCGTGCAATCCCAGTTGTCATTCGACTATCCCCTACATCCTCAACAGCGAAAAAAACCTAAGTTTCAGCAACTTATCACTGCCCTTGATGAGCTTGTGTGGAACTATTTTTGCCGGAAAACAACAAATGGCACATAAAATTACAGTGTCCCATTTTGGCAAGTTTCAAGATTAGAATAGCGCCGCGGCCATAGGCCGTCGCGAGCCCAAAAAACGACAGCAGATCCACGTATTTGCGCCAGTGTTTTTTGGGCGACGTCTCCACAAGTCAGGATGAGTTGTAGAGACGTAAGATAAAAAGAACCAAGGCAAGGTATTAAAGCCGCTTATATGTCTGTATCGATGATCTCCTTTTTGCGCAGATTGCCAGAGCAGTTTGCGCATTTATCCAAGCGTGTACGCCAGCGCCTGCTGGCGGCGACAATCTGGTTGATCCTAGCCCTGTTCTGCAGCGTGGCTCTTGGTCACTACTATGGGCAGCGCCATGCCGAAGCTGTGGAGAAAGACCGCGCCTCGGCGCAGGCGGCGGCCAGTTTTCTTGCCGGGCAGAGTCTGGAGCGTATCGTCGCCGACGATCGTATCAGCATGCAACTGCTGGCCCGGCAGCTGTTGGAGTTGCCCGCCATCAGCGGCGTTGCCGTTGAGGATGTGGAATCTAATAGTTTGGCGGAAGTCGGCGACTTAAAAAATGGCGAGACCATTAGTGTGCCGGTAGTACTTCATGACAGTATCGCCGGCAATGTTACCGTTGCTCTGATGCCAGGTGCGGATGTCACCTTCCCTTGGGCCAGTCTGTTGCTGACACTGGTTTTTGCGTTGCCGTTTAGTGCGGTGGCGGCATTGATGGCGGGGGGCTTTTCCGCACCGCGCAGCTTGCCAGCTGAAGAGTCCCTATCATCTGCGAATCTTTCCGAACAAAAACAAGACGCCATAGGTTTGTACCTGCGTCCATTGAACTGGGCCCAGTTGACCAACCAATTGAGTCGCAGCGCACTCGAAGGAATACAGCGGGAGTTGGATGGACGTATGCAGTTACTGCGTAGAATCTACGGCGCCCATCCGCTGAGTTGCGCAGGTCCACAGATCGGCTTGGGATTTTCTGGCGCCGATGCAGCATTTCGCGCAGTCTGTTGTGGCTTGTTATTGCGGGAGATGCAGAGTGTCAGCCGGGCTACGGGCTTAAAGTTGGCCTTGGCCGTGGCCCCTTGTGAACCCAATACGCCAGACTTTTCCGCCGAGCAACTACTTAATCAATCGCGCGGCTTATTCCTGCATCCGGAGCTGTTGGAAGATACCTCACTGGCCGGGCGCATAGAGCATCATGGCGCCGGCTGGTCCCTGGAGGTCACTGGCCTGACACCCTCCTATCAAAAGTTGCTCGACAACCAGTTGCAACAGCTGTTGGGCGTCTGACCCCTCACTTCCGATCACTGCGACGGGTTAATGACTGAGTAGCCCCTCGCAGTTATTTTTTGGCGTTTGCTTTACGTTTACGTCAACGTAAACTCTTGCTAGGCTCTGTTGCGCCTCGAGGAAGTACTTATGAAAGCCAAAGCCAGCATCGTAGAGCCCCAGAGTTACAGTATTTCGGAGCTGGCGCGGGAGTTTGATATCACCACCCGCGCCATCCGTTTCTATGAGGACAAGGGCCTGCTCAAGCCCGAGCGGCGCGGTCAGACCCGTGTCTACAGCCCAGAGGAACGGGTGCGCTTAAAGCTGATTTTACGCGGTAAGCGCTTGGGTTTTTCCCTGGATGAAAGCCGCGAGATTATCGATATGTACGATCCTGCTCACGGCAACGTGGAGCAGTTGCAGCGCCTGCTGGAGCGCATTGCCCAGAAGCGCACACAGTTGCAGCAACAGCTGCGGGATATCGAAAGCCTGATGGGGGAACTGGACGACGCGGAGACCCGCGCAGAAGCGGCCTTGGTAAAAAGTCGCAAAGAAGAAAACCCCTAGCACACAGCTTAAAAATTTCGGCAGGCGCCTGCGAATGCCTGTGGTCCGCTGAGGTTTAGCGGGTCACCCTATGTACCGAGTGGTTGCAGGTACTGCCAGTTTAAAAGACTTTTCTAATCATTATTGGAGCCATTATGAATACCTCCTATCCAACCCTGAATTTCGGCCTCGGTGAAGAGATCGATATGCTCCGCGACATGGTCTACAAGTTCTGCCAGGCGGAGCTGGCCCCGCGCGCGGCGCAGATCGATGAAGACAACCTGTTCCCCGCCGATATGTGGAAAAAATTCGGTGAGCTGGGCCTCCTGGGTATGACCGTGGAAGAGGAGTTCGGCGGCTCTAATATGGGTTACCTGGCACACGCCGTGGCTATGGAAGAAATCTCCCGCGCCTCTGCTTCTGTGGGCTTGTCCTACGGTGCTCACTCCAACCTGTGTGTAAACCAGATTCGTAAAAATGGTACCCAAGAGCAGAAGCTCAAGTACCTACCCAAGCTGTGTTCCGGTGAGCATGTGGGCGCGCTGGCCATGAGCGAACCCAATTCCGGTTCCGATGTTGTGAGCCTACAGCTGCGTGCGGAAAAACGCGGCAATCGCTTTATTCTGAACGGCAATAAAATGTGGATCACCAACGGCCCTGACGCCGATACCTATGTGATCTACGCGCGCACCGAGCCGGGTATCAGCTCCGGTGGTATTACCGCATTTATCGTTGAGCGCGGTTTTGCCGGTTTCTCCCAGGCGCAGAAACTCGACAAACTGGGCATGCGCGGCTCCAACACCTGTGAGCTGGTGTTCGAAGACTGCGAAGTGCCTGAAGAAAATATTCTCGGTGAATTGAACGGTGGCGTGCGTGTTTTGATGAGCGGCCTCGACTACGAGCGCACCATTCTTTCCGGTGGTCCGGTAGGTATTATGCAGGCCTGCCTGGATGTGGTGGTTCCCTATATTCACGAGCGTAAGCAGTTCGGCAAAGCCATCGGCGAGTTCCAGCTGATGCAGGGCAAGATCGCCGATATGTATGCCGACCTGAATGCCAGTCGCTCCTACCTCTACGCCGTGGCCCGTGCCTGCGATCGTGGTGAGGATTCGCGCAAGGACGCCGCCGCAGTAATCCTGTTTACTGCAGAGCGTGCAACCCAAATGGCCCTGCAGGCTATCCAGACCCTGGGCGGCAATGGCTACATCAACGAGTACGCCACCGGTCGCCTGTTGCGCGATGCCAAGCTCTATGAAATTGGTGCGGGCACTTCTGAGGTGCGCCGTATGTTGATTGGTCGCGAGCTGTTTAACGAGACCCGCTAAGGCTGGGCATTTCTTCTCGCCGTCGACGCCTGTCGGCGGCCGCTGTCTCCAGCCGGGCACCGCGGTGACAAGCTGCGTCCTGCGGAGATCTTTTCTCCGGGAAAGTGAATCAGACTTTATGAATCAGTTGCAGAGCAAAATAAATACGCGCGATGCCGCCTTTGGCGAAAACCGCGAACAGATGCAGGCGCTGGTGGCAGACCTGCGTGAAAAAGTGGAAGCCATCGCCCAGGGCGGCGGCGAGCGCGCACGGGAAAAACACCTGGCGCGAGGAAAATTATTGCCCCGTGACCGCATCGATGCGCTGCTCGATCCGGGCAGTCCCTTTCTGGAATTTTCCCAGCTGGCTGCTCACGAGGTTTACGGTGAGGATGTCCCGGCTGCGGGCATTATTACCGGCATTGGCACCGTCTCTGGCCAGCCCTGTGTGATTGTCGCCAACGATGCCACGGTAAAAGGCGGGACCTATTATCCGCTCACGGTAAAAAAACATCTGCGCGCGCAGACCATTGCCGAGCAGAACAACCTGCCGTGCATTTACCTGGTGGACTCGGGTGGCGCCAACCTGCCGCGCCAGGACGACGTTTTCCCGGACCGCGAACATTTCGGTCGTATCTTCTTTAACCAAGCCAACCTGTCTGCACAAAATATTCCGCAGATTGCAGTGGTAATGGGCAGCTGTACTGCCGGCGGTGCCTATGTACCGGCCATGGCAGACGAATCCATTATGGTGAAAGAGCAGGCCACCATCTTCCTGGCCGGCCCACCCCTGGTAAAGGCCGCTACCGGTGAAGAGGTTTCCGCCGAGGAACTCGGCGGTGCCGAGGTGCACTGTCGCACTTCCGGGGTTTCCGATCATTATGCCAATAACGATGTACACGCCCTGCAGTTGGCGCGCCGCTCTGTGGCGCGCCTGAACCGTATTAAAAATCCGGGCCTGGATATCCAAAAGCCGGTGGAACCGATTTATCCACCGGAAGATATTTACGGTGTGGTGCCCAAGGATTCGCGCCAGCCATATGATGTGCGCGAGGTTATTGCGCGGGTAGTGGATGGTTCTGAGTTCGATGAATTTAAAGCGCTATATGGCACTACCCTCGTCACCGGTTTTGCCCGTATCCAGGGCTATCCGGTAGGTATCGTCGCCAACAACGGCATTCTGTTTGCGGAGAGTGCGCAAAAAGGCGCGCACTTTATTGAGCTGTGTGCACAGCGCAAGATTCCGCTGGTGTTTCTGCAAAATATTACCGGCTTTATGGTGGGCAAACAGTATGAAGCGGGCGGCATCGCCAAGCACGGCGCCAAAATGGTGACCGCTGTAGCTACCGCTAAAGTGCCAAAAATCACCATTCTTATCGGCGGTTCCTTCGGCGCCGGTAACTACGGTATGTGTGGCCGCGCCTACGATCCCAATTTCCTGTTTATGTGGCCCAACGCGCGCATCTCAGTCATGGGGGGCGAACAGGCGGCCGGTGTATTGGCCCAGGTAAAGCGCGACCAAATGGCTGCGAGGGGAGAATCCTGGAGCGAAGAGGAAGAGCGTCAGTTTAAACAGCCGATTGTGGATAACTACGAACACCAGGGGCACCCCTACTACGCCTCCGCACGCCTGTGGGATGACGGCGTTATCGATCCGGCGGATACCCGTCGCGTGCTCGGCCTGTGCCTGGCGGCGGCCAGCCACAAAGAGCCGGAAGAGACCAAGTTCGGCGTGTTCCGTATGTAAGGAACTGTGGTTGCGGTGCCGCGAGCTACGCAGGTGCCGCTAGAGAGAAACGCCCCAATCGAGGAATAACAATGAGCGATAAATTGCTGTGCGAAGTGGATAGCGAGGGCGTGGCCACGGTCACCCTGAACCGACCGGAAATCCACAATGCGTTTGACGATGAACTAATTCACGAGCTGGCCACCACCTTTGACACCCTGGCGCAAAACCCCGCTGTACGTGTGTTGGTGCTGGCTTCCAATGGCAAGAGCTTTTCTGCCGGAGCCGACCTCAACTGGATGAAGCGCATGGCGACTTATTCAGAAGAGGAAAACCGCCGCGATGCCGCCGCGCTCGCCGCCATGCTGTACAAACTCGACACTTTTCCTGCGCCTACCATCGCGCGGGTACAGGGCGCTGCTTTTGGCGGCGCTGTGGGCCTGGTGAGCTGCTGCGATATGGCCGTGGCCTCTGAGCGCGCCAGCTTCTGTTTGTCGGAAGTCAAAATCGGACTGCTACCCGCCACCATCAGCCCCTATGTCATCAACGCCATCGGCACCCGCCATGCACGCCGTTACTTTGTTACCGCGGAGCGCTTCTCCGCCGAGCGCGCCGAGCAGATCGGATTGGTTTCTGAAGTCTGCGCCGAAGGCGATCTGGATCTGCATGTGCAGAAATTAGTAAATGCTATTGCCGACAACGGCCCCAAAGCAGTCGCCATGGCCAAGCAGCTGGCCATGTCTATGTCCAACCGGGTTATCAACGATGAATTGCAGGGGCAGACCAGTGCGTTGATTGCCGCTGTGCGCGTATCGCCGGAAGGGCAGGAAGGGTTGAGTGCATTTTTGGAAAAGCGCGCACCCCAGTGGATGAATGGTGGCGAAGGATAACTTTATGATTCGCAAACTGTTAATAGCTAATCGCGGCGAAATTGCCTGCCGTATTATCAAGACCGCCCGCCGCCTGGGGGTTGCCACCGTTGCGGTCTATTCCGATGCGGATGCCGACGCCCTGCATGTGCAGATGGCGGACGAAGCGGTACACCTGGGGCCGGCTCCGGCCAGGGATTCGTACCTGGATATCGACAAGGTATTGGGTGCTGCCAAGCAGACTGGTGCCGATGCCATCCATCCGGGT
Source organism: Microbulbifer variabilis (assembly GCF_020524905.1). Classification (GTDB taxonomy): domain Bacteria; phylum Pseudomonadota; class Gammaproteobacteria; order Pseudomonadales; family Cellvibrionaceae; genus Microbulbifer; species Microbulbifer variabilis_A. The sequence goes on along the minus strand of NZ_JAIVKI010000008.1, from coordinate 107,215 downwards.
TATGGCTTCCTATCGGAAAATGCCGAGTTTTGCCGTGCCTGCGATAGCGCCGGCATTATATTTGTCGGTCCGCCCACCGGCGCGATTGAGGCGATGGGCTCCAAGTCTGCCGCCAAGCGCATAATGGAAGAGGCCAATGTGCCCCTGGTGCCCGGCTACCACGGCACCAACCAGAATGAAGAGTTGCTGGAAGGCCATGCCAACCGTATCGGTTATCCGGTGTTGCTGAAAGCCGCTGCCGGTGGTGGCGGCAAGGGCATGCGTCGCGTCGATAAAGCCGACGAATTCTACGACGCACTGGCTGCTGCCAAGCGTGAGGCCATGAATGCCTTTGGTGACGATGTGATGTTACTGGAGCGCTATGTGGTGAGCCCGCGCCATGTGGAAATCCAGGTGTTCTGCGATCAACAGGGCAACGGCGTCTACCTGTTTGAACGGGATTGCTCGGTGCAGCGCCGCCACCAGAAGGTGGTGGAAGAAGCTCCTGCACCGGGGATGACCCCGGAGCTGCGTGCCCGCATGGGTGAAGCCGCACTGCGCGCAGCACACGCCATCGGTTATGTAGGCGCCGGCACGGTGGAATTCCTGCTGGATGCCAGCGGTGCTTTCTACTTTATGGAAATGAACACCCGCCTGCAGGTGGAGCACCCGGTCACGGAAATAATCACCGGACAAGACCTGGTGGCCTGGCAGCTGGCAGTCGCTGCTGGCGACTCCCTGCCCATGAGCCAGGATGCGCTGCAGATCGACGGTCACGCCCTGGAAGTGCGTATCTACGCCGAAGACCCGGACAATGACTTCCTGCCGGCAACGGGCGTGTTGGTGTGCCACCAGCCCCCGGTGGAAGGCGAGGGCGTGCGTGTAGATACCGGTGTGCAGACAGGCGATGAAATCAGTGTGCATTACGATCCTATGATCGCCAAGCTGATCTGCCACGGCCGCACCCGCAAAGAAGCCCTGGCCAAACTGGACCGCGCCCTGCGTGATTATCAGATCGCTGGTGTGCGTCACAATATCGAATTCCTGCGCCGGGTGATCAATCATCAGGCCTTTGCCAGTGGCAGTATCTCCACTCACTTTATTGAGGACTATGAAGCGGAAGTTCTGAAACAGGAGCAAGCGCTGACCCCGTTGAAGTGCGCCGCTATTGCCGGATATCTGCAGCAGCGCGAAAAGCGCGACCTGCGCAACAGTGCTCCGCAGCGGGACCCCTTCTCCCCCTGGCATAACGGCGATAACTGGCGCAATGCCCTGGCCGGCAGTCGCACCCAGACCGTGGACTACCGTGGCCAGCATGCGCAAATCCGATTCGTCGCAGAGGGCGATAGCCTGCGTTGGAATTGCGATGTTCTGCCTGAGGAAAAAAACAGCGGCGAGATTCGTCTGCTGCCTGGCCGCGATTTAATGCTGGTGGATGGCCGCCGCATGAGTTTCTCCGCCGTGGATACCCGTGATGGCGGTTCTGTGTTTATCGATGGCACCCAGGTGGAATTCAAACTACTGCCGCCGGATATTGGTGAGAGCAGTGACCAAGCCCACGGACTAGACGCTCCTATGAACGGCACCATTATTTCCCTACTGGTGCAGCCCGGCTCCACCGTGGAGAAAGACCAGCCGCTGTTGGTGATGGAAGCCATGAAAATGGAACACACCCTGCGCGCCCCCGCCGCCGGTACCGTGCAACAGTTTTTCTGTGCCGAAGGTGAGCTGGTGGATGGCGGAAGCCTGCTGGTGGATTTTGCAGTGGAGGATCAAGAATGAATTTGCCCAAACAGGTCAAAATGGTGGAAGTGGGTCCGCGCGATGGTCTGCAAAATGAAAAGCAGCCCATCTCTGTGGAAACCCGTATCGCCTTGGTGGATAAGCTCAGTGCCAGCGGTCTGCCGGTTATTGAAGCCGGCAGTTTCGTCAGCCCCAAGTGGGTGCCGCAGATGGCCGCCAGTGAGGAAGTATTGGCGGGTATCCAGCGCAAGGCCGGCGTTATCTACAGTGCACTGACACCAAATTTAAAAGGCTATGAGCGCGCTCTGGAAGCCAAGGCCGATGAGGTTGCGGTATTCGGCGCCGCCTCGGAAGCTTTCACCCAGAAAAATATCAACTGCAGCATTGCCGAAAGCCTGGAACGCTTCCGTCCTTTGGTGGAACAAGCCAAACAGGACGGTATCCCTGTGCGCGGTTACGTTTCCTGCGTACTTGGCTGCCCCTACGAGGGTGATATTGACCCGGTCAAGGTGGCCGAAGTCAGTGCCGCTTTGTTGAAAATGGGCTGCTACGAAATTTCCCTCGGCGATACTATCGGTGTCGGCACCCCGGAAGCTGCCAAGCGCATGCTGGAACAGGTGATGGCACTTGTCCCAGTGGAAAAACTTGCTGTGCATTTCCACGATACCTACGGCCAGGCATTGGCCAATATCTACGCGGCCTTGCAAATGGGTGTTGCAGTAGTGGATTCTGCCGTGGCCGGTCTGGGCGGCTGCCCCTATGCCCGTGGCGCTTCAGGAAATGTTGCCAGTGAGGATGTGCTTTATATGCTTAATGGCATGGGTATTGAAACCGGCGTGGATTTACAGTTGCTGGCAGAGGCTGGGAACTTTATTTCTGAGCGGCTGGGGCGGGAGACCAACTCCCGTGTGGCTAAGGCATTGGTGCCCTGCTGAATTTTTTGAATGCCCCCTACAGAACAAAAGCCTTTGTCTTGGAGAGGGGCATGATTTTACTTTTCACCAGAACTCGAATTTGACCAAGATATTACCAATCGGTAGGAGCATAGTCTTTTAAAAATACTCCATATAGAGCTTTATCGCCGTTGATGGTATTGAAAATAGGGTCTAGGATTCTAGATGCCCCATCAATACAGTCTAATGGAGGAACAACTCCTTTTGCTCTATTTTTTTGTCGTATTGGGAATGGATGTTCTTCTGTCACCCACCCCGTATCTACGCTAGTGATATAAATATTATCCTGGGCATAGTCTTTGGCACTAGTCCGAGTAATCATATTTAAGGCTGCCTTGGCCATGTTGGTGTGAGGATGCCTATGGGTCTTATTTTTTCGGGAAAACTGCCCTTCCATAGCTGAAACATTTACGATGAATTTATACTTATTCTGTGATTTCAACAGTAGTGGTTTTAGTTTTGCACAGAGAATACCAGGAGAAGTTGCATTTATAATCATTACTTCTACCATCTCTAAAGGGGCTATTTCGTCCAAAGCTAAGCACCAAGAATTTTTTGAGGCAAAGTCAATGGGCTCATCATTTTCATCAAAAAATTCAACCTCTGGAATAGAACCTAGCAAGAAGCGAGAGTGGTTTTTCTTTAAATCTGGATCAGAAAATCCAGCGATAAGTTCGCGTGGAGTTTTGTTTTCTAGCTTAAGCTCTTGCTTAGCCATATAAATGTAGTATGAGTCAGATTTTCTAATCGTTTGCGCTGCATTATTAATCAGTATGTCTAGGGGCTTTCCTTTATCAATAAGATACTGAATAAAAGATTCCACCGAGGGTAGATGTTTTAAGTCCAGAGAGTATATGGATAGCCTGTGTTTCCATTCTGAAAAGTCATTTTGCTGCTGGAATCGCCTGGCTGCGTCATTGGTAAACCTTGTTGTGATCAATACTTCAGCGCCGGCTCTAAGCAATTTAAGTGCTGTCTCAAAACCAATTTTTATACGACCTCCAGTTATTAGGGCACGATATCCCTGCATGGGGGGGCTAGAATTTCTCTTTCTGATGTTGTAATCAGAGCAAGTGGGACAAAGAGAATGATAGATTTCTCCAATTTTTCGATACGGCTCTTTGCAAATGTAACATTTCTTTGATTTGAAAAGAGTTCTAGTACCTTTGAACTTAGGAGGAAGGCTGATCAGCTTTTTTCCTATAGGTGAAAAAATCTGACTTTTCCTAACTACCTGTGTACTAGCTAGAAGAAGTGAATCATGGGATTTTTGTTTGAGCTTTCTTGAAAACATGCTTAAGCCGCCCTAGCCTTTACGAGTAATGACTTCATTCGCTTGAAATGGGAGCCTATCCAATAAACTTGTTTACATGTTTGGCACTGACTGAACTCTTTCTGTGTTTCAAGGACACTTGTAGGAACTTTGTCAACAATACTTGCCGTAGTCACCTTTTCAATTTCACCATTACACTTTATGCACCGGCTAAATGGCTTGAGCTCTTTCGAAAGTTTATAGTGTTTTATAACTTCAAGAAACTGAGTTTCAGGATCTTGACTCCGTAACCAGCGACCATAGCTGACTTTAGCATGTTTAAGTAGACCTATATCTCTGGTAAGAAGAACGCAATTTTGAAGTGCCGCTACTTCTGCCAAAAGTTTATCACCTTGATCTTGTGGATTATAAAGAGTGTCAAATCCGGCCATTCGAAGGTATCGGGCAAGAGTTCCTAAATGGACGTCTAGTAAAAAAGTAATTTTTGATGGTTTGTAGGGAAAATAGCTATCCTGGTTACAGGGAAAGACTTCAATATAGTCTTTGTCTTGAATCAATTTTTCGAAATTAGAGGAAATTCCATTAATACGAATGCTACCTACTTCGGTGTGAGGAACACCTAAGGATTCAATGCAATCCTTAACACTAGGATTAGCATCAAAATGATAGATAAGTGATTCGCTATTGTCAGTAAAATCTAGGCACTCACCATAGAGGTGAACTTTACTCTTGTATAAAAGAACATCTTTATACTCTTTTAAATATCCATACCAAAGCTTGATGATAAGTTGCTTTGATTGGCCCTGATTCATTTTTCCGAGTGAGGCAAGCTTGGACGACCACTCAGGTAGCTTCATTGCGACAATTTTGGCATCTAAGGGCTTCTTATCACAGCTAGTTTGTGATTCTACTTTTTGAAAATGGTGGTAGTTTTTATAACCGTATAGGATGCACAGGATTTCTCTTGTACGCGAGGCCTTTGCGCCTGGGAAGGGCCAAAATTTGGTTGCAATCTTGACTTGCTGTTTGAGGGTTTGATTCGTTATAGCGTACAACATCTTATTTCTCAACTTTGCGATCAGTACCTGTCCCACTCTATGGTATTTCGCGTAAATTTTGAGAATAAGCTATTGATGAACTAATTCTTATTGAGAGTTCAGGCTTCGTGATCTATTGATCTGCTCTTGTGGGAAGAAAGGGTTGAAGCTACCTTGAGGTAATAATAATCAATCGTCATACCTGATGTAAAGAGGAATTTAGTAGTTGTGTTGCTCACTTACCCAGTGAAGCGAGGTGCTTAGCGCGTTCTTAACTTGAATAAGTTGATTGGCCAACTTGTCGATTACCCCCAAGTCCCAATAAATTTTGAAAGCTATTTTCCCTAAAGAACAAAGATGGCAAAATCATTAAGGGAGCATCTTAATATGTTTAATGCTCAAATTGCATGGATTGATATTTGAGTATGATCTATTTTTCTCTATATCTGACATCATTCTCAGTTTTCGGTTTTTTATCTTTTAGTAATTTATAGAGTGTTTGTGTCGTAGCTTTTAGTTCTTTTGTCTATTATTCACTTCATTAATTAAGTATTAACTTCTTGGTGGACTCTTTAGGTTAAAGAAAGACTGTTTAGTGTTTATTTTCTGATGTGGGCGCCAACACCCTAAACGGCCGCATCATATGGTAATCCTCATGGGAGAGCAGATGGCAGTGCCATACATAGAGGCCTTCGCGGTCAAAGCGCGCAATTACCCGGGTCACTTGGCCGGGAAGGGCGATCACTGTATCTTTGGGCCCACTTTCTTCTAGCTGTGGTGGAAGGGGTTTTCCCTGTAGAGATTCTATCTCCAGCCGTGCTCCCTGGAAGACTTCACCGGTGTGCATAAATTTTTGCGGCTTAGGAATAAGTTTTCCTTTAAAAGGCTGGCGATTCAGTACCTGGAATTCCACGAGATGAATATGAATTGGATGAGCCGATACTGTAGGGTTATATATCTCCCAGATCTCAACGGCGTTGTGTTGGATTACTTCTGTAGTAGGGTCTTCAAAAAATAGAGAGCCTTCTTTTACTGGACCTAACATGAGCAGGTTGCGGCCGTAGGGATCGTCCAACCGGTAGGTGGCAAGTTGTCGTGTGCGGCTGGCATGGTTAAGCCTTTAAGGGGCGCGCGCAAGGGAGTATCTAGAGTGAGATTTAAATCTCCAATGGTATTTCTGATCGTTGGTTTCTGTTTACCAGAAGGGGCGTTTGTAGATGTTGAAGCAATATGGAATTGTAGGATCTGGCCTGTAGTGTTTGGATCGGTAGCTGGTGTGATGCCACCGCGTCCATCGCTTAACACGTGTTTACCATCCGGGTTGTAGACAAGTGGAATTGAACTCTATGGGTCATTGGCCTCTACAAAGCCTTTAAAGGGGACATTCGGTCCAAAGTTCCGCAGTGTCAGCTTACGCTCTTCATAATCACTGAAATCTACTAAAACATCTGCTCGCTCTGCGGGTGCCAATATCAGCTCGTCCAATTTTACAGGATGATCGAGAAATCCGCCGTCACCGCCGACCTGCACAAAGGGGGTATTTTCGTCGATCATGAGTATCAGTGTGCGGGTATCGGATGCGTTGAGTAACCGCAATCGATAGACGTGCGGAGTGACACTGACTTTGGGCCAGGTCATGCCGTTTACCAGTATAAAATTGCCAAAAAACTCATCTAGGTGAGAGGGATTGGGCCAATTGACTTTAACTGCTTCATGGGAAACTGGTGATGGAGGCTGGTCCCTCCAGCCAGGAAAATATAGTTGTCCATCGGAGCTAAACAAGCTGTCTGTAATAGCGGCTACAAAAGTGCGATCTTCTGCGGGGAGCAGCTTCTCCTGTATCAGGCGGTCTTCATTGTCATCGCCGACCAGGTAAAAACCGAATAAGCCTGCATAAACGTTAAGTCGGGTCATGCCCAGGGTGTGATCGTGATACCAGATAGTGGCGGCATCCTGGGAGTTGTCGTATTCGTAAATCCTTTTCTCAAATACTGGTCCTGTCTCACGATAATTGCGGGTGTACCAAGCGAGGGGATTGCCGTCACTTTTCCACTCTGTATGCCCGCCGTGAAGGTGGATAACCATAGGTACAGCTTTGGGATCTTTTACATCGGCGAGGTGAATGGATCTATCTACAGGAAAGAGATGTGGGCCGGGAAGTTCATTGGCCCATTGTACAAATACTGGTTGGCCTTCTCGGGCGCGAATAGTAGGGCCGGGAGAGTGGATGCGACCTGCATATTCAAAACCCCAGGCTTTAGTCATTATGCGTTTGCCCTTCTTATCTCGCAGGCCCATCCAAACCTGGGTGGGCCGTGCTGGCAGTTTGATAGAAGTTGAGCCCTGAGGGTGGATTTCTAGCGGGACTGGTAGTTCGTTCTCAAACTTAACTACTGTGTCAGGGTCGAGCAAGGTTACTGGGCTTGCTGGGCTGGTGCTAACGTTCTCATGGGCAGCAGTTAGAAAACAAAGCAGTAATAGTAATAGGCATAAGTGGGTCAGCCTTAACATGATTAGTTCTCGATGGTTGAGCCAAATCGCATGTTAATGGGGTAAAATTGCCCTGCAGACGTAACTAACCTCTTAGCGTGAATAAATTTAATAAATTCTTATTTCTAAGCACTCTGAGTATAGTTGGATATTCCCGGTATCTAGTAAATCTTTTATTCAAGGTTTAATCGATAGTGTCCAGTTATTGTATAAGAGAACAGTATGTCTTCCAGTACTGGGCCGGCGCCAATATTATGAGCAATCAAAAAACGATCTGTATTTTTAGATGGCTTTGGTGAGACGATTCCGATATGGGGGAGGTTTCCCGGAAGCATCCAGGTAATAATATCTCCGGGTAGATAGTCACTCGGCTTATCAGTAATGGGGATTGACATACCTTTGCGATGAAAGAAGGTCTGAAGGTTTGGTACCCGTCGGTGGTCAATATTCTTATCTGGTCTTAAAAGTCCCCAGATACGCTTCGAAGGATAGGCTTGGAAATTGCTTGAGATATCTTCATGTACCTCTTTCTGTAGATCAATGCCCAGCTTTCGAAAGGAGCGAATGACTACATCTGTACAGACACCAGTATCGGCTGGCACATCACCATTTGGATAGGGAATAGAGACATAAGATGGGTCGTAGCGTACTGTGTGGTAAGTGCGCTCCAAGGCTGCTTCGGCTAGGGGAAGATTTTGTGTATAGCAATTGGATGAAATAATGCCGACAAAGAGAATTAATCTTCTCACTTTAAGCTTCCTTTTTTATTTCAAGTAGATAGATTTATTTTGCCAAATATGGTGTTAGCCTTAATCTCGTTTGGTCGTATCAAATTAAACCTTTTTATGATATGGCGCTGCCGGCAAAATTCAAGTAAACGACATAACTGAATAGGCCGACAACAAACCAAAATAAGACGCTGGAGAAAAATATCTGTCCAAAGCTTGGTGCCTCTTTTTTAAGGGAGAGGAGCTTGCTGATATAGTATCCGGGAAAGTAGAAAAAATCTCGAAAATTAACCTAGCTACCACATCAAATAAAAAATGAAAGGCAAATCTAATTATACCTCCAATAACTTCTTCCATATTGCTTACTAATTATTGGCAAGAGAGTGTAAATTTAGTGGTCTGTAGGCTTCTTTAAATCAATTAATCAATTTCGATAAATTGGCAATTACTAATGAGTGTCTTTGTCTTGATCGGGGCGGGTGTTAATTCTACCCGCTGCCTCCTTACTAATTGTACTTATTATCTGAAACTAATGGATAAATCCATTGCCTAAATACACTGGCATAGTAAAAATCTTAAAAGCCAGTAGATTTATTCTTGTCATTGGTCTCTCATAACGTAGATATGATGGACGCCGCGTAGCGGCGTCCAAGAAGGTGGAGGCCTCGGATCGATAGATTTGCTATTTATATTAGCAATTAGTCAGCACTTGAAAAAAAGCATCTAATACCATCGCATTTAATTGACTTAATGCTATTTGATGGCAATGAATTCACATGCTGATCTTTTACGTCAACTCTTAAATTTCCTCCTCTGGAATGATTAACCAGTTGTATATGAGTAATAGTCGCATCATTCCAGGTGTAAGGAGCGGGAGGCTTTGGAAGATATTTCTCATTCTTAAAGAGGCTCAAAAATTCAAATTTATTTTCCTGATAGAGCACATCTAGATACCTAGCGTTGGATGACAATTTATCTCCATGTAGGATAGTTTGACATTTTTTCTCTTGAAAACATTTGTTTGGATCTAATTCATTGTAGTTTGTGAAGAAAATTTCGTCATTTTTTTTTGCTTCGCATTCTTCATCAGTGGAGTTTTTGTCTTTGCAGTGGATGCTATTCATATCAATATTTCCGAAATTGAATACCAGTACTCCTATTGAATAAGAAATGTCATTTGGGAAACGTACCACAACATCCTGTGATACATATAGTGTAGAAGGATAAGTACACAGTGGTTTACTTTTGTTGGCGACTTTTGCTTTGAACTCCACCTCAAGAGAAGTTATATCTCCTAAGATTATTGGTTTTCCTTCACTGGTTCTTTTTAATGATAGATCAGGCCACTCCCAGCTAAAACTGACTTCTCGCAATTTGCATGGGTCAGGTAAACCTTGTGTATTATTAATGAGAGCGATTTCAAGTGGACTTCCCCAGCCTCCAGAAATATTCCATAGAGACCACCCGGGAGACCTGTCTTTATCTGAAATATCCCATCCGTATGTTATAACATTCCATAATGGGCAGTATCCGTTATTGCCGAACGAATCGCAGCTGCTTGAAGTTTGGCGCCTGGAAATTATAGGGCAATCATCATTTTGTAAGTATTCCGTTTCCATGTCAGCAACATCATGATTTTGTTGGACGTGCCTAAAACATCTATTTTTAGGCCCATCATTCCATAGAATATCCAGTTTTTCTCCTCCAAATGCATTAACTGAAACTACTGCTATTAGCAGTACAATTAATTTCATTTTCATGATTTTATCCTTGCTTTTGAAATATTGAAATCAGTGTTAAGTGTTTAATAGGTATGCAAAATTAGCCAGAAAACCATTTTCAATCAGGTATTAATGAGAGTTGTGATGATAGGTGGGGTCATTTCATACAAGTTCTATTCTAGAAAACTGTAAAGTCATTAAGTAGGTGAAACATAAGTCGTCCCAGCACAGTCGTGCCTTTAAATAGGTTTAATTTGAACTCATTCCTTTTTCTCTGTATTTTCTTTATTTATCCATTTCATGGCTGTTTACCTGGCTAACTTATCTCAAGCTAACGCTGTATTTATCCCAGTACCATTTAAAGAACGGTAATTCAATTAGTAAAAAGCTGATTAGAGAAAAGCCAAACCAGTTAGCAGTAAATAGCAGCATATTAAAATTGTATCCAGACTCCCAAAAGAGAGCGCCGGCGATCAGTAGTGCGATACCAGTTGCCAGGAGGTCATTAATTATGATCTTGTTAAGGTCAGCGCCTGCATGCCTTGGGTAGATATAGAGATAAGCGGCGCAGATGATTATAGCGTTAACGGTTAGTAACGTTACCTCGGGTTTCAAAATTAGATCTCTCTGATTGGTACAACTTTGAATACCATTATACGGCAGGACTGCGCCAAAGTACTCTAGATATTGGGGTTATAGAGGGTTAGTTAGCTACTGGAATCTGTGGGAGTTATTGCACTTATAAAAGGGGAGAATATTTTTAGCTTTTAATTTTTTATAGCGAACACTCGTGCCGTATTATCATTAACCCACAGGCTCAGGGGTTATTTTATATCAAGCCTGGCAATTCGTTATATCTGGTTGTTTAGCGTGGCCCCTGCTAAAGGGAATCGCCCATTGGGGCTATGGAATAGGCAAAGAGGTTCAGCCCTGTTACTGCTGTCGCACTAATAACTCCATAATCTGCTACCATCAGCGCAAATCCTGCTGTTAGATCGACTCTTATGAAACTCTTGCGTTGGCTTCTGTTAATCCTACTGGCTCTACTGGTAATTTCAGCCCTGGCGGCGCCAGGTTTCATTGGTCCTAAGGTGGAGGAGGTCTGGAAGCAGCAGCTGAGCAGGATGAAGGGGGGAAGCACTACCGGCTACCAGCGCGGTTGGTTTGGGGCTGAAACCAATACTGAAGTGGCGTTACAGAATGGCACCACTGAACTGCGCACCGAGATTCATCATGGTCCATTGCTGTTGACCTCCAGTGGACCACGCCTGGGGGTTATCTATAGTGAAACCCGTCTTGATCTTGAGCAACTAAACCCAGAGCTCCGAGCACAGCTCGAGGGTGTCTATGGCCGCTTACAGAGCAGCCCACTGGTTTTGGAAACCCTGGTTCTGGCGGATAACCGAGTGCTCAATACTCTGCGCCTGGAACCCTTTAAGAAGTCTGATGACACTGGTCAGTGGGAATTTGAGGGTGGAGAGATCGCGGTTTCGACAGACTATCGCGGTGCTGTGTTGGATGGGGTGATCGACCTGGGTAGCCTGACCCAGCTGCGCGATGGCGCAGAGGTGTTATTTACCGAACCACTTAAGGGTGAATTCCAATTAGAGCCCCGCCGTGGCGGCAAGGCGCAGCTTTATTTGTCTCTCTTGCGCGCAGAGTCTGACTCAGGCCCGGTGGAGCTGCGAGATATTAGCCTGGAATTGGATGTGGAAATGCTCGCAGCGCAGACACTCAAAGTGGTGAGCGATCTGCAGCTGCCCAGTGTCCAGTCTGCCACACCCATCACCTCAGCGCGTCAACAGATGACCTTACCGAAGATTACTGCCGCTGATCTAGGGCATTACCTACGGGTGCTGCTGCCAGTGGCGGAACGTAATTGGGCCAGCGATATGCGCCCACCGCTGCGCCTGCAGCAGCAGCTAGCGGTGCAATCCCGCAATGGCCCGGTTCTGGTGGATGCAGATATCGATTGGCAGGGGATGAAGCGCCCACCGCGTCATCGCAACGGCAGCGCCCTAAACCAGTGGTTGAAACCCCTGGTGGGAACCATGACCCTGAGTGCGGCGGAGTCGGCTCTGCTGCAATCGCCGCTGGTGGGCCAAGCGATGATGTTGCGTGAATACGGTTTGTTGATCGAGCATAATAATGAGCTGCAAATGCACCTGGAGGTCAATCGCGGGCGCTTGGACGTGAATGGCCAGCAGTTGCCCCCAGACCTGTTCCTGATGGCACTGACCGGGCAATTTTAAAATGTGATTTGCTTTACGCTAGATTGGAGAAAGGAGCGATGTGATCGCTCCTTTCTTTTGGCAGTGAATCAACTTTTTAAAAAGTCAGTTTCTTGTGTACTCATTGTGCTTGTGTTCCGAGTTGTCAGGTTACTTATTGAACTCTGATTTTTATCGCTCGGACCATGCACGAATCCTCTTGTTATTAAATTAAAGTTTCACAGAGCCAGCTGATCTCATAGTGAGGTGGTAGCTCTTCGCCCGCTTTTATTTTTCTTTCCTGGGGGGGCAGTTTTACAAAATCCCCTTTAATTCCTAAAGCTTCGCCCCCCATTTCCCAGTTAGCGCACCAGATGCCAGTAGCCACTGCGGCATAGTATCTAGAAGATGTTGTCGCATAAAAATCAAGGCGCACCTGAGTATCCTTTTTGTGGGCAATACAACGTGTGGTTTGACCGTTGTAGGAAGACGGCGCCCAACGGCAACTTTCAAAACAGCGATCAAACGCCTCCCAGGGTGATTCATCTATTTTTAATGCCTCTTTCATGGCGTTATCGGCAAAGAACAGACGGGACAGCGGCAAACGTTTGTGAAGTTGTGCGTTAAAAAAACGGATAAATAGCGGTGTGTACCAGCTTTTGTAGCCGATGGCGCAGAGGCAAATAATAGAATCTTTTTCTTCATCAAAGCGTTCGCCAAGGTGGGTTTTGACACTGCGGTGATCTGCTCCAGGGCCAATCCAGCAAGTACCTAAACCCATTTGTGTAGTGTCTAAGACAATTTTCTGCAGGGTCCTGCCGACATCGAGAATGGCTGTACGATTGTATTCCGCTGGGGCTATTGCAACGAGGAAATATCGGGCATTGACTACCGGCCAAACAGTGATTGGTGCTTTGACCCACTCCAGGCGTATCGGTGCATTGCCGAGGCGTGATTCCTGTAGGTGCATCGCGATGCGCGCTTTTAATGCTTGCTCATGGGCGAGGGTCAGAGGACGGGTTTGATAGGCGCGGCACGACCTACGTTCACGCATCAATGTGAATATGTCTTCACCGCTGCGGGCTTTGGGTAGAGGTTCCGGTAAACGGATACAAAAACGGCAAGTCACGATATCAAAAAGAATAATGGCCGTTAGTATCAAGGGTAGCCAGATCAGCACACTGGCAAGGCCCGGTAAACCTACCAGGTGTATGAGTCCCACCAACAGGAAGAGACCCAGAGTGATGGGGACAGGCATCAGGTACTGCAGCCAGCCAGTAAATTGAAGTTGCAGTTTTATCCCTACAAAACGAATAAACAGCCGACGAAGCCAAGAGTTATGTACTTTGTCGATCATGGCCCGTTCGTTCGGGCCCAAGCTGGCGTAAATGACCTCTGACTGATGGGTTCTGTCTGTGGTGGCAGTATTGCTCATCGTCATCTCCCGTAATGCAAGTGACTGCTTGCATTATGCGCCTGTCGGTATCTTTTGCAAGCGTATACTTGCAAAAGATATAATGGCTTCCTATCTAAAAGGAGTTCCTATGCCGCGCACTATTGATGAAGCCAAGCTGTTTGAAGTCGTCATCAATGAATGGATGGCCCATGGTTATGGGGGTTGTACCACCAGGGATATCGCGAATATCGCAGGTGTTAATGAGGCGACGCTGTTCCGGCGCTATGGCAGCAAAGCGGGTTTATTCACGCGGGCGATTGATCATCAGCTAGCCGATACTCCACTGGCTTTGGTCTGTATTTCGGGTGATTTGAGTACCGATCTACTGGCTCTAGCAGAAGCCTATATGGACACCTATCGGTTGTATGGGGATGTGGTGTTTCGTGCTGTCCAGGAGTTGCCCCGGTATCCGGAAGTCCGAGAGGCGGCGTCCCATTTCCTCGGCAATATTCAAAAAATGGTGCAGCTGGTGCTTTATTATCAGCAAAAGGGGCTCCTGCGAGTGGAGCACCCCCTTTTGACCCTCACGGCTTTTATCGGGCCTATTGCCACCTTCCTGATGTTCGCGCGATCGGGGCTTAGCCCGGAGATGCCGCCATTCGATGTGGGAAGCCATATCTCCGGTTTTCTACACGGGCGGGCAGAGTAGTCCATTCTCTCTGCCCACCATCGGTTAACCGGTATTGCGCATTCCCGCGGCAATGCCGGCAATGGTCACCATCAGGGCACTTTCCAACACCGCGTCGCTCTCCCGCTCGCGCAGGCGCGCCATCAGCTCGGCTTGCAGCAGGTGCAGTGGATCTGTGTAGGGATCGCGTACGCGGATGGACCAGCGCATCACCGGGTTGTTGTCCAGTAGGCTTTCGCGGCCGGTGAGCTGTTGCAGGGCGCTTACTGTGTGGGCCAGGCGCTCACGCAGGCTTTCCCCGAGCTCGATTAGCTCCTCGCTATTGGTGAGGCGCTCCTCATACCAGGAGGCGACGCGGGTGTCAGACTTGGCCAGGACCATTTCCAACATATCCACCACCCCCTGGAAGAAGGGCCATTCAGCACTCATCTGCCGCAGTATGTCGGCTTCGTCGGCCTGTTTCAGGGCGTGTTCCAGGGCGGTGCCCGTGCCGAGCCAGGCAGGTAGCATCAGGCGCATCTGGGTCCAGGCGAAAACCCAGGGAATGGCGCGCAGGGTTTCGACACCGCCGCCGGGTTTGCGCTTTGCAGGGCGGCTGCCCAGGGCCAGGCGGCGTAGTTCGGTCTCCGGGGTGACAGTACGCAAGTAGGCCACCAAGGCTGGATCGTCCCGCACCACTTCTCGGTAGCTCTGTACCGAGACTTCGGTGAGGCGCTCCATCTGGTGTCGCCATTCGGGGCGCGGCTGTGCCGGTGGCATCAGGGTGGCCTCCAGAGTGGCGGCCACATACTGTTCCAGATTGTAGGCGGCCACTGACGGACGGCCGTATTTGAAGCGGATCATCTCCCCTTGCTCGGTCACGCGGATGCGCCCGGCCACCGAACCTGGTGGCTGCGATAACAGCGCCATTCGCGTGGGGGAACCTCCGCGGGAAATGGAACCGCCGCGGCCGTGGAACAGCGTCAGGGGGATACCGTGGTTGCGGAAAATCTTGGTGAGTGCCTCCTGGGTACTGAACTGCGCCCAGGCTGCACCGAGGAAACCGGCGTCTTTGGCGGAGTCCGAGTAGCCGATCATCACCTCCTGGCCCTCCAGCACGCGCTGCTTGTATTGGGGAATATTGAGCAGGGTACTCATGGTTTCAGCGGCATTGTTGAGATCGTCGAGGGTCTCAAACAGCGGCACCACTCGCATGGGTTGGTGCACACCGGCGATTTTCTGCAGCAGCATGACCGCCAGCACGTCGGAGGGCTTTTTCGCCATGGAAATCACATAGGCGCCGAACCCCTCGGGGCCTTGCTCGGCGATTATCTTGCAGGTCTCTAAAACTTCGCGCACCTCCCCATCGCAAAAATCTGTTTGGTAGAAATCCTCATCGACCAGCGGGCGGCGGTTATCCAGTTCGGCCAGCAGGAAATCCAGCTTGCTCTGCTCGTCCCAGCTGGTGTAGTTGCCCAGCCCCAGGTAGCGGGTAATGGCATCGAGGGCATCTGCATGGCGGGTGGATTCCTGGCGGATATCCAGGCGCAGTAGGGTGATACCAAAGCAATTGAGCCGGCGCAGGGTATCTTTGAGCTGGCCATCGGCGATAGCGGAGAGACCCACGGTGCGCAGGGAGCGGTCGATCAGGCTGAGGGGCTCAAACAGTTGTTGAGTAGTGTTAAATACTTTACTGGTGGTGGTCTCACCGCCGTTGATGCGCGCCTCCATTTGCGCAAGGGTATTGCGCAGGCGTTGGCGCACGCGGCGCAGTATCAGCCGGTAGGGCTCATGGCTTGGGCCCGTTTGCTCCAGTAACTCCTCACTGGCCTTGTGCATAGACAGGTCGGCCAGCAGGTTATCCACATCCCGGAGAAAAAGGTCGGCGGCCATCCAGCGGGCCAACAGTAATACTTTGCGGGTTACCGCTGCGGTGACATTGGGGTTGCCGTCTCGGTCGCCGCCCATCCAGGAGGCAAATCGGATTGGTACCCAGTCGTCGGGCATTGGGGGAAGTTCGGCCAGGGCCAACTCTGCCTCGATAGCGCGCATGCCCTGGGGCACCGCCTGCCACAGAGACTGCTCGATGGTGGCGAAGCCCCACTTGGCCTCATCCACCGGCGAGGGTCTTTCACGGCGGATCTCATCGGTACTCCAGGCAGAGAGTATTTGTTCGTGCAGGTGACGGCGCAACTCGCGGCCTTCCTCCTGGGTGAGGTCGGGCCTGTCCAGGGCGGCGAGGAGGTCGGCGATATGGTCGTATTTGCGGATCAGGGTGCGGCGGGTGACTTCGGTGGGGTGAGCGGTGAGGACTAGCTCTACCGAGAGCTCTCGGAGGGTTGCATGAATGTCGCCGGGGGATCTTTTGGCGCTTTTCAATTCCGCTAAAACTTGGCGTAAGCCGCGGTCTGTATCGGGGTCACCGGAGAAGCGCTGGTGTTGGCGGTGTAGGCGTTCCCGGTGGCGTTGTTCGGCAATATTGGCCAGATTGAGAAATTGGCTGAAGGCGCGGGCCACTTCCAGTAATGTGTCATCGTCGAGGGGGTCCAGTAACTGGTGCAGGCGGTCCACCTGCATCTCTCCCGTACTGCGGCTCTCCACCGCGACCTGACGAATAGTTTCGACGGTATTGAACAGTGTGTCACCGGCCTGCTCACGCAGCACCGAACCGAGCTCCTCGCCGAGTAGGCGGACATCCTCCCGTAGTGGGGTGTTTTGATCCTGACTCACAAGCCTTTTTCTCCCTAGCAATATCCGGTGAAAATACTGGGCTTTATCTTCGCATAATTTGGAGGAGACTGTATTGCCAATACAAAAGGAGCGAGAACGATGAATATCTTTGAAATACAGAAAATAAATAGCTTGGCTTGCGTATAAAGTGGAATTTAAGAGAGCCTGTAATTCCAAAAATATCATTCGAAAAATTTTATCTGCTAGCGAATTGTCTTCTCCACTCGATATTTCTGGGGGTTTATATTCTGGTTTTCGCTTAAGGGTAAATTAAGCTGAGAAACCTATAAATAAATTGCTAATAAGCAGGTGGGATTTGTAAGAGAAAGTCTGAGAATCGCGGACTTGAGTGGTGAAAAACTGACCCGCGCGCAATTTTACGAGCGGGTCAGCTTTTAAAAATGTATTTTTAATAGTGCATAGGGTCATAGGCGGGGCGGCGATCAACCAGCCTCAACCAGCCGCGGATAACTCGGTAAATGACCCAAATCCAGTTAACGGCGAGAATCACGTAACCGAGCCCAAAAATCCAAAAGGTCAGGGAGCCGACCACAGTCCACAGCAACCAGAACCAGAAGGTGCGAATCTGCCAGCGAAAGTGGGATTCCGCCAGGGTGCCGCGCACATCGCTGCGTTTGAAGTAGTTAATCAGTACGCCGACAAAAAAAGGAACCGCGGTAAACAGACTGATGGCCTGAATCAAATAGACCATGATGGCCAGGTCGCGGCCACTCTGTTCGCGGGCCTCTTGGGAGCGCGTGGGGTACTGCTCAGACATAACCTTATTCTCTTGTGGACTCTGAGAAATATAGTGTGGCCTCCAGTACGCAATTCAACTTGGCTGCGCTGGAATGGTATTTTTACGCGACAGTCGGTGAATAGCCCAATATGTCGCCACACACCATATTATTTTAGCGCCCACTCGGTGTGTACATTGCGCTCGCGCCAGGCCTTCAGCTGGCGCACCGATTCCCGCATTAATTGCAGTAACTCGGTACGCTGCTGACGGCAGTGTTCCCGTTCACTGTCGATAGAGAGATTCGCTGCGAGACTGCGCAGACGAGTGGCCACGCTGTCGAGTCCTACTTCCGCCGCGGCACGGGCGACCTCCTGCGCCTGTTTCTCCGCATCTAACCAGTGGCGGCCGGTGAGGGCACTGGTGAGTACGGTGATACGTTTGGGTAGGGTGGCGCTGCGGTCACTGAGCAGCTCGGCGAAGGACAGGTGGTCCAGGGTGTCCCTCTGGCGTAAAAGGGTATTAGTATTGAGCAGCTGCGCTGGGCGCGTTTTTTGTTGTGGTGAAGTTCCCTGGATACGTCGAGCGGCCCATTGCATCAGTTGCATCAGCTGGCGATCGGCAATCGGGTGGGTCAGCACGCCGGTAAAACCTCGGGCCTGGTAGCGCTCCTTGTCTCCGGTCTTGGCTGATTGCAACAGGGCGAAAATGGGTAAATCATTGCCCCGTTCGCGGCGAATTTCCCGCACCGCCTCCACGCCGTCCATTAGCGGCAGATGGGTGTCGGTTAGGAGCAAGTCAAAGTTTTTCTGCAGGGCGGCGCTGCTGCCGTCGATACCATTGCACTCCCTTTGTACATGGTGGCCCATAGCTTCCAATGGTGCCTGCAGGGATTCGTGCTTGTTATTTTCCACCAATAGAACGGCGAGACCACTGCCGGTGTTGCCGAGCATTTCTTTGGGAAGCTTCAGTTCTACGGTTTCCACTTTGCCGAATTGGCGCAGGTCGTCCAAGGATTTGAGCGCGGCGTTTAACTGGCGCTTACCGATTTCCACGAGGGCTTTAATATTGTTGTCCTCACTGCGTGCAATCAGGTTGAGGGTGCCCATCAGCGTATCCAGAGGGTGGTGCAATTGGTGGCGGACTATGGTGAGTAGGTCGGATTTTTCCTGCCGCAATAATTCGAGGCTTTCTCGAGTTTCATCCAATTGTTTTTCCAGTGCGAGAAATTCACTGTTACGGCTGTGCACTTGCTGAAACAAATTAGTATTTTCTGCACTGATTTTATCGACACGTTCTGCATTTTCCCTGCGCAGTTTGTTTAGTCTCAGCTGTCTATTGAGCGTAAAAGCACAAACTAGTAGTAATAATGCCAGAGCTGCGGCGAGCCAAGAAATCGGAATTTGTTGCTGGAGATTATTTAATTCAAAGGCTTGCGCGGTAGTGGAGATAAATACTGAGCCGCACAGCAGTGCCCCGACCGGCAGAGCATGGGAAAAAATACGATGAGAGGGCAATCCCCCAGAAAAAATGGCTTTTATCATCCTTATAACCACTTATGTTAGGGCGGACTAAATCCTGCAGTCCGCATTGTGATTTTCACGGTAGGTTTTGATCGATACTCCCGAAAAGATCAGAGCGTTTGATACTGCAATATGGCACGTCGTACAAGAGAAATTTTTGCATGGCCGGCAGGGTTACCGGTGGAGAATCCAGTCATAGGTATGACCGCTATCGCCAATAGCCAAGTAATATTGCGCCAATAACTCGCAGTGTTTTTTTTCGATGCGCTTTGCGAAGAAGAATTGCACGCTATTACATAGGCGCATATGACAGGAGTTTAGTTGCGGGGCCGGCGTATTTTACCGAAGTCGGCGGTAGGGGGGCTCGATAAAATACGCGATAAATAAAAAAGGTTGAGCTGGGTTTAGGCGGCCTGGGGGAGGCGTCCCTGTAATAACTGCAGCATACGCTCTGAAGGCAGGAAAAGGCGGATGCCGTCACAGTGGGCGAGCAGTTCATGATAAAAATAATCGAAATGTGTGCAGCCCAGAATCAGGATCTGCACGCCGCTTTTTACCAGTGCCGCTACCAGGTCATCCAATGCGTGTTGCCGCACGATCATTTCGGCGGCGAGGCCATCTTCAATATCTTCGACAATCTGAAGGTTGCCGATGCCGATCACCTTGGCAGTTGTGTTGCGCTCAAGGATTTCGCGCTCAATATTGGCGCAGCTTTGGCAGTTGGCGGCGAGCAGGCCAAAGTTGCGGTAGCGTTGGGTGAGTTCGGCGTAAACCTCCAGGGGTGATACCACCTCAATGGGGGAGGTGGCTTTGACCGCCTCCATATCTACTGCACCAGATAGGGAGTTACAGTAGATCATGGCGGCATCGGCACCAGCCTGGTGCAGCTGCTCTATGGCTCCGATCAACTGCTGGGTGAGGGCGCCGCGCTCCAGAGCTTGCAGCTGAGTCTGTGCTTGGGGAGAGGCTGACAGGGATAGGCCGATGCCGCGCAGCTGGCGCGCGGCGAGGAAATCCAGGCCAAAGCGGGTGTCTGTGGGGGTGCCGGCGACCACGCCAATGGTCATGGAACTCTTTTCAATGGCGTTTTGCGTCAACACAGCGATTTTCCTCTCTCGTAATACTCAGTCGAGTGTCAGCGTCCTTTCTAGGAGGCTCTCTTGCCCAGTAGGGGACTGATGTTATTAATCCACACTCGGCGCAGCCAGTCGAGATAAATTCCATAAGGGCCGCCGAGGGCGCCGGCGATCAGCATGAAAGTGATACTGGCGGTGGCAATCTCGTCCCAGCTGGCGCCACCCAGGCGCATATTGGCCATGTAAAGGGGGAACTGGAAGCTCACGAATACAAAGGTGTCTACCAGATAGGCGTTGATTGTGCCGCCGCCGCCAAAGCGGTTCACTACCCAGTTACGGTAGACACTGAAGGGGCGGGCGATCAGGGTATTGAACACCAGCGCCATCAGGCGCACTTTCAAGTGTTCGCTCCAGCTCATACCGGCCAGCACCAGTTCGATGGGAACCGCTACAGCCCAGGAAAAGCTGTTCATGGCGAAGATATCCAGCAGGAAATCCCAGCGGCGCGTATTCGGCGCGTTGGGTTCGGCTTCGGGGCCGGATGGTGTAGACGGTGTTAATGCAGGCGCGGACATGAAGAAGACAACCTCTTAAACCTCGAATCGCTATCTCACGACGGCGGCAGGCCGGCGATTATATCTCCAAATTACGTAAAAGCTAGCCTTGCATCTCGACTGATGAGGTCTGTCGAGATAAACGTCCTACTATTTATTAGAAAATTAATCTAATTATCTTATTGGCTTAACATGTCTCCTGGCCAGAATGGCGCCACAGGGGTTAATATGCAACTCTTTGCATAACCCCAACCGGAGCCGCCATGTCCTTGCGCTACGCCGTACTCACCCTACTGGATATCGAACCCGGCAGCGGTTACGACTTGAAGCGCCGATTCGAGCGCAGTGTTTCCCATTTCTGGAGCGCCAGCCATCAGCAAATGTATCGGGAATTGCACAAGTTGCACGATGAGGGGCTTCTGGATTGCGAGGAGCAGCCGCAAGAGGGCAAACCCGACAAAAAGGTCTATAGCCTCACCGATAAGGGGCGGTCGGAGCTGCGCGAGTGGGTAATTCAGCCAGCGGCTCCGCAGAAAATTCGCGAGCCCTTCCTAGTGCGTATGTTTGCCGGCCACCACTTGAGCCAAGAAGAACTGCGCTCGGCTCTCAATGATCAGTTGCACAGACACCGGGGGTTGCTGGAAAACTACCGGGAGCAAAACGAACGGGTGTTGAAAAGTGACCCCGCCCTACAGGAGCGCTATTGGCTGGCCCATCAGACTCTGCTACTGGGTATAGAGGCCGAGAAAACCTGGATCAGTTGGGCGGAAAATATGCTGCAGCAACTGGAACAAAAATGTGTTGAAGGCAGTTAAAAAAACCGGGCAATGCCCGGTTTTTTGTGCCTGTGTAGAATGAATCAGCCGCTCGAGGGCTTAGATAGCGATCTTCTCCACCACCAAGCTGCCGATAGAATAGCCGGCGCCAAAGGAACAGATGATTCCGCGCTCGCCTACTTGCAGGTCATCGCTGTGTAAATTGAAGGCAATGACCGAGCCGGCACTGGCGGTATTGGCGTAGCGGTCCAGCACTACCGGGGCGCGCTCTTCGCTGGCCTCATCCCCCATCAGTTTCTTGGCGATCAGGTTATTCATATTGATGTTGGCTTGGTGCAGCCAGTAACGGCTTACCTCACGGGGATCGGTACCAGTCTCGCGCAGGTGCTCCTCAATATGTGTGGCGGCCATAGGGCAGACTTCCTTGAACACCTTGCGGCCGTTCTGGCGGAACAGCTTGCCGGGGCCGAAGGGATCCACATCGGCGGCACGCGCGGCATAGCCGAAGTTAGAGCGGATATTGTTGGAATAGACGGTCTTGGCCTTGGTGCCGAGGATCTCCCAGGCGCTGTCTGCATTGCAGGTCTCGCGGCGCTCAATCACGCTGGCCACGGCCACATCCCCGAAGATGAAATGGCTGTCACGATCGGTGAAGTCCACCTGTGGCGAGGCCAGTTCCGAGTTGATCACCAGTACGGTGCGCGCGGCGCCGGAGCAAATGGCATCCACCGCGCGCTGCAGGGAGAAGGTCGCCGAGGAGCAGGCCACTTCCATATCGAAAGCGAAGCCGTCGATGCCGAGGGCCCCCTGAATCTCGATGGCAATGGCCGGGTAGGCGCGCTGCATGTAGGAGGCACCGACAATCACCAGGTCTACATCGGAGGCCTGCTTGTTGGCTTTTTCCAGTGCCAGCTTGGCGGCTTTCAGGCCCATTTCCGCCTGTACACACAGGTCGTCATCGTTGCGCTCAGGGATGTATGGGCGCATGCGCGCGGGGTCGAGAATCCCTTCGCGGGTCACCACATAGCGGCTCTTGATCCCGGAGGCTTTCTCGATAAATTCCGCCGAAGAATGAGGCTTGGGTTGCAACTCACCGGACTCTATCGCCTGGGCATGTTCCAGATTGTACTGAGTGGCATAGGTATTGTAGGCATCTACCAGCTCTTCGTTGCTGATCGCTTCTGGAGGGGTCCACAGGCCGGTGCCGCTGATGACAATGCCCCGTGGCAACTTGTATTCACTCATCGCTGAATCCCTGGCTCGCAGCAAAACACCTGCGAGCAATTAGTCACTAAATAAAACCTTAGCAGTGCCGGCTTGTATGGGATTTCGGTGCCAGAACGGCAAGGCAAGTTATTGTGACGCTTCTGTGACTGTCGGTCTATCTGCGGTCGCGCCGAAGAGTCATGGCGTTCTGGCCAAAACAAAGGCGCTGACCTTGCGCGCGCCGGCTTCCTTGAGTCTCTGTGCCGCCGCCTCCAAAGTGGCGCCGGTGGTCAATACATCGTCCACCAGCCCGATATGCATCCCATCCACAGATTCGTGCAGGGCGAAACTCTGCAACAGGTTGCGCAGACGCTGCTGGCGGCGCAATTGGGACTGGGTGCGAGTGGCGCCGGTTTTACGCAGCAGGCGCGGTCGCACTGGCAGTTGCCAGCGCCGGCCTAGTTCGGTCGCTATCAATTGTGCCTGGTTGTAACCACGCTGCCAGTAACGGCGCCAGTGCAGGGGGATGGGGACGAGCAGATTGGGGGGATCACTACAGGGAGTAATCACGGTTGCGGCTAGTTGCGCCAGGCTATGACCGGCAGCCAGGTCGCGCTGGTACTTGAAGCGCTGAATCAGCTGGTTTACCGGATAGGCATACTGCCAGGCAGCCTGAACCCGCTGGCAGTGCGGCGGCTGGCACAAGCAACTGGGGCAAAGACGTGCGCTGGAGGCCAATGGCAATGCGCAGCTTTCACAAGCCTGACCCAGGTAGGGTAGCTCCCGGGTACAGCTGGTACAGATACCAAAGTCACCGGCTCTATCGCCGCATAACAGGCACCGTGCCAGGTGGCGAGTGAGTAGGGATGGAATCAGGTTGTAAACCATAAAAGGGTATCTGAGTTGACAGCGGATAGGGCCTGGCTAAACTGGCCAGTCTGTTTGGTCGAGTTTGCCACTGCTGCTCATTGCAGTCACCCCCGCCCAAATACACAACAGCACAATAACTCCAGCAACAGAGAGAGTAAGCCTGTGACCGCCGCCCAGACCATGCCCGCCGCCGATATCCGCCACGACTGGACCCGCCAGCAGGTTCTGAATCTCTTCGCCATGCCGTTTAGCGATCTGATGTTTACCGCGCAGCAGGTTCACCGGACACACTTCGATCCCAACCGGGTTCAGGTCAGCACCCTCTGTTCCATCAAGACCGGCGCCTGTCCGGAAGACTGCGCCTACTGTCCACAGAGCGCTCGTTACGATACCGGGCTGGAGCGGGAAAAATTGATGAAGGTGGAGAAGGTGCTGGAAGAAGCCCGCGCGGCTAAGGCCGGCGGTGCCACTCGCTTCTGTATGGGCGCTGCCTGGCGCTCGCCCAAGAAAAAAGATATGCCTTACGTTACCCAGATGGTGCGCGAAGTGAAGGCCTTGGGGATGGAAACCTGTATGACTCTGGGCATGCTGAATGATGACCAGGCGCAGGAATTAGCTGATGCCGGGCTCGACTACTACAACCACAATCTGGATACCTCGCCGGAATACTATGGTGAGATTATTACCACCCGCACCTACCAGGATCGACTGCAGACCTTAGGGCGTGTGCGTGCCGCCGGTATGAAAGTCTGCGCCGGCGGTATCGTCGGTATGGGCGAGGGCGACAAGGACCGCGCCGGCCTGCTGATGCAATTGGCCAACCTGCCCGAGCACCCGGAGTCGGTGCCTATCAATATGTTGGTGAAAGTGGCCGGTACTCCGCTGGAGCAGGAAAAGGACTTAGATCCCTTCGAATTTATTCGCTGCATCGCCGTAGCGCGCATTATGATGCCCAAGTCCCATGTGCGCCTGTCCGCCGGGCGCGAACAGATGAGCGATGAGATGCAGTCCATGGCTTTCCTCGCTGGCGCCAACTCCATCTTCTACGGCGAGAAGTTGCTGACTACTGCCAACCCCGAGGCCAACAAGGATATGCAGTTGTTCTCCCGCCTGGGTATCCAGCCGGAGGAGTACCAACAGTACGCCGATGAGACCGCAATGGAAGCGGAGCTAAACGCACAGATCACCGAGCAGCAAAACGACGCTTTCTTTTACGATGCGTCCAAATGACCCTGGATAAAACCCTGCGTCAGCGTCTCGATGAGCGGCACCGGGACAACCTCTACCGCCAGATCAAAACCCTGGAAACGGCCCCGAACCCTCTTGCTGTAGTGGATGGGCGAGAGTTGCTGACGTTCAGCAGCAATGATTATTTGGGGCTGGCAAGCCACCCGGAAGTTATTCGTGCCCAGCAGGCCGGTGCCGAGTTGGGTGCCGGTGCCACCGCCTCCCACCTGGTCAACGGTCATCTCCAGGTCCACCAACAATTGCAGCAGAGCCTTGCCGAAGCCACCGGACGCGAGGCCGCACTGGTTTTTTCCAGTGGCTATATGGCCAATGTGGGCACACTCTGTGCGCTGCTGGGCCGCGCTGACAATGTTATTTCCGACAAGCTCAACCACGCCTCCCTCATTGACGGTGCGCGCTTGTGTGGCGCCAACAGCCTGCGCTTTGCCCACAGCGATTTGGTGGCCCTGCGCCGCCAGCTACAGCGCGCCGCCGACAGAGGCGGCAATATCCTTGTGGCGGTAGATGGCGTTTACAGTATGGACGGCGACCTGGCCCCACTGGCGGACATAGCCGCCCTGTGCCGGGAATTCAGCGCCTGGTTGATGGTGGATGAAGCCCACGGCTTTGGAGTGATGGGGAGCGAACAGCTGCCCCTTGCCGGTAGTGGCGCAGCCGCTGGACTCGGCCAGGATGCGCTGCCGGTGTTGATGGGGACCCTGGGCAAGGCTGCCGGCAATGCGGGTGCCTTTGTGGCCGGCTCGCGAGCGCTGATCGATTATTTGGTGCAGTTTGCACGGCCCTATATCTATACCACCGGTATGCCACCGGCGGTGGCGTCAGGCTGTAATGCCGCGATTAAACAGATGCGCAGTGAGCCCGAATTGAACCAGCGTCTGCAGGCGAATATCACTTATTTCCGTCGGTGTGCAGCGCAAGCGAATTTGCCTTTGACGGATTCATCCAGTGCGATTCAGCCACTTCTGCTCGGCTGTGAAGAAACTGTGATGACTGTGTCCGCACAGTTAGAGCAGCGTGGCTTTCTGGTGGGCGCTATTCGCCCACCCACCGTGCCTACCGGTACCGCTCGCCTTAGAATCACCCTGAGTGCTTCCCATAGCCACAGCCAAATTAATGCCTTAGTAGACGCACTGGTGGCCGTGCTCCAGGAAAAAATGGCGGTGCCTTCGTGACTGAGGTAGAGAGTCAAATAGAGAACTTGGTGTTCCTGCACGGCTGGGGCGGAGATAATGGACCCTGGCAGCCGCTACTTGAAGCTGTATATGAACAGCTGGCGCAGCCCCTGACTTGTATCGAGTTACCGGGGTGTGGTGAGCGCAGCAACGAGCCCTGGCCACAACTAGAGACACTTTTACAGCAGCTGTATAAAGAGCTACCCAATAACAGTGTTTTGGTTGGGCACTCCCTCGGCGGCATGTTGGCCTTGCAGTTGGCGGCCAGGCCGGGACAAAAAAAAATCCTTGGTGTTGTCACCATCTCCGCCAATGCCTGTTTTGTGGAGCAGGACAATTGGCCGGGTATGCAGCGGCGTGTTTTTCAGAGATTTCGCAAAGCCTTTGTGCAGGACCCCTACGCAATCTGGGAACGCTTTTGTGCCCTGCAGTCCCATGGTGATAGTGCCATGCGCGACCTGCTCAAGCAGCTGAAAGAGCGCAAGCCCCATATCAATGTCGAAGCCTGGAAGCAGGCCCTGGACTGCCTGGCCGACCTGGATAATCGACAATTACTGCAGACACTCGAAGTTCCCACGCTGTATCTGTTTGGTAAGCAGGATGCCTTGGTGCCCCAAACTGCCGTAGAGGAAATTCAGGGCTGTGGTGCAGAAGTAGAAGTGTTTAAGGGCTGTGGCCATAAACCGCATTTATCCCAGCCGCGCCAAGTGGCGGAGCGATTGCGGCATTTTGTCGAGAATCTATCCCCGCCTGATAGCGAGATTTCCGAGCCCTTCGATAAATCCGCGGTGGCGCGTTCCTTTGGCCGCGCCGCCGCCAGCTATGACGACTGCGCCCATATACAGAGAGCGGTGTGCTGTCAGCTGATGAAAATGGCGGATCGCCATTGGGCGCCGCGCACTATTGTTGATCTGGGCAGCGGCACCGGCTTTGGCAGTGAGCTACTGCGCCAGTATTTTCCCGAGGCGAGGATTATCGCCCTGGATCTTGCCGAAGATATGTTGCGCTTTGCCCGTACAGAGCGCCCCAAGGCAGATGACTATATTGCCGCAGATGCAGAACAGCTGCCCCTGGCGAATGGCACCGTGGATCTGGTGTTCTCCAGTATGGCGCTGCAGTGGTGCTATCGCTTGCCGCAGCTGTTTGCCGAGTTGCGCCGGGTACTTTCCCCGGAGGGGCTCTGCCTGGTGGCGACGCTGGGGCCGGGTACCCTGGCAGAGCTGCGCAGCAGTTGGGCCCAGTTGGATGGCGATGTGCACGTCAATCGATTCATGCCGCTGGCCAAGTGGCGTGAAGCGGCGGCGCAATCACAATTGAATGGTGCAGTGCTCGACGAGCAGTGTTTGTTTTATTTCGATAGCCTGCGTCAGCTGATGAAGGAATTGAAGGGCGTAGGGGCACACAATATTAATCGCGCCGCCAAGCGGGGGATGACCGGGCGTGTCAGGTTACAGCAACTGGCCGAAGCCTATGAAAGCCTCAGGCAGCCCGAAGGGCTGCCTGTGAGTTACGAAGTCATCTATATGAAGCTTGCCTGTGAGCCCGATCAGGGGTAGATATCGATCGGGGTGGGGGTTTTCACCAGCTCCCAGATCTCGTCCATCTCCCGGTTGGAAGCCACCGCGATACAGCCATCGGTCCAGTTGTTGCGGCGCAGGTGTCTTTCCATATAGGACCACTCGGGTTTGATGCCATGGATCATGATATCGCCGCCGGGGCTGACCCCCATTTTAGCGGCCCGTGCGCGGTCCTGTTTGTTCGGATAGGACACATGAATAGAGCGGTAGAAACGGCTGTTGGGGTTTTTCCAGTCGAGGGTGTAGCGCCCTTCGGGGGTGCGTTCATCTCCCTGGCGCACCTTGTGTCCTCTGGGATTATCGCCGAAGGAGACGGTGTAGCTTTTCACCACCCGGCCGTCGCGAATCAGCTGCATCAGCTTCTTCGACTTGTACACAACAACATGATCGACAGGAGTTACTTTTGCTGAGGCGAACAGAGGCATCGCCAGCAACAGGGCAAGAGTCAGGTATCGCATGGTCTCTAAGCTGCTTGAATGTTTTCAGTTATTTCGAGATTTCCCGCGTCCCTGCAGAGCAGTTTCCCCTTTTGAGGGAATTATTTTGTGAGCGCGGCCCCGTGCCTTTGTTATCAGTGCTTGGCTTGACTTGTTCAAAATCTGCGCTACACGGCTAAATTATCATCAAGTGGCTGGCGTGAAAAGTCACCACAAGAAAAAATTTGAACTTTTTGAATAGGGGAGGCCTGGGCCTTGGGCAGAAGTTATTTTGTAGCCGGTACCGATACCGAAGTGGGCAAGACCTTTGTCAGTGCGGCCCTGCTCACAGCAGCCGCAAATGCGGGTCTGCAAACCGCAGCGGTAAAACCGGTGGCCTCCGGCTGTGAGCAAACTGAAGATGGGCTGCGCAACGAGGATGCCTTGCTATTACAGGAAGCGATGACCTTGCAGATGCCTTACCAGCAGGTAAACCCCTTTGCCTTGGAACCGGCAATTGCCCCTCATATCGCCGCCATAGAGGCAGGCAAGCAGCTCAATGTGTCCCGCATGGCCGGGGTCTGTCGTGGTGTGATGTGCGCGGGCGCCGATCTAGTGTTGATCGAGGGCGCCGGCGGCTGGCGCACACCGCTGGGGCCGAGGGCCTTTTTGTCGCAACTGCCGCGGGAGTTGAATACCCCGGTGATCCTGGTGGTTGGCATGCAGCTGGGTTGTATCAACCACGCATTGCTGACCGCCGAGGCCATCCGCCACGATGGCTTGCCCCTGGCAGGTTGGGTGGCCAACTTTGTCCGCCCGGGCATGGCGCGCGCCGAGGAAAACCTGGCCACTCTTGAGGCCTTGCTGCCGGCGCCACTGCTCGGTGTGGTGCCCCACAGCGAGGCGCGGGATTACCGTGAAGCGGCCAAACACCTGGATATCCGCCCGCTGTTACCTACCTAAAGCACCCAGTACAAGCCTTTCCATTCGGGCTCGGCGAGGGCCCAAACCGGTTGACTTTGTACGCCTTCGGCCCTAGATTCAAACAAGCGTTTGAAACACCTGAATGAGGACCGGGAGCATGGCCGACTACAAGGCGCCACTGCGGGAGATGAACTTCCTGCTGCACGAAGTATTTGCTGCGGAAAAACTCTGGGCGGAACTGCCCGGATTGGCCGGAGCTGTGGATCGCGAGACCGCAGATGCGATTCTCGAAGAGATGGCCAAGTTGGCTTCCAACACCCTGGACCCGATTAACCGCAGCGGTGACGAAGAGGGCTGCCATTGGAACGATGGTGTGGTGACCACTCCCGCAGGCTTCAAAGAAGCCTATGCCACTTTCTGTGAGGGTGGCTGGGGCGCGCTGTTGGGCAACCCGGAGTACGGCGGCATGGGTATGCCGAAGATGCTGGGTGCACAGGTTGAGGAAATGATCAACGCCTCCAATATTTCCTTCGCGCTCTACCCGGTACTGACCAACGGTGCCTGCCTGGCAATCGATGCCCACGCCAGTGAAGCGCTGAAACAGAAATATCTGCCCAAGATGTATGAAGGCACTTGGGCCGGTGCCATGGACCTGACCGAGCCTCACGCCGGCACCGACCTGGGTATTATCCGTACCAAGGCCGAGCCCCGCGAAGACGGCAGCTATAGTATTAGCGGCAGCAAGATTTTTATCACCGGCGGCGACCAGGACTTGTCCGAAAATATTATTCACTTGGTACTGGCCAAGCTGCCGGACGCGCCCAAGGGCCCTAAAGGCATTTCCCTGTTCCTGGTGCCGAAGTACAAGGTCAACGAAGACGGCAGCGTCGGCGAGAGCAACAACGTCAATTGTGGCTCCATTGAGCACAAGATGGGCATTAAAGCCTCGGCCACCTGCGCGATGAATTTCGACGGTGCCCAGGGTTGGCTGGTGGGTGAGGAGAACAAGGGCCTCGCCGCTATGTTTACCATGATGAACTACGAGCGTCTGGGTGTGGGTATCCAGGGCCTCGGCGCTTCTGATCGCTCCTACCAGAACGCCCTGGAATACGCCCGTGATCGTATCCAGAGCCGTTCCCCTGCCGGTGCCCAGCAGCCCGAAAAAGCGGCTGATCCGATTATCGTGCACCCCGATGTGCGCCGTATGCTGCTCACCCAGAAAGCGCTGGTTGGTGGCGGTCGCGCCCTGTCCACCTACGTGGCTCAGTGGCTGGATATCTCCAAGTTCGGCGAGGGTGAAGAGAAGAAAAATGCAGAGGCTATGGTGGCGTTACTGACTCCTGTGGCCAAAGCCTTCACCACCGATATGGGCCTCGACTGCACCGTAATTGGCCAGCAGGTTTTCGGTGGCCACGGTTATATCCGCGAGTGGGGCCAGGAGCAGCTGGTGCGCGATGTGCGTATTACCCAGATTTACGAGGGCACCAACGGTATTCAGGCACTGGATCTGGTGGGTCGCAAAACCGTCGCCAGCGGTGGCGCTCTCTTTGAGCTGTTTGCCGCGGACGTACAGAAGTTTATCGATAGCCAGGTTGATCGCGAGGCAATGGCGGAGTTCGTACAGCCGTTGGCAACCGAGTTGCAGCGCCTGCGTGAAGCCACCGAGAAGATGGTCGCAGCCGCCAAAGAAGACCCACATGCACCGGGTGCAGCTTCGGTGGATTACCTGCACCTGTTCGGCTATGTGGCTTACGCCTTTATGTGGGCCAAAGTGGTTGCAGTAGCGCTGGAGCAGCAGGAGGCGGACAGCTTCTACAAGGGCCAGGTGAAAACCGCACGTTTTTACTTCGCGCGCTTACTGCCACGCACCCAGGCACTGGCCGGCAGCGTCAATGCCGGCAGCGCCACGCTGATGGACCTGGAGGAGGACCTGTTCTAACAGCTCCCTCACCAGATTCTAAAAAAGCCCCGCAATGCGGGGCTTTTTTGATGGAGTCGTTTTTCGCTTTCTCCTACACTCGGGACATAACCATTCAGGGAATAACAATAAAGAGCGAAACAGCCAATGACCGAAATCTCTCAAAAGAAACTCTCCGAGGAAGACCAGGCCCGGGTCGATCACTATCTGCAAAGCGGTGTGAATCAGGTGGAGCGCAAACCCTTCCGCCCCTGGTTGCTGTTTGTCATGTTGCTGGTGGTGTTGACCCTGCTGTCGTTAATCAGCGTGTTGATCGCAAAGACAAAAGGCGTGGTTTAAGGGGCTTGCTATGGCGCCCAAAAAAACTTTTCAGCCCCTGAACTTTATCTACCTTGGCGATGATGAGATGCGCCGTCGCGCCGGCGATTTTTCCCGCCTGATGCACCGGCGCCGATCGGTGCGGGATTTCTCAACCGAACCGGTACCCCGCGAAGTTATCGAAGATGCCGTGCGCGCTGCTGGCAGTGCCCCCAGTGGAGCCAATAGGCAGCCGTGGCATTTTGTCGTAGTGGAAAGTGCCGAGATTAAACGCCGTATTCGCCTGGCGGCTGAAGAGGAGGAGCGTGAGTTTTACCAGCGCCGCGCCTCTGAGGAGTGGCTCAACGCACTGGAACCCCTGGGCACAGATGCGCACAAACCCTTCCTGGAAACCGCCCCTTACCTGATCGCAATTTTTCTGAAGAAGTTTTCCAACGCGGAAAATGGTGAACGCTTAAAAAACTATTACACCGCGGAATCGGTGGGTATCGCTACGGGCATGTTAATTGCCGCCCTGCATAATGCTGGAGTGGCGACCCTGACCCACACCCCCAGCCCAATGAAATTTCTCAATGAAATTCTCGGCCGCCCTGTGCAGGAAAAGCCCTATATGATCCTGGTGGCTGGGCTGCCTGCTGAAGGTGCTCAGGTGCCGGCTATCGGCAGAAAGCCCTTGGATGAAATTGTGGATTTTATTTGAGTGATAGCTTTCCGCGCGGCAAAAATAGATACACTGGTGGAATTTGAGCTTAGGGTTCCATGCCAAGAATATTGATCGTCGAGGACGAAGGCGCAATAGCCGATACCCTGATTTACGCACTGCAAGCCGAGGGCTTTATTACCCATTGGGTTGCGCTTGCCGGTGAGGCGTTGGCGCTGCTCGAAAGTGAGCCTTTCGACTTGGTGATTCTGGATGTGGGGCTGCCGGATATCAGTGGCTTCGAAGCCTGTAAACAGCTGCGCCGATTCTCCGAGGTGCCGGTGATATTCCTCACCGCGCGCAATGGGGAAATAGACCGAGTCGTAGGGCTCGAAATTGGCGCCGACGATTATGTGGTGAAACCTTTCAGCCCTCGGGAAGTGGCAGCGCGGGTTAAGGCCATCCTCAAACGGGTGTCGCCGCGCTCCGATAGAGCTGAGCTGCCCGAGCCCCAAGGTCCTTTCCGCATCGATCCGGCGAGTTATCAAATACACTTCCACGAGCAGTTATTGCCCCTGACCCACCATGAATATTGCCTCCTGGAAACTTTACTGGCCCAGCCCGGACGAGTGTTTTCCCGCGCACAATTGCTCGATGCTTTGGGGGTGGCTTTAGAAGTGGGTTACGAACGCAATATCGACAGCCATATCAAAGGACTGCGGGCCAAAATACGTGAGATAGCGCCGGACTCCAAACCAATCCAGACCCACCGCGGCTTGGGATACAGCTGCTGCCCGGAGCAATAATATGCCGCTTGGGGTGCGCATTTTTGCCGTCTACTTTCTGTTTGTCGGGTTGGCCGGCTGGTTTGTATTGAGCACGGTGATGGATGAGATCCGTCCCGGCGTGCGCCAGTCCACCGAGGAGACCCTGGTGGATACCGCCAACCTGTTGGCGGAGATTCTGCGCGGCCCGGTCATCGCCGGTAACCTGGCCCAGAGCCACTTACCCGAAGTGCTCGAAGCCTACGGTCGCCGCCGGCCCGAGGCGAGTATCTGGGGGCATACCAAGAGCCAGGTCAATCACCGGATTTATGTCACTGATGACAGCGGCAAAGTACTGCTCGACTCCAGTGGCATCGCGGTAGGTCGGGATTACTCGCGCTGGAACGATGTCTACCTGACGTTGCGTGGCGATTACGGCGCCCGCTCCACCCGCGAAGACCCCAATAATCCTGATACCTCCGTCATGTATGTGGCGGCACCAATCCGTGATGGCGAGCGGATTATCGGCGTGGTGTCGGTGGCCAAGCCCAATCAAACCCTGCAGCCCTATATCGAGCGCTCACAGCGGCGCCTGATTTGGCTGGGATCTGGGCTGGTTGTACTCGGCTTGCTGGTGGGTGCACTGCTGTCCTGGTGGCTCAGCCGCTCCCTGGGGAAATTGACCGATTATGCCCAGGCCGCCAGTGTAGGTCAGAGGGTAAAACCGCCGCGGTTACCCAGTGGGGAATTGGGGCAGTTAGCAGTCGCGGTGGAGCAGATGCGCAGCGAACTTGAGGGTAGGGACTATGTGGAGCGCTATGTGCACACCCTGACGCATGAATTAAAGAGCCCCTTGGCGGCCATTCGCGGCGCCGCCGAATTGCTCGATAGCGATATGCCTGCCGAACAGCACCAACGCTTTGTGGGCAATATCCAGCGAGAAGCTGCGCGTCTGCAACAGTTGAGCGAGCGTCTGCTGCACCTGGCCCAGGTGGAGCAGCGCCAGGGGCTGGAAGAGCGGGTGGCGATCCCGCTGGCACCGCTCGTGGAGGAGCTGATAGAGGCTCAGCGAGCGCGAATCGACGCCGCTCAGCTGTGTGTGGAGCAAGAGCTGGCGCCGGCATTGATGCTACAAGGCGAACGCTTCCTGCTGCGGCAGGCCCTGGCCAACCTACTGGACAACGCACTGGATTTCACCCCGGATGTTGGCCTGATCCGCATCAATGCCGAACGCTGTGGTGAACGGATCACTGTGCGCATGTTCAATCAGGGTGAGGCGATCCCGGAGTATGCCTTAACGCGCCTTACCGAACGTTTCTACTCGCTGTCACGTCCTGGGGGCGGGCGCAAGAGTACTGGACTGGGACTCAATTTTGTTGAGGAGGTGGCGGAGTTACACGGCGGTACTCTGTCGATCCGCAATGTGCCTGATGGCGTTGAGGTCAGTCTGAATTTGCCCGCTGCCTGATGGATCAGGCAGCTGTCCACTGGCCCCCACACAATCTCCCCACACTCTCCATATTGCCTCCATCGGCAATCCATACTCGCAGCTCAGACTGAGGTTATCGAAATTAGATACCGAGATCTGAACCATGAACCGAGCCCTGGCTTTTAAATTGGGCGCTATTGCCATCTTGATTCTGCTGCTATTGATTCCATTGACCATGATTGACGGCCTGATTAATGAGAGAAAGCGTTATCAGGATGGGGTGATAAACGATATTGCCCGTAGCTCCAGCTTCAACCAGCAAATTACCGGGCCCATTTTGGTGGTGCCTTACGTGAAGAAATACTGGAAGTGGATGACCAATGGAAAAACCGGTGAGAGGCACAAAGAGCAGCGGGAAGAGCGCGGCCATTTGTATTTCCTTCCCGAGCGCTTCGTCTTCAACTCCGATCTGACCACCGAGCGGCGTGCGCGGGGCATCTACGAAGCGCTCCTTTACCACAGTGACAGCAAGGTAAGTGGCCTGTTCAGAGTGCCGGAGAAGATGGGGCTGGGAACCAATTTTGACCAGTACCGTTTTAGCACGCCTTACTTATCGGTAGGTATCAACGATATTCGCGGTATCCGCAATGACCTCAAGTTGCATTTGAACAACCAGACATTGGAGTTTGCCCCAGGCAGTCGCGCGCCGATTCTGGGCGATGGTGTACATGCAGTGCTGCCAATGATGGACTTAGAGGGTGGCCAAACCCTGGAGTTTGCCTTCGATCTCAAATTACAGGGCACCGAGCGCTTCAGCCTGGTGCCGGTGGGCCGTGACAGCCGCGTAGTGATGAAGGCCGATTGGCCGCATCCGAGCTTTTTTGGCGACTTCCTGCCCAGCAGTAGCGATGTGAACGATAAAGGCTTTACTGCGGAATGGCAGACCAGTTTTTTCGCTACCAACTTAGAGGAAATACTACGGCGTTGTCATGGGGATGATCACTGTAACAACCTGATCAATCGCCGCTTTGGCGTGAGTTTCCTCGACCCGGTGGATCAGTACCTGAAAACTGATCGCGCGATTAAATACGCATTGCTGTTTATCACCCTGACCTTCGCCACCTTCTTCCTGTTTGAAATACTCAAGCGCCTGGCGGTGCACCCGGTGCAGTATGCCCTGGTGGGTTTGGCGCTGGCGTTGTTTTACCTGCTGCTGTTGTCGCTGTCAGAGCATATCGCCTTCGTCAAAGCCTATATGATTTCCGCCGCGGCTTGCGTGGGGTTGATCGGTTTTTATACCAGTGCGGTGTTGCGCAGCTGGCAGCGGGGGCTGGGATTCGCTGGACTGTTAGCTGCTTTATATGCACTTTTGTATGGTCTGCTCAGCGCCGAGGACTATGCCCTGTTGATGGGCTCACTATTGGTGTTCGGAGTGCTTGGTTGCACCATGGTGCTGACCCGCAAACTGGACTGGTACAGTGTGGGGCGCAGCCCTTCACCGCGGGGCGGAGAGCCCGGTGGGAATAAACAACCGTAGACTGACTAAATCACTTCGGGGTGGCATACAGCCGCCCCGTTTTAGTTTTGCCCGCAGGTTTTATTGCCCGCCCAATTCCACGATGTAATCCCACTCCTCCTGGCGCACCGGCTGTATCGACAACCGCCCCTGCTTGACCAGTATCATTTCCGCCAGCTGTGGATCTTGCTTGATTTCTGCCAGGGGCACTGGGCGCTTGAATTCGCTGCGCCAGGCCAGGTCTACGCAGTACCAGCGCGGATTATCGGGGCTGGCCTTGGGGTCGAAGTACTTACTCTTGGGGTCGAATTGCGCCGGGTCCGTATAGGCGGCGCGCACTACTTCGGCGGTGCCCACTACCGCCGGCACCTTGCAAGCGCTGTGATAGAACAGCACCCCATCACCCACGGCGACCTGATCGCGCAGAAAGTTGCGCGCCTGGTAGTTTCGAATACCATCCCAGCGGCCGCTGCCACTGGTTTCGGCGGCGAGGTCTTGCAGGCTGTATTCATCGGGTTCGGATTTGAATAACCAGAGTGTCATGCGGCAGTTTGTCCCTGTGCTGCGCCGGTTGGTGTTTCGCCGGCGATCGGCGCCATTTAGTATGAAGCTATACAAAAGTGTCAAATCGGCGTTATTTTTTCACGCCTCTAGCGGGAGATTATGGGAAACAAAGCATTTCAGTGGCTTTCACAACACCTGTCGAGCCACAGGTCCCAATACTGGGCCCTGCAACTCAGCGGTTGGGCCGGCTACACCCTGCTGACTTTTGTCGGCAGCTTTTTCTGGGTGAAGGACCACTGGATTCACTCGGGTTATATTGCTGTGGCCACCGTCGCCGGGATATTCCTCAGTGAAGTCATGCGCTTCGGCTTCCAACGGCTTTGGAACAAACCGCCGGCAACTCGCTTCTTCGGCTCGCTATTGTTGGTACTCTCCGCCGCTGCCGTGTGGGCGGCAATTAAGTTTGGTGGTTCCCTGTGGCTCTATGGTAAGGAAAGCGATGAGCACCCGGCGGTGCTTGCCATGTATTGGTTTTCCTATTCCTTCCTGATCCTCACCACCTGGGCAGCGCTGTATTACGGTATCAAGTACTACCAGTCTTCGCAGACCCAGAGGGCCAAGGCCCTGCGTGCCGAGTCCATGGCACACCAGGCTCAGCTGAAAATGCTGCGCTACCAGCTGAATCCTCACTTCCTCTTCAATACACTAAATGCCATCTCCACTCTGATTCTGGATAACGACGGGCGAACCGCCAACAAGATGGTCACACGTCTGTCTCAGTTCCTGCGCCACTCCCTCGATAACGACCCCATGCAGAAGGTTACTCTGGCCAAAGAGGTAGAAGCGCTGATGCTGTATCTGGATATTGAGAAAGTGCGCTTTGCCGATCGTCTTGGCGTGCGCCTGGATTTGCAAGGGGAGTCGCCCCAGGCGTTGGTACCTAGTTTGCTCCTGCAACCTCTGGTGGAAAATGCGATTAAATACGGCATCTCCCAGTTGGAGAGCGGTGGAGAGATCAATATCAAGGCGCGGGTGTTCGCGGGGGAGTTATTACTCGAAGTGAACGATAATGGTCCGGGTATGCCGGAAGAGGAACTGCGACTGGTAGGCAAGGGTTACGGTGTTGGTATTCGCAATACCTGTGAGCGCCTGCGCGCTCTGTATGGCGATGATCAGAGAGTGCGTTTCCGCAACCGTCCTGAGGGCGGGTTATCGGTGAATATTCGCATTCCCTATGAACAGGAATAACGAGATGAGTGCAGTTGAAAACCTGACAGCAGTAATTGTCGATGACGAACCCCTGGCGCGCCGCGGTTTGCGCCTGCGCCTGGAGCAGATGCCCGGTGTCAATGTGGTCGCCGAATGTGGTAACGGCCGCGAGGCTCTGGAAGTTATCCTACAACAGAACCCGGATGTGGCATTTGTGGATATTCAAATGCCGGGTGTCAACGGCCTGCAGTTGGTGCAAAAAATTCCCCTGGAAAAACTGCCCCAGGTGGTGTTCGTGACCGCCTATGACCAGTACGCGGTGGAGGCCTTTGAGGTCAATGCGGTGGATTATGTTTTGAAGCCAATCGAAGAGGAGCGTTTGCAACTGGCTCTGACTCGTGCGCGGGAAAAAATGGCCACTGCGGATATCGCCATGCAGCGCGAGCAACTGCTGGAGGCGGTGGCGGATCTGACTAAAGAATCCCAGGAAGCGCTGGAGCAAAAACTGGTCAGTGGCCAGTTTGCCGGCAGCGCCTACCCGGACAAAATTGCGGTGAAGGACTCCGGTAAGATCACCCTGGTTCCGGCGCGGGAAATCGACTGGATCGACGCCGCCGGGGACTATATGTGTGTGCACGCCCAGGGTGAAACCCATGTGATGCGAATTACCATGAAGGAATTGGAGCAGCAGTTGGATCCAAAATTGTTCCAGCGTATTCACCGCTCGACCATCGTAAATTTAAGCCGTGTGCGGGAAATTCGCGCGCATATTAATGGCGAATATCACTTGGTATTGGATAGCGGCGAGTGTCTGAAAATGAGCCGTAGTTATAAGAGTAAAGTACAGCATTTTCTCTGAGGCATTTTCGGCTCCTGCGGGGGTAAAAATTGCCTCCGTGGCCTGATCGATAATTCCCGACACTTTGTCGCAAGGCCCTTGTTTGCGTTTTCTATTGCATTAGTCTTCCTTTCACTTCCCGCCGGTCTCCACCGGTGGGCTTATCGTGCGCACAGGAGAGTGCGGCTGTTGGCTCAGGGCTTGATGACAGAAAATACGCAGTTTTTTCACAAAAATATTGCGCTTTTCAATGAGAATAAAACTGGGCACGGGTCGGCGGAGTAGCCACAGATTTATGACTCTGCGCCAGTATTTTCCCGGAGACAGTGAAATAGATAAGGACTCGTCTATGTCATTGCCAGCTTAATCATAAAAAACAAAGTAAGGGCCTATGGAATGGCGCTGACAAAAGCCGCTATTAAAAATCCTGCCGCCGCCGGTGTGGCAGTGGTGTTCGCCGTTTTACTGGGAGCATTTCTCGCCAGTCGCCTACCGGTACAGCTTTTCCCCGATATTGAAAACCCGCGTATTGCCATCCAGGCCGGCTGGCGTGCTGCTGCGCCAAAAGAGGTGGAAGCGGAAATTGTTGAGCCGATCGAATCGGTGTTGCAGGGCCTCACTGGCCTGGAAACCATGGAGGTCAATGCCGGCAGGGGAGGCGCCTGGGTGAATCTCGAATTCACTATGGGCACCGATATGAACAAGGTGCTAATTGATGTAATCAGCCGCATGAGTAGTCTGCCGCCTCTGCCCCGGGATGCGGAGCCGCCGCGGGTGATGCTTGGCGGTTGGGGCGGTGATGCCACTGCACTCACCTATTTCTTTTTGCAGAAGCTACCTGGAAATCCGAACCACCTGGATGATTACGCAGGTCTGATCGAGGATGTGTTGCGGCCTGAACTGGAGTCCGTACCCGGTGTTTCCAGTGTGGAGGCCCAGTCTGGTCGTGCTGCGCAAGAAGAATTACAGGTTATTTTTGATCCTTGGAAGGCGGCCGACCTGGGCATTCAGTTACCGGCGATCAGTCGCCAGCTGGCCTCAGCGCGGGATGTTTCCGGTGGTTTTACCGATGTAGGACGCCGTAGATACACATTGCGTTTCGTTGGTGAATACAAGCCAGAGGATCTGTCTGAGCTGGTGTTGGAGTGGCGCGATGGCCAGCCGGTACGACTCGGTGATATTGCCGAGGTGCGGGTGGGGCCATCTGATTCCCGTGGGGTAACCACGCAGAACGGTAATCCTGCGGTATCCATGCGCATCAACCGCACTAACGATGCCAATATGCTCGCGACTCTGGAACTGGTAAAGCAGAAGGTTGCGGAGCTGAATGAGACCAAACTGAAAAACGAACAGCTGGTGCTGGTGCAGTCTTTCGATGCCTCAGTGTTTGTTTACCGCGCCCTTAATTTACTCGGTGGTAACCTGATACTGGGCATATTACTAGCAGTGGGGGTGCTCTGGTGGTTTATGCGGCGTATGCGCGCGACCTTAATAGTGGCCGCTGCTATTCCCATCTCCTTACTTTCCACTTTCATCGTTTTATCTGCAGCCGGGCGCAGTGTGAATGTGATTTCCCTCGCGGGGCTGGCTTTTGCCACTGGTATGGTGCTCGATGCCGCGATTGTGGTGCTGGAAAATATTGTGCGCCTGCGGGAAAAAGGTCTCGCTCCCGAGGAGGCCTCTGAGCAGGGTGCCGGCCAGGTATGGGGAGCGCTACTGGCGAGCACTGCCACCACCGTGGCTATCTTCCTGCCGGTATTTTTCTTGAATAGTGTGGAGGGGCAGGTATTTGGTGATCTAGCCCTGACCATTGCCGTGGCGGTGGTGTTTTCCCTGTTAGCCGCCGTTGCCATAGTGCCGCTGGCAGCGAAGCTATGGCTGCCTCCAATTTCCAATGAGG
Source organism: Microbulbifer variabilis (assembly GCF_020524905.1). Lineage (GTDB taxonomy): Bacteria > Pseudomonadota > Gammaproteobacteria > Pseudomonadales > Cellvibrionaceae > Microbulbifer > Microbulbifer variabilis_A. The sequence goes on along the minus strand of NZ_JAIVKI010000008.1, from coordinate 67,174 downwards.
ACCGACTGGCTCATTGGTGGGAGAAAATAACCACACGGGTCATGGCGCTGACGAGCACCCGTGCACGTCGTTGGCAGGTGATCGGAGGCTTCTTGCTGGTGCCTATCGCCGCAACCTATTTTCTTTTACCCAACCTCGATTATTTACCTCCGGTAAAACGCGATGCGGTGGATGTGTGGATGAATTTCCCCTCGTCGACTAATACCAAAACCATTGAAAAGGATATCGTCAACGAGCTTGACCGGCGTATGGCACCCTACATGAGTGGTGAGCGCGATCCGGCCTTGAAGAACTACTACATCATTACCTGGCCCAACGGCGGCACTATGGGCGTGCGGGTTAAAGATATGGATCAGGCCAAGGAGATGGAAAGACTGTTGCGAGAGGAAATCCTGGTGGATATTCCAGATTTCCAGGGTTTCGCCGCGCGTGGAAATTTATTTGGTCAATTCGGTGGTGACCGCCGCATCGCTCTGCACCTGCAGTCCCGCGACGCTGATGGTCTAATGCGCGCCGCCACCCGCGGTGTAGAAGTAATGGAAGAGGTGATGCCGGGCACACCAGTACAGACCAACCCAGGCCTGTCACTTTCGGAGCCCGAACTGACGGTGCGTCCCAATGACCGCGCCATGCTGGAGCAGGGCTGGAACCGCCAGGATATGGGTGGGCTGATTCGTACCCTCGGCAACGGTCTCTATGTAGGTGAATATTTCGATGGGGAAAAGCGCCTGGATGTGATTTTTAGGGCGCAGCCCTGGAGCACACCGGAGCAGTTGCAGAATACGCCACTGGTCACTCCACGGGGTGAGGTGGTACCGCTGAGCCAACTGGCGAGTGTGGAGCGCACCGTGGGGCCAGGTAACCTGCGCCGGGTGGATGGTCGCCGTACCATTACCCTCAATATTGTGCCCCCGGACGATGTTTCTCTGGAGGAGGTACTTGCCCAGCTGGAGGAGGACGTGCTGCCGAAAATTCGCGAGGCTCTGCCTGAGGATGGCAGTATCCTGGTGGGGGGGAATGCCAGCGATCTGGATAAGGCCCTGGTCTCTCTTTCACAAAACTTCCTGTTGGCGCTGTTGATTCTGTTCCTGCTCATGAGCGCCTTGTTCCGCTCACTGCGAGACTCCGGTTTGGTACTGCTAACAGTCCCGCTGGCCACAGTCGGCGGGGTTTTGGCACTGCAGTTACTTAACCTGATCAGCTTCCAGCCCCTCGACCTGCTCACCATGATCGGCTTCGTTATCCTGCTGGGACTGGTAGTGAATAACGCCATTTTGCTGGTACACCAGACCCGCGCAGCGGAAGACGCTGGCGCCAGCCGGGTAGAGGCGGTGGAGCAGGCACTGCGCCTGCGCCTGCGGCCAATCTTTATGAGTACCTTGACCAGCGTATTCGGCATGTTGCCCCTGCTGGTGGCGCCGGGCGAGGGCAGTGTAATTTACCGCGGTCTGGCCGCCGTAATCGTCGGCGGTATGGCGGTTAGTACCCTGTTTACTTTGATTCTGTTGCCGGCGTTGCTGCAGACCGGTCGCTTGCCACTGCCGCAATTTAGCCGCCTGCGCCATAAACTGGCCCTGAGGAGTTCCCAATGAAGAAGTTACTAGCCAGTGTTGCGCTGTCTCTCGCCTATGCGGGACCGGTGCTGGCCCAGAACGGCACGGTGGCGGTCACCGTGGACCGGGCCGAGACCCGCCAGATGGCGCCGAGCCAGTGGTCCGCTGGTCAAGTGGTGAGCCGCCGCGATATTCGTATTTCCTCGGAACTGGATGGTGTGCTGGAGTTTGTCGCCGAGCCCGGCAGCTTCATAAAGAAAGGGGAACGTCTGGCACAGCTGGATGGGACTCACTGGCGCCTACAGTTGCGCAACAGTGAGAGCCGTATTGCACAGCTGCAGGCACGTCTCACCTATTTAGATGCGCAGCTGCAGCGTTTAAGCAAGTTGGCGGAGAGCAATAGCACCTCTCGTGCGGCGCTGGAAGAGCAGCAAGCCGAACGCGAGGCCATGGCCCAGGATCTCTTGGCCGCACAGATTGAGCGGGACAGGCGTGCCTACGAGCTTGGCAAAACCACCATTGATGCCCCCTTTGATACCCTGGTGGTGAGCCGCGAATTACAGGCGGGGGAGTATGTGCGCACCGGCTCCGAGTTGCTGCGCGCCCTGGATATGTCTCAACTGGAAGTGGAAGCGGATATCCCCCTAGTCGCACTGTCTCTGATCGCCACTGGGGACAACATTGCAGTGCGCAGTGACGCGGTATCTTTATCCGAGGGCGAGCGTGTCAGTGCTCGAATCATCAGTGGTCAGGTGCGCCAGTTTGTCCCCGTAGCCAGTGACAATTCGCGCAGGGTCAAACTGATGGTTCAACTGCCCCGCAATAACACGCAGCAGAGGGAATGGATCGTAGGGATGCCGGTACAAGTGGCTGTGCCTCTATCTGAAGTTCGCGCCACCATGGCAGTACCACGGGATGCCCTGGTGCTGCGCAATGGTGAAACCTTCGTTTACCGTGTGGATAAAGAAGACAAAGCTGAGCGACTAACCGTTCGCGTTGGCAGTGGCGATGGAGAGTGGATAGCTGTCTACGGTGACCTCAATAGTGGCGACCGGGTTGTTGTGCGCGGCGCCGAGCGCCTGCAGCCGGGACAGGAGGTAAAGATACTCTCGGAAGTTGTGCGCGATGAGGACGGCGCCAGCGTTCTAGGCGGAAGTTGACTAATTTGCCGGTCACAGTCCCCCTAAATTAAATTGGGGAACAAAGTTCCACGACAATACACTTCTGCGACATTTACTTGCTCGCCGAGGTGTCTCATGCGTTTCCTGTTTGCGCTGCTGTTACTGACAATGACCTCAGCACCTCTAGCGGAGACGCAAGTGGTGCGCCTTCTAGATGGGGCGCGCCTTATCGAAGCCAATAACGAGATCTATTTCTACGTAGACGGATACTTCTATCGACAGGGGCCAGATGGTTATACCCGCGTGGAGCCGCCACTGGGAGCCAGAGTGCCGGAAGTCCCTATAGGGACTTCATTTTACCTTGAAGGCAAGGACTACCGGCGAGCTGGCAATGGCACTTTTTTCGAGTTCGATCCAAAGGACAATCAATTTGTGGTGGTAACGCCACCCGCTAACTGGCGTGGCTACAACCACAACACCCTGGCATCCGAAGAGAGAAATTACCCGCGCGCCTATCCTCAACAGCGCACCTATACGTCTCAATACGAGTCTTCTCGCGCCTATCCGCCTAAATACGAATCCTCTCGCAATGTCAGTCAACTTCGTCATTCACGCAGTGTACGCCGCTCAGGTCACGATACCGGTCGGCGAGAAGTATTCTGTCAAGCCAGGGCTGCGAATCTGGTAAGAAGTATGCACCCGGGGAGGGCGTCGGTGACCAGTACGCGAGCCTACCGCAGACAGTACCTTAATTGTATGCGTGGCTATGGGCGCAGACGTTACTGAGTTTTCTTTGTTCTGGCGGGTCGGGAGCTTGGCCGCTCTCGGCTACACTCAAGGCATATGCCCTTAGGGGCAAACTCTTCCCCCTTGCAGATACTGCTTCACGGACAGATGTGTACTCTATGCTGGGCGCTGGTGGTTACTCCTATTATTTTGAAAAGCATAAGACTTGCTCCGAACACCGATTACCCCACTTTATTTCGCTCGCCCTCTGCCTGATTTTTCTCGTCCTTTTTTCCCTGGCGGCTAGCGCCCAGCTGCCCGGCACCAAACCCAAGGAATTTAAACCGGTAGTCCCCGATTTTGCCGATCCCTCTGCAGACTGGTGGACTGGTTGGACTAGTGCATCACCGGAACAGCGGCGGGAGTGGCTACAGGCCTTAAAGGCGGGCTGGGACGAGTGGCAGCAGAATTTGCCGAAAGATGATGAGGCACTGCAAAAAGGCGCGAAGAAAATCACCCAAAGCTTGGAAGGAGTGGAAGTCACTTGGAACAAGCGCCAGGAGTATTTAAAAGTTGAGTTGATGCCGGATGTGAAGTTTCCGGAAAAGCCTACTGTGCTCGACTGGGCCCGCGCCGATGCGGCCATCAGCCGAGGTCAGCGCCGCTTGAGCGGGGTACAGTTGGAAGCGCGCCAGTTACGTGAAAGTCGTGCACAGTCTCTGGCGCAGCTGCGCAAGCAGGTTATTGTTCTGCGTGACGCCAAAGGTGATGAAGAAGATGAGGCGGCGCAAGCGCTGATGCTGGCGCAAGTTAATCACCTGAATATTATTGAGCAGCTGGAAACGGTGAATGAGTTCCTAGGAACCTGGCAGGAGAAAATTGATCTGGCAGAGACCAAGTTGCGAAGCATGCTCAATGACCTGCAGTTCAGTGAGAAAGACGCTGAAAAGCTGGAGAAATCCATCACCGATAGCGAAAAGAAAATTGAGCGCATTGCCACTACCCGCACCAGTATTCAGAGTACCACTGACCCCTCCACCGATCCCAACGTCAATATGAAAAAGGACCTCACTCTGATGCAGTTGGAGGTGGATCTGTTGGAGGAGCATCTGGGCAAGCGTAAGAGTGAACTGCTGCAGTCCATCAACCGCGTATTGAATCCCAAGAATGAAGAGGAGACGCTGGTTGTCAGCCGTGAGCTACTGGAGAATGCCACTGCGGTGATTGAGAGCACCTCGCGGGAGCTGGCGATTCGCCAGCGGCAGGTAGTGGCTTGGCGGGATGAGGAAGAAAAAGCCGATCTGAGTCGTTGGTGGGCTTACTTTGAGCGAATTGGCAGCGGTTTGGCGCGAGCCAACGACCTGGAGCAGGATATCCAGCGCTACGAAAAGGCCCAGCTGGAAGTCTATCGTGAGCGCCAGGGTTGGTGGGCCACGGTGCGCGAGCGCTTGGCTCTGACAGGCCGCCAAGTCTACAAGCGCTGGCGTACTTTGGCGGACTACCAGCTGTTTACTATCGCGCAAAACCCGATCACGTTGCGTCTGATCGCCAAGATGGTGTTTGTACTGGTATGTGCATGGTTGCTGTCGATGCTGACCCGCGCCTTCCTACATCGGCTCGTGCGAAGGGAGCACGCCAGCGAATCCTCTATGTACAACTTGAGCCGGGTATTGCATTACATCTATATCGGCGTCGCCCTGATTATAGTGTTGAGCATGCTCGGCCTGGATACCTCCAAGCTGGCACTGGTGGCCGGCGCTTTATCGGTGGGGCTCGGTTTTGGTTTGCAGGCAATCTTTTCCAATTTTATCTCAGGTGTGATCTTGCTGTTTGAGCGGCCACTCAAGGTGGGCGACCTGGTGGAGTTGGAGTCCGGTGTCTTTGGCCGTATCCGCGATATCAATGTACGCTCCACACGCATCACCACCCGTGACAACGTGGATATCCTGGTGCCGAATACGGAGTTTGTAGCGGGGCGGGTGATCAACCACACCCTGGATGACCCGGTGCGCCGTATCCATGTGTCCTTTGGGGTTTCCTATTCCTCCGACCCGGATCTGGTGCGCGAGGCTGCACTGGAAGCCGCCTCCCGGGTCAATATCACCCATACCGACTGGAAGCGCAAAACTGAGGTGTGGCTGATGGGGTTTGGCGATAGCGCTTTGAACTTCAAACTGGTGGTATGGGTGAACAGCAATATGGTCACCTCCCTGGGGGACTCCTATGCACTCTACAATCTGGAGTTGTTGCGGGAGTTCCGTGAAAAGGGTATCGAGGTGCCTTTCCCGCAACGAGACCTGCACCTGCGCAGTTGGGATGCGCCGGTGCTGATCGCCCGCGCCGAGAAAAACGAGAAAAACGAGAAGAAGTAGTGCCGCTGGGGCTGCCCTGGGCTTGAGTTGCCACAAACAGGCGTAGTATTTTCCAAAAGGCCGGCGAGAAAGTCGGCTCCATCCCTGTCATTTTTTATTGCTGCGTTTTGCTATCGGGCGCTCGTGCAATATCAATAAGGAAACGCCGGTGCTGATAATCCCGATCCAAAATAAACCAGACTGGCGCCGCCCTCCACTGATGTGCTTTGCGCTGATCCTCGCCAACCTGTTGATGTTTGTATTTTACCAGGGGGGGGATGAGGCCCGCTGGCAGCAGGCGGAAGAGTATTACTTTGGCAGTGACCTGCCGGACCTGGAAGAGCAGCGCTTTCTGGTTTACGTCAACGAGGAGCACCCGGAGTGGCGCCTGCAGATGGATGTGGAGGGAGAGGAGTTTGTCTACCGGGAACTGTTGTGGAATACGGAGTTTCACCAGTGGTTACTGCCCAAGCTGAAGCAGGAAGGGCAGAGCCAGTGGCTGCAACAGCGTATGCATTTTGCCGGGCTGCGCAATCAAGTCAGCAGCATGGCCTTGGGCCTGATCCCGGCGGAGCCGAATGTGGCTGGCATGCTCGGCCATATGTTCCTACATGGCAGCTGGGATCATTTGATTGGCAATATGGTGTTTTTGTTGTTGTTTGGCTTGTCTGTAGAGCTGGCTCTGGGCGGGCTCTGGTTTATCGCCCTTTATTTACTCGGTGGCCTGGCCGCGGCTGGTCTGCATATGCTGGTGGAGTCTGGCAGTTATGTGCCTATGGTCGGCGCCTCCGGCGCCGTGTCAGCGATAATGGGCATGTTCGTTGCTATCTACGGCGTGCGGCGGTTGCGATTCTTCTACACCGTTGGATTTATGTTTGGCGAGTTCAGCGCACCAGCTTTAATGGTGCTGCCCCTATGGCTGGGTAAGGAAATCTTCGGTTACTTTTACGGGGAGGTGGGTATCGCCTATTGGGCCCACACCGGTGGTTTATTGGCTGGATTTGCCCTGGCCCTGCTGCTGATTTACTGGCGCCCACCGCTAAAGGAGATGCCGCAGGAGGAAGGGGAGTTGCCCTCGCCACAACAGAGCGCGCTGGCGCGTATTAACCGATTCCAGGAAGAGGGCAAGTTGATTGAGGCCTCTGAGGCGGCAGCCGCGGCAGTACGTTTGTATCCCGATCATCTGGCTCTGATTCAGCGCTATATCGAATTGACCGCAATCAATCCGGACAGCGAGGCGTATCACCGCGCCAATTTGGCGCTATTCGCCCAGGCAGCCAACCCGACCATCGATGCCCGTATTCTTGAGGCTGGTTACCGCAACTATCGACAATCTACGCAGAAACCTCGTGCCCTAACTGCCAAAGCCTGCCTGCTTATGGCGCGTCGTGCCGCTGAAGTGAAAAACTGGTCCTGGTTGGAAGAGCTTTTAAACAGGCTTATCGCGCAACGAGTGCAGCATCCACTGATACCCAAGTTGGGCATGGCTTTGGTGAATTATTACCGGCGCCTGGGTGAGGAAGGGCGTGCGCGGGAGATGAAGGCGCTAACCCAGAGGATGGAAATAACTGGTCAGCCCTAGAAGGCAGCAGTCTATTTATTGGGATACATTGGCAATTGGACAATCGTCAGTGAGTATCAATAAGATCAAATTGGCAGGGGAGCCAAATGAATAAATCTATTATTAAAAACAAAGAAATCCTGGAAATGGAAGGGGAGCGCAAGGTGCACTTCCTAAACCCGAATGCTGTGCGTCGTAATAAATCCCTGGGTGATATCACCGGGATAAACGGTTTTGGTTTTCATATCATCGAAATAGAGCCTGGGTATGAGTCCACTGAATATCACTGTCATAAATTCGAAGATGAGTGTGTCTATATCCTGCAAGGACAGGCATCAGTGCAAATTGGTGACGAAACCCATACGGTGAGCAAAGGGGACTTTATTGGTTACCCCGCGAATGGCCTTCCCCATGTAATGAAAAATACTGGCGAGGGTACTCTACGCTGTATCGTGGTAGGCCTACGCCTGGATCACGATGTGGCCGATTACCCGAATAAAAATAAGAGAATTTACCGTAACAAAGGCTTGCCCTGGGAGCTGGTGGATCATGAAAATATTGAGCATCCCCGCTAATTGCCAACGCTGAGCTTCCTTATGGCCGCGAAAATTCGTGTTTTCTACAATTCTGCCTGTCCGGTATGCGATGCGGGTATTCGTGCACAGAGGAAAAAAAACACCACATGTGGTGTGGATTGGGAAGATGTCCACCTTGATAACGCCAAAGCACAACAGCTCGATGTCGACCTGGAGTTTGTGCGGGAACGCCTGTATGTGATTGATACACAGGGGCATCTGCGGGTGGGCTATGAAGCATTTATTGCCATCTGGGAGAATTCTCCCAGTGAGCAGTGGAAAGCAAGGCTGTCAAAAATACATGGTCTGCGTTGGTGCCTTAACAAAATCTACAATGACTTTGCCCGCTGTTTGTATATATGGAACAGGGCTTTGAAGCATTGGTGAGAGTGATTCTGCTGTTTCCGCAAGCAAAAAAGCTGATAACCGAAGCGCGCTGCTTTTTAATCGAAACGCGCTGTTGGCTCATACTTCCTATTTGCGGACTCTTATGAATAAATCAGTGTGTACTTTCTGAACTGTTTAATACTTTCCACAAAGCGTCGATCTGATTGGCCAGAGGGGTGTTCGGGAATTTCTTCCTGATAAACTGTAGCAATTTCCTGGCTAGATCTTCCCGGCTCAATCCGTCCATATACACCTGCGCGAGCAGCAAGTAGGCGGCATCCAATTGTGGATAATTTTCTTTGTGCAGATTGTTCAGCAATTGCGCCGCCTGCTGGTATTTGTGCTGTTGATAGAGCACCTTGGCCAGGGCGTGGCGAAGGTCGGGTTTAGTAATCGGCGGCGCCGGTTCGGTAGCCAGGTAGAGTTCTGCAGCTTTGTGTGGCCGGTTGATTTGTACAAACTTATCCAGCAGGTGCGGACCCAGTTCCCGCAGGGCTTTTTGGTCCTGGGTTGCCAGAAGCAAGCGGTAGTAGCGTTCGTTGAGTGCTTCGTCATTGGGATGGCGGCGCAGTCCATCTACCAGGGCCTGGCGCGCGGCAGGCAAATTCGACTCGCGCATTAATATTTGTGCATCTGCCAGAGCGCGCGCCCGGTTGAATTCCTCCTCGTCCATAAATGCGCTTTCGTCTTCCAGTTCGGCCTGGATGCCCAGCTTCTGCTGCCGTGACAGACAGATATAACCCATCATCGCGCTGGTCACGATATAAAAGTAGGTGGTAGTAGCCGCGATCACCGGAGCCAGGGACCAGGGTGGCAGCTTCTCGATGGCAATAGCCATCAGTAAATTGGGCGCAGCGGAAACCGCAGTGGTAGTAATCCACAGCAGCCAGTAGGGCCAGCCGATAATCAAAGTAAATTGCAGCAGCTTGAGCGGATTGATCGCTGCACGCAGGCTGTGCTCAAGGGCCAATATAATCATTGCTGCTGGCGCAAACAGGAAGAGGGCGAAAGCATAAATCTGCACGGCGCCCATGCCCAAGGCTAATAGCTTGTAGCCGACAAAACCGGCAATCAGGGTCATAGCGATGACCTTTAGAAACAGCGGTGCGCTATTGCCGTCCAGGGCATCACCGATTCCCGGAGCCTCCAGTTGCCCACTGGCGAGCCGCTCGATAACCAGTAGGTTGTAGCGACTCACCAAGGCTACGATTCCCACTATGATTACGATGGCTAAAAGTCCCAGGCTCGAGATTAATAAACTGGCCGCAGCCGCCAGGGCTATGATCGCCAGGGGCCCCGGTTTTAGGGCATAGAGGAAGTAAAAAATTCCCATCTGCCAAAAAGGCTTGGCGCTGTTACTGGCGCCGATATACTCCACTGGTTCGCGGCACAGTGGGCATTCAGGACCGAGGCCCTGATAATTGGCACTGGAGCCCGGAATGCATTCGCTACAGTATTTGCGCTGACAGGGTTGGCACTGCCAGGATGCATCGGCACTGGAATGGTAGTGGCAGGATTTAGCCATGAATTTTCCCTAAGATCTTCTCTTCCTGAAGGTTTATTGTGTTTCTGCTAACAGTTTATCCGTCGTGTTCGTGGCGGCGCAATCGTCGAGTATTTTTGATGTACTGTTAGAATGCAGCGTGAATCCCAATTAAATTGGCACACAAGTTTCAAAAAGGTTTTGTATGGCAAAGGTTATGCGCGTTCATTTGATGGAAAGCACTGCGGGGGAACCCTGGGGTGAGGCGGCATTGCTCAGTTTTAATGGTGGTGAAGCCCATATCCATATCGGTGCAGCTAAAGGCGATGCATTAGTAGCGGCCCAACGCGCGGCGCGGCGCCTCGATGGTATGGGGATAACTGAGGTGGCGCTTAGTGGTGAGGGCTGGGATATCGAAAGCCGCTGGGCTTTCTGGGCTGGTTATTTTAATCCGCGCATCAGCAATAAAATCGACTGGGCTACCGAGGATGCGGGGGAGCTAAAAGAGCTGGCTGCACGTGAGAAAGCTGCGCGCTGGGTTCGCGAGATTACCAATGGCACGCCGGATGATATTTCCCCTAGGGTGTTGGCGGAGAGCGCTGCGGAAATGTTGCAAACACTTGCACCAGGCGCGGTTAACTATCGCATTGTGGCGGGGGATGATCTGCTGCGCGATGGTTTTGTCGGTATCCACAATGTGGGCCGCGGCAGTGTGCGTGAGCCAGTCATGCTACAGCTCGACTACAACCCCACGGACGATGCGGATGCGGCGGTAGATATCTGCCTGGTGGGCAAGGGCATTACCTTCGATTCCGGTGGCTACAGCATTAAACCCTCCAATAACATGGCCACCATGAAATCCGATATGGGCGGCGCTGCTATGGTGACTGGAGGCCTCGCCCTGGCGATTGCTCGCGGCCTGGAAAAAAGGGTGAAGCTATACCTTTGCTGCGCGGAAAACCTGGTTTCCGGCCATGCCTTTAAACTGGGCGATATTATTAAGTACAAGAATGGTGTCACCGTCGAAGTATTGAATACCGATGCGGAAGGTCGCCTGGTATTGGCAGACGGCCTACTCGCCGCAGGGGAAGATAACCCGCGTTGTCTTTTGGATGCTGCCACCCTGACCGGCGCCGCTAAAATGGCTGTGGGCCGCGATTTTAATTCGGTCTTCAGCTTCGAAGATAAAATGGCTCAAAAAGTCCTGAATGCGGCTGCACAGGAAAGTGAGAGGGCCTGGCGCTTGCCGCTGGAAACCTTCCACCTGGAGCAAATCCCCTCTAATTTTGCCGATATCTCCAATATTGGCCTGGAAGGTACGCCTGGTGCTTCAACTGCAGCTGCGTTTCTTGCCTATTTCGTACCGGAAGAGGGGAGAAACTGGGTACATATGGATCTCTCCGGCTCTTACCAGCCAAGCGCTAATGACCTTTGGGCGGCTGGCGCCAAGGGGCATGGACTGCGGACCATCGCACGCTTTCTGCTGGATAACTGATGCCTAGCAATTACTGCCAAAAGCCTTGCAAAACGCGCCTAAAATAGGCGCGTTTCTGTTTTATCTATCCCTGGACCCGTGAGTCTACAAAAAATTTCTTATTCGAATTGAAAGTCAGGATAATTGGTCGGTTTCTTATAACTGAGGAGTTTTTATTTTTATTCGTTAATTGATGCTTGGGTTCGAGCGTATGTTCTGTGTAAGTCAGATAATAATTTTTAATGTCGATAGGTAATAGGTAATGAGTAATACGGCATCTGCAAATTATACAGCTCAAAAATCAAATTTTTGTGCCAATTGCGAAACCGCGCTTTTGGGCCCTCACTGCTATGCATGTGGCCAGCCGGTAAAAGGTATGGTGCGTCATTTTTCTTCCATCGTTGGAGACCTGTTTGACACTCTTCTGGCACTCGATTCACGCACATGGAAAACAGTGCCCTCGCTGTTTTTTCGACCGGGATTTTTAACTGCTGAGTATTTCTCTGGTCGTCGGGTACGCTATGTAAGTCCCGTTCGGTTGTTTATTTTCCTTTGTATTACCAGTTTTTTTGTTACTCAGATTAATAGTGATTGGGCGATTAACTTCAGCAACTCTGAAACTGTAGCCGTGGATGTTGAGTCTGCTGGAAAGGGTTATGATAATGCCGTAGAAAATATTCGGAAACTTAAGCAAGAGCATGCCAATGAAGACATCGTAATTGTCAACCTGGAAGAGCTTGAATCTGATCTTATTAAAGAGCAAGTTGAACTTAAAACGGACCTCAATGAGCTTAATAATAGCCTGAACGGAATTGAAGGCGAGTCTGTTGATTCCGGTAATTTCACTAAAGATAAAATTGCCTCGGGGCTCAATGAAACCATTGCAGAATTTGATAAAGAGTTTTTACAAGTTAAATGGCTTCCTGATTCTGTGGAAGGCTGGATTAATAGGAAGGTTGATAGTGCCCATAAAAATGTAGAGCGGGTGACTGAGGACCCGAACCGATTTAAAAAGGCATTTCTGGGAGCACTGCCTTCCACTTTGATCATCATGCTGCCATTTTTTGCCATGATGCTGTGGATGCTATACCTTTTTAAACGTAGGCTTTATATGGAGCATTTGATTGTAGCATTGCACAGCCATGCTTTTATATGCTTGGGTATTTTGATAGCCAATCTATTTTACATTTTAGGTGAGCAACTAGCTGGTTATAGTACAATTGCTTCATTTTTCGATGGACTTTTGGTAGCACTAGTTATTTGGGTACCTATCTACCTATTTTGGATGCAAAAGCGTGTTTATCGGCAGGGTTGGATAATAACCCTATGTAAATACTCTTTTTTAGGTTTGGCCTATTTGAGTTTGCTGTCTGTCGGAGCCGCTTTAACAGTATTTTGGAGTTTGGCTGAGTTATAAGAGTAACCAGAAATAAATAATTGCATTTTTTGCGAGTGGTTGCGCACAAGGAATCTGTATTTTTTAATGCTGGTGAAGTAATGCAGAATAAAATGTCGAGGGAAGTGGGTTTTGAGTAGTACGATATCAACGACAGGTTTCGATTGTAAAGACAATGAGTGTGCCAATTGTTCTACAAAGTTACTAGGTTCTCATTGCTATGCTTGCGGTCAGCCAGTGAAAGGTATGGTAAGGCATTTTTCATCTGTAATTGGCGACTTTTTAGATACGCTGTTAGCCTTTGACTCAAGGACATGGAAAACCTTGCCTGCTTTATTCTTCCGGCCAGGGTTCTTAACTGCGGAATACTTTTCTGGCCGCCGGGTACGTTATGTAAGTCCTGTGAGACTCTTTATCTTTCTCTGCATCACTAGTCTTTTTATTGCTCGCCTGAGTGATGATTGGTCAATTACATTTTCTAATAATGATATACCTAAGGAAGCTTCCCTGTCAGGGAGTTCAGAGGTCGATCAGGCCGTAGAGGGAGATCAGTTGGTCGAAATTAAAAACCTCAGTCATGGGGGTTTACTAGTAGAACTAAAAGAGAGTGAGAAAGTTTTAGTTGAGGCTAGAAGAGAGGTTATAAATGAAGTAAATAAAGGGCATGATAAAAGATATATAGACCCACAAAATAATCCAGGATTTACTGGGCAGCCAAGTGTAAATAATAATTTTAGTGATCCAGAGAGTAAGTTGATCCGGATGGATTTAGATGGTTTGCCAAAACCAATGAAAGATTGGATTGATGATAAGATTGAAAGCGCTAATCTAAATATAAAAGAAGTCGCTAAAAATCCAAGCCGGTTAAAAAAGGCATTCCTTAACACTATTCCTTATGCCATGGTAATAATGTTACCAATATTTTCTATAATTCTGTGGTTGCTCTATATTTGTAAGCGTAGACTATATATGGAGCACTTAATTGTAGCCTTGCACAGTCATGCCTTCATATTCTTAAGTATCCTGATTGCCAATGTCTTATATTTGGTGAACAGTAATTTACTTGTTTTTCCGGTTATAGCTTCAATTTATAAATATCTTATGGTGGGGTTAACTATTTGGGTGCTTATCTATCTATTTTTGATGCAAAAACGTATCTATCGACAGAGTTGGTTTATGACCCTGTGTAAATACTCCTTTGTTGGGTTAGCCTATCTGTGTTTATTATCTATGGGTGTGGCTTTCACTATAGTCTGGAGTTTGGCTGAGCTGTAGTGATGGCTTAGTGAACTCCTTACGATATTAATAAGTTGGACATTTAAAAAGTAAAGCTCGCTCTAAAGGAAAAATGGCATGGATGTTCGACGCTCAAAAATAGCTTCAGCAGAAAGAAGCGATTATTGCGCGAATTGCAATACAATTCTCTTAGGGCGTTTCTGCCATGGCTGTGGACAGCCGGTAAAAGGTATTGTAAGAAATTTTTATAGTGTGATTTATGATTTCCTAAATACCCTTGTAGCTTTTGATGCACGTATATGGAGGACGCTTCCGGCTTTATTGCTGTCTCCGGGGTTTCTAACTATAGAGTATCTATCCGGGAAGCGAGCCCGATATGTCAGTCCGGCAAAGCTGTTTATTTTTCTTTGTGTAAGTGCCTTCTTCTTGATTCTTATTAGTAGTGATTGGAGTATCGATACAGAATACTTGGCGACCAGTGAGCAAACCAGAGATGACACTGATTTTCTTAATTCTGGAGGGCAGAATGGCCTTTCCAAAGAATCTATAAGTGGTGAGCCCAAAACTGGAAAACACTTTGAGTGGCCTTTACCTGGGGGGCGCTCAATTGATTTTATAGGTGTGGGAAGCAAGCAGGAAATTTGGGCAATATCGCTGCTTAAGACTTTAGGAACTTTTAGGAATACTGTTTTGTCTTTTGGGTTTCTTCCACAATCCGGGCAGGAATGGTTTGAGGGAGAATTTTCTAAGGCGCGTCAAAATGTTGAAAGAGTCTCTAAAAATCCTACCATTCTTGCTAAGGCCCTTTTTGGCGCCCTGCCGTCTACTCTATTATTTATGTTGCCAATATTTGCAGGTATGCTCTGGCTCTGTTATTTCAGACAGGGAAATCTCTATATGGAGCATATTATTGTATCGATGCACAGTCATGCCTTTCTTTGCTTGATACTTTTATTGGAAACTCTGACTTTTTGGGTTGAGGAATGGCTGGAGCATTACGCCTGGATAGAAGCCTTATGCTATGGTGTTATGCTCATGCTTATTTTCTGGATTCCGATCTATCTACTTAGAATGCAAAAGCGAGTCTATGCCCAAGATTGGGGAGCTACATTAATTAAGTTTTTTAGTTTGGGGATTGTCTATCCGATTCTTTTGATGCTGGGAGCGCTATCCACAGCCTTCTATAGTTTGGCAGAAATATAAGGGCGGCTGGTATACAAATGATTCTCTGGGGTAAAGTCTGCTCACCTATCACAGAGCCTGTTTAATTTGGCTGGGCGTTATTCCAGAATCCGAATTGACAGAGGAATTCGAGCGAACCAAAGCTTATAAAAACACTCGTAAACCAGAGGTTATCGAAAAGCCTATTGATGATCCCCTGATCTCATCTGGGACTCTGGTACCGGTTTATCTCCGATTGCTGTGGATATCACCAGGTTAAATGATAGCTGCGGGCAGTTTTGCTCGCCTGATTGACCCCGGTACTTTGGCTAATGATATTTAAGCTAGCTGCCGGTGCAACAGTTATTCTCGTGTTTACCTTGAATTACTGGGTATTTGACCCAGGTGAGGTTTTGGAAGCAACCGCAGATTATAAAAACATGGTGGAGGGGTGTGATGAAATAATAATCTCCTGGTGTTTGGAAGCAGGTTTAGATTTTCAGTTTATTAATGGCAGACAATAAGATGTATGGAATTAACGAGCCATGTGAACATTAATTACCTCACAATTCTCTTTGTTTACTGTAGCCGTTGGCATACCAATGCCCTTAAGGTTGATATCGGGATTCTTCGGCACAATGATGTACATACGATAGTAGTTATGCAGTAAATAGTCTTTCTCATCCACGCTTAACCAAGGGTATTCTCCCGCAATAGCGGCTACCCCTCTTGCCAGAGCAATGCCATCAGTACAGTTATTTGGTGTGGTGGTGGCCATAACTATGGCGAGTAGTGCGGATGAGAAGATCATAAATCCTGTTCTTTGGCCGAAGTCGGAACTTATTGGTGGTGCTAAGCCATTTAACTGAGAGTATAACGAACTTGGAACCTTACCTGTAGTGGTCCTAATAAGTATTATCTTTACCCCAATCAGCCTTGAAGAGTGATCGTCCTAGGCCGGTCACGCTAATGAAGTTATGTATTTTCCTGATTATTATTCATCAAAGAAAGCCCACTATTGTATTTTTTAGGGGCACTATCTCTATGTAAATACCTTCTTTGATAGCCCCTGGTAGAAATTACAAAAATCAGGTCTATTCAGGAGAATGGGCTCCTGATGCTTAGCAATTGACCTTGAATCGTTACATGACAGCAAAAGATGAAAGGGCGGTTCGCGACTGTTAGCAGTTGATAACAGTAAAACTATCCACACTCGCAGTCTAGCTGTCTGTATTTGTTGTAATTGTGTCTCGTGAGACATATCTTAGGCTGTAGAATGGATGTATAGAGGTGACACTATGGGCTGGAAGAATGGTTTTTTTGCCGATGGATTTCAAGCCCTAGATCTTTGTGGTTCCCTGGATGCCTCTAAGGAAGCCAACGGTTTTGTCAGTGAAGATTATTCGCGGCGCCTGCTCGGCCTTTCTACTGGAACAGTCGATACTGTGTATGGTCAGTCATTCTCGGTAGACTGCGATATTATTGAGGCACCCATAGTCGATTACCTGATAAATTGTGGTGGCATTGGAATACGGCTGCTGGAGTTGAGATCAAAGCAGCTCAACGCCCTGAGGTTAATCGCAGAAAATGCCACCAGAGTGGTGAGTATCTGTATCGGTGCCTTTGTACTGGTAAAGGTGTTTCCAGAGCAGAGTCATAGAGTTACTCCACATTGGCAACATTACCGGCAATTGGCTCAACAGGTGGCCAATTATTAGGAGAAAGGAGTCCCCTTTATATATTGAACGTTATCTCACCTTACTCTCAACATGCTTTTTAAAATTGTTTAATATGTTTTGCCATCCTTGCCGCTGCATTTCTACTGAATGAGAGTCCTCTGCGTCAAATAATTCAATGACCCTTACTCCCTGATCAATTTCACAAAAATCAATCCTTACTTTTCTCTTGTCTGGCATTACAAATTCAATGCGCTTAAATTTTTCGATATTGGTGAATTTTCCTTCAAAATTAAAGCCTATAGTTCCATCTTTGGATTCCATTCGATATACGAAATTACCATTTATTTTTAGGTCAGCTATAGCATCTGGGCAGCACCAGTCATCAGAGGCAAAATTCCATTTCTGAATATCTTCCGGTGTGGTCCAGGAGGACCAAACATTCTCCATGGGTGCATTAACAGTAGTTTCTATTGAAATTTCCATTTATTCTCCTTTTAGAGTTATTGGTAGGGTTTTCGTATTTTTAAGAAAGTTGATATATTATTTATCTTAATGAAGTTGGGTTCATTTCACTTAATTCTCAAGTTAATTATTAATAATAAGCGCTGCAAAACTGTAGGAAACTCATTACGGAATTAATTCGTTAATTTTTTTGATTAATTACCACTCCACACAAATCTTACCAAAATGTGATCCACTAGATTGGTATTCAAAAGCTTTCTCCAGCTCAACAAATGGGAAGGTCTTGTCGACAACCGGATGTACTGCGTTGCTCTCAAGTGCCGCGACATAATCCTGCTGCTCACAGCGGTTGCCTACAACCAACCCTTGTAATCGAGCCTGTTTCCCCATCAATAAGGCCGTTGGAATCTGTCCTTCTCTGCCGGTTAACACCCCAATCAGAGATATATGGCCCCCAACCCTAACTGACTGAATTGATTGTTCCAAAGTGGCGGGACCACCCAGCTCGATAATGTGATCGACCCCTTTGCCATGGGTTAACTCGAGTACTTTTTCTGACCACTGTGTGTGGGTTTTATAGTTAATGCCGTGAGTAGCCCCTAGTTTCTTGGCACGTTCCAGCTTCTCATCAGAGGAAGAGGTAACAATGACTTTGGCGCCCAGCATATTGGCTATTTGAATTACAGCAATGGATACACCACCGGTACCAAGGGTCAATATGGTATCTCCAGGTTTTACCTTGCCATCGCTTACCAAGGCTCTCCAGGCCGTCAGGCCTGCCGTGGTAATGGTTGCAGATTCAGTGTGGCTCCAGCCCTTGGGTGCAAGGGTAAATGCCGTGGAATCACGTACTACATGCTGGGCTGCCATTCCATCAATGCCATCCCCAGGTGTATTGGCAAAACCCCAAACACTGTGACATGCAGGCCCTGCCTGCCATTGAGGGAAAAAGCAGGAAACCACGGAATCACCGATCTTAAATTCGGTGACACCCTCGCCAACGGACTCTACGGTGCCAGCGCCATCTGACATCAATATGCGACCATTCTCTGTGGGTATACTGCCATCGGCGACCAGTAAATCATGGAAGTTGAGTGAGGAGGCGCCAATAGCGACCCGGATTTGCCCTGGTCCCGGTTTGCCGGGGTCATCAATTTCGCTCAGAGTGATGTTCTCCAAGCCTCCGGGCGCATTAAGCGTCAATGCTTTCATAATCCTCACCTTTTTGTTGAATAACACGATCTTTTTAGCCCGACCGATGATGGTCTGTGATCATGGGGTTAAAATTGGCAGTTCTCAAGTAGTATGGGATGACTATTCGAAAGTCCTTACTGAGTTCAGATGCTACTAAGGAGTGCCAAAAACATATTCCGATGCTGATGATCTCATCGAATTTTTATGAAAACGGTATAAATAACTGAGGTTAAAAATCCATGGGGGCACTTGGTATTAAACCAAACCTGCAATCGGTATACTTTATATGCAAATAAAACATCCTGTTGGCTGATCTAAATTAATCTTATGCCCCCCGACAGGGTAGATAATTAATCGAAATGGATAAAGTTATGAAAAAGTCTTTCATATTTTTTATCAGATATTTAGGAACATTAGCTGTATTTATATTGACAGCTTTTAAAGTTTCAGCGGAAGACTGGTCCTACAAGGATGATAGATCCTCCCCTGAAACCCTGATAGAGAGCTATTACTATGCAATTAATCACCGTTATTATGCTCAAGCCTATAGCTACTTAATCAATCCTCCTGCAGATTTTAATCAATGGAAAGATGGCTACGCCGATACTAAATCCGTAAAAGTTAAATTTGGAGAGACGAGTCCAGATCCTGGAGCAGGACAAATTTATTGGGCTTTGCCAGTGGCATTATTAGCTGAGAAAATGGATGGGAAAGAGGTCGTGTATTATGGATGCTATATCATTCATATGATAAACCCTGGGATGCAGGGTGATCCTCCCTATAAGAACATGGGTATTTCCAGAGCCACTTTAAAAGAAACTAACCAGCCTTTTGAAAAAGCTGTTCCAAAAGATTGTGATTGAAAATTTTTAGAAACTATTTCAAAACTTCTAGGGAAAAAAGAAGGAAGAAGATGTAGAAACGTATTTGAATTGGATTTTTAGGCAAAGTGATTGTGGTGTCCTTCTTCACAGTCGATAATTGTTACTAAGAGTTCTAATGATCTCACTAGTAGCAATTTGGTGATATTAATTTAAGTTTTCCTTTGAAAGAAAGTCAACAAGCCCTCAACTATTGTAAATAGAACTGAGATAACTTTATGTCAGTTTATGTAATCCTATTTGGAAAAGGAAAAAGAGTTAAAGGGTGAAGGTAAGGAGCTATTTTCAAAGCCCGACAGTGTAATTTTTTCCGGCGTTGCGCCCGAAAGTGCAAAACTACCTTGGACATTTGATGGCATCGGGCTGATAGCTAAACTGGTTCGGGTTTGAAGAAGCTATAAACTTAAACAATTTAGTTCCAGGTAGGGCTGGCTGTCGTCAACCATCTTAAATGGCCGTATATGTATTTTACTTGAAACCAAGAGGCTTTATCTGATCAGTCGGGCCACTTATTTTATGCGGTGAAAATGATTAGGAGTGGGATTTACTTTGCTGGTGATGAATAGGATTTTGTAAATATTGAATTGCAGGTAGGGGATAGCTAGTTTGAGGGCTCACCTCAGTACTGAACTATCCCTGAGTTTCCAGCACATCAGCATGTATTCTGTGAGTTTTATGAGGTGCTGATCTTTCTCTACTTATTCACAACTTGTCAGCGTACTGGCTGAGTGAAATGATGCAGGCAGTAGGAAGGTAAGGTGGTGGGCCCTCCGGGACTTGAACCCAGGACCTGCCGATTATGAGTCCCCGTTAGCAAGCGCTAACTATTGCAGATCATGCGGGCTGTAAGTTGGCTTGTAGTGTAATACAACGACATTCCTTACGAAGCTAGATCGGTATTGGTACAGCAACAATTAGAACCTTTTAACTGAAAGTTATACAAAGGAAATTTGATTGAGCTATGCCACTGGCGTGAATTTAATCCAAAGTAAATGTTACCTTTGAGCTAGTCCTTATCAAGATGATAAAGATTTTGTGTTATCTGTTATTAACTGATACGTCAACGAATAACCAGTGGTGCTGCATTTTCATACACCAGAAATTGGAAAACAGCAGGTGCCGGCACAGTTTTACTTGTTAGATACAGTAAAATCGGTCAAAAAATAACCAAAAAAAGATTTGTGCGCCATTATTTATGCAGTACGGAGCCCTACTGCTAGAAGATCTTATCTTTTCTGGGTTAGAATCAGCTCTCACCAATGAAGTACGGGCATGTACTGCAAGGTGAGAGTTGAAGGAAGAAGGGGTTGCCTCCCCTTCAGTGTATGAACCCACAAACGACATGAGGGAACGATGAAACTTTACACTAAACGGTCAATACGTAGTAGCTCTATTACGATGACGAAAATGCTAATTTTTTGGATGTTACTGGGGAGTAGTGAAGTAGTACTCAAGTATGAGATAGAGGTCGTATCAACTGAATCAATAAGAGTTCACTCTAATCTACAGGTCACCAGAGATGATGAATAGTGATGTTTAGGTCCTAATATTTTGCTCATAAGGTGTGTTGAGTCACTGCACACCTTATTGTCTGCATGGGGCTTATTTACATATTTGATATCCAATACAGTTAACAAGTTCTGAGTTACATAACTGATACTCTAAGTAGAAATACAATTAAGAAAGCGTTGAGTGAAATAGGTCTGCGATAGATATAAATAATGAAATTCATAATGAGATACTTTGATGGGTAAACAGGTTACTTTGTCAGAAGTTGCTAGTATTACTTTAGGGCAAACTTTCAGACGTAAAGCTGAAGCTGCAGATGGTGAAGTAAAACTAGTGCAGATCAAAGACTTACAAGAAGGGCGTCTTTCGGATATAGATCATTTACCATTTGCGGCCATCGATAAAATGAAGTTGAAAGTAACCCTTGCTAAAGGGGATATACTTTTACCATTGAGAGGTGAAAGAATTGTTGCATCATTAGTTGATTTTAATGATTTAAAAAATAAAGTAACTACCACAAATCAGGTTGCTATTATCAGGGCATCTTCAGCAAAATTGAATATAGAGTACTTATTGTGGTTTTTTAATTCGAAAATAGGTCAGCAATCTATAAAAAAAATAAGATTTGGGAGTACAGTACCAAATATTAGTCTTAGTGTACTGAAAGAGCTTGTGATCCCTTTGCCGAGTTTAAATGAGCAGCACGAAATCATTGAAATATATAAAAATTGGTTTAAACAGAAACAAATAATGCATGAATTAATTTGTAATGGAGAATGTTTAATCGATAAACTATGTCTGAAAATTTTAGGGGTGTAGTACCTTGACTAAAATTGATTTAAGTGGATTGGAAAGTAGAATACTAGGTCTATTAAACCCATTTAAGAGTCGGGTGAGCTCATCTGAAGTTATCCTTCCATTTCTTTCTTTATATGTTTTTCGATATCTTACATCAGAGCAGCACTCATTATTTATTCCAAGCTCAGTTGATTATCTGCAGATACTAAAAAATGATAATAAAAAAGTTACAGATAAACTATATGAAAGTTTAGATAAATTAAGGGAGTGCTACCCGCAAATATGGTTCAATGGTAATTATATATTTGATTTTTCGCCCCCAAAAAATATTTCTGACAATGAGTGGGGTGGGCTTATTTTATGGACATTAAAGCACCTAAAAACAATTGATATCGAGAGTATGTATTATTTGGATGCCGATGTTTATCCAAAACTATTTCAAAATATAATTAATCATTTTTTCCTGGAAGATTTCAACTTTCTTCCTGAACACTTTAGCTCCCCAGAAATAGGCAAGCTTATGGTCGAGTTACTAAAGCCATCTGCAGGCCAAAAAATATATGATCCAGTATGTGGAACAGGGGGATTCCTTACAAGTGTAATCAGCTACTTGAAAAATAAGGGTGAAAATCCTGAAAATATTCAAATCCTAGGGAGGGAAGTAAATGATAAAATATGTAGAATTGCTAGGCTGAACATGATGGTTCATGGGGTAGATATTTCTAGTATTGAATTTGATGACACTTTACATAGTTTCTACTCCGATACAGACAATAGAAAATTTGACGTGATTCTTGCAGATCCACCTTTTTCTTTAAAAACTAAAGATTTAGTTGGTTATCAAAATAATTATGGCTTTAAATATAAAGGGTTGTTACCTTCAAATGGTCGCGCTGACTTCGCATTCATACTTCATGCTTTAGATAGCATAAATGAAAATGGAGTAATTGCGATAATGATTCCAGAAGGAGTTTTGTTTCGAGGTGGAGCAGAAGGCAATTTAAGAAGATTACTGGTTGAAAATGGAAATATAGATGCAGTTATAAGTCTCCCTCAGAACTCTCTACGCGGAACTAGTGTAAAAGCTTATATCCTTATTATGAGAGAATCAAAACCAAAAAGTGATATATTTTTTTTAGATACCGACTCTGTTAGCACAAGAAAAAATGTTAATAATAACCTTTCAAAATCTGTAATAAGTAAAATAGTTTCTGCATATGAATCTAGAGAAAGTGTAGATGGATTTTCAGCTGTGGTTGATGACGCTAAAGTTATTAACCAGCATGGGAAGCTGCTTCCTAGCCTCTACGTAAAAGCAATCGAAAATGATTCAGATGAAAAATCTTTATCTGAAATTTTAAATGGGCAAGAAAAACTGGAAGAGAAGTTATTATCTCTTCAGAAAGAGATGAAGAGACTGATATCTAATTGCACCATCTATGATAAATAATTTACATGTTATAAAGTAGTTTCTATCAAAATTATTTTGGTATATTTAAGATCTGTTAATTTGTTATATGGTTTTGAGAAAATGGAAGAGAGAATTAAAAAAATAGATACCGTAAAAAAATGTGAGATATTTGCTCAGAATGCAAAGGCAAAAGGGCGAGAGGATTTAGCTAAACAGGCTATCGAACGCTCGTTACAAATACGAGCCGAGGAACATGGAGCAAACATGCCTGCAGAAATTGAAGCGCTACAAGCTGTCTATGCATATGAAGAAGTATTGAGTGCAAAAAATGGTAAACGAACGAGAGCATCAAGAACATGGCCGATGATAGAGCGACACGGGATTATTGGCGCTGTCGAGAGAACAGTTAATAGACCTAGAGAGTCAAAAGCCTATCACGCTTTGGTAGAGATGGGTTTAGAAGGGTATGCTTTTGAAGCTGTGATAATTCGCCACCAAACGGTGTTTTCCCAAGAAACTGTAGAAATCTCTAAACAACGTTTAAGTGATTGGACTATGGCTGCGGTGGCAGGCCTAGAAGATTAGGTTCAAAATCCATCGAAAGAATTTATGGGATAAGTAGATCTAGATGAATCACAAAAAATTTCAAAGTCTCGTGCAACAACTGTATTCAACCGTTAGTGAATTGGAAGCTATGTTTCCTGGTAGACACTTTACTCCCGATGGCCATATGGTGGGCAGTATAGGTGAATGTTTGGTAGCAGATGCTTATGATCTAAAATTAATGCCGGCATCAAACAAGGGGTACGATGCTGTTACAGCTACGGGAAAGCAAATAGAAATAAAGGCTACCCAGTCAAAGTCTGCTTCATTTCGTAGTGAACCAGAATACGCAATAGTTATCAAGATCTTATCAAGTGGTGAGTTTGAGGAAATATATAATGGACCAGGTAGATTAATATGGGAAGAGTTCAGTGGAAAACCTCTACCATCAAATGGGCAGTACCAAATTTCACTAAATAAGCTTAAGGTATTAAATAATAAGGTTGATGATTTAAAACGTTTACCAAAGATTCCCAAAAATCCTTAAAAAAATACTAACCTAGGATTTTTCAGTAGTCTGAGTATCTTGCCCAGACCCCATGGCACTAAACAAGCAGAGGGAGTGATGATTGGGTGCATCAATGTGTTAGCACTGGTACTCCACAGATTCTCCATTTAGAATCACTTTTTTCTCTTGAACTAATTTGTTGACTTGCCCCTGAACTGCTATTTCATTGTTCTGTAACTTTAAGCAAACAGCTATGTGGTTTTTCAATGAAGCTAATGTTTTGGGGCGCTTTTCTTTGGGAGATTTTTTAAGCACTGTTAATAACTTTTGAGTAGAATCTTGGGTTATAAAATTATTTATGTGCTTGCAGGATCTACCATTTGATTGCAGATGAGAAATTAATGGTGCGAATCCATTATCATTCGTGACAACTTCAAACGTGACATCTTTACCCGCTTCATGATCATATTTGCCCAGATAATATGCCAAATGGAAATCTAGATTATTTGGTCGAGTATCTTTTATTTGAATAACTGTTAGATTAATAGGGGCCTCGTACTTAGACGTACCAAAATCTAATTTTGGCTGTTTTGCACCAAGGAAAACAATAACTTTTTCATATTGGGACAGGTCTATTTTCTCCATGCTCCCAATGTTTTCATAGTCAATAAATACCCACTTCATTATGAGGCTTCCTCTGAATTAAAGTCGAGCTCTTTGATAACTATTAAATGTAGCGTATGATTTGTCCGACGTGCAACACGTTATGAGATCTTAATTCTTATTCGTTAATGCGAGAAAGAATAGTAAAAACCATAGTATTAATGAGAGCTTGATTGAATCAAACCAACTGGCGCCAGCATGGATTACCCATGAAACATTGCCTGCAATAAAAAATGCCCAAAATATCATTGCCAGTACCGTAAATGCGAAATATTTCACTTCGTTTACGAAAGTAAATCGAATAACTATCGAGCCTATGAAACTTGCTATAAGCTGCGACAGTTTCCAAAAAGGCGCATAGGCTAGAATGCCAAATATGGCGCAAATTGTAGATAAATTCTCTTGGTTTATAATGTAATTTATTGTGAGTTTAGAATCTATGAGATTTACTGTAGGGTTAAAAAGGCCTCCATGTAAAGAAATAGGAATATAGAATGCCATATACATTACGAAGTAAGAAAAGCCGTAAAAATATACCTTACCTATAACAGATTCTAATTTGGCTCGATTTTGAGTTCTCCATTCTTCGATGTCCGAAGGTGGTGGTTCTGGTATTTCCCGCTCAAGCACCTCTGGAACTATAATCGGTTTGATCTTAAATAATCCCTGGAAAAACGGAGTAAGAACATTTGCGATCATGCTTAAGATTATTGCTACGACACCTCCAAGTATTGCTTCTATCATTTAGAAAGATATCCTTGCGTAGTTAAAATTTAGCAGTCTGTATTACAATGATCGTAACAAATTTGGAGTATAAGTTTAGTCCGGAAGTAATGTTAATACATAGTAAGTTTTATCTTAAACAAATTTATCATTCAGAAATTTACCGTCAAGAAAATTCTGTATGTGAATATAGAAATCCCATTTTGCTAGATTATTTTTCTTTTTAGCGGTATTCAGTTCCGGCTGGAAATGGTAAATGAGATGAGATTCCAAAGAATCGATTAATTCTAAGGAAAGTGATTCAGGTTGCATCCAGTCCAAAGATATGTATTCGTCATCATCATGAAACCATGCTGTGCAGCGATATATTTTCTTAACCGTATTGGTATATTTTGGGCTATGTAATTTTAGAGCTGCTGGATGTCCACCTAAAAATCTTGAACTTTTTTTTGTTATACCAATATATGCAAGCTCTTCTTGGTCCTCACTATTAGTATATGTAATTAAATATATTGGTAACGATGGATCTGGAGGCAATCCTAAATAGTTTATTATTAGCTCTTGCTCTTCATGATCTAACCACCCACCTTCAAGTCCATTGATTAGTTCACTTGCCTCATTAAGATAGTCTTGAGTAATTTTCCTGCTTTCTTCAAGGCTTTGCCACTTCATATTTGTTGCCAAGTAAAGGGGGGAAACTTCTTCTATAGAAAGCCATACAGACCATTCATTTTTAGGCTTATCAACGTAGCCAGCGGTATAAAATCTTACAGGAAGAGGATGATTTCTTTTAATCCATGAAGATAGAGGTTTAAACATAACGCTTCCTTAAATACTTAATAGGAGTGTAGAAAACACTAATCTAGTTATTTTTATGTGTTTGCAAGAAAGATTAAAAAAACTCTTAAAAATACTTTGGGCCTCAAACTGATTAGCCCCCTAAGAGGCTGTTTAAGTTACTACGAATGCCAGAAGATTTATAAAAGACCATCTCAATGAAAAATGTATGCTGTCTTTTTGGTCATATACAGCCATGGCGATTCAGCATCGAAATCAAGACTACCATAAAAATCGTTACCTTCAATAACTGGCTGTTCCTTTATTAGATCAATTGATACCATGGTGCAATTAGCGTTCCTCTACGTAACATCTTTTAGATATTTTTTGGTAGTTCGATAAAATACGATCAACAAATATTTCATTTTCTAGTTATGATTCACAGCTATCCAAAGAATTGATGTAAGTTGAAGCTAGTCTAAGGAAACTTGATTATGGTAAGTGTGGAACCCCTTATGTATTGGACTCATACCGTTAGACCTATCTATTCAACAATAAGAAAGTCAATATAAAGTTACTACTATCGTCAGCCGAAGGGAAAGATGAATTAACAATTACAGTCGATCTGCGACTGACACTTATAATGCATAATCTGAGGGCTAGTTAATCAGTTAATGAAGCATGAGAATCGCAAACTGGTGCCAATGAATGGCCATTGGTCGATACCGAAAGCTACGCCACATAGTAAGATTCATACCCACGATTCTGGATTCTGGATTCATGGCTAAATAGTTAACCTGAATTGCATCCAGAGATACGAGTAGAGAGGACTACTGTTCTTGTACACCCCAAGACTAGTACTTCGCGAACAAGGTTGAAGAGTTCTGTGATATCTGACTTTACCACATGGAGTGGTTCGCACTAGGTATTGTCACGGAAAAATTAGACCACTACACACTAACCTTTATATAGCAGATATTACCTTAAATTTATTGTGAAAGGAATTAGATTGCAAGGCGTCAAATTAACGACAGACTTGTTTTTCAATCTAATATAGGTGAGAGGTAGTAATACAATCTTGTTTTTTCCAGGTGGCTAATAACAAGTTAATTTTGGTGCGTCTCTTCTTCTGCTTTAATGACACTTTAGTATTGAATAAATTTATAATAATTTTGAAGAACTAAAAAGTTTCTCCTAGATCAGGTAAGCCTGTTGAAATGCAGAGTAAATAATAGCGAAGGTATACGACTTGGTAAGAGTCAACAATATATAGGAGCTATTAATTATGAGTGTATTCAAACGAAACGGAAAGGGAAACTATTACATCCAATTTAACCATAACGGTAAAACTTATTGTCGCAGTTCAAAGACCACTAACAAGCGAATTGCTGAAAGAATGGAGCGGGAATGGAAAGAAGAGATTCATCGCATTGAAGAACTTGGTGAGCGTCCACGTATTACCCTTCGTGATGCTTTTGCAGAATACGTAAAACAAAAGGAAGGTACTGGAAGCAGCCTTTATACAACAACCAATGTAAAGGTTGTGTCAGAACGCATGGATGTCAGTTTACACTTGGATGAACTGCGTGATTGGCACCTTACCAAATTGAAAAGCTTGAGAGAGCAGGAGGGTGCAGCTGGTCAAACAATTAAACATAATTTTCAGGTAATTAGGGCATCTATTGGCTGGGCAAGGGATCATGGCTATATGGTTAAAGATCTAACCTTTCCGAAGGTTAAGTTACCAAAGCACCGATTGAGATATCTATCGCGGGAAGAAGAAGGCCGGCTTCTGCATGAGTTAGACCCTAAAAGACAACGTGCCTATAGACCGGACTATGAGTCCCGGCCTATTGCTGAGAATCGTCGTTATCATGATAATTATGATCTTGTAGTGATCTTATTGGATACGGGAGCACGCTATAGCGAGATAGCAAATATAAAATGGTCTGCTATTGATATAGGGAATGGTTGTATAAACCTTTGGCGTCCAAAAGTAAGAAATGAATCCATCGTCTATATGACAACCCGTGTAAAAGTTATCTTCGAAAGGCGTTTTAACGAGCGTGTGTCAGACGAATTTGTTTTCACTAATAAGAATGGACAGGCCAGGGGATATCAAGCAAAGGGAATTCGTGCCGCAATTAAGCGGGCAGAGATAGATAACTTTAAGATTCATGATCTTCGTCATACTTGTGCTAGTAGATTGATACAGTCCGGTTTATCTCTCTATGAAGTGGCGAATGTACTGGGGCATACCGATATTTCAACCACTCAGATATATGCTCACCTAGAGAGAAAGGATGTTAGTGTGAAGGCCAGAGACACTCTTGAGCGACTACAAGCTGGCTGCTTTTCACCTTAAAGTAATACTTGCTAATAAGTATCATTATTTTAGTTGTCACTTTTGATACAACCTTAGCTAGTAGGTGTAAGCACACTCTATCTACGGAGTGTGCTATAAGGCCAAAATTAATTCTGCACGCTAATTACCTTGTATGGCCCCTCTGCTCGATCATTGTAAACCAATTTATTTGTTACAATGTCAGTGATGTGGACATCAATGCGGCTATATTTTCCTTCTCCATTCTGGATCTGCAATACAAATTTCTCAGTTAATGGGATTTCCAATTTTTTGTTATACATCAAATCAATCCCGCTGTATGAGACATTTTTAAGCTCATCTTTGTAAACTATAGAGCCATATTTCTTTAAGCATCCATATATAGGCTGAATTGAGTAGCCCACATTACAACTAATTTCTGCTATATATGGGTGTGTTGCAGCTATTTTCTCTGCTTCTGCAACTCGCTTGGTTTCTATAACCTCTTCTTCATGAATATTTTTTCTTAGATTATCAAATTCTTTTTCGACAGAAAATCCATGTTTATTGAATACGGCTTCTAGCTGAACATTTTTGTATCTGATGGCTTGATCTATTCCGTTAAGCTCTTCTATATCTTTTCCATTTCGAATTGTATTTTTTGTTATTGGGTTTGCTCCGTGCTCTAATAATATATCTACTATCGAAGTTATACCATGCCTGGCTGCAATCATTATTGGAGAATAACCCTGTTCATCGAATACATTGTTTAATTCCAATCCTGACTCAACTGCCGTCCTTATGAATTTTTGAGCTTCTAGTATTTTATGCTTTGGACTCTCTTTATGAAGAGAGTTTAGGGCTATGAGAATAGATGAGTCTTTGTCCCTATTAATGTTTTTAACCGAAGCACCCTTACTTACTAGGTAATTCGCCAACTCAAAATCTGAGTTTTTGAGTGCACCATGAAGAATGGTTCCATTTCCGTAGTAATCTTCATCAAGAGTGAAGGATAAATCAATTCCGGTTTCAACTAATTCTATAATTACAGGTCGCCTAACTTCTTTATCGATCAAATAATCATTTCGATGCACTGCATATGTGGCGGCCTCTGACCGTGCTGATCGTGACGGAAGGGTCTCAAAATAGTGAAAATATGCAAATGTTGCAAGATTGAGATCTTTTTTAGCTATACTCACTAAACAATCATCAGCATCTTTCTGGCTTTTGCTACCCTCTCGCAGTCCTTTACACAGGAATTCCCAACCAGTTGCCATTGGAAAGTTTTGAAATTTACTATGTGCTTCCGCAATAAATGGATATTTGGATAGTTTTGGATCTAGGCTATAATAATATGCGGCTATAATATAAGGGGTTGCTTTCCAAAACTCACGAAATCCAGTTAACTTTTCTTTTTTATAAGCGAATTCAATTAAGTTTATTGCTTCTTCTGTATTTTTAGTTAAACCATGCTGACCGAAAATCTTATACAAAGAAAGATTGGCAGCAAGTGTTGGTGATTTTCGCCCACCTTCTTCAAAAGCTGTTATTAGGTATTGTAATTTAGGGCTTAATTTTGAATTGATATATTTTTCTTTTTGGGATGCATTGGCTAGTTTGGGTGATTGTTTAATTAATCCGAGTAACCAGTCACTACTGACCCATACCTCCGACTTATCTCCATCAGGGTAGGTAAAATTACTGCCATTGGAATGTTTTATTTTTACTGAATAGAATGGAAAACCAAGTGTGGTAGGCTTTTTATGAAACTTTCCTAGTTGGATAACCTCTACCGTCAGGTCAGAGCTGGCCGTTTCTGCTGAGCACTCACCTTCTTGAAAAAACTTACCTATCAGCTGTGATACATTCTCATCTTCAATTTCTCCTATTAGATCGCTAACCGTAAATGCACTGGACCCAGTCTTACAAGCAATGATATGAGCTTCTTTAGGTATAACAATTTTGTCCCCAATAATTGAGTCATAATTGGCTTCGCTTCCAACCTTATCGCAGCCTAATCCTAGTGTAGAGATGATAACTAATAGTGCTTTTAGAGCTAAATTCTTCATGACCGTGTTTCCTACTTAATATTATCTGCTTTGAGTAATTAATGATCATATTTTGCTGTGTTCGATTCCCATGTCGGACTAGTTAATTGCTTTGTCCCTGTTTTGGGTACGCCTATTACATGTTCCCATAATGGGGACAAATGGAAAAGTCTATTCATTCAAATGACTATCTGCGTCTAATTGCTTGGCTTAAGGCAGGAAGGCTTGCGCGTGGCTATTCGATGAGAGATTTGGCTGTAATGATTAACGAGCCCCACTCGTTCATCGGTAAGGTCGAGACCGCAGAAAGAAGGCTTGATGTGGCTGAATATGTCCAATATTGCCATGCCTTGGGACTCGAACCTTGTGAAGGGTTGAAGTTGTTTAAGAAATAACCACCGCGATTTGGGTTGGTTAGTCACTAAGCCCTATCAGGGATGAGACGGTATTTCCAAGAGTATGAAGCCCCCCATTTGCTCGCCGAGTTTTATTGGTTCTTTTGTCATACCAGCCTAAAAACACACCCTTTGGGCTTCTAGCCTCTATTCTATTAGGTAAGTTGCGGAGTCGTCCCGCTAACTTTCCATTTGGGTGCCGAACCATTATCTCCTTCATATTGATCTCCCGTTCGTTATTGTTGAGTAATTGATCATCTTCAAATCCATTCCCTAGATCAACGAGTGCCTTCTGTTGTCCTGATTGAAGAAAGAATTGATGCTTATTCAATGAAAAAAGTAGCAAGATCACCCTGGAACAGATCAACTCCATAGCTTGTAACATTAAAGAGCGATACCCCTACGATGATATATCTATGGATCTAGTCGCTATCGAGTGTGGTGAGTTGTTTGAAGATATTGCGGGTATGGAATCCATATCAATAACAGAGATGCAGGAGCTAACCCATTATGTTTGGTCAAATCTTTCAGAGAAATGACTATCCGGTGAAAGCAACCCAAGTTGGAGTGGACATGAAAACAAGTGGAAAAAATCCAAAGAAAAGCAGCGCTGGCCTATCTAAGATGGCAATGGCCACCAAAGCCTATGAGCGCATGAGTAAAGTGGAAGGAGTAAAACGGAAGGAAATCATTGAAGAGTTTGTTAATAACTGTGGTCTTACCCCTGCTGGCGCCGCTACCTATTACACATTAATCCGCAAGAAGTGCTCAAAAAATAACCAGCCAGCTTAGCCCAAGTTGCCTATTTTTATCGAAGTTGGGCCCCTACCTGTGACAATCCAGATCCACAAACTTTTGGTATAACTTAGGGTTGAGCTGAGTTCTTGGTAATAATTTAAGATGGTGACTCATTAGTGCTTGATCTTGGCCTAGTAGAAACATTGACCTTGATGAGCAGATGTCTGCAACCAACCTGCAAAAGCGCTTAACTCATTGATTTATAATGATTTATTTGTCAGTTTCATTAGGTGATAAACTTAGGCGCTTTTGGCTATCTCTTGATTGGGTTAGGCTTGGTATCCAGCTCTAGAAGCAAGCTATGAAAGGAAGCCCAAATAGCATGTTATTCGGCTTTACTATTGTCTCTTTGGGATATTTCACTTAACGAAAGCGCCTAACTTATTGATTTATATGGATTTCATTATCCATCTCATTAGGTGAGAAATCTAGGCGCTTTTGATGGTTTCCCAAATGGGTTAAGCAGCTTGGCGGTTAACCTTGGGGTCCTGTAGTTTTTCTAGGAGCCTGTTGAGTGGCTTTTCTCGATGAGGATATCTCTTAACTAGATTTTTAAGGGAAATAGTGATTCTCTTTTTACGAATATCATGCTGTTGGCCGTTTACTTTACGTAACGAAGCGATGCAATCATACTCAGCCTTCCTACCGTCTCCGAGGTAAATATCAAGACGATTTATATACCAGCGTATTGCTTCTGCTAGGTGATCAAATTTGGGTTGCTTTCTAGGGTATATTTTAGGGTTTTCCTTATCTGGTGATATGGCTGACTTAAAGGAATATCGAGAATGCCTCTCAATGGCCCTGAAATATTTAGGGTCCACCAGCACTACACAGGGTTTACCCCTGAAACGATACCCACTATTTCGCCCAACTGCCTGATGGAGTTTATCTAGCATTAACGCAAGGTTGATTACTCTCTCTTCTATTTCCCCGTCAAATTGCTCATAAAGGCGCATAGTCTCTTCTGGTGTTGGTATACTGATTTCTATTACCGTTGCAAGCTCACTAAGGCTATTCAGTCCTTTATTGTTACATAGGTTTGTAGAGCACCCTTGACCGTTAGCAATATATTCAAACTCGAAACCCAAGCGGGTTAATCGCTCCATTATTAGTGGTAGAATACCATCGAATTTAGCCCATACTAACCGGGTTGAAATTAAGTGAATATCTCCACCTTCTAGCTTAGAGGTTGACGGAAAAAGTTGATCGTGAATAGTAATTTCAGGCCGCTGACGAGAAATCAGCTCGACTATAAGTAGTTCAGTGGTGGTAATGATAGATAGGTTTTTCTCTAGCCCATAACCAAAGCGAAGAAACTCAGGCTTAATATAATAAATGCGATCATCTTTCTTGGGTATGTGTACATCAACTGAAATGCCATCAATTTTCCTATCGCGAATATTAGAATGGAAGGTAAACAAGGTCATGAAGTCATCAAGAATAGGATCGTCATAAAAAATTACAATATTTTCAGGGATAGGGAGAGTATAGCCTTGCGTATGCTCTCTCATATTTAAGTAGCCTAGACGTTGAAGGCGGGCATGGGTCATTACTACTAAATTTTGAGAAGTCCAGTCGACAGGGTGGGTATGACTCGGTTGCTCAGATGAAATGGTTGAAAGATCACTCTCTGTTATATTTGGATTAACTTTATTAATTAAATTAATGGTCGCTTCCATATTAATTTGCCCTAGATCCCAAGGGTTTTTTCTGGGGTGCACTATAGGCTTAATGCCAAAATTTTTTTCTATTTCATATGATTTGCTTTTTAATAAGAAAGGTTTTAATCCACTTTTATTGAGTTCATTAAATTTCTCTTCAGCTTGCTTGTTGGAATGGCAAGCAAAAATTAATTTTATGCCAGTATCACATAGAATTTTTGCTAAATAGGATTTGCCTACACCCTCAACACCATATACAACATTATTTAATGAAAAATTCTCTCTTATTTTATGTAGTAGTTGGTGGGTCTCATCTTGGGAGCGTGGTCGTTCCACCGTGGATTCAAGATTTCTATGTTTGTATGATAAAATTTCGAAAAGACTTTCAGATTTTGGCTGATAGCCCTCAAGGTTGACCCAGAGTGTTCCGCATTTTTTGCAGCTAATAAAAGGAATACCTTTTTCATTAATGTCAGCAAACTCTGAAGGATTTGAATCCTTATGCTTCGGACATAAAACAGAGCGAATATGGCGGTTTATTTTTCCTGCTAATATTTTCCCTTCCTTATATGTTATTATGGTATTGGGGTCTATAATGTCAGTTGATGTGTTTTTGATTTTTTTAGTGGGCTTCAAATTTTTATGCTTGCGAGCTTTTTTTCTGTTTGAGGCAAAAATTTGTCTATAGGTAATTTGCTTAAATTAAATGGATGTCCCGGGTTGTATTCTATGAATGCTAATTTTTGCCTAGATCTTGGGCAGTTTGGGAGTGCCTGAAATTGTGTCAAATTGAATGAAGAAGGATCACAATAGTAAAAAATTTTCTTGAGAACGTTGACCCGTTTTGACATATCACTGGGGTTATAGGGTTCATTAAAAATTAAAACTACTTTAAATTTTTCAACCCCTTTGCGTTTTCTGTGACTAAATGTAGAATACATAATATATTCAAAATCCCCAAGTTTTTCTCTGACAGCTGAGACACTTGATGATCCATCAATATCTAAAATCATTCCGTATATTTTTTTTATAAACTTTGCCCGTCTGCCGCCTTTAAATTCAGCCATTGAAAAAAGAAGGGTCCCAATATTTTTCTTTGAAGCTATCTTGTGACCATTATTGAGAATTTCTTCAACAAATTCTGGCCATGTGGTCGGGTATCTTATTCCTTTTGGCGAATTAATTTTATATAGTAAAGTAATGGTTATATTTTTCATGCTGCTAATATATTTTTGGAGCGAGCGATAAGCTCCATGGTAAATGGTGATTTCTTGGGAGGAATCGAGTACGAATTCGTGCCCGTTCTATTTTGGTTATATGTCCCAGTTGTGACCGGAAGGATTAAACTGTTTTAGTAGCTCAAAAAAATCCCGGAAGAGTTGTGGGAAATTCCGCATTGAAATAGTTCTATCTCTTTCAATGAATGCATAATCTGCTTTGGGTAAATTTTTAAAATTTAGCGATATGCTATGTAGAAGATAATATATTACAAATGGGGCGGCCCAATATCCAATTCCGAGAATATCAATACCTTTACTATTTGCACCATTTTTCGATACAGAAATTTTAGGAGGTTGGAAGTGCCCACAAATACCTACACCCTCTGACGAGGTTATAAATAATTTAAAACTGAGATCTGTTTCTAATTGGGTTACCCCTATGGTTTCACCATTTGTACATGTCAATTTTGAAAGGGAAGATGGCGGTCTGATTAAGGTTTTTAAATCCTGGTACATTTGGGCTCCTAAACGTTCAAGTTGAGGGGCCATTACATATGGATTTTTACCCCCTTGCTTACCAGGGGGTGTTGTTTGACATGTTTATATACTTATGTTATTGGGTCTTAAGATTTATGAGCCACTCTTTGAGTGCTTTTTTCGTTGTTTCTTCCCTTTGGATTAAAGTGTCGTAGTCACTAATATTTGTAAGGGAGGATTGTGCTGATTTTATAATGGAAGAGAAGGTGGATCTGACTAGTGCTTCAAGACTTGGCTCTAACTGCTTAGAGTTCTTTATGAAGTCCGAAATAATCTTTAAGATTTCAGGTTTCATCTTATTGATGACAGCGTTAATCTCCTTCCGTTGTTGACTGGGTTCACCGACCTCTCTTGCGCGAAGGATAGAGAAATAGGTTAAATTTTGTTGGTGAATTTCAAGCGCTTGCGCTATCGATATTCCCCGAGAAATTTCAGAAATTATAGAGAAATCGACGGTCTTAGATTTAAGCTCCTGGGATACTCTTAATATAGCAGTTGCATACGCTTCGTCAGCCATCACACTATCTACTTTTCCGAACCAGTTTAGTTCAGCCAGCGCTAAAATGAATACAGAGTGATAGGTTTGAGACTCGTTGTCGAGTTGTTGATAAGTAACTTTAGAAGTTATCTTGCTTAATTCATTGAAGTATTTGCTGATATCACTGAGTTGAAATGTCGGGTTATTTCCAAGATTGCGGAGGAAGTCATTTTTTTCTGATGAGTATGTGATTATATTCGATAGGTGCCCATCAGCTATGTCAAAAAGGTCTATTAACTCTTCCACGTATTTTTCAGGAAGTGATGTTTCATAAAGGAGACTTTTACGGTTTTCGGTCAGTAAAATTTCTAATATTTCCATTTCTTGTGAACATTATTGCTTCTAAATTAACAGAGTACATGGATTCTCTTAAAATGTCTTATTTCCTTTCGTAGTATGTCAGTCAATCTCGTCTGTATTTTAATGTGTAAGCTTTTATTCTAGTAAGATAAAGTTATTGGCTTTCAGATAACTTTTCGAGATTGGTAAGTTAATTTATTTTTGGAGGGGGGTGGTGATGACTAATAATAGATCTATCTAATGGTGAGTCTTATGTGAGTTTGGTTAAAATTGTTTGATGGGAACCGTTAGGGTTGAAACCTCTAGTTCAATATGCAAGGTTAATTTAATTTTTGGGGTCCTAGGCCGTTATTATTTTTATAGCATAAGCTAATTCAAGCGGCAGGTTAATAGTGTAACATTTCTATTTCTTATAATTTGTTATTTCTGTCTCGGTATGCTCTCAAATCGCAGTTGGCACTTTGATGTTGATTGATAACCGCGGTAGTGTTAGTGGTGACGTCTTATTGGAGTATTCCTCTATTTTTATTTCTATTGGTTGATTTATCGGGGGTTAACATAATTCTATTGCCCATATGTAGTGAAATATATTTGGGTATGATAAGTGTGTATTGATTATAAGGAAGTACCAAAACCTCTGCCGTTTCCTTCATATATTGGCGCCTTCGTTAGAAGTATAAGTGTCATAATTGTCATGTTAAGTTGTTGGTTTTATTTTTATATTTAAATTGATATTTACCACTGTTAATATTGTGAAAAATTTTTAGATAGATCTAATTTTCCGATCTTATTTCATCCCCTGAAATTTCTGCCTGACTAATTATTATGAAATATCTTTCATTCTGGCTTCGCTTTTTTCTTGTTGGTCCATTTGTACTATTTACTGCAGTCGCAGTACAAGCGTCCAGCTTTTATGTTGATTCTATTTCTGGTCATCAGGTAAAAATTGCTTGGAGCCTTGATAGTAGTGCGAGTAAGACCATTATCAAGCGAAATGGTACAACTATCTTAGATAGCGGCTGGGTATCAAGTGGAAAGAGTGGTTGGTGGACAGACACTGTCCCATCCGGTGGAGGATATACTTATCGCTTTACAGCTATGAAGTGTTTGGAGTGGTTTCGTACTACCTGTATTGAGCCTGATGTGATCTTTACAGGCTCTACAATTGCACGTGTTATTCCTAATAAACCATCAGCTATCTCATTTTCTGGTAGAGAGGACGGTAATAAAGATACTAACGGAGCTTTTTCTATCAACTGGAGTGCAGCTAGTACTCCTCCCAATATAGATGGCTATCAATGGTGCCAGGAAAAAGATGGTCAATGGCAGTCTGAATCAAGCTGTCCTAAAGTGGGTAAGAGTACACTTTCCAGAAATATTGGCGATGTGCCATTAGATGATGGCTCTTATCGGTATCGCATTAGGAGTTATGCGATTGGTGATTCATCCACGGAATACAGTGGTTGGAGTACCTCATCTACCACGATCGTCACCAAGCCGCCGGGTAGTGTGGCCACGATTACCGATCCTAATAGCAAACAAACTACTAATTTTTATGTCCGCTGGGAGGCAGTTACAGGAGCGGATTACTATATTTTGGAGTGCAAGCCCCCTAGCGGTAGTTTTGGTGATAGTGAATGTAGCAATTCCAATGTTACTGGTGCTTCGGATCTTATTCAGTTAGCCGAGGGTAGCAGCGGTACCTATATTTTCAGAGTAAAGGCTTGTAGTACGGATAACCTATGTAGCACTAGCTGGTCACCAGAAAAAAGTGTACCCGTAGATATTCCTTATACCCCGCCGGGGAATATTCAAATTTCCGCCCCCCAAAGAGCTGAAAAACTGGATTACGATGTCACTTGGACAAAACTGACTACTGATTTTACTCATTATGAGCTGAAGAGAGCCCGTAAGATTAATCCTGAATCGGGTTGCGCGGTTGAATCTGATGGACTCTGCTGGAAAACGGTACTTGCCAGCACACAGACCAACCTGTATGCCGCCCGTGGCGGAGAGCCGGATCAATATAAGTATAAAGTTCGAGCGTGGAACCACGATGTTTCGTCTGGCTGGGCTCAGAGTGATTTTATTGATGTCCACAATTTAGAAGGTATTGATGAACCACCGGCTGTTACGACTCAACTTGCAGATACACCTGGGACAATCCCATATCGAACAAAGGTTTCAACAAAGGGGGATGCGGTTGTTTCTATCCCTATCCAGGTTGCACCAGGGGTGAATGGTTTAGAACCGGGTCTTTCTGTAGGTTATTCAGGGGCTCGCTATCGCTGGCGGTCCAATGAGACATTACCAGAAGATACCCTCGGCTATGGTTGGCGGCTGGCTGGTATCAGTGAGATTCGTCGTTGTGTGAAGGATCTTCCATCAGGTTCAGAGATATCATTTGATGATACTAAGGACTCACTATGTTTAGATGGTGAGCCACTGGTTGTCGTTTCAGGGGACTACTTTAAGAAAGATTCAAGCTATAGAACCCTTCGTGAGAGCTTTCAGTACATAGAAATGAAAGAGACTGATGATGGGAAGTATTGGTTTCAGGTTAAAACCAGCGATGGAAAAATAATTGAATACGGAACGAGTGACGATAGCCGCCTTAGAGTGGGTAATTCCTCAGTCTTTGCTTGGTCAATCAATAAGGTAACAGACGCATTTGGTAACAGTATTCAGTATAAATATCACCGGGATGAGATTCAGGGAATCAATTACCCACTGGAAATTGTTTATGGAAATAATGGTGATGCCAAAATTGAATTCCAATATGGAACTCGTACAGATGCACCACCTCAACCGATAGGGCCTGATGAAATTCAGCAAGAACAGCTGGTTTTATTGCACCATATACGTGTTCACTTAGATGATACTTTACAGAGAGAATATCTTTTCATATCGGAAGAAGAACCGGCCATTCCAGAGCAAGAGCATTCACGGCGCCTTAAACAGGTACAGCTTTGTGCTTATCATCAAAATGGTGCTGGTCGATCCTGTCTTAACCCATTAACGTTATCGTGGTCTTCTTTAGAAGGTAATTCAATCGACTCAACAACAGGTATAGAAAAGGTAACAGATGGCATAGGTCGAAATACCCATTTTAAATATGAGCGACTGGGTGATATCCAGAATATGGATTCCAACCCTTTTGGCACCCCAGCTGTACCTCAGTATGCCTCTGAGTGGTCCGAAGCCAGTGGTAATAATCGTGGATTGGTCAGTGAGGTGCATCGCTCAAATGGACTGGCTGGTAGCTGTGAACAGATGGATACAGATCCAAGTGACGGCTATCATCAGGGCTGTCACGTCACCCTCTATGATTACCAGGGGTATGGGCTTTCAAGCACTATTGGCTGGGGCTTTCTAGGTTATTATGCGCAATATAGCTATGATACTGCTTCCGGTATCTCCACTTATCGACAGCTTCGTCAGGACTTTCCACATTTTGGTAAGACAGCGAGGCTGCATCAATACGAAGGTGTCTATCCCACCCATCGAGAGCTGTTAACTCAACAGCATTTCCGGCATCAATCAATTCCTTTGACTATAGGATCAAATAGTACCCTTTATTCTTATGTTGAACAGAGCTTAAAAACCATATTGGAACAGGGGCAGGTCCTGGGATATGAATCCAAAGAAACTGAAATAGAATCAGCAAGCTATGGTGCTTTTGGCGAGGTGATCTCAGGTACTTATCAAAGCGTTCGCATAGCTAAGAGTGCAAGCTTTAGTGATGATCAAAGTTTTTGGGGGGAAGTTAAAAAAGCTAACCTGAGCAACATAGAGCGCAGCAGTGAAACCACAATTACTTTTTACAATCGAACAAACCCATGGCTAATAGGCTTTGTTAATGCTCGTCAGGTTAGGCATTACGATGGTGATATCGGTGATTCTGCGGATAGTGTTCAGGAGTTGGTTTACACTCCTTATGGTTCAACTAATAAAACGGGTAGTGTTACAGCGTATCCTGGAGATGAAACTTATGAGCTGATCGTTGATTATGGCTATGATGCCAGTGGAAATCTCGTGAGTGAGGTCACGAGTGCGCCTGATAACGCCGATGATAGGTTGGATGTTAAATCAAGTAGCTCTTTGGCTTCTAATTTTGTTGATAACCGATATCCGCAAACCCTAACTAATTCACTAGACCAAAAGATCACCATAGGATACGACCCGCGGTTTGGTAGCGTAACCAGTGTTACTGATGCGAATGGCCGCAAGGTTAGCACCAAGTATGACTCATTTGGTCGAGAGTCTGAGCATACAAATGCGGACAGTGTGGTATTTAATACAGACTATGATTTCTGTGGAAGTGTATCCTGCCCCGTAAGTGGTAGCATGCTGGTTCCCTATAGAGTTCAAACCCGGTCAACCATTACCCCCACCAGTAATCAGTATTACGATCTTTTAGGCCGTCTCATACAGTCAGACACAGAATCTTTTAATAGCAATAACTGGTCGCGTCGCGAGTTTGAATATGACGCTCAGGGGAGGCTTTATATTGAAACAGAGCCCTACTTCCCTGGTGAGCTCCCCCATTTTACCCAGTTGACTCTCGATAACCGGAACCGGGTAACTGCAGTTAAAAGGCCCGATGGCAATATTACTGATATTGTTTACTCGCCAATAAGTAGCGACCGCCAAGTAAAAGTTACTGTAACGGAGAATATTTTAACGTCTAACCAAAGTGTGAGTGACACCCAGGTAAGCGAACAGTATTACAGTTTGGCCGGAGACCTAGTCAAATCTGTAGACGATGCTATGGGGGAGATGGTGCATACTCGTTATACCTATGATGGTAGCGGGCTAATAAAAACTGTCACTTTAGGTAGTGGGGGCCTGGATGACCCAGCTACTGAGTCTAGCTTTGAGTTTGATAGAGCGGGTTATCGGGTTCAGCTTACCGACCCGAATACAGGAACTGTCAAAAGTCTTTATAACGCCCTTGGCCAGTTGGTATGGCAAGAGGACAATAAAGGGCAAGCGATTGACTATGACTATGACAGTCTAGGTAGACTGACAAAGCAAACTGATGAAACCGGAATTGCGGAGTGGTTCTATGATGCGCCGAATGCAAAGGGGAGCTTGGAAAGTCGAAGTTATACCGAAGGTGGCGTTGAGGTTTTTCTTGAATCTTATAGTTATCGCGGTGATAGCAAGCTTCAAAGTGTAACTACCCGTTTAGTGGGTGGCAGTGACAATAAGAGTTACGAGCATAGCTACGGCTATGACACCAGTGGACGCCTGAACCGAGTGACCTATCCCAATGGGGTTGAAGCTTATTATCACTACAACGGTGCCGGTTATTTGCAGAGTCTTAGTGATGATTTGGCGGGCAGTAACCCTCTACGAACTTTTACTGATATTAATGCCCGTGGGCAAGTCCAAGAAGAGATCTATGGTAATGGTTTAATCACCAATCGTAGCTACAACGCCCATACCGGACGCCTGGAGTCCATTAATACTGGTAGCGGCAAGATACAAAACAGGGAATATCGCTGGCGCTCCAATGGCACATTGGAAAGCCGGCTGGCATTTTCCGACTCCAACGCTTTACAGCGACAGGAAGATTTTACCTACGATGGCCTCAATCGACTGCGCCATGCCACTATGGTGGCGGGTGGAGACCGGGTGCTCAGCACTCAGTACGACACACTGGGCAATATTCTCTCCAAAACTTCCAGCGTAAGTAGTGACACTCAGGTGACCGGCTACCAGTATGGGGATTTTGGTAATGCGGGCCCTAATGCAGTGAGTAGTGTCACCATTAATGGGGTCTCACAGAGCCTGTATTACGATGCCAACGGCGCCATCGAACGCTACGATGCCGCCAGTGGTGATGACAAGTGGATCAGTTGGAATACGCGGCAACTGCCCACAGAAGTCGTGCTGGGCAGCAGTCAAAGCGATAGTACACCGACTGCCAGAGACCGCTTCCAATACGGCCCTGATGGCCAGCGCTACTACCGCGAATCCAGTTGGATGGAAGGTGGGCAACTCAAAACCGAGAAAGCCTTTATTGTAGGTAGCTACGAGGAGCAAATTCCTGCAGGCGACAGTATCCTCGCTATCCACAAAACCCAGTTGGCGAGCAGTGTGCAGCATATCGCCATTAGCGATCTAACGGGCACCAGCGGCGAATACCAGTACCTACATCGAGATCATCTAGGCTCCATTGAAAAAATCACCGATGAAGCAGGCCTTGAGATCTTAAATCTCGCCTTCAATCCGGATGGCAGCCGCCGCCAGGGCGATTGGAGTAGCGATCTGGATCATCAGCAATTGCAAGAGCTGCTCGCGGTACAAGGCCTTACTACTAAGCGCGGCTATACCGGTCACGAGCATCTGGATAGAACTGGTCTGATTCATATGAACGGGCGTATCTACGACCCGACACTGGGCCGTTTCCTTAGCCCCGACCCGATTGTGCAGACGCCTACCTATAGTCAGAGCTGGAATCGCTATAGCTATGTGTTTAATAATCCCCTGAGTTTGACGGACCTGACAGGTTTTTCAGGAGAAGAAGAAAAGCCGGAGTTTGAGGGGGATAAGACGCCGGATGATCCACCTCCACCTATAGATGAAGTAGTTGTTACTGGAGAGCGCCCAACTTTGAATGGGTACTGGAGAATGTTTTTAGGTTATGGAAATATAGCTGGTAATACTTATTCAATGTGGGCTGAGTCAGCAGACACCTTGCTGGGTCGAATTATGCGGGAGTTGAAAATAGAGATGGAAGCTGCGGATGAGGAATTGGAAGCTCCTCTACTTACTACTCCTATTCTTCTATCGCAACCTGGACATGATGGCCCGATTTCTTCTGGTGCACAAAAGATAGGTAGCTATTTTAGTGACCATTGGCGCGACTTGACTGATGGATTATCGGGCTTGGTCAATTCAAATGGAGTAGCCCAAGTAGGACTGTTGAGTGGCTCACTAATTGGTTGTGGTATTTCTTTTTGCATGGAAGGTAGTGGTACTTTAGGTTTTTCCATTGACCTAAATGATTTTCTTAACTCAAAAATCTATTTGCAATTTTCTGGTGCATTTGGAGTAGGAATAGGAATCGGTGGTGCTGCTACTAGAGGGGTAAGCTTTGGCAAATCACCGACTCAGTTGGTGTCTGGCTTTTCTA
The DNA here is from genome assembly GCF_020524905.1 of Microbulbifer variabilis. Classification (GTDB taxonomy): domain Bacteria; phylum Pseudomonadota; class Gammaproteobacteria; order Pseudomonadales; family Cellvibrionaceae; genus Microbulbifer; species Microbulbifer variabilis_A. Next base: position 24,038 of record NZ_JAIVKI010000008.1, on the reverse strand, counting down.
CATCTTCAAATCGTACTGCCATTGGGTTTGCTGCTATACCGTGGGATGTTGGTGGGCCAGCGGGTTCATATGCAGTGGATTATGCAAATGGGGCGATTTCTGCTGGTGGATTTTTGGGAGCTGGTTTAGGGATTGGAGGTGGAGTGGCGCTGGGGGAACGAGGAAGTTTAAATATTGCCACGCCTTCTCTAAGGGATATTATAGTGTTAGGGCAATAAAATGAGATTAATTCTAGTTTTGCTTGTATCTGTTAGTTTGGGAAAGTTGGCCTATATATATAATCCTGAACTGGGAGTTAATCTGCTTTTGTTTTTATTCATAATATTTGGAGCGCTCCCATATATAGCACTAGTGGTAAGGTCTAATTACTTTAGAAATAAGATTAAATCTTGGGCAGAAAATAATAATGTAGAGGTTTTAGACATAAAAAACGCAAATCTATTTAAAGGTAGGCTGCGTTGGAGAGTATCAGATATTCAAGATGTATTTCTTTTGAGGGGACGTGATGCTGAGTATTGGATCGCTTGTGGATCATGGTTTTTAGGATCATTTAAGTGTGAGTTAAAGATTTATAAAGAAACTGATGGACATTTAAAGGTGATTTTTACATCCTGAAATGCAGTCTTTGCACAAAAGGGCTCAATATCCGGAAGAGGGATAATGACCGGAGCTCTTGTATTATCCGGCGGTCTTCTTGCTGATGACGTGACAGGAATAGGTGTTGCTGATGATGTTGTAATTCCTTTCATTCTCGTTGGAGGAGCTTTAGCTGCTGCAGTGGTGAGTGGCTGGAATGCACTCTCTGAATCTGAATCGGGTGGCAAAAAAACAGTTCCCGGAAGTACAGGGCCTCCTGGAGGGTATGTTGAAGGTCCCAGAAGGGGCAGGGAGTATGGCCCAGATGGTAAGCCAGTGAGGGATTATGATAAACCCCACCAAGGGTACGATAGACCCCACGTACATGAATGGCCGGGTGGAAAACGAGAGCATCCAGGCAGAGACTATTCTCCTTGGCCTCCAGAATAATCTATGAGTGGCGATATTTTATGAAATCTATTGAGGGGCAAGATAAGGTTGAAGAATATTTTGGATACTGGCCTAAATTTTGTGATGCGAAAATTGAAGAATTTGTTCTAGAGCCTGCCACGAAAAAAATTAAGATTACTATTTTCTATATTGATTCTGATATGGGAAAAAAGGGAAGAGTGGTGCTTATATTTAATGGTACTTTAAATGTTCAAATTTCTGATTGCTTAGATGAAAACGTAGTGGATGAAATTTCTATACGGAAGGTAAAAGAAGGCTATAGTATAGGGATTGTCGCTTGTTACGGATTAAATGGTAAATTCACCTGTAAGTCAGTTAGCACCAGTATTGAAGCGGTGAAGTGATATAGTAAAAGTAGTTGGTGAGCCGTCAGTCTGACATTCAATTATTGTCCACAAGTTTTATCAGAAATGTGTATACCCCTGGCAGGTTGGCTCTGCCGGAGGGTAGCCGACCTGGGTTAAACGTCGGGCTTTATATCTATAAGGCTCCGAGATTGGGCCCTACGATTTACAGTAAGCAAAACCACTAAAGCCCCGGTAGAGTACTCTGCCGGGGCTTTGTCGTTATGGCCTATCAAGCCTGCTTCTTCAGCTTGGCATTCTCGATAAACGTATCGATCACCTGAATTACCTGCCGCTTGGTGGCGGCGTCCAGCTTCTCAATCTGTTGCATCCGTCGCAGCAATCTGGAATCCGGCTGCTTGACCTTCTTCACTGGTTTTACACCGAGTAGCTCGTCCGTGCTGACCTTGAGGGCCTGCGCCAGGTCCACCAGCAGGTTGGCCGGCGGGTGTTCGCTCTCGGTCTCGTAATAGGCGATGACCCGCCGCGTCGCGCCGATCTCTTCCGCCAGTTCCTTCTGCGTATAGCCGGCAGCCTTGCGCAACTGCGCCAGGCGTTTACCAAAGTCGGCCAGGTTCTCGTTCATGTATTTGGGCATGGGCAGACTCGTCTCATTGACTCGCCTGCTAGTGTAAGCCCGGTTCTCGTACATGCCGGTTGTCCTGTGTTCGTCAATGTCCTAAGATCGTACATTCAGGTGTCCCGAGGATCAACCGTAAAAAAGTTGAAAAAGGGGCTTGACAGGGTTTTGGTAAAACGGGGGAAATATGGCGCGCATCGCAGACCAGGAGATCGAGCGGATCAAGTCTGAGATCTCCCTATTGCGTCTGGTTGAAAGTCAGGGCTACCAGCCCAAGAGGCAGGGAAAGGACTATGTTGTCTCTTGCCCGTTCCACGATGAAAAAACCCCGAGCCTGATTATTAGTCCTAAATCCAACCTGTTTAACTGCTTCGGCTGCGGTGCTTCCGGCAGCGTGATCGACTGGGTGATGAAAACCCGGGGTGTGAGCTTCCGCTTTGCCTGCGAGTTATTGCAAAAGGATCTGGGCCTGATTACCGAAACCGGCACCAGGACAGTGAAGCAAAACACCACCATCAAACTGGATATGCCCCTGAACGCGGATGCCGATCACCAAATGGCGTTGGCGCAGGTCATGGATTATTACCATCAAACACTGAAACAAAGCCCGGAAGCCCTGGCCTACCTGGAAACCCGGGGCTTGGGTGATAGGGAATTGATCGAGCGTTTTAAGCTGGGCTTTGCCAATCGCACCCTGGGTTACCGCTTACCGGAAAAAGCCTATAAAGCCGGTAAAGAAATTAGAGGCAAATTACAGGCTGTCGGTTTACTGCGAGCCTCTGGCCACGAGCACTTTAACGGTTCGTTGGTAGTGCCGATCTTCAACCGTGACGGCGACCTAGTGGAAATCTATGGCCGCAAGATCCGCGATGATCTGCGCAAAGGAACCCCCAAACACCTGTACCTGCCCGGCCCCCATGCCGGGGTCTGGAACAGCGAAGGGCTGGAGGGCCAGCGGGAAGTGATTCTCTGTGAAGCGCTGATCGATGCCATGACCTTCTGGGTGAATGGCTACCGCAATGTCACCGCCAGCTACGGCACCTCCGGTTTTACCGATGACCATTTGCAATGCTTTAAACACTGCGGTGTTGAGCGGGTACTGATTGCCTACGACCGGGACGAAGCCGGCAACAAAGCCGCAGACCAACTGGCTAAACGCTTGAGTGAGGCCGGCATCGACGGCTTCCGTATCGAATTACCCAAAGGCATGGATGTGAACGAATACGCGTTACAGGTAACGCCTGCGCAAAAAAGTTTAGGGATAGTGATCAGAAAAGCTATCTGGCTGGGCAACGGCAAAGCCCCCGAACGACAGTTGGAGATCGAATCGCAAACCGGCCAACCGGTTGTTGTAGAAGCGGATAGCGTTGCAGCTGAAAACGAAGCCAGTATCAGTCCTGCTTTAGCCGCCCAACCCACAGAGCTGCAAGCATCAGCATTACCAGCATTAACACCAGCACCACCAGCGGAAGCCGTCCCCGAATCCCCGCAAAGTGACATCGCCGCCGAAGTGACCGAGCAGGAAATTACCCTGAACTTCGGACCTCGCCGCTACCGCATCCGCGGCCTGGGAAAAAACAAAAGCTACGAAGTGCTCAAGGTAAATCTACTGGCCAGTTGTGACGACGGCCTGCACGTAGACACCTTCGACCTGTACAACGCCAAGCACCGGCAGCAGTTTATCAAGCTGGCCGCGCTGGAACTGGCGCAGGAAGAAAACACCCTCAAAAAAGACCTGGGCAAGGTGTTGCTCAAACTGGAACAGCTACAGGAACAACAGCTGGACGGTGACAAGGCGGAAGCAGAGCAGCCGAACCGCTTAAGCGATCAAGAACAGCAGCAAGCCCTGGAACTGCTGCGTGATCCCGACCTGTTGCAGCGCATCCTGTCCGACTTCGAACGCTGTGGCGTAGTGGGGGAAGAAACCAACAAACTGGTGGGTTACCTCGCCGCCGGCAGCCGCAAACTGACCCGGCCCCTGGCGGTAATGATCCAAAGTACCAGCGCCGCCGGCAAAAGCTCATTGATGGAAGCCGTATTAAACCTGGTGCCAGAAGAGGAGCGGGTACAGTACTCCGCCATGACCGGGCAAAGCCTGTTCTATATGGGGGAAACCAACCTCAAACATAAAATCCTCGCCATTGCCGAAGAGGAAGGTGCAAGCCAGGCCAGCTACGCCCTAAAACTGTTACAGAGCGAAGGCCAGATCACCATCGCCAGCACCGGCAAAGACGACAGCACCGGCAACCTGGTGACCCGTGAATACAAGGTGGAAGGTCCGGTGATGTTGTTCTTAACCACCACCGCCATCGATATCGACGAAGAGCTGTTAAACCGCTGTGTGGTACTCACGGTGAACGAATCCAGAGCGCAAACCCAGTTGATCCACGCCGCCCAACGCCAGCGCCGCACCTTGGCCGGCCTCACCGCCAGCCTGGAAAAAGAACACCTGGTAAAACTGCACCGCAACGCCCAACGGATACTCAAACCCCTCGCCGTGATCAATCCCTACGCCGATCAACTCACCTTCCTCGACGACAAAACCCGCACCCGCAGAGACCACGAAAAATACCTGACCCTGATCGACAGCATTGCCCTGTTGCATCAGTACCAGCGTGAAGTGAAAACGGTGAATAGCAATGGCAAGACCATTGAATACCTGGAAGTGCAACTCGGTGATATCGACATCGCCAACCGACTGGCCCATGAAATACTGGGCCGCACCCTCGACGAGCTACCGCCACAAACGCGCAAGCTGTTAAAGCTGATCCAACAGATGGTAACCAATGAATGTAAACAGCAAAGCCTGGAACAAAAGGACTATCGCTTTAGCCGCCGGGATGTTCGGGAATACGTGCAATGGAGTGATACCGCCTTAAAGGTCCACGTCGCCAGGTTGGTGGAAATGGAATACCTGTTAGTGCATCGAGGTCGCGGCGGGCGTTATGACTACGAGCTGTTGTTCGATGGTAACGGAACAGAATCGCACTTAATGGGCTTGATCGATGTAGAAAAACTGACCTATGAAAGCAATCGGTCAGGGCAAAAAGAAACTTGGTCAGAGCAAAAGGAAAATCAGTCAGAGTGTGGTCAGGGCCTGGTCAGGGGGCAGTCAGGTAACGAAAAAATGCCACAGCCCAATGCTGACAAGGCGTTACGAAGAAGTGGACCGAAAAACTCAAAAAGCACTTCTTGCACTGAAAAAAATACTCCTGAATCCGTCGTACTCGCCTGATCGTAATGGACAATAAAAGCCTCCGCTTCCTTAGCCGCCTGTACCTGGAACACCTGCAAGTGATGCACTACTCCCCGCGCACCGTGGGCCAGCAAACCACTGCACTGGATCAGTTCGCCAACTGGTGCGAAGAGCGGGGCATCAGCCGCGCTAACGAAGTCACCAAACCGATCCTGGAGCGCTACCGCCGCCACCTGCACCACTCCAGAGACCGCAGCGGCAAACCCTACAGTGCCAGAAACCAAGTCGCCCGGCTGATCCCCATCCGCGGCTTCTTTAAATGGGCCACCCGGCAAAATTATTTACTCTACAACCCCGCCAGTGAGCTGGAGCTGCCGAAGATGGAACGGCGCCTGCCCAAGGCCACCTTAAGCGCCGAAGAAGCCGAAACCATCCTCGCCCAACCAAACATCACGACCCCGGAAGGGCTCAGAGACAGAACTATCCTGGAAGTGCTCTACAGCACCGGCATCCGCCGTATGGAATGCGTCAACCTGCAAAAAGCCGACCTCAATGCCAGCCAGGGTGTACTGGCCGTGCGGCAGGGCAAAGGCAAAAAAGACCGCTTCGTCCCGATTGGCGAAAGGGCCATCGAATGGCTGCAACACTACCTCGAAGCCATCCGCCCCGGCTTTGTGATGGAACCGGACAGCCAGCAAATCTTTATCGAAGCGAACGGACAACCCTTAACTCCCGACCGCCTCAGCCGCCTGGTCAGCAAGTACATCCAGCAAGCCGACATCGGCAAAACCGGCTCCTGCCACCTGTTCCGCCACACCGTCGCCACCCTGATGCTGGACAACGGCGCCGACATCCGTTTTATCCAGCAAATGCTTGGCCACGCGCACCTGCAAACCACCGAGATATATACCCATGTCTCGATCGTCAAACTGAAACAGATTTACGCAGTAACCCACCCGGCCAAGCGAACGCAAAAAAAGCAGCGAGCCGATTGCCTGCCAATAGAAAACGAAAGAGCTGCATTGTTGGACGCACTGGATAGTGAGTGCGAAGCCGACGACGAGTAACGTAGCGGGCTTTACGAAAACAGTTTCTACGTAGAAATTTTTACGGACAAAAGCAGAGGAGAGTCTGGAGGCAAGATACGTGGATTGTGTTACAAAACGGTCCCCGACACTGTGGCACCAATCCGCCTGTCACATGGCTTGCTAAAAACGGCAGCAAGCCAAAGCGCCAGGCTCGCCCCCTGCCAGCGAAAAATAGCAACCGTCCGTTCAGCCTTCGCCACAAAAGACGTGGCTCCGGGCAGCGCTTGCGCACTGCACAGGAAAAAAAGGTGGCTGCAAAGGCAAGCTTGCGTCTGTCACCCCGCTTGCAGAAAAAAACGCAAGCAGGCCGCCAGCCACCAGCTTCCCTTAGCGGCCGCTATCTAAGCCATGCCTCCCCCGGCGCGCCAGCGCGCCTCCCCGCCCGAAAAACTCCTGCCCGCCGGCACGGGCAAGCCCTGTGCCGGCTGGGTGGACGGTGCCTTCAATAAACACTGTACCAACGTCAGGTCTTTAAGGCGGGCAGGCCGGGCTGGTCGCAGGGTTTTTACCCCCCTGGCCCCCCAAGGGGGGAATCCATAAGGCCGCGGCAAGCCGCGAAAAAACTTTATCTCTCCCCCCTAAATCCCCCCGCTGGGGGGACTTGAGCCAGTGCCACCCGGAAAGACCGTGTCTGCTGTGTGTCTCCTCAGCATAACCCCGTGCTCGCCCCCTCAAGGCCAAGCCGCTACGCGGTGCTCCGCAAACAACGCTGCGCAGCCTTGACCGGCCTGCGCGCAGGGTTCTGCGCGTTCGCCACACAACATCCACTCAAGGAGGCATGGCCATGCCATCGCAAAAAGAGATCCAAGAACAAATAAACCTACTGTCGTATCCGCTCGACAAAATCCTCAACACCGCCAACAGTCTGCTCAAAACCGGCACCACCGGAGCCAGCACCGGCGAACAGATCGCCGCTGCGTTCGTGCTGGAGCGCATGGAATACCTGCCGCAAGGCTGGAGCGTTATCGAAGCCTGGGAGCGGCTTGATACCGAATGGCAGTACTACGTGAAGCTGCTGCAACAGGAATGCCGGCACCTGATCGAAGCCATCGAAGAAGCCGCACCACCGTTCTAGCCAGTAACCAGGAGGGGCAAACGCCCCTCCGCTTTAACCGCCTGTCGGCGGCCAGGCGCTGGCGCGCCTGCGCGGCTGAACAGAAGGGGCCGTTGCCTCTGGAAAAACATCCGGCTAAGGTAAAACCCGCGTCGGGGCAAAAAAATGGTGAAGAGCCAGTGGTGCCGGGAAAAATGGTTGCTAAGTCGTTGATTGCGCTAGGAAAAATGGAAAGTTAAGGTGCGACCGGCCTCGGGGTGATGTCTTTGCACAAAAGGGCTCAATATCCGGAAGAGGGATAATGACCGGAGCTCTTGTATTATCCGGCGGTCTTCTTGCTGATGACGTGACAGGAATAGGTGTTGCTGATGATGTTGTAATTCCTTTCATTCTCGTTGGAGGAGCTTTAGCTGCTGCAGTGGTGAGTGGCTGGAATGCACTCTCTGAATCTGAATCGGGTGGCAAAAAAACAGTTCCCGGAAGTACAGGGCCTCCTGGAGGGTATGTTGAAGGTCCCAGAAGGGGCAGGGAGTATGGCCCAGATGGTAAGCCAGTGAGGGATTATGATAAACCCCACCAAGGGTACGATAGACCCCACGTACATGAATGGCCGGGTGGAAAACGAGAGCATCCAGGCAGAGACTATTCTCCTTGGCCTCCAGAATAATCTATGAGTGGCGATATTTTATGAAATCTATTGAGGGGCAAGATAAGGTTGAAGAATATTTTGGATACTGGCCTAAATTTTGTGATGCGAAAATTGAAGAATTTGTTCTAGAGCCTGCCACGAAAAAAATTAAGATTACTATTTTCTATATTGATTCTGATATGGGAAAAAAGGGAAGAGTGGTGCTTATATTTAATGGTACTTTAAATGTTCAAATTTCTGATTGCTTAGATGAAAACGTAGTGGATGAAATTTCTATACGGAAGGTAAAAGAAGGCTATAGTATAGGGATTGTCGCTTGTTACGGATTAAATGGTAAATTCACCTGTAAGTCAGTTAGCACCAGTATTGAAGCGGTGAAGTGATATAGTAAAAGTAGTTGGTGAGCCGTCAGTCTGACATTCAATTATTGTCCACAAGTTTTATCAGAAATGTGTATACCCCTGGCAGGTTGGCTCTGCCGGAGGGTAGCCGACCTGGGTTAAACGTCGGGCTTTATATCTATAAGGCTCCGAGATTGGGCCCTACGATTTACAGTAAGCAAAACCACTAAAGCCCCGGTAGAGTACTCTGCCGGGGCTTTGTCGTTATGGCCTATCAAGCCTGCTTCTTCAGCTTGGCATTCTCGATAAACGTATCGATCACCTGAATTACCTGCCGCTTGGTGGCGGCGTCCAGCTTCTCAATCTGTTGCATCCGTCGCAGCAATCTGGAATCCGGCTGCTTGACCTTCTTCACTGGTTTTACACCGAGTAGCTCGTCCGTGCTGACCTTGAGGGCCTGCGCCAGGTCCACCAGCAGGTTGGCCGGCGGGTGTTCGCTCTCGGTCTCGTAATAGGCGATGACCCGCCGCGTCGCGCCGATCTCTTCCGCCAGTTCCTTCTGCGTATAGCCGGCAGCCTTGCGCAACTGCGCCAGGCGTTTACCAAAGTCGGCCAGGTTCTCGTTCATGTATTTGGGCATGGGCAGACTCGTCTCATTGACTCGCCTGCTAGTGTAAGCCCGGTTCTCGTACATGCCGGTTGTCCTGTGTTCGTCAATGTCCTAAGATCGTACATTCAGGTGTCCCGAGGATCAACCGTAAAAAAGTTGAAAAAGGGGCTTGACAGGGTTTTGGTAAAACGGGGGAAATATGGCGCGCATCGCAGACCAGGAGATCGAGCGGATCAAGTCTGAGATCTCCCTATTGCGTCTGGTTGAAAGTCAGGGCTACCAGCCCAAGAGGCAGGGAAAGGACTATGTTGTCTCTTGCCCGTTCCACGATGAAAAAACCCCGAGCCTGATTATTAGTCCTAAATCCAACCTGTTTAACTGCTTCGGCTGCGGTGCTTCCGGCAGCGTGATCGACTGGGTGATGAAAACCCGGGGTGTGAGCTTCCGCTTTGCCTGCGAGTTATTGCAAAAGGATCTGGGCCTGATTACCGAAACCGGCACCAGGACAGTGAAGCAAAACACCACCATCAAACTGGATATGCCCCTGAACGCGGATGCCGATCACCAAATGGCGTTGGCGCAGGTCATGGATTATTACCATCAAACACTGAAACAAAGCCCGGAAGCCCTGGCCTACCTGGAAACCCGGGGCTTGGGTGATAGGGAATTGATCGAGCGTTTTAAGCTGGGCTTTGCCAATCGCACCCTGGGTTACCGCTTACCGGAAAAAGCCTATAAAGCCGGTAAAGAAATTAGAGGCAAATTACAGGCTGTCGGTTTACTGCGAGCCTCTGGCCACGAGCACTTTAACGGTTCGTTGGTAGTGCCGATCTTCAACCGTGACGGCGACCTAGTGGAAATCTATGGCCGCAAGATCCGCGATGATCTGCGCAAAGGAACCCCCAAACACCTGTACCTGCCCGGCCCCCATGCCGGGGTCTGGAACAGCGAAGGGCTGGAGGGCCAGCGGGAAGTGATTCTCTGTGAAGCGCTGATCGATGCCATGACCTTCTGGGTGAATGGCTACCGCAATGTCACCGCCAGCTACGGCACCTCCGGTTTTACCGATGACCATTTGCAATGCTTTAAACACTGCGGTGTTGAGCGGGTACTGATTGCCTACGACCGGGACGAAGCCGGCAACAAAGCCGCAGACCAACTGGCTAAACGCTTGAGTGAGGCCGGCATCGACGGCTTCCGTATCGAATTACCCAAAGGCATGGATGTGAACGAATACGCGTTACAGGTAACGCCTGCGCAAAAAAGTTTAGGGATAGTGATCAGAAAAGCTATCTGGCTGGGCAACGGCAAAGCCCCCGAACGACAGTTGGAGATCGAATCGCAAACCGGCCAACCGGTTGTTGTAGAAGCGGATAGCGTTGCAGCTGAAAACGAAGCCAGTATCAGTCCTGCTTTAGCCGCCCAACCCACAGAGCTGCAAGCATCAGCATTACCAGCATTAACACCAGCACCACCAGCGGAAGCCGTCCCCGAATCCCCGCAAAGTGACATCGCCGCCGAAGTGACCGAGCAGGAAATTACCCTGAACTTCGGACCTCGCCGCTACCGCATCCGCGGCCTGGGAAAAAACAAAAGCTACGAAGTGCTCAAGGTAAATCTACTGGCCAGTTGTGACGACGGCCTGCACGTAGACACCTTCGACCTGTACAACGCCAAGCACCGGCAGCAGTTTATCAAGCTGGCCGCGCTGGAACTGGCGCAGGAAGAAAACACCCTCAAAAAAGACCTGGGCAAGGTGTTGCTCAAACTGGAACAGCTACAGGAACAACAGCTGGACGGTGACAAGGCGGAAGCAGAGCAGCCGAACCGCTTAAGCGATCAAGAACAGCAGCAAGCCCTGGAACTGCTGCGTGATCCCGACCTGTTGCAGCGCATCCTGTCCGACTTCGAACGCTGTGGCGTAGTGGGGGAAGAAACCAACAAACTGGTGGGTTACCTCGCCGCCGGCAGCCGCAAACTGACCCGGCCCCTGGCGGTAATGATCCAAAGTACCAGCGCCGCCGGCAAAAGCTCATTGATGGAAGCCGTATTAAACCTGGTGCCAGAAGAGGAGCGGGTACAGTACTCCGCCATGACCGGGCAAAGCCTGTTCTATATGGGGGAAACCAACCTCAAACATAAAATCCTCGCCATTGCCGAAGAGGAAGGTGCAAGCCAGGCCAGCTACGCCCTAAAACTGTTACAGAGCGAAGGCCAGATCACCATCGCCAGCACCGGCAAAGACGACAGCACCGGCAACCTGGTGACCCGTGAATACAAGGTGGAAGGTCCGGTGATGTTGTTCTTAACCACCACCGCCATCGATATCGACGAAGAGCTGTTAAACCGCTGTGTGGTACTCACGGTGAACGAATCCAGAGCGCAAACCCAGTTGATCCACGCCGCCCAACGCCAGCGCCGCACCTTGGCCGGCCTCACCGCCAGCCTGGAAAAAGAACACCTGGTAAAACTGCACCGCAACGCCCAACGGATACTCAAACCCCTCGCCGTGATCAATCCCTACGCCGATCAACTCACCTTCCTCGACGACAAAACCCGCACCCGCAGAGACCACGAAAAATACCTGACCCTGATCGACAGCATTGCCCTGTTGCATCAGTACCAGCGTGAAGTGAAAACGGTGAATAGCAATGGCAAGACCATTGAATACCTGGAAGTGCAACTCGGTGATATCGACATCGCCAACCGACTGGCCCATGAAATACTGGGCCGCACCCTCGACGAGCTACCGCCACAAACGCGCAAGCTGTTAAAGCTGATCCAACAGATGGTAACCAATGAATGTAAACAGCAAAGCCTGGAACAAAAGGACTATCGCTTTAGCCGCCGGGATGTTCGGGAATACGTGCAATGGAGTGATACCGCCTTAAAGGTCCACGTCGCCAGGTTGGTGGAAATGGAATACCTGTTAGTGCATCGAGGTCGCGGCGGGCGTTATGACTACGAGCTGTTGTTCGATGGTAACGGAACAGAATCGCACTTAATGGGCTTGATCGATGTAGAAAAACTGACCTATGAAAGCAATCGGTCAGGGCAAAAAGAAACTTGGTCAGAGCAAAAGGAAAATCAGTCAGAGTGTGGTCAGGGCCTGGTCAGGGGGCAGTCAGGTAACGAAAAAATGCCACAGCCCAATGCTGACAAGGCGTTACGAAGAAGTGGACCGAAAAACTCAAAAAGCACTTCTTGCACTGAAAAAAATACTCCTGAATCCGTCGTACTCGCCTGATCGTAATGGACAATAAAAGCCTCCGCTTCCTTAGCCGCCTGTACCTGGAACACCTGCAAGTGATGCACTACTCCCCGCGCACCGTGGGCCAGCAAACCACTGCACTGGATCAGTTCGCCAACTGGTGCGAAGAGCGGGGCATCAGCCGCGCTAACGAAGTCACCAAACCGATCCTGGAGCGCTACCGCCGCCACCTGCACCACTCCAGAGACCGCAGCGGCAAACCCTACAGTGCCAGAAACCAAGTCGCCCGGCTGATCCCCATCCGCGGCTTCTTTAAATGGGCCACCCGGCAAAATTATTTACTCTACAACCCCGCCAGTGAGCTGGAGCTGCCGAAGATGGAACGGCGCCTGCCCAAGGCCACCTTAAGCGCCGAAGAAGCCGAAACCATCCTCGCCCAACCAAACATCACGACCCCGGAAGGGCTCAGAGACAGAACTATCCTGGAAGTGCTCTACAGCACCGGCATCCGCCGTATGGAATGCGTCAACCTGCAAAAAGCCGACCTCAATGCCAGCCAGGGTGTACTGGCCGTGCGGCAGGGCAAAGGCAAAAAAGACCGCTTCGTCCCGATTGGCGAAAGGGCCATCGAATGGCTGCAACACTACCTCGAAGCCATCCGCCCCGGCTTTGTGATGGAACCGGACAGCCAGCAAATCTTTATCGAAGCGAACGGACAACCCTTAACTCCCGACCGCCTCAGCCGCCTGGTCAGCAAGTACATCCAGCAAGCCGACATCGGCAAAACCGGCTCCTGCCACCTGTTCCGCCACACCGTCGCCACCCTGATGCTGGACAACGGCGCCGACATCCGTTTTATCCAGCAAATGCTTGGCCACGCGCACCTGCAAACCACCGAGATATATACCCATGTCTCGATCGTCAAACTGAAACAGATTTACGCAGTAACCCACCCGGCCAAGCGAACGCAAAAAAAGCAGCGAGCCGATTGCCTGCCAATAGAAAACGAAAGAGCTGCATTGTTGGACGCACTGGATAGTGAGTGCGAAGCCGACGACGAGTAACGTAGCGGGCTTTACGAAAACAGTTTCTACGTAGAAATTTTTACGGACAAAAGCAGAGGAGAGTCTGGAGGCAAGATACGTGGATTGTGTTACAAAACGGTCCCCGACACTGTGGCACCAATCCGCCTGTCACATGGCTTGCTAAAAACGGCAGCAAGCCAAAGCGCCAGGCTCGCCCCCTGCCAGCGAAAAATAGCAACCGTCCGTTCAGCCTTCGCCACAAAAGACGTGGCTCCGGGCAGCGCTTGCGCACTGCACAGGAAAAAAAGGTGGCTGCAAAGGCAAGCTTGCGTCTGTCACCCCGCTTGCAGAAAAAAACGCAAGCAGGCCGCCAGCCACCAGCTTCCCTTAGCGGCCGCTATCTAAGCCATGCCTCCCCCGGCGCGCCAGCGCGCCTCCCCGCCCGAAAAACTCCTGCCCGCCGGCACGGGCAAGCCCTGTGCCGGCTGGGTGGACGGTGCCTTCAATAAACACTGTACCAACGTCAGGTCTTTAAGGCGGGCAGGCCGGGCTGGTCGCAGGGTTTTTACCCCCCTGGCCCCCCAAGGGGGGAATCCATAAGGCCGCGGCAAGCCGCGAAAAAACTTTATCTCTCCCCCCTAAATCCCCCCGCTGGGGGGACTTGAGCCAGTGCCACCCGGAAAGACCGTGTCTGCTGTGTGTCTCCTCAGCATAACCCCGTGCTCGCCCCCTCAAGGCCAAGCCGCTACGCGGTGCTCCGCAAACAACGCTGCGCAGCCTTGACCGGCCTGCGCGCAGGGTTCTGCGCGTTCGCCACACAACATCCACTCAAGGAGGCATGGCCATGCCATCGCAAAAAGAGATCCAAGAACAAATAAACCTACTGTCGTATCCGCTCGACAAAATCCTCAACACCGCCAACAGTCTGCTCAAAACCGGCACCACCGGAGCCAGCACCGGCGAACAGATCGCCGCTGCGTTCGTGCTGGAGCGCATGGAATACCTGCCGCAAGGCTGGAGCGTTATCGAAGCCTGGGAGCGGCTTGATACCGAATGGCAGTACTACGTGAAGCTGCTGCAACAGGAATGCCGGCACCTGATCGAAGCCATCGAAGAAGCCGCACCACCGTTCTAGCCAGTAACCAGGAGGGGCAAACGCCCCTCCGCTTTAACCGCCTGTCGGCGGCCAGGCGCTGGCGCGCCTGCGCGGCTGAACAGAAGGGGCCGTTGCCTCTGGAAAAACATCCGGCTAAGGTAAAACCCGCGTCGGGGCAAAAAAATGGTGAAGAGCCAGTGGTGCCGGGAAAAATGGTTGCTAAGTCGTTGATTGCGCTAGGAAAAATGGAAAGTTAAGGTGCGACCGGCCTCGGGGTGATGTCTTTGCACAAAAGGGGGCTGGCTCGGCGATACTTGCAGGAAGGTTGATAGGTCTTCCATCTAGTGCATTTGCAGAATGGGCTATGCATTTAGCTAAAGGTGGCGCACTTGCGGCGACACTATCTCTGACTAGCTCTGCTGAAAACGGACATGTTTTAGTGAGGGTTATGGACGAGGTTGAGTTGGCAGCAGCTTTATCAACTCAAAGCTTTTCAATTGATGGTAATCCATCTGGTTTTACTCAAAAACAATTCTGGACCAACATTACTCAAGCAAGAGCTTTTGTTACTGCATTGGGAAAAATGGGTGAAACCACAAGCGGATTGACAGCAGTTTATACACGGGTATCAGATGCAACTTTCTCCCTTGGTGTTAGGGTTAATGAGCCTGGTATAGGTACGTTCCTGTCATATGATGCGATTTCCTTGCAAGCGGTAAATGCTGACGCTAAAAGATATGGAATACATGTAATTGACAATTATTGATGCGATGAAAACTTTTATTGTAACCGCCCAGCTTGAGTGTTTTGTTTCTTCTGTGGATGAATACAAAAGTACTCATGCAGTAAAAAAGGGCTTGCGCCCCAATTTTCTCTATAAGAATCATTACCATACTGGTGTTATATCTAAGTGCAATGCAGATATAGCTCCCGGTGAATCAGGTATGCTTCAAGCTAAATTTATTTTAGATGAAGAATCCGTTGCTCTTTTGGTGGTTGGGGACAAAATAGGAATTTATGAGGGCCCAGAAAACAAACTTGCAGAGTGTAATATTTTGGAAGTATGTGAAGTGGAGCCGCTAAGTTAAGAGTTCAGCATCCCCAGGCTTATAACGAGGATGATTTTTTGTTTGCTCGCTAATCAGTACTAAGCACCCAGAAAATAAGAAACATAGAGCGCTAACTATCAGTAGTTAGCGCTCTAATGGCCGCATGGCATGTTCGACCTGACGCTGAGCGATAATCGCATCGATCACCCGAATCACCGTGTCCTTGTCTTGATCATCAAAAGTCTCCAGCAGCTTGAAGCGCTTAAATAGCACTTCATTGTGGATGGGGCTTTCCTCCATTGGCTGGCCCATCACCAGATAGTCCAGCGACATCTCAAAAAGAATAAAAGCATTCAGTGCTTCTTGAATTACACGATTTTCCTTACGAGGCCTTTCCCCGCATCAATAGTGGGCCAATAAATACCTGAGCTTTTAGCAATCGGCGGGCCCTAGGAAGCTACGAATATTTCCTTAGTTAATTTTTGTAAGGTGGCGAGTAAGTGATCGCTTCCCCTGAAAGCTAAGGATAGCGGGGGATTTGAATCAGCAAGAAATGGATGAGATTCATGGGGGATTAAAAATGGTGGGCCCTCCGGGACTTGAACCCAGGACCTGCCGATTATGAGTCGGATGCTCTAACCAACTGAGCTAAGGGCCCACACTTTGCCTGCAGGTATCGTTGCAAGCGGTTGGGCAAAGTACAAGATTTTTCCTTTTAAATCAATGCCTTTGTGGCAGAGATTTCTTCCTGTCGAGTCTGCATAACAACATCAATCTCAGTGGCTATTATTTGATCGAATTTTTCTGCTGAGTTTCTTGATCTAGATAACAAGAGTTGAGCGTCACCACTTTAATTTGTTGGTACGCTTGTTCGGTTTGCTAGCGCCAATTGGTACTTCTGTTCAAATTGTAGAAAGGGAGGCTAGGCCTCCCTTTCTTTCGTCAATAATCTTTAACTAGTGCGGCTAAATCGGCAGTTTGGGGATCACGATACAACCCCAGACGATAAACCACATTAACAGAGCCATCGCTACGGCGGCAGAACCGGTGTCTTTGGCAATCTTAGCCAGTGGGTGCCTTTCGGCTCCTATGCGGTCCACAGTTGCCTCTATAGCGCTATTGATCAGCTCCAATGGCAATACCACCAGGCTAACAGCTATCAGTACAGCGCGTTCAGCCGGCGTGTCTCCTAGCCATAAGGCAAAAGGGACAAAGAAGACAGCGAGGATAACTTCGATACGAAAGGCCTCCTCATTGCGCCAGGCGGCGGTGAGACCTTCGCTTGAGTATTTGGCGGCGGCAATCAGGCGGGCAATGCCTTTCTTGCCTGGTTTGTTGGCGGTTCCTTCAGACTCTAACGGTTTATTGGCGACTTCTTTTTGCATGCTGCACTCCTGCCATCCGTAGGCCCTTGTGGGCGGTCATGATTGTGTCACAAAAAAAGCCCGGTCGAACCGGGCTTTTTAGTGGGGGCTTAATCGTCGAGGAAGCTCCGCAGGTGTTCCGATCGGGACGGGTGTCGCAGCTTGCGCAGCGCCTTGGCCTCGATCTGGCGGATACGCTCACGGGTTACATCGAACTGCTTACCGACTTCTTCCAGAGTGTGGTCAGTGTTCATGTCGATACCGAAGCGCATACGCAGTACTTTGGCTTCGCGCGCGGTCAGGCCGGAGAGCACGGAGCGGGTGGCATCGTGCAGGCCGGTCTGGGTGGCGGTGTCCACCGGAGAGGATTGGTTCTGGTCTTCGATAAAGTCTCCCAGATGTGAGTCTTCATCATCACCGATAGGAGTCTCCATGGAAATGGGCTCCTTGGCGATCTTGAGGACCTTACGCACCTTGTCTTCCGGCATATCCATACGCTCGCCCAGCTCTTCCGGAGTAGGTTCGCGTCCCATTTCCTGCAGCATCTGGCGGCTGATACGGTTGAGTTTGTTGATAGTCTCAATCATATGCACCGGAATACGGATGGTGCGCGCCTGGTCTGCGATGGAGCGGGTGATGGCCTGGCGAATCCACCAGGTGGCGTAGGTGGAGAACTTGTAGCCGCGACGGTATTCGAACTTGTCTACCGCCTTCATCAGGCCGATATTGCCCTCCTGGATCAGGTCCAGGAACTGCAGGCCGCGGTTGGTGTACTTCTTGGCAATGGAAATCACCAGACGCAGGTTGGCTTCCACCATCTCCTTCTTGGCGCGACGGGAACGGGCCTCGCCAATAGACATGCGGCGGTTGATCTCTTTGATCTGTGCAATATCCAGATTGGCGCGCTCTTGGCATTGGGCCAGTTTGCGCTGTGCGCGGACGATATCGTCTACTACATGGCGCAGTGCGTCGGAGTAGTCGCGCTTTTTCTTAATGATCGCGGGGATCCAATCTTCGTTGGTCTCGTTGCCGGGGAATTCCTTGATAAAGGTCTTGCGCGGCATACGAGCACGCTTGATGCACAGGTTCATAGTGACGCGTTCCTGCTCGCGTACACTATCGAGGATATCGCGTACTTCACCGTAGAGTGGGTCGAACTGACGTGGAGCTAGCTTAAAGTAGCGGAACACCTCTGCGACGGCTTCCAAAGCAGTACCAGCTTCCTTGGAATCGCGGCCGTGGGCGGTGATGGCCTCATCGGCGGCTTTCTGCGCGGCGATCAGCGCATTCATGCGTTCGGCCAGTTCCTCTGGGTCGAGGCCGCCGGCGCTCTCTTCCTCTTCCTCAGCGGAAGAGTCGTCCGCGTCGTCGTCGGAGTCATCGCCCTCTTCGCTGTCGCTGTCGGAAGACTCGCTGCTGCTCTCGCTGGCTTCAGCGGCTTGGCCGGCTTGGGCCCCAGGTGGTACGTCTTCGGCGGGGTCGAGCCAGCCGGAGACGACATCGGGGATACGGCGCTCTTCCTTCTCGATCAGTGCGTATTCATCAATGATGTGCTGAACTGCGCCAGGCCAGTAGGCGAGAGCAGCCATCAGTTCGCGTAGGCCCTCTTCGATACGCTTGGCAATGGCGATTTCGCCCTCGCGCGTGAGCAGCTCTACGGTGCCCATTTCGCGCATATACATGCGTACCGGATCGGTGGTGCGTCCTACATCGGACTCAACCGCAGCCAGTGCGGCGGCGGCTTCGGCGGCGGCAATTTCGTCAGCGGAGCTGTCACCCTCAGCCATCAACAACTCTTCGGCATCCGGAGCGCTTTCGAACACGCGGATACCCATGTCGTTGATCATGCCAATAATATCTTCCACCTGATCGGGATCGGAGATGTCTTCCGGAAGGTGGTCGTTTACCTCGGCATAGGTGAGATAGCCCTGCTCTTTACCGCGGGCGATCAGTTCCTTGATGCGAGAGGTCTGTTGATGGGTTTTGTCGGTCATGCATAACCCTGAATTCTGGGGATAAAAATACGGGACAAAGACGCGGGATTATAGCGTATTTGCATTAGCAATAACCACTCTAGCTGTCAAGTAACGGCTTTAGTGCGAAGTGTAGGGTGCTGGGGTTCCCGATCCCGCCCGGCGGGGTGAGTGAATATAGTGTTGAGACCGCAGTTTTCAAGGGGTTAATGCAGATTAATTGTCTTTTTTACGCCAATTGGCCAATAAAGCCAGTTGTTCTTCCTGGCTGAGCTGAGTACCGGCCTTTAACTGGGCTAAAAGATTGCGATTGCGCTGTTTGGCATCGGACTTTTCCAGGTGGCGCAGACAGTCGCTGAATTCGGCCAGAGGATCGTACTCTAGATTGCTATTTCCTTGGGCTAGATGGCGAACCCCGGATACCAAGGGCGATATGGCCAGTTTTGCCAGTATATCGCTGGACTCAGGGCCGTGGTGGGCGCGCCAGTGGCCGATTAATTGGCGAAAGTTAAGCTGTGGTCGGCTTTTGAAAAGCTCTACCAGTTGTGCAAACAGGACCAGGTCTGGGTTGCCGGTGCTGTGAAACTGTTGCAAGTCTTCAATCTCCGCGGCCAACTCCGGGTGGTGCAGTATCAACGCGACCAGCATACGCTCGGGGGGCAGACGGTACTGGCCAGTGCGGCGCGGGCTGCCCGTAAAAACTGGGGATTGTCCTGAATGGGCCTCGCCTTCACGGGGCCAGGGTTCAGGTGGGGTGCGGTGCTGGAGTTCCTCATTCGGGTCGGCAGTGAGGTTTGGGGCAGGATTGGCGGTTGCCGGCTGTGCCTGTGCCCGCTGCTGTATCTGGGCATTGCGGGTTTTTTCCGCGCGAATCACCTCCTGCAGGGTCTCCTTGTCGAGACCGGTACGCGAGGCGAGCTGCTGGAACATCAGTTGGCGGTAAACGCCCTCAGGCAGTAAATCCAGCAGGGGAGCGGCCAGCTTGGACAGGCGTGCGCGGCCGTCCATAGTCTGTAGGTTGATGTCTTCGCTGAGCAGGTCGAAGAGGAAATCCTCCAGGGGGCGTGCCTGCTCTTCTATCAGCTGTTGGAAGCGTTCGCCGCCCAATTGGCGAACCAGGGTGTCTGGGTCTTCTCCTTCCGGCAGCAGCAAAAAGCGCAGGCTGCGCCCATCCTGCATATGGGGCAGGGCGGACTCCAGTGCGCGGCGCGCTGCGGCGCGACCGGCGCGGTCACCATCAAAGCAAAAAAGCAACTCACTGGTATGGCGGAAGGCTAGCTGGATATGCTCCTCACCGCAGGCGGTACCCAGGGTAGCAACGGCGCAGCGAATACCGAACTGAGCCAGGGCCACCACATCCATGTAGCCCTCTACCACGATCAGGCGTTCCAGATTGCGGTTGGCCTGGCGCGCCTCCCACAGACCGTAGAGTTCGCGGCTCTTGTGGAAAATCGGGGTTTCCGGTGAGTTCAGGTACTTGGGCTTTTCGTCTCCCAGCACCCGCCCGCCGAAGGCAATAGTGCGACCGCGCTGATCGCGGATGGGGAAGATAATGCGGTTGCGGAAGCGGTCGTAATGGTGGCGCCCACCGGGTTTGCTGCTGCCATCGCTATCCTGGCGACGGATAACGAGCCCGGCCAGCTCCAGCTGGTCGGCTATCTCTGCGTTGTCTGCAAGAGCATTTAGCAAATTATCCCAGCCGGGAGGGGCTAGACCGATGTCAAAGTCTCTTGCGATCTCTCCTGATAGACCGCGATTGCGCAAGTAGGCTATGGCGTTGCCAGCTGCGGGGTGGCTGCGCAGCTGTTCCCGGTAGAACTCGGCCGCTTTTTCCGCGAACTGGTAGAGGCTCTGACTTTCCCGTTGGCGTTTCTCCTGCCCCGGAGCCAGTTGTTCTCGAGGTACTTCCAGACCGCGGGTGGCCGCCAGTTTTTCCACAGCTTCGGGAAATGGCAGGCGATCGTACTCCATCAGGAAACCGATCGCGTTGCCGTTGGCGCCGCAGCCGAAGCAGTAGTAGAACTGCTTGTCTGGGCTCACGGTAAAAGAGGGTGTCTTTTCGTCGTGGAAGGGGCAGCAGGCGGAGTAGTTTTTCCCGGTCTTGCGCAGTTTGACCCGGCTATCTACCAGCTCGACGATATCTGCGCGGGCGAGCAGATCGTCGATAAAGTGCTGGGGAATCTTGCTGGGCATAGGGTTCCGTATTCGAGCTTGAGGTTAGGCTAACTGAGCCTTAACCAGTTTACTCACTGCGCCCATATCCGCACGGCCCTGCACCTGAGGTTTTACCTGGGCAATCACTTTACCCATGTCAGCCATACCGCTGGCCCCGGTGCTTTGAACTGCCGAGGTGACGATCTCGTTGATTTCTGCTTCGGTCAATTGCTTGGGTAGGAACTCTTGGATAACCTCAATCTCGGCTTGTTCCACTGCTGCTAGCTCATCGCGACCGGCCTTTTCAAACTGGGTGATGGAGTCGCGGCGCTGCTTGGTCATCTTGTCCAGCAGGGCGAGGATGCGGGCATCATCCAACTCTATACGCTCATCCACCTCGACCCGCTTGATCTCAGCATTGATCAGGCGCAGGGTGGCCAGGCGCTCTTTGTCGCGCGCTTTCATTGCGTCTTTGGTGGCCTGGGTCAGGGTGTCCTTGAGAGTGCTCATAGTGAGTGTTCCGGGATTAGCATTGATTGTGGTTTACAGGGTTGAGCGCTAAGGATAGCGCGTCCGCCGTGCATGGAGAATGGGATGGCAGAACGAAAAACGGCGCGCGAGTAGGGCTCGCACGCCGTTTTGGATACCGCTACGGGGCTGAGCCCGTCCGGCTGCCTCGCTGCGACAGGCTTAATGCTGCCTGCGGCTCTTAGTAGAGGCGCTGGAACTTGCGGTTTTCGCGCTGCAGCTTCTTGGCGTGACGCTTAACTGCGGCAGCAGCTTTGCGCTTGCGTACTGCGGTCGGCTTCTCGTAGAACTCGCGACGACGTACTTCAGACAGTACGCCTGCTTTTTCACAGGAGCGCTTAAAACGGCGCAGAGCGATATCGAAAGGTTCGTTGTCTTTGATTCGTACAGAGGGCATTAGGATACCTGTTAAAATTCGTTTCTCTCGGCCATTCCGGCAATGCTCTCGCAGTTGCATCCGGTGGCCGGTTCACAGCGAGGGCGCAAATTCTAAACACTCCCATACGGGATCGCAACCCTATTTTCCAGTATGATAAGCGCCCCTCGAAGTAGTCACGAGAATGAAATCAAGTGCGCGTCCTCGGTATAGAAACCTCCTGCGATGAAACTGGCGTCGCTATCTACGATTCGGAGTCCGGTTTGCTCAGCCACGCTCTGTTCAGTCAGGTTGACTTACACGCCGATTATGGTGGTGTAGTGCCTGAGCTGGCGAGCCGTGACCATGTGCGCAAACTCTTGCCGCTGGTGCGCCAAGTAATGGCAAAGAGTAATACTCAGCCCTCCGATTTGGATGGTGTAGCTTATACTGCTGGACCCGGTCTGGTTGGAGCCCTGATGGTCGGTGCCTGTGCCGGCCGTGCCCTGGCGTATGGCTGGGGTGTGCCCGCTGTGGCGGTGCATCATATGGAGGGGCATTTATTGGCCCCGATGCTAGAGGATAATCCACCCGCCTTTCCTTTTGTTGCCCTGCTGGTCTCCGGTGGTCATACCCAGTTAGTAGAAGTCCGCGGCCTTGGTGACTACGAGCTGATGGGGGAATCACTGGATGATGCCGCCGGTGAAGCCTTTGACAAGGCCGCCAAGATGCTCGATTTGGATTATCCCGGTGGTCCGCGCTTGGCAGCCCTGGCTGAGAAAGGCGATCCAAAGCGCTTTACTTTCCCCCGTCCCATGACTGATCGACCCGGGTTGGACTTCAGCTTTTCGGGCCTAAAAACCTTTACCCTGACTACTGTGCGTCAGCACGCCCTCGAAGATGGCCTGCCGGATGAGCAAACTTGCGCGGATATTGCGGCCGCCTTCCAAGAGGCGGTAGTGGATACTTTGGTGATCAAGTGTCGTCGCGCAATCAAGGCTTCCGGTTACAAAACTCTGGTAATTGCCGGTGGGGTATCCGCGAATAAACTGTTGCGTGAGCGTTTGGAAACTAACCTGCGCAAGGACGGTGCCAGCGTTTACTATCCTCGCCATGAGTTCTGTACCGATAATGGCGCCATGATCGCCTATGCGGGTAGCCTCCGCTTGAAAGCTGGGGAACAGGCTGACTTGGCGGTAGATGTGCGCCCGCGCTGGCCTATGACTGAGTTGTCCAAGACTGAGCTTTAAAAATTTATAAAAGTACAGGGCACCAGGTATCAAAAAGAAAAGAGCGATAAATGGATATTGTTTATATACGAGATTTAAAGGTGGATACCATTATTGGTATCTACGATTGGGAGCGGGAAGTACGCCAGACGGTCAGCCTCGACTTGGAGATGGCTTTTGATATCAGTCAAGCGGCGTGCACAGACAATATTGAGTACACACTGAACTATAAAGCGGTGGCCAAGCGCCTGATCGCTTTTATTGAGAGCAGCGAGTTTCTGCTAGTGGAAACCATGGCAGATCAGGCTGCGGCAATTGTCAGGGAAGAGTTTTCTGTAAGCTGGCTGCGACTGCGTTTGTCCAAACCGGGTGCGGTCAGAGGGTCCAGGGATGTGGGTGTCATTATCGAGCGCGGCGAAAGGCCGGCAAAAGGTGCAGCAGCGATGTCTGCGGGAGTGTAAACGTGGCTCAGGTGTATCTCAGCCTCGGCAGTAATATTAATCGCGCACAGCATATCCGCGCGGGGCTTGATGCCCTCGCCGAACAGTTTGGCGATTTGCAGGTGTCCCGTGTTTTCGAGAGTGAAGCGGTGGGGTTCCCAGGAGATAATTTCTACAACCTGGTGGTGGGGCTACAAACTGACCTGCCGGTAGGGCAGCTGGCTCTCTGTCTACGTGGAATTGAAGACGCTAATGGCCGCCTGCGCTCTGGACCGAAGTTCAGCGCGCGTACTCTGGATATTGATATTCTCACTTACGATAACCTCACGGGTACTATTGAGGGAGTAAAGCTGCCACGTGGTGAGATCGTAAAAAATGCCTTTGTATTGCAACCACTGGCAGAGATAGCTCCAAAAACACAGCATCCGCTTGAACAGAAAACTTACCGTCAGCTGTGGGATGAATATGATCAGGCATCACAGAAATTATGGCCGGTAGATTTTGCTTGGCCCTGACTGATAGTACTTCAGTGAAATAAAAAAGCAGCCAAAGGGCTGCTTTTTTATTTTTGGAGCTGATTCACTCTAGTGGTCCATGCGGAAAATAAGGTTACGTAATTTGAGTTCGCGTATACTTGCCCCATGGATACTCCTGACGTTTTCACAATTACCGCTCATGATGCAGCGACCCTGGAAAGCTGGATTC